>VFLI01000053.1 GCA_009885105.1 Spirochaetia bacterium | reverse complement strand
GATGGACGAGATCGGGGGGATTTTGGAAAACAGATATCTCATTATCTCCTCCATCACTTCATCCCCTTTTCGCCTTCCGACTCTGTGTTCTCTGCGGCTTCTGTGGATTTCCTCTTCTTCAGTGGATCACGCGCACCTGTATGCTGGTGAATCTCTCATCCCCGGCGGCGACATCTGAGACCACAACGACAAGATCGCCGGTGAGAACGCGGTTTCTTTCCCTGAGACGCTCAAAAGCCATGCGAATCGTTTTTTCCGGATCGCTGGAAAAATCCAGAACAAACGGCACAACACTTCTTACCAGCCACATCTTTCTGCGTGCGCTCGACATATTGGTGAATGCGTAAATAATGGCGCGCGCAGGGCGAAAGCTGGCCACAAGCTGCGCCAGAATCCCCCGTCTCGTTATCACGACAATGGCCGGAGCCCCCAGAGAATCGGCGAGCCGGCAGGCGCTGCGGGCCAGTTCATCGCGCGTCCCTTTTGCTGTTCTCTCCAGATGGAATCCCAGATCCGGTTCTTTTTCCACTCTTCTGGCGATGCGGTCGAGCATCTCCACGCATTTCACTGGATAATTACCGACAGCCGTTTCTCCGCTGAGCATGATTGCATCCGCCTGTTCGTACACGGCATTGGCGACGTCGGTGGCCTCCGCGCGCGTCGGCATGGGATTCTGTATCATGGATTCAAGCAGGTGGGTGGCCACGATAACCGGTTTGCCGTTCTTCACGCACGACTTGACGATGTTGCGCTGAATTACCGGAAGATCGTAGATTTCCACTTCAACACCCAGATCTCCGCGCGCGACCATTATTCCGTCAGACGCCTGCATGATGGAATCGAAATTTGTCACACCTTCCTGATTTTCGATTTTGGCGATAATACGCGCATGCCCGCCGCCCTCTTCCACAAGTTTCTGGGCCTCCAGAACATCGTCCGCGGTGCGGACAAAAGAAAGAGCGATGAAATCCAGCTCATTTTCCAGCGCGAACTTAATATCCCTGCGGTCCTTGTCCGTTATAGAAGGCAGATTGACGCGCACGCCGGGAAGGTTGATGTGCTTTCTGGATCCCAGTGTTCCGCCCTCCAGAACGCGGCATCGCAGCCGGCCTTCCACGATATCCAGCACGTCCAGGTTGATCAGTCCGTTGTCCACCGTGACTCTGTCGCCTTTTTTCAACTGAGTGACCATATCATGGTAGTTCACATGCACCGATTTTTCCTCCGGATTCTCACCGGGCAGAACTGTAAAAGAAAATATCTCGCCCACCTTCAGGCTCAGAGTTCCTTCAATTTCCCCGGTGCGGATTTCCGGACCCTGCAGATCCATGAGTATGGCGATGGGGTGATTCAGTTTTTTGTTAAGATTCTTGATTCGGCTGATGACTTCCTGGTGATACTTATGATCGCCGTGCGACATGTTCAGACGGGCGATATTCATGCCGGCAGCCGCAAGTTTCGCAAGCATCTCAGAGGAGCCTGTGGCCGGTCCTATCGTGCAGATAATCTTGGTAAGTCGGAAGTCTCTTCTTTCTACTGTCATTATATTTTGGGCAGAACACGGTTCAGGAAATCTTCAGTTGAAGTGGAGATATCAAACTTTTCCTGATTCGGCATATTTGCTTTACGCTGTTCGTCGGCGTCCGCCATGGCTCTTGAGAGCATGGCCTTGCCGTTCTTTTTAATATAACGTCTGGTTATTAAAATCGGCCAGACATATTCCGGTTTGTCATTCATAATGCGAAACGAAAAGATTTCTTTGCGGGCGTATTTTTTCAGAAACAGCACCAGAAATTCCTCGGTAAAATCCGAGAACCTGGCAAGCAGGAATTCGCGGTTCGGAAGCATTTTCGCATCCCAGGCGTTGTCCAGTTCGACAATCACCTTTTTCAACATTTCCTCCGCCTTGAGCCTTTCCTGTAAAGTCTTTTCGTCCTTTTCAAAATCCATTTCCGTATTCTCGGCAACTTCAATGGTTCTGGCAGGCGTGGCAGGCGCCGGAATGTCCGATTCTTTCAGGCGTTCGCTGACGAGTTTTTTCTGCGCTTTTTTTGCTTCCACGGTGCGGACTTTCAATTTCTCTTCAGCGTTTTTCTTCTGTATTTCATTCTTTGCTTTTTCAATCTCCGCCGGCTTCAGACGCGAATTGCCGAACAAAAATCTCCAGATCCGGACAAACCAGGACAGTCTCTGATACAGAACCCTCTGCTCCAGATCCCGGAATGCGCGCAGCTGATCCTGATCCAGGAACCGTTCGATTCCCATCGCGCTCAGTATTTGAACCTCAACATCATCGCCCGCCCTGTCAAAAAGTTCCCGTGCCGCTTTGACGGCGTTCACGACAGATTCTCTGTGAAGCAGATATGTAAAGACTCTTCCACTCACGGCGTATTCCGTGTTCAAAACCGCGCCTGTTCCGATCAGGGAAAGTCTGATATCTTCCGTCAGATTTTTGATACGATCGATTTCAGTGACATGCTGCTGGCGCGCCAGTTCGCTCAGTACATTCTGCAGCTCGAGTTTTTTCTTTTTCTCTTTTTCTTCCACATTCATGCGAAGGAGAATCGGGATTAAAAGATTGAGTTCCTGAACAACCTGTTTGTCCCCGGCAGAAAGCTCTTTGTATCTGGCCTCGTCCATTTTTGCGATTGCTTCTTTAATTTCCGCGGGGATGGGTTCCGATCCGGATACCGCGGATGACAGGGGACCGAGCCTGGCCAGAAGAGCGAATCGTTCTTCCAGGTCGTTTTTTCTATTGTAGAGTATGGCGCGGTAGCTGGCCCGGGCATTCTCTTTCTCGGGCAAAAGTATCAGGTGTTTGGATGCGATCAGTTTCTTGATCACGGGCCTTGCAAAAATCGTGTACGTTCTTTTCTTCAAATCAGGAGTCGTGTCCAGTTCGCTGTAAAAGAAGCGGGCAATTTCCGCGGCAGCCTGCGACTCCCCCAGCCGGCCTTCCATGATTCTTTTTCGTATTGAATCTTCATATTCGCTGCGATTGACCGTTCGAGAATCGATCCAGCGTGTCAGAGACTGAAAATTCTTCTCTCCGTATGCCTGAACGTATCTTTTGGCGCTGGTGCCATCCGTCTTTGCGGGCCGGCAGTAAACGATCATTCTCAGGAGCGATGAATTCGGACCCGCCAGAAAATCCACGGCGGGGATGGGATAGACCAGGCGCATTTTGGAGCTGCCGCGTCCTGTCAGTTCTTTCAGATATTCAGATATTCTATCTGCCGGAAGGCTGGTTTCCCGCTGCAGCTGCTCCAGGGAGGGCAGAATACTGTTGGAAGTCATCCGGGAACTCCACTCCCGAATTGTTTCAAACATGGCAAAAATTCCTTTGAATTTAAAATCGCCTCTGGCTTCCATGGCCTGACAAAGCTCGGTCCCCTGGGTGAGTTCCATCACCTCGAATTCGGAATCCATCATTGAGAGATCATCTGTGGGGCCGGGAGTCACTGTATCCGCCTTAAAAATCGGTTACCAAACCGCTATTTATGCATATATTGTCTTTGTCGTTATTCATGAAAACTACAAAAATATACAGCAGACTTGACGACAAAGACCGAAAACAGGATGTTTTCGCCGTGCAACTGCACGGAACCAGCTGTTTGGAAATACACGGATGTTTTTCCAAACAGCGAATAAAATAGAACTAATTTTGTAAGTCCATCCCTATGACAAGCATAAGTAAGACATCCTACAGCCTCCCCGACCAGGAAAACAAGGCTCAGTACGTAAAAAACAACTTCAACGAGATCGCTCCCAACTACGACCGGTTTAACGATTTAATCACTCTGGGATTCCACCGGCGCTGGAAGAAAAAGACCGTCCTTGCCTCTGGTCTTGCCGGACACCGGTCGGCCCGGGTTCTGGACCTTTGCTGCGGCAGCGGAGACCTTTCCTTTGCCTTTCGTTCGATTCTGGGACCGGGATCAAAAATCCACTCACTGGATTTCAGCGAAGGCATGCTGGAGCTTTTTCGGAAACGGCTCAGCGACCTGCCCGAATCGGAATGTGAAATTCTGCCCGTTCAGGGTGATGCCCTGGATCTTTCCCGCTTTCAAACCGGATCGCTCGACGCTGTCAGCATAGGATTTGGCCTGCGCAACGTAACCAACCGTGAAAAATGCCTGAAGGAAATGTTCCGAGTTTTAAAACCCGGAGGCCGGGCCATTATACTGGACGTCAGCCGCGTGAACGCTGTTTTTTCATTTTTTGCCGGTCTGTATTTTGATAGAATCGTACCGTTGATTGGAAGCTTCCTTCAGGGAAAAAAACATGAAATGTACGACTATCTGCCGGCCTCTGCCCGTCAATTCCCGGATCAATTGTCTCTGAAAAAAGAACTGGAGTCCGCGGGATTTGGCACGGTGACGTATCGCAATTTTTTTCTGGGAGCAGCCGCCCTTCATGTCGCAGAAAAATAAAATTTCAGTGATTTCCTGGTGATAAGAAGGAAGAGAAAACCGCAAATGAACGCAAATGAACGCAAATCGGAGTGGCGTATTAGCGTGTATTCGCGTTTATTCGCACTTCTGTTTTTCATATTCTTCATCGCCTGCCGGAAAACAATCGTATCAGAAACAATAGTGGAAATTGATCCGGTTCAGCAGAAGTATGAACAGTGGATAAAACGCGGCCGCGATTCAATTCCGGAAATTCTCGAGACATTGAAAGTAGAGCAGTCCACAGATTTTCGGATTCGGACTTACGCAATTCTGGCCGCCGGGAATCTGGGCGATCCTCGCTGCGCACCCGTGATCCTGGACATCCTAAAAAGGGATACAAATCCTGCCGTCATTCATTCCGCCGTTACCGCCCTGACAGATCTTAACTACACCCCGGCCCTGGATTATTTTCTCCACCTGCTCGATCCCGGATCGCCGGTCGCCGAAAATGCGGATCCTGTTGTTATCATCGAAAATCTGGGCAGAATGAGAGATGCCCGGTCGATCCTTCCTCTTTTTGCCGCAATGCAGACGGACAATATGACTGTGAGACTGAGCGCTCAGAATGCTCTTGTCGCTTTCCATTCGCGGGCTTTATTTTCTCCTGCTGTTGAACTATACCGGTCAAATCCGGGCGCTTTTGACAAAGAAATAGCGGCGATTCTGGGCTCAACGGGAGATCCGGCAGCAGGTCCCATCCTGCTGGAAATTCTCAGAAAAAAAAATTCGCAGGGAAGAGCCGCAGCGGCGGAGAGTCTGGGTAATCTTCGGTACGAGACCGCGGCAGCGGATCTACTGGCGGCGCTGACGGAAGAGAATCCGGACAGAGCGTACTTTTTACAGCATAAATGCGCTAAGGCAGCAGCTGTAATGAATCTTCCCCGGTTTGTGGCGCCTCTGATTTCTTTTTTCGACCACAGGGATCCGCAGATTCGCCTGATTGCGGCGGAGGCTCTCAGCAGTATGACAGTTCCAGGAATCGCAGAGGCCGCGATGCAGAAACTTTCATCGGGATGCATAATGTGCATTATTCCTTCCGCTGTCGTGCTGGGCGCAAAAAAGTATATGCCTGCCTCTGATCTGCTCATGAAGGTTTATCAGGACTCGCAGGGCGAAGAAGCCTTTTATGCGGCGCAGGCTCTCGGGCGTATCGGCGATACGGGGAAAATCTCTGTGCTGCTGGAAGGTCTGCAGAAGCGGCGCGGGCCGGCAGCCAGGGGGGCCGCCTGGGCGCTGGGTCAGATGAAATCCCCGCAGGCTCAGGGTCCGATGATACAGATGTTGAAGGACGGCATAAAGGATGAAAGATTGAAAAGACAGATTGCCGCGTCACTGGGAGAAATAGGCGATCCCCGGAGCGCTCCGGTTTTGCTCTCACTGAGCATCGTCGAGCGAATGGAAATGGGCGACACGGCAGCCCGCTCGCTGGCGAAGCTGGGCGGCGAAGACGTATTTCGCTATATCGACAACAATATATCCGGCAGAGATGAGAATGAGCGCGCCTTCGCCCGGCTGATTCTCATCCACTACCGCAATCCCGCAAAGATTAACTTTATGCTTGCTCTTCTGAGAGACAGCGATCTTCGCACACGCAGAGCCGCCATGGCAGCCCTTCGCAGAAATACCGGCAGAGACTACGGCAGTGAAAGAGAATGGTTCTCCTGGGCGGTGGCACGGTGAATGATCTGCAGGGACTTCTAATTGTCGTCAAACGAAGCAAGTGGGAGCGGGATCTCATGCGTTTCGGCAGCGAGGAAGAGGTAAATAATCTTTACGAAATCCAGAATCACGCATCCGCGCGGATTTATTCCTCGCACCTCAGACAGAAAGAAAACCTGAGAAAATTGAAAGATGCCCTGAAAGGAGCCTGTTTCGTCAACAGGGAAGAACTGACAGGCCTCAATACTGAAAAATACTCGCAGATTATCAGCCTGGGCGGTGACAACCATTTTGTTTATGTCAGCCACTTCGCCGGCGGCAAACCGATTATCGGCATCAATTCAGATCCGGACACCTCCCACGGCGCGCTCTTATATTTCAAGGCGGATGATTTTATTGAAAAGATAAAATCCCCGCTTTCGAAGAATATCTTTGTTATAGAAGAATGGTCCCGGATCGGCTGCTCCCTGGAATACCCGGGCGGAAGAACCGATACCACCGTGCCCTGCACCTCCGAAATCAGCCTGAGATCGGAATTTGCCGAGCACATCAGCCGATATCAGATCAGAAAAAATGACGAGCCCTGGGAGGAACAGAAAAGCTCCGGCCTGCTGCTTGCCTGCGGCGCCGGATCCACCGGCTGGTTCCGCAACTGCCATCCAACGTATCTTCGCAACAAGACGGTTTTCAGCAAAGACGCCGATTTTTTCAGAATCGTGGCGCGTGAATACGGACATGGAGCCGAAGGTCTGCGCTACCGGCACGCCGCCATTGAATCCTCCGATACTCTGGAAGTTATTTCTGAAATGGACGGTGAGATCAACATTGACTGCCATCCGGAGAGGACCTACAACTTCGGCCCAGGCTGCCGCGCAAAATTCTTTCTGAGTAAAAATCCGCTGCGAGTCGTGCGTGATATAAAGAATGCCTAAGGAAATTTCTCACATACTGTTTGCGGATGACATACTCCAGGGACTGGGTCCGGGCCGGGCATCGGAGATTATTTGGGCGCACAAAAGCATATACTATTTCGGTTCGATGTCGCCGGATATTTTTTATTACGATTTTCGTCTGCCGGGATCCGGACCCCGCGGCGACCGATGGGGCGGCATAATCCACGGAAAAGACGGCGAAGACAACACGCTCCATGTGCAGCGGATGCTGGAATCGGGACGCTCCTCAGAGAATGCGGTTGACAGGGAGCGGTATTTCGCTTTCATTGCGGGCTTTCTGACTCATGTCGCCGCCGATACAAACTTTCACCCCATGATATACGCGGTGAGCGGCCACTACTACGATCCGGATCCGCTCCAGAGAAAGCTTGCGATGTGCCGGCATTATCTGTTCGAATCCTGCATGGATCTTCATCTGCTGGGCAGACGGGGCTGGTCGCTAAAAAATTTCAGACTTCTTGACAGGCTGAAGATTCCGGACGATTTCCGGGATCCTCTTCTTCGTTTTTTTTCCGATGTCCTGACTCAGGCTCACGACCCTTTCGTGGATCTTTTTCCGCTATTGAAGAACTGCCTGTTTGCTTCAAGGATTATGCAGAGATCTTTTCAGTCGGTAACTCTTTTTCGTCTTATGAACATTTTTAATCGCCTTGCCGGCGGGAAATTTGATTTTGCCCTGAGCACTTTCTATGTTCAGTCCCGGGCGTCGGCAAAAATAAAGTTTGATTCTCTGCCCGATGTCCCTCACCCCGTCTCGGGTAAAAAGTATCCGGGCAGTATTTTTGTGCTGGCGGAAAAGACAAAACGAAGAGGCGTCGATTTCGTTAAAACCGCGTTTCAATTCTATGAGAATAGAATATCATCAGCCCGGATGAAAAGAGTTATCCGGCCTTATTCACTCAACACCGGAATTGAAAACTGCTCCATCAAGGAAATGAAGCGCTTTCAGATTCTGCCAGGAATTCATTCCTGGTCTGGGTGATTCAATCCCAGTTGATGTTTTCCAGCGCTCTCTGCGATTCCCTTTTTGTGTAAGTCGGAAAACGGGATTGAATCACGCGCATCAGAGGAACAAAAGATCTTTTGTCGTGCAGAACGCCGATCGAGATGATGATTGCCGTGGTAACGTTAACATTGTCCCCAACCGGACCTCTTTCCAGCTCTTTATTCAGAGCCAGGACCAGCTGATCTGTGGCAATGCCGGCATCTCTTGAGAACTTGCCCAGCGCTCCGGCCGCGGCCAGTCGCACCTCTTCTCTTTCTTCCGTATTCTGGATTACCTTTCCCAGCGGTTCGATGAGTTTTTCACTTTCTGCAAGTCCGGCAAATTGCGCCAGAGCGCCGCAGGCTTCCGCGCGGAGAATGTGGTGGTCACGGATGTCCTTCTGGATCGTCAGTACGCCGAGGATGGGATTGAAAAGCCGCGAAGGGGGCACATTTGTATTGTTGCGAAGTTCCTTCGCCAGCTCGCCCAGCCGGTACACAGCGTTGGACTTTTCTTCTACACGGATTCGCGGATCGGACAGAGCCTCTGCAAGTTTATCCACGCCGCCCAGTGTTATCCTGTTGAAGACGGCCGTAGTTCCTTCCTGCGCCTGGAGGGCCCAGGCAAAAATGACCAGAACTGCGCCCAATATGAAGACTGAATTTTTTTTAAGCGAATTCACTACTTTACCCTCTTCTCAATGACTGCGTTCAACAGGTCTGCCAATTCCTGGAACTGATCACCTTTACGAATTTTGATCGGACGGGCCGTTTTTCCGTCAATTAAGTCTTGTAGAGAATTCTTAATATTGTGTATGGGACCTGCCATGGAGTGGGAATAAAACAGACTGAAGAGCACAATGAGCAGCAGATCCAGTATGCTCACAAAGAGGATCGGTTTCCAGAATAGATCAAAAGCATTGTAAAATTTGCCCGGGACGGGTACCGGGAAATGACTTCCGTCCGGCGCGGTGCATTCAATGGTTTTATCCTTGTCCACACTTGTCAGCAGCCCGCTTCCGGGCAGAAGCCCGTAGGGATTGTCATGCAACAGCCAGAGAACACCCAGTGTGAAGACCATCACAAGAAGGATGACCAGGGAAAAACGCACCATGAATTGATTTTGAAATCTTTTATCAATGTAATAGCGCCAGCGGGTGCTGAATTTTTGATCTTCTTCCAATTTTTTTCTCCTTCCAGACCAGTGCCGACAGGGCCTCAAATCTGCCGCTAACAGACAGATTTCCCGATCGGGGTAACTGGAATACTTCTTCCGACCTGCGTCAATACATTTTCGGCAAATTCAACCGAGAGATTTAACCGGAATTAATTATTACCCGCTGTGTAAGTTCCTGCCTGTTCTCCACGCCTCTGCGGTGAATCCGTCTCTTTCGGCTTCGTTCAATAAAACAGAGAAAAGGCCGATCTTTCGTCTCTGGATGCCGGCAGGGCCGATTCCCAGGTCTGGGCGCCTTTGCTGTCGATCAGACGCACCTTGCCGTCCGACGAAATGTAGAAAAATCGACCGTTGGAAGTGGACCGAACCGCCCGGGGAGAGAGAATCGGATTTCGCAGCTGGATTTCCTGAACTTTTTCACCATCAGCATCATAAACGGACAGTTTTCGTGTTGAAGAAATCAATATTTTGACGCTGTTCTCCTCTCTGTTGAAAACCGGCTCCTGATCAGCGGACAGAGCGATATTTCCTCCCAACTCCATTGTCCTGGAATCAAAAATCTGCACCAATCTATCCAGGACCAGGTAGAGTTTCTCTCCGTACTGCTGCAAGGAAACTGCCGGAGCCGGAGAGCCGGAATTGTTGACCGACACTGTTTTTTCTGCGGCCAGATTGGCATCCAGACGGGTCAGCTCCCCAGAGGTCAGAACATAGAACGATCCGCCTGTATAATAATACTGTCCGGGGACACTGGAATTGTGGCTTCCAATTTTATTGCCGGCATTGTTGTAGACACTCAGAGTTGCAGCAGGCCCGGAACTGGACACGCCGATTCTGTCAAAACCACCGGTTATGGCTGTTCCTCTTTCGACTGCAAAGGATCCAATCTTTCTTCCCGTGGCAATATCGTATTCATCGAGGCGACCCGGATACAGAACGTACAGAAGCCGGTCCGCAAGAATCATCGACGGAGTCTCTTCCAGGTTCACGGACCAGTTGGTCTGCTGTCCGGCATTTTCCACGCTGGAAAGAGAGCCGTTTCTTACTCCGATCATGGCGCCGGCATACAGCACCGGCCCGGTCTGATAGACGGCAGACGGATAGGCCTGCACGACGGGACGATCCGGAGCCAGGGTCAGAAGTTTACGACGGGCATCGTCCGTGTAATGCGAGGCCGGATGTTTTAAGATCAAATCCTGGTACGCCTGACGCAGAGCGGCGGCATCGCGCGGATTTTTAGACTGAGTGTATTTTTTCTCATAGATCTGCGTCATCGCATAGTAGTACTTCTCATCGTTCGCCATCGACATGCAGAGCTTCATTTCCCGCTCCGCCCGGTCCATGTTTCCGCGGTTGAAATGAATGTAGGAAAGATGGTAGTGCGGATCGGCGAAATCCGAATCATTCCGCGCCAGATCCAGAAAGATCTGCTCCGCCTTATCCAGCAGGTTCTCGTTGTAGTACATTACGCCGATGTTGAACATCGCAAGGCTTCCGTTCTGTCCGTCATTTTTCACGGCGGTGTCGAACTCTTCGCGCGCTTTAACTCTATCGCCCTTATCGTAGTATGCGACGCCCAGAGCGACGTGGGCCACCATGAAGTCCGGCCGGTAGATCAGACTGCGGGTGAGGTATTCAATCGCATCATCCGGATCTTTTTTCTGTATCTCAATGATGCCCAGTTTGTAGAGAGAATAGTAGGCGTCTTCATGCGCTTCCAGAATCTGCTTGAAGCCTGCCTCTGCTTTGTCCAGTTCGCCCTTCTTCATAAGATAGGTGTACACAGCCTCAGCGATTTCAAGGTCTTCCGGGGCCGTCTTGCCCGCCTCTTCGAGAATTCGCAGGCCCTTTTCTTCCTGACCCAGCGACATGTAACAGTTTGCTATTTTTACAAGGATCAGCGGTCTTGAGAACTTTTTATGAACTTCCTCGTACAGGACCACCGCTTCTGCGTATTTTCGTTCCGCAAACAGCCTTTCCGCTCTTTTTAGAATCGGGATTTGATCGGCGAACTGAATGTTCTCCTCAACAATTTTAATAGTTTCCGCAAGCTGGGAAATATCCGGATTGTAGGTTTGCGCTTTCTGAAAATTTTGCAGAGCGCCAGGGAAATTTTCTTTCTTGTTCTCTTCCAGGCCGAGTTTGTAGTACACGATTCCCAGTCGTCGTTTGATTTCATCCTGATCTTTCTCTTTCAGAAGATTCAGATAGTAGGTTTCCGCTTCTCTGAGCTGGCCCTGGTCTTCTTTCAGGCGGCCCAGAGCGATGGCCGCATCCGGACTGTTCCGGGTCAGCGCTGTGAGTTTTGCCAGAGTCTCTTCTTTCTCTCTGTTCTTATTGAGAGCCGCATAGGCGCGGATCAGTCCCTGAAGAGCGGGGACATTGGCCGCGTCGATTTCCAGAGCTTTGTTGAAAAAGCGCACAGCATCGCTGTAGTGACGCCTCTGCAGCTCCACACGGCCGAGCGCATTTTGGATTACGGGCAGATCGTCGCGGATGCGGAGAGCTTTTGTGTACTCCGCTGATGCCTGGGTCATCTTGTTGTTCTGAAAAAATCGGTCCCCCCGGTCGAGGAGTATGCGGACCTGAACCAGCTCTTCCCAGCCTTTCAGAGAAGCATTGTCGCTGTCAAGTTCCTGCGCGGCCGAGAATTCTGTTTTCGATTCTTCATAACGGGAGTCGTCCAGATACGCCAGGGCCAGATTGATCCGGGCCGGAGCATACGAAGGGTTCAGCTGGACCGATTTGCGGAATGCGTCGATTGATTTTCTCGTTTCCCCGAGATCTCTGTAGACAAGTCCTGTTTTATTGAAGAGTTCCGCGCTGTCCGGGGCCACATCCGTGCCGCTCTTGAAAGCGGCCAGAGCCTTCTGGTATTCCCGCATCTTATGATACACGGAGCCCAGAAGCGAATAACCTTTGGAGTCAGCCGGATTCAGTTCGATTGCCCTGAGAAGTTTTGCTTTTGATTCTTCGTATCTTTCCAGCGCCAGCAGGGCTGTTGCAGCGAGCAGATACGGTCCGGAGGAATCGGGCGAGGCTGTTATGCCTTCTTCAAAATATTTCAGCGCCTCTTCATATCGCTTTTCCTGAAAGGCTGTATTCCCTTTCTCCAGAACGCGCGCGATGCGGCTTGCCTCGTCTCCGGTGGACGCCTCTTCCAGCTTCGGATTGATTTTTTTTGCTTCACGGAAATAATTTTCCGCCTCGTCATATTTTTTTAATTCCAGGCACACATCACCGAGCTGAAGATACAGCTGATCTCTGTAGCGAAAACTCGGAACATCAGCAAGTTTCAGGGATGCGTAGGCTTTTTCGTAATCCCGGAGCAGTTTGTATCCGGTTCCCGCTTTGAAAGTGTAGATCGGTTCTTTGGGATTTACCTCGACGAGTTTTACATATCGTTTCTGCGCATTCTCCAGATCGCCCTTGCCGGTATAGACAACAGCGATCGACAGCAGCAGCTGCTCGTCATTGGGGCGGATGTTCTCCGCGCGAAGATAGGCATCCAGCGCTTCCTGAACTCGGTTCAGGCGGTACATAATAGATCCTTTTAAAAAGTATCCCTCGAATGTCTCATAGCCGGCAAGAGATCTGTCAACGATCGACAGTGCGTCTGAAAATTTTCCGTCGAGAAAAAGTCGGTTCGCCTGGCTTATCTGCGACCGGGCCGCTTCATACTTCACCGGATCTTTCGTTTCCGGCGACCGGGCCGTGGAATTTCTCTCCGATGCGCTTGCGCAGAATGCGGCTAAATGCATGAAAGCCAGCAGGCTCAGTAGGACAGCTGTTTTTTGTGTGATATTTCTTTTCATGATGATACCCGTTATTTATCGCTGAAAGTTTTGATCGTCAGACGACGAGCCAGTGGTCTTCCATCCGCCGATGTGCTCCGTGTCATGACAACCAGGTTTCCAATTCGGCCAGGATTCCAGAAACCTTCATACATGACATCTCCATCCAGACGCGCTTCAATCTTGCCCGCAGTTCTGTTGTAGGAAAGTTTAATTTTACGAACACCCGTCTGTGATGGTTGTATGCTCTGGAACGTATTCACCAGACGCGCGGCGTTCTTGCCCTGAAAGGAGGCCACCGTATACCGGTCCGAATTCATTTCCGCCAGGAAAGAATCATCGTCAGTAATAACACCGAATCCGAGAATGTTTCCCGAACCTTCCACAACCTCTATTTCCGTGACAAACGACTCAAAAGCGAATTCACGGCTCACGAGCCCCTGCCAGACATCCGGCGCCTTTGAAGTTGTTTTGAAAAAAAGTCCGCCCGCGATTCCAGACTGAATCGTTCCGTCCGTCGTCGAAAGCTGCCAGTAGTCCGTAGAGCCGGGACTCACATTAAAATCTTCTGTGTGATCGATGAAGAAGACGCGGACTTTCTGATCCCCTTTCGCAAGAGAAACATTGCTCTCACCGGCTATCCGGTACTGTCCGCCCTCTCCGGATCTGGATACTTCAACAGCGTAACTGCCTTCTCCCGCTCCGGTCAGAAAAAGAGGAGAGTTGCCGGCTACTGTGCCGTTCAGCGAAATTCGCAGTCCTGGCGGCGCCGTCAGAACAGACAGAGCCGTGATCCCTGGATCTTCCGGCCAGGTAATAAAAACATCGGATGTGCGCCCCGCGCGAATCTGCACTTCTCTTTCCACGGAAGCCTGTCCGCGCCGGCGGACAGAGAGCCGGTATTTTCCCTCATCCAGACGCCATCCGGTCACCGGCGTCTTGCCGATGGGCTGAGCTGTATCCGCTCTGGCATCTTCCTTCGCAAGCAGGACTTCCGTCTCGCCGGCTGTTGAAAGAACATTCAATTTGCCGGTAATTGAGCTCCAGATAAAATCCCTTACAGCATTGTCTTCCGGCACGGGCGTCAGTACCGGCATCTGGTCCGAGTCATCATTCAAGAAGGAAATTTTACCGCCTGTGCGGACAAATTCCGCCTGATGCGCCGGATCGACTCTACGGCTGCGGATCTGAAAAATACATTTTATTGAAGAAAGCTCTTTGCCGTCATACGGGTCCAGCATGCGGAACGATACTACAAACCCGCGGTTGTCCGACTCTTCAGTCTGGGAAAACTTCACATCCAGAATTCCGTCGATGTGCTTTTCTCTGAGAGCGGGATGGACAGACGCATCAATATGATCTAGCTTTGCCAGAATTTCCGCCGGCAGCTCAACAAGCTGAACATCCGGAGCGCTCACAGTGCGGCTGGCAATAAACCAGGCATGGCTCTGAATGTTTTCCGGAACATCGCTGAGAAAAGCTCCCCGCCGAAGAACGAGTCGAATCCCGGACATTCTAGAGTCGACCAGTTTGAAATCATCCGATCCGGCTGATTCCGAGCTCAGGGACCTTTCCTGAATTTTGATCAAAGGAAGTATGAAGTTCTGGACGGCGCCTTCCCGGATTTCTCTGAGACTCGTGCAGCCCGGCTGGAAAAGAATGGTTGCTAGAATGAATGAGACGAAATAAATGTTTGAAAACTTTTGATTCCCCATATTTATCATTGAAAAAGCCATGCGCCCCGGCCTGACGAGCAAAATTTTTATTCCTTCTTGAGGAACTTGAAGAACAGCCTGGAAATTTACGCTGAACACACGAAATTCACAGCGCTTTGCTGTTTCTCCGCGGTTCAGCGGTTAAATTCTGTCTACTTACTGTTCGTAACTGCGATTGGGACTGAGTTTTATAGGATCCCCTTCTGTATCTCTCTGAACATGCCGGGAAACATCCGTTCTGGCAGCATGCCCGATCACATCCTGGGAACCTCTTTCTCGTCTGGACATATCCCGCGAAGATGCTTCCACGGAACCTTCCATTGCCTGGAGTTCCGGAGATGTGGAGCGTATTTCATCCACAAGAGTATTAAATTCCAGAACATTCCCCTTATGGAAAACTGCCAGATTCTTGATGGCTCTCAAAGATTCTGGGGACAGAGGCTGCACCATATCCCGGGAGATACGCTGAAAACCGTTCAGCACGACCTGAGAATTGCTGGTCACAATAACCTCTTCCTGTCCCGGAAGATTCACGGCCACAGATCCTGAAAGAACAGCCACCTTGACCTGGGGCGCATTGGCGCTTCCTTCCGGCAGTCGTTCCACCGAAGTCAGGAATGCAGTTCCCCGCACACCGGCGATTGCTGTCGGGGTGATCACGGAATAAGTAGAACTGGAATCCGCTCTGTTCACAAAAGAACCCATTTCACCGCGGTGGAGTTTCCATTCCGTGCTGGACCGGCGGTCCGCCGACATCAGGCCGATCACTTCCGCTCTGGAATCAGAGCCGATTTTAACAATGCCGACACCGGCTATCATGACGTCGACGGCGGATTCCTCTGCAGTAATAATCACATCCGAAGCTTTCAGAGCCACACCAATTTCAGCCTTTTGCCGCTGGCCGGCTCTTTCCAGCTGTACGGAACCGGAATAATAAGAAATCGTGGCTTTCAGAGACTCAGGCGATTCTTTTCCAGTATTCTTGCCGCAGAATGACGTAGAAATAATAAGACTTATCGCAATTAAAATTAACTTTTTCATATGGTTTCTTCCTTCTAATATAATACTGGGAACCGATTTAAATTGCAACCAAAAATTCAGCCGGCGCGGTAGGCCGCGTACTTTTTTTCAGCCTTTCCGAACCAATTGATGAAGTTTTTGTGGTAATTTACCAGTCTTTTCAGGTATTGCCGGCGGTTTTCCATAAGTAGACGCCGGGCTTCTGAGACGATATCGGCTACAATTTCCCTGTGGAATGACATGTAACTCAGATAGGCGCGCAGTACATCGCTGTCCAGAGTGGACAAATCCCAGCGAATGGCATCCTCAATAAAGGCCTCCATGGCAGAAAATGCGCTTTCCAGGTCGGAATCATAAACGCTGTTCATCAGAGCCACGCGGTCTGTGATTTCTGTAAGTTTATTGAAATGTGTTTCGAGTTCTTGTAATGTCATATCTGCTTGAGATAAACCTTGTTAAGCCAATATTTTTACTGCACCCCTGCAAGGAAACCTTAAAACAATCCGCTTTTATTTCTTTTTATAGTATACAATATCGGCAAGGGGGTGACATCTGTCTTTGCAACAAACGCAGAAATGCGAGAAAGCACTGATATTTGCCGAATGTACTATTGATAGAGCACAACTCGCCCGGAACGAGGGGGCGCTGATTCAAATCCAGTAATCCTGAAAATAGGACTTATTCTTTGTAAGAGAGCTGTCTGAATAAAACCATGTTAATTCATCTCCACGGAGTCAGAGGCTCCATCGCAGCGCCGGTCAGAAATGAAGAGTACCGCCAGAAATTGCATGGCGTGCTCCGGCATGCCATCGGGGCCAAGCTTTCTGATCCTGCCGACATCGATGATTTTATCCGGGCGCTGCCAATGGACCTGCGTTATGTTTTCGGCGGAGACACAACCTGTGTTTCTGTTTCGCGGGGCGACGGACTGCCTTTCATACTGGACTGCGGAACGGGCATTCGGAGCCTGGGAGATTCGCTGATGAACGGTCCGTGCGGCCAGGGACAGGGTGAAATTGTTATTTTCCACACGCACACACACTGGGATCATATCGTCGGCCTGCCGTTTTTCAAGCCTCTGTATATTCCGGGAAACACAATACACTTTTACTCTCCGTTCGAGGATGTGGAGACGCGGCTGATGCGTCAGATGCTGGATCAATTTTTTCCGGTGACTCTGGAATCGACTCTGTCGAAAAAAGAATTTCACCCCATGGACAACAAGCCGATCACCTTCAGCGACGGAACAATCGTCGATTTTCATCCTCTGCGGCATCCAGGAGGCAGCTTCGCTTTTCGCTTCCGCAGAAATGGGAAAATATTCATATTCGCGACCGACGCGGAATTCACCGGCGAAGATCTTGAATCGGTCGGATCCCGGCATGATTTTTTTCACAATGCGGATCTTTTGATCATGGACGCGCAGTATTCTCTGGACGACTCCTTCTCAAAGTTCGACTGGGGACACACAAGTTTCACGATGGCTGTCAACTGCGCCGTGCGCTGGAATGTCAAGAACCTGGTTCTGACACACCACGAACCATCCTACAGCGACAGCCGCCTTTACGAAAATTACCAGCAGGCAATTGAGCATAAGAATCTAATGAAGGTCCAGAAACCGCGGCTTTTTATCGCGCGCGAAGGGATGCAGTTCCAGCTGGGCTCTGAGAAAACGTGATTGCGGCGGCCAAAAAGATTATTCCTTCCCGGCGGGAAAATCTGCCCGCCTTCGCACGAATAACGGGTCCTCTTCTCGCTCTGGCTTTCGGATCGACCTTTCTATTTCTTACCCTGCATCGTCTGCAAAATTCCTGGATCGGCGAAAGCCTGGAAAAGGAAGGAGAAAATACTTTCGTGGTTCTGGATCAGGCTCAGAGCAAGAAGGGCGTCTTTGGAAGAAGATATTTTTATTCTTACACCGGCCGCTACAGAGAACAGATTTTTCAGAAAACAGAAGAGGTCCCCGACGGAATGTTTCATCTCCATTCAGAAGGAAAAAATCTTCAGGCGGTGGTGTATATCGATCCCGCCGGCACAATCCACTCGCGTTTGAAGGCCAATCCGCTTGAATTCGGCAAACCGATGGGGGCCCTGGCCTCCACCTCTCTGGTTCTGTCTCTCGCCGGATGTCTGCTGACAGGGTTTGCCGTTGTTTTACTCTTGCTCAGAAAAGAAGATTCGCCGCAGAGAAGCGAACGGCGCTGAGGCGGCCGGGGAATGAAAATAAACGCTGATGTCTTAATCGCCCCGGATAAATTTAAGGGTTCCCTGAGCGCCCTGCAGGCTGCTCGGGCACTTCGCCGCGGAGTCGAAAAAGAAATTGAAATCCGGCATCTCTGGATACGCCCCATCGCCGACGGCGGAGAAGGCAGTCTGCAGGCGCTGGCAGAACTGGACCGTTCGCTGCAAAGAAAAGAAATTCTTCTCCCGAATTCTTCCGGTAAAAATATTACGGCCGCATACTTGATCCGCAAGAGCCAAAAGACGATTCAGGTTTTTCTGGAGAGCGCGGCTGTGGTCGGATTGAAACTTCCCCGCGCGGCCCAAATACCTGTCATCAAACGCTCCACCTATGGCATTGGGCTGTGGATGGATAAGATGACGGGCCTTGCGCGTCGACAAAAAGCAGAACGACTCGAGCTGCACATCTTTCTCGGAGGAAGCGCCACATGCGACGGTGGGTTCGGGCTATCTCGCGCTCTCGGATTTCAGTATCTGGACAATCAAGGCAGAGCAGTAATGGAATTTTCGAGAATTCGCGAAGCAGCCCGCATCGTCTTTCCCGCAGGCCATGCCGAATTGAAAATATTTACAAATCTATACACCGATGTGCAGTCGCCGCTGACCGGTGCCAGAGGCGCGGCTCGTCTGTTCGCGCCCCAGAAAGGCGCTTCCGCCGCGGAAGTTGAAATTCTGGAGAAAAATATTCAAGCTCTGCGCCGTCTGCTCCAGAAAGAAAGCCGGTCAAGAAAAACAGTCCCGGGCGCGGCAGGAGGCATGGCCTTGCCGCTGGTTTTCTGGCCCGGATCGCGGACAGAAATGCATTCAGGCGTGTCGTTTTTTCTGAGTAAATCGGGCATAGAAAAAATTCTCAGAACGCGGAGAAAAATTCCCGGAGGCCTGTTTGTCCTTTCGGGCGAAGGGTGCACCGATGCCGGGACACTGGAAGGCAAGGCTGTGATGGGTATTTTCCAACTCTGCAAAAAATTTAAAACCGGGCTCTGGGTGGTATCCGGAAAAATACGCGACAGGAAGAAGCTGGAAAAAACAGGCATGCGCCTTTTCAGCACCGAGGATATTTGCGGGCCCTACAACGGACGAGGCGCGGCCGCCCGTCTGGAGAAAACGGCGCTGGCTGCGGCGGAGATATTCGCGTATGAAGCCGCTGCAGCAAAGAAAATATGAAACCGATTGACAGGACCGCCGCCGAGTCGCCGCAGTTCCATAAGACATGAATCTCGATCTTGCCATATCACCCTGCCCCAACGACACTTTTATTTTCCGGCATTTTCTGTCAGAAAACTTTCTGCCCTTTCCGGTAACGCTTCATCTGGCCGATGTCGAAGAATTGAACCGCCGCGCCATCGAAGAAGGCCGTCATGCCATAACCAAAATTTCTTTCTACGCAATGGCAAAGCTTCAGAACAGATACCGGCTTCTTTCGGCCGGGGGGGCTCTTGGCCGCGGTTGCGGTCCTCTGATTGTTTCATCATGGCAAGAAAAATATCCGGCCGGCCGGGGAGACGCGGACCGAAAAGAAGCGGCTGAACGAATCCGCAATCACGGCAGAATTTTGATACCGGGACAGTGGACAACAGCGCATCTGCTGACCCGTCTCTTTTTGAAAAACCAGGGTGTGGATCTTTCTTCTATTGAATTCATTCCCTGCCGCTACGACGGCATTCTGGAACTGCTTACCGGTGGAAAAGAAAAATTCGGCGTCATCATACACGAAGAACGATTCACATTTCAGGACCGCGGCTGCCTCGCCGTCCAGGACCTGGGAGAATGGTGGGAAGATTTTACCGGCGGACCGATTCCTCTGGGCTGTATCGCCGTTCGCAGTGATGTGCCGTCGTCCCTGGCGCTGGAAATAGAAGACGGCATCCGAAAAAGTCTGCGAATGGCCTGGGCGGATCCAGAATCAACAATGGACTTTGTCCGACCCCATGCGCAGTCTCTGGAAGACGCGGTAATGAAGGCGCACATCGACCTGTATGTGAATCCGTATTCGGAGAATTTCGGCGAGGACGGACGCGCTGCTATCGAACGGTTGTTCAGACTGGCGGAGGAGTAGGGAAAGCTGGGGCGGCGGAGTCAGAAGCGAGAACAAAACTAAAACCCGCCCGATGATTCGCTGATCCAGTTCTGGAAATCATCACGGGTCCCGAGAAAAACGTTGAGATCGACTCTGCTGCCGATGCCCGTTACTCGGCCAAACATGCTGTACTGCCACATAACAATCCTGGTTCGCGGCAGATCCCCGGGCGAAAAAAACACATCGCGGATCCATACAGGGCGGCCCCAGGCGGAAGCATCGAGCCCGAAAGTCGCCGCCTTCGCTCGCCTTTATATAAGCAAAAGCAATGCCCGACTGCCTGGCGCGATTCCAGTCGATAACGCCCTGATGGTGAGACACGTCGATGCCCCGCACCTGCCCTGAAAAATCACATCCTCATTTAAAAGCAATTTTTTAAGAAAATACAAGAATATTTTCCTGTTGACAGAATTTTTCACGCGCATGAAGCTACTTCTCGTTTACTTCAATGCAAAAAGAGAATCCCCAGAGCGCGCTGTTAAGACACAAAAATACAGGGGAAAATCGCGCATCACAATTGATTCCGCGTAAAGCCTTTCTGCAGGCGGGCCTTACTCTGGCTGCGCTTGCGGCGCAAAAAAAATGGCCCCTCGTTTCCGAGCTCTGGTCGCAATCCCCCGTCAATATTACAGAAATCAGGCAGTTCGATCTGGAAAACATCGAAAAAGCTTTCGTTGAAATAGACCGCTTTGCCATCGACAGCGACCCAGGAGGCATCACAAATTTTTTCAAACCCGGGATGGAACTTGCCGAGTTCACCGATCAGCTGCGCCGGAAAACGCAGCCAATTCTGGGAACGGGCGGCAGCGATCTTTTCGGCATATCCTGGGATTCAGAAAGGGCCCTTCGGATCATCCCGCAAGTCGATCTCTGGCACGCTTTCATCCGGGGCCTGCTCGTTTTGATGCAGCAGGAACTGGCTGCCACAAATCCCGTTTCTCCGATTTCGCCGCGAGACGGGGAGCGTCTGATAAAAGCAGCGGCGGACATAGCGCGGGCCATGGAGGCAGCCGCGCCTTTCACCGGACTGCAGCAGGAGGCCGATTCTGTTTTTCGCGGACTGACCCAGATCGTGATTACAGAACAAAGTTCAGTTTTCCCGCCTCCTTTAATCTGGAACAAACAAATAGCAGCGTTTGAAGCACAGGTATTTGCGGAAAAATTAAGAAGATTTCAGGGCCGTGATTCCGGCTATTTTGAGGATATGCGCTGGACGATTCAGAATGCTTTCATCAGACTCGAACAGATCCGGTTTCAATGGAAATCTGTTTACTCCGAGTTGCAGATTTTGCAATTGGCGCAAACCGAAATGGGCAGACTCCCGGCTGAATCGGAAAAAATCACAGGCGGACAGGTGGAATCGGGACCCAGGCGATTGATCGGAAAATCATTGAACGCGCTTTTTTTTATGGAGCTCGCTGTCAGGCGCATGCAGCTTCTGGCGCGCACACAATCCTCCGGAGTGTTTACGGCAACTCAGCGTCAGTACGGGCAGATGGAGGTTTCGAGCCTCATAGACAGTTGCAATATTTTAGAAAAACGAGCAGCTTTTGGCAGCAGGCAGATTTTCGACGGCAGTTTTCAGGCCACCATTCCGCGCAATACGGGTCGACCGGCCAGTATTGCTATCCCGCAGATAAATTCAGTTCAGTTGAAACTCCAGCTCGAAGCGGGCGCGAAACTTACCATATCAACGATGCAATTTTCATCGGAAGCGGTCGGAGTCCTGGGAGACGCTCTGCGTCGTCTGTCAGAAACAAGAAAAATGATCCTGGATTCACTGAAATGAGACTTGCAAACAATCCGCTTTTTCCCGAATCTGGAAAAGAATACAAACTTGTTGCCGCGGGTCTTGCCGGCGTCATCGCCGCTTTGAAAAAAGTTCAGGAATCGGCAAACAAACAAAAGACAATCGCCGGCAGAATTGAAGCGGCGCTGCATTCGAACAATCGTCAGATTGAAAAACTTTTCAGCGAACTCGACAGGGCGGCCGATAGCGCAGTCATCGGCGGAGAAAAGGCTCTGGATGGAAGATTTTCGCGAGGATCACGCAGCGCTTCTATGTGGATAAGCCCCGGGTTTCTGCCCCACCAGCGCGAAAGAGTCTATCTTATGACGACAGGATCGAGCAGTCTTTCGCCTCGGCATTTTTTACAGGAAAACCCTCTGTCAAATAAATGGCGCATTGGAGAATTTCAATCTCGTATGGATTATCTTGCGGCGGCGGTGTCTGCTTATATCCGGCGTCTTGGATTTGCAAAAGAGCTGAACGAAAAATTGAGCAGGGAGAACGGCCCGGGACGGCTGAAAATGCTTCGGGAACCCGTGAGCGAGCAAAGAGCGATGATCGGCACAGCAGCCATCTGTCTCGACTCTCTCTTCCGCATTCTCCAGCGAATTCGCGCAATAGCAGAAGCGGCATCCAGAGAATCGAGCATGCAAAAAAAACAGCTGTCACAGATAGAAGTTTCAGAGCTTGTCGACGAAGTGGACAGAGTCGCTTCTCAGGCGGAATTCAATCGTATGACCTTGCTTCAGGGAAATTTCGCGCGATCATCGCGTGTATCCAGTATGTGGTTCGTTTTCCCGGGTTTGCGAGAAGAGCGCAAAAGGATCTTCATACAGACAATGACAGCACAGGCCCTGAACATAAAGCATTATGGCAGGCCGATCTCCGTTTCGCAGGTTACGACGCAAAGTATGATTGCGATAGACAGGGCGCTGCGAAAAATTGATGCACAAAGAAAAGACCTGCAGTCGGTCGCAAAGGAATTGGAGAAGACGCGTGAAATCGACCGCAAAATTTGTTAGTTATTCAGGAAGATACTGCTATTTCAGACCGTTCGATAAAACCGGTCAAGCTAAAAAAATGGTGGAAATTCGTACATAACTGGAGATTGTCGGAAGTACGGGCGACTTATGTATGACAGAGGGCTTAAATTTGCTCGTTTCGGCGCAGCTCTCTGGATTTCTCCATCCATTTCTATATTAGAAATTAATATTAAAACCTATATAATAAATTCCGTTGACTGACGGCTGCTTGTAGCCCGAGTATTGCACCTGATTTTCTTGAGGCACATAATACAGACCGACCTTCGCCGCCGAGTCTGTTATGATCTTAATATCCAGGACATTGATGATGTAAAGGAAAATACAACCCAACTGTGCCTGTGTCCAATGTGTTTGTGCCCTTCTATTGTCTGGATTCCCCTGTGCAATTTCATTCACAGAAATAAAATTTGCCAGAGAAGCAGTAAAACCGATTAGAAAAATAATGCCCCTTGATTGATGCCCGCTGTAAAATTGACCTAAACCCGGATAAATAATCGACATCCAGATATATTTGTTGTCGTTCCACAACTCAGAATAGGAGTTCAGTGATAATATTCTTCCAGCGAACGAGGTCGCGCAACTCTCCATGTTATCTTCCGGCTTTGAGCTGCGTTCGGCATGCTCCACAGTGCCCGTCTCAACATCAACGATGCGACCGTCCATATAGTATTTTCCTGAGATCTTCGTCATTTCCGCAGTCATCAACTTGTTTGCCGCCAGAAGCCTGCCGATTCTCACCGCACATTCCGAATCAGTGCATCCCGAAGACTGGAAAGCCTGCTCTTTCAACACGGCGTCCAAGTCTGCCCGGTCAATGACAACATATCTTTTCGACCGGACGATTTTTTGAATCACAATTTCCCGGGCGATCCTCGCTTCCTCGGCCGTTACGCTGCCGATAGCGGTGAAATCAAGAACTCCAATCCTATCCAGCGGCTCCGCCACGATCGAAATGCTGCAATTACATAACAGACAGGCGGTAATAATATATAACATATATCTTTTGCAAGTCATATTAGAACTCACTGGCCTCTTACGGGCAACCAGAAAAATCCCAAACCATTTCGGAGGCATTAGCTATACAGGAAGATACTGCTATTTCAGACCGTTCGATAAAACCGGTCAAGCTTAAAAAATGGTGGAAATTCGTACATAACTAGATATTATCGGAAGTACGGGCGACTCATGTATGACATAGGGCTTAAATTTCGCGGCCTGTATATTCGCGAAAAATTGAGAATTTGTGCAAGAACCGCGCCAGTTTGAGCATTTTTTTAGAAAAGACCGATGTGTATATAATCAGCTGGTCTGGGTATTCTATGGCACCCGAATCGGACGAAAATATCCATTTAATAGAAAATGAGTTTTTCTGATTTTCAGAATCAATCGAGTTGAAGCTCTAGCAAAAATCAGTGTCAGAACCATCGGCTCCCTACAGCCTGGACAGAGTTACGGCTTCATATTAAAAGATTTTTAAATCGCTTTAGACCAGGTGCAGGTCACAGGCTCGGCATAGTACATAGTAGCGGATGGATTTCTGACGATGATCAGAAAGAAAGTACAACATCCGCGTCATGAATTCGAATATATCCATCTTGATATTTTTGCAATATTTCTTTATTGACTGGTGATCCACCCAGCTGCGGAAACGGAAAGCGATCTCCTTCTTTGAATCGTCGACTTTTAGAATCTGACTGTTGTGGAAAAAGCCTGATGCGATGTATTCAGCATTACGAAACAAAACGTCGTTACCTTTCCCTGTGATCGGCTGGAATCGATGGACAAACAGGAGACGGGCAACCTGGCCGGGGACAGTGAAGATTACATGCGAATAAGCCAGAGCAGGATTCAATATTCTCGAAAGATTCAGCGACCAGCCGAAGAGCATTTTTCGATAGCAGGAAAGACACAGCCGGCTTTTACACGAAAAAGAAACAACGAGAACAGTACCGCATGACCGGCATTCGTATGCATCTTTTCGGTCATACCCTTCTTTCATTGCCCTCCTCTGCGTTTCACCGCGGACTCTGCGTGAAATTCTTTTTCTAGAATCCGCGCCAGCCGGTCTGTAAATTTCTGCGCGCCGAAATACGTCAGATGATGATAGTCGTAAAAATCCTGCATCGGCAGAGCGTCCTGCCACTGATAGAATGAATACTGTCCTGCCGCAGCCCCCGGCGATTCTGATAGATATTTTATAAATTCAGCATACCATACAGATTTCTCATACCATTCCCTGGAGAGAGGATTCTCCGGAGAATGGATGACCACAAGAGGAATCCCGGCGTCTGCCGCTTTTTTCTGAAACTGGCGGAATGCGCGGGCGGCGGGCAGATCGGGATCAAAATGACGAAGAGCCCAGATCCTTTTGGCCGTCTGCAGCGACTGCAGATACTGCATGCCCGGCCGGCTGAATTTCAGAATTCGGCGCGCAAACGATTCGGGGTATTCTGTGTCCGTCATGCGACGATACCGCTCGTCTTCACGGCGCAGCTCGCGGCTCACGGGAAAGGAAATCGGCTCGGAGCGGCCTGCATTGCGGGAGAATCGCAGAGCAAAGCGGTCATCGTTTTCATCCGAATAAAATGACCGGGAAACACGGAATCTCACCTTGCTGCCGGGAGACTGTTCTGACAGGGAAATATTCTGCCAGCCTCTCTGGAGCTCGATCCGACGGGGCCGAGCTTCCGCTGGCTGTATTTCCAGAATTGGACCGGACATATCATTTTCGCCGGGGCGTGCGAAGAGAGAATCGGGAGCCTGAACGTCCAGCCCCTCGCGCCGCAGAGTCTCGGTAATTGTGATTTCAAAATTCGACCCGACCCACCCGCGGTGAGTGATATTCCCTCCTTCGACGGGAATGCCGGCGTAATTCTCATAAGAACGGCCCTTTGAATAACGATTTTCCAGATACTGCGACGGACCGTCCCAGAACAGACTGCGATAGCGATACGCCGCGGAAATTTCCAGAAACAGTCCGCGGCCTAAATCCCTGGGACTGCGCGCAGCCAAAAGATACCCGCCCGGATCCAGAATCTGTGATTCCGGAAACTGCCAGAGATCTGACTCAGCCGATTGCAGCGCTTCGCCGCGGTGGTCCGTGTCCAGATCCTTAACAAGATCCAGAACGATGGGCCGCTCCAGCCGGAAGTCAACCATGTTGAGGGGAAGAATTATCACATCAGGCCTGGTTTCCAGTATTCTGTCGAATATCGCATTGAGTTCAAAAACATTGAGACCCTGCCGGGCCAGCATCAGAACATTCGTACGGTTCCCGGGTTCGCCTGCGAACAATTCATTGAGCTTTTCAGGAAGTATCGAATACAGAGCGATGGAGCTGCCCGCGGCAATTATCCGGAATTCGCCGGCCTTCTCCCGGCGGGCGAGATGACGGAATCTGTATTCAAAATTGTAAAGCGGGAAAGACTCCCAGGCGCTTTCATTCGGAAGTCTCCAGAGAAGGAACCGAAACAGGAATCCGTCGAGAACAAAATACGCGAGAACAAATGTGAGAATAAATTTGAAAGCTCGCAAAACAATTCCTGACTAGAAATGGATGCTGATAGTTTCGCTCCAATCTCCGGCGCCCGCTTCGTTCACGCCGCGCACTCTGTAAACATTGTGTTTGTCTCTGTACGGCTGAACATCGCGATAGATCGTGGACTGCACAAAACCGTTCAGCAGTTTCCAGTGGTTTGAATCCGGATCGTACCGGGTCACCTGATACACAGAAGCGCCGTCGCCCGAATGCCAGGAAAGAAAAATTGATCCGGCATCTTCTTTAATAATGGACATTCCGCTCACACGCCCAGGCGGGACCTGATCTGTCTCGGCGATAATTTCAGAGTTCGCCTCCGGCTGCTGATCGACCTGCGATTCTTCCTGCCTCTTGCGGGCAAATTCCCGGATATGAACAGAAAAGGCCGGAAAGTCTTTCAGAATTCGGTTGAAGGTTTCCTGATCCAGCGTGTACAGATCGCAGAAGTCCACGGCGCGTATGCTTGCGGTTCTCGGCATATTCATCAAAAGAGCAATTTCTCCAAAAAAGTTTCCCTCGGAAAGCGTGGCGAATACAGTTTTGCCGTCTTCCGAAACCACTTCCACGGCGCCGCGGCTGATAAAAAACATCGTCGAACCGACCTCGCCCTTGCGGAAAATATAATCTCCGGGAGTATAGACGGCCGGCCTGAGATTGATGACAATCTGGCGTATAAAATCATCGCTCGCCCCGCGAAAGAGCGGAACCTTTTCAATAATTTCCCGGTTGAGATAGAGCGACACATTCAGCTTAAGAGACGAAGGCAGATCTGAGATCACCTGTGATTCGTCGTACCCCCGCCGGCTTTCCCACAGATACGAATAGTAATTGCGGATACTATCCTGCAGATTGGACGGAATCTGCCTGTATTTCATGAAGGTGTTGATCTTCTCCATTTTTTCCATGTACTGAGCGCGCGCCACGTCAATATTTGCCAGAAGACTGGCGACAACGCCGATCACATAGCCGTACATGCCGGCGCCGATCAGCTCGATCGCCATTGCATAGAGGGTCTGGCCGTTCGTCTGCGGAGTTATATCCCCGTAACCGATTGTTGCGATTGTGGTAACCGCCCAGTAGAGACATCGAATGTAAAGGCGGTACGGATCGATCAGCTCGATTTTCGCTTCCGGAATATTTCCCATGCTCAATTCCAGACCGGCGATATTGCCTCCTCCCATCAGGAGCCATCCGCAGGCTGTCCAGTGCATGATCATCAGAACCCAGAAAGCTAAAAATACCATCCTCAGGACGCTGATATTGATCATATTCGAGCGGGCCAATTTCTGCATGAACTGAGCAAGACGCGCCAGTCGGAACAGACGAAGCAGACGGAACATCCTCGCCGCATCTGTGAGCATTCCAAAGGATCCGGAGAGAAGCATGTCCAGCGGCAGAGAGGCCAGAAAATCTATGAGGAACCATCCGCGAAGGTAATTTTTCGCGACAATCTTCCTGTCCGAAACCAGTTTACCGTTCAGATAGATCGACGTCACGAAATTCAGCATGACATCCGTGAAGAAGCAAATGGTTATGAACCAGTCAAAAAACAGAAGAAAGCCCTGCGCATGATAATTCAAAACGATGCGAAGCGGAATTTCGATCGCGGCAAAAATCGTGAGCAGAAGAATCAGACCGTCCCATATCTGCTTGGGTTTGTTTTCATCCGGATGTATCATGGCATCGCTCATAGTTTAGTTTACAGAAGATCTTTGACGGATAACACTGATTTGACATCGCCTTTCGATTTCCTGTAGTTGTGCACCTGGTTTTTCAGAGGAAGCCACCGTGCATTGTAAATCTGCGCCAGCTGGAAAATCTCTTCATGCAGGTAGTCCTGATTCACTTTCACCTCAAGATTGTAATCCCATTCCCGGAATCCTTTATCCATGATATATATCGGATCTGATATCTGATGGGCGAAAATGCCGGTATATATGAACATGAACGACAGGATCAAGGACAGAATGATTATGAGTATCAAGAGGCTGAGGCGGGCATGCTCCGCGTCCACACGGTAATAGGACAGCGACATTGTATAACCGTTCTTCAGTGGTATTCTTCCAGCATGATAGGCGGTCCATTTCAGCTGATTTATTTCAGGACTCTGATACACCAGAATATTGTTCGGGTCGTGTATATCAATCACGTCGTCCGCGGATTTGCCGATGTAATCCACCGCGCTCTTTTCGGCTATACCTCCCGCGTCAAAAAGGGGCGAGAGTTCCCGGGTCCTCTGAGCAAGATACTCATTGTGATCGCCCACCGAAAGGAACGGAACAAACTGCGAAATTGTCAGAACAACCACAAGCGACACAACGCTGATGGTCGAAATCGTGGCGATCTGGCGGTTAGTCATCGCAGAATTTGTATTCTGAATCCTGCCGAATATTTTTATCACCCGGATCAGACGAAGAATACGGGTAACGCGGATCGCTTTTGCGGTTTTCAGTATGACAAGCATCTGCATCGCTCCGCTTCCTTCCATATCCAGGCTAAAAAACATAACGGCCGCTACCGGCCCAGAGACGAAAAGGAGAAGCGGGAAAGAGGACATAAGATCGATCCAGCCTCTCTGTTTGAGCATGTAGAGCCGGAAATGTCCGTGCCGGGCCGTAATGATCGCGCGCGCCGTGAATTCGAGCGAGAAAAGAAGGTCAAATCCAAAAGCCGCGTAGGCGAGCCGCACAGACCATTCATGATTCCAGTGATAGATGATTGAAATTTCTTCGGTGATTGTATGCCCGACGACGAGCAGTATCGCAATGATGATCGCCGTTTCAATAAATTCGGGCAGATGTTCCCCGTGACGCTGTTTGTGGATATGGAGCATACTACCAGCCCTCCTCGCCGGCAATCTGGTAGAGCTCTTCCAGAAAATGCACGTCATAACCGTAGTATTTCGCCGTCCGACGGTTTATATTGAACCAGGATTTGTCGGGTGTTTCCGCGCCTTTGTCCACTTTCTGATTCGGTTCGTATTCAGCGGCGCGATTTGTCATGATGGTGATCAGTCTGGCGCCCGTCGATATCTCGGGGCGTTCGGTGAAATTCAGGCAGCTTTCCAATCCCACATGAAGCACCTTGTCCGGCACCCATCCTATTTCATCATGAATCAAAGCTTCCAGATCTTTCAGTATGCTTTCATACACTTTTGGATCCCGCATCCCGGCAGCCAGATTGATCATCTGTTTGTTGCTTCCCGAACCTCTGGGAAATTTATGCCAGAAGAGAGGACGGAACAGCGAACAGAGACTGAGATAGGTCGGAATCAGAGTCGGGTCCAGGGTCAGACGATCTCTGCGCACCAGTTCATTATAAATAACCTTCCGTCGCTTCAGGATGATCGGAATGTATTTCTCGTAAAAACTGTGGGAGATACTCTCAAGAACCAGGACGTACGGGTCCCTCAGGGTTTTTGTTCTGGTATGAGCCAGTATAAATTCTTTAAATTTAGTCTTGTCCAGACTTACAAATTTCTCTTTTTGAAAAGCCTGCAGAATGGAAGACTGCACCGTGCTCTCCACAACCTGCTCGATAATCGGCAGGAGATTGAGCTGAATTTTATCCGTCAGAACTGTGAGAAAAAGCCTCACCGCCTCGTCATAACTTTTCCCGGGAAAAAAATTCGGCTGAGCAAAAGCCTGTTGCAGCACGGCGCTGTTTTCTTTCAAGAATCCCAGAATCTGATTTTCCTTTTTTAAGAGTGTGGCCTTCTCCAGAGCCGGATTGCTCCAGAGTTTACCCACAAATTCTTCCATTTTTTCTCTTTCCATGGGGATTTTACTCTGAAACAGGGTTTTTCAATATTTTCACCACAATGCGAAGACCTCTGCATTCCTGCAGCGCCTTCGGCTGTCTCGAATTGGGACAGCCTCACTTCATCATCGGATGGATTGGATAACGGGATTCAGTCGAAAACCGGGCAAATCGAGTTTTTTTCAAAAAGAAGCGCCGGACCAATCAGTCGAGCGGATTACGGAAGAGCGCTTTTTATCTTCTGAATATTCTCCGGCGTGGCTTCCACAAAAGAAAAAGGAATCGGCCGAAACAGGACAAGAACTGTGTCTTGCGATCCCTGCGGAGTTGTTACCGTCATCTGGTTGAGAAACAGAACATACCTTCCCTGGGATGGCGGCTCCCGCAGATGATTTTCCATACTCTGTGGAAAAACAAGAAAATTCAGTGTCAGACTTGTATCCTCCACACGGCCCTTTATAAGCTCTTTGATCTCAATGTGCATGCTCACAGAGCGGGAAACGGTATTTAGATCCCTTACGGTGATTCGATCCACATCGGCAATGACCACCGCGTCCGATTTCCGGGTCCTCTCCTCCAGGGAAATCCAGGGAGGCAGGGCAAACATCGGAACAGTCATTATTATTGACAGGACCGATACAGTCGCCGTCCGACTTGCTGTCTTTTTTATTGTATTCACTATGCTAAATATCATGGTATGAAAGTGAGGATTCAGTACATAACTGACAGGACGCCGGACCCTGCAGTTCATTTTTTATAGTTTATAGAAAAAAATGTCCAGAGAAAAAACAAATAGACCGGACCGATTCGATTTTTTTAGTCGAATATAGCATAGAAGACCGGTAGAGAATCAGAGAATTATGTCATTCAGGCAATATTTAATAATTGGAGCATTTTTCCTTTTCCCGGCAATGCTGGCAGCCGGTCCGTTTCCTGAAATTCAGGAAAATACTTCTATATACTCCTCCTCTCTTCTGAGCGGCGGAGTCAATTACAGGCAGCTTTCAAATGCATCGGGAGAGATTCGATCTTTTTCGATTCCGGTGATTCTGCCCATGGAGCTCAGCCTGGGCCGCTTGTATCTGGGCGGATCTGTGGACTATGCCATGAAGGAATACCGGTCAACAGCCGGCCAGGTCCAGAGAGTTGAGGGTCCTGGTTATTTGGGAGTGGGAGGCAGGTTTGTTGCGCTGGACACCGGCCGCGTCCGACTGGAAATCACAGAGTCGGTGAATGCCCCTGTTTCAAAAAATGACACGGCCAATCTGCCGGCGCAAGCCTGGCTCAATACAGGATACCGGCTGGATTCCGGAGTGAATTTCTCCTACTTAATAAATCGGGCCCAGATACAGGTCGGCGCCGGTTACCGGCTGAACCTGGCCAGAAACGATTACAATATGGGTGATGAACTCACAGCGGCTCTGCGCTTCGGTTACGGATTCGGATCCTATTCCGAATACCAGCAGAATAAATGGCCCATGAATGTTTTTCTGGGAATCACATCGCACTACAATTATGCGGATTTATACAAAAAAGACCAGGTGATTGGAACAGAATACGGCACGGTATTTTTTGCGCCCGGTCTGCAGCTGAGCAATCGGTCCGTGATTTTCCAGGCTTCAGTAGAAATGCCAATCCGGCATCTCACACCGACGGAAAACAGTTACCAGGACCGCATCCGCGGAAACATCGGCATGAAATACTATCTCAGGTAAGACCGTTTTTTCAGAAGCGACTGATTGCCGGTATGCCGTAACGGACCCGGAGCCGGTTTCTAACAGCATCTCTGTTCTGCAGATCCAGAAAAATAATTCGTCCGCCGGTAAGCGTCATCCGAACACTCTGCATCCCTTTCTGTTTCAATTCATCCAGAATCTGCGACATGACGCGCAGATTGACCACGGGCCTTCCTTCCACTTCCAGAACCGGCGCTGCCATCAGGTTTTCATAGCCTCGGTTCAATTCGTCCGGCAGCATACCTCCAATAATCACAATGCGATCATCACCGGGAGTTTCATAAAAATGCCTGGTGTCAAAGGTGTAGGCCAGTTCAATCGCGCTGGTTCTCCAGTTCGCCCCGAATCTCTCACGCAGATACGATCCTGACAATTCCAGAAATACAATTCCTGTTTCAATCAGATATGAGGGCTGCTGTGTCGTAAGCCAGGGGATTCTTTCTGCCCTGCCGTCGTACGGCAGCAGCCGCAGCGACAGACGGAGGGGTTTTTTATCCCGAATCACATCCAGAGCAACACTTTCGCCCGGAGATCGTATCGTATTCTTTCTGTTTCTGGCCAGAAGCATCAGCGCGTTCTGCCGTCCCGTCTGGGAATCTTCGTAAAATCCCATATCATCGACGGGAATTCCGTCGATGGCGGTGACCACGTCCTCTTTTTTTAATATCCCCGCCGCCGATGTGCCGGGATACACACGTGTGACCAGAGCGCCGTGCATGTTTTCTGACATTCCGAAATACTCTCGAAGGGCCGGATCAACCAGACTGTCGAGCTCAAAACCCTGCGATACAAAACCGGGATAGACAGGAAGCGAGGCCCGAATTCGAAACGTCTCGAAAGTTGAAGGCGGAATCGATTCAGCGCGTTTATCCTGATTGGAATAACCGATAAAACCGGCAACCTTCCCGGACGACAGAATGATGCCGCCGCCCCGGAAGGGCTCTGAAGTTCGAAACACCACAGCCGGCAGATAGGTCAGTCCAAAATCCGCCACAGGATTGATCTCCGTAACAAATAGTTTTTCCCGATACACACGGAACACATCGTCGACTTTCACGGCTGTGATTTCCTGTCCAGGAGCCGGATCAATCCCCGCCGGCAGAGGCTGCAGATCCTGAAAGAAATTCCCGTCTGATACTGACAGCAGAGCCACATTCGCCTCGATATCCTGGCGCTCGACCGTTGCAATAACACGCTGGTATGATGAAAACTTGGTAATCTCCAGTAAGCTGGCATTTTGAATATCGTATGCCAGAACAAGGATTCTGCGTCCGGGAAGAACCAGTCCGGTTGTGGTGAAGCTCTCGCCCGCTTCGCGGACCCAGGGCTGAACGGCGCTGTAACGAATCGTGGATATGCGGACAAGAACCAGGCTTTTTCTGATGCTGATGTCGGACACCGTAGTCTCCCGACCGTTTGGAAGAGCTTCCAATTTTGAAAAAAGCAGCAGGCCTATGATTATTGAAATAATGATTCCCGTTCTTCTTATCATTGAATATGCAACCGCGAATAAACGCGAACAAACGCCAATTTCGTTTTCTGATTCGCGTTCATCAGCGTTCATTGGCGGTTTTATATCTGAATTTCGCATTTTTATGGAAGCCTCCGCACAGGCATCCGATCGCGAACGATTCCGTATTTCTCCAGAATTCCCGATGACGAACTGGCAATGACTTCAGACCTCAGAATCAGCGGAACGGGATCGTTTCGAAAACGAACAATCACAAAACGTCCGGCTTTCTGCGCCTCGTCCATGAGAGAAATAAAAGCATTAAAATCTCTCACAGGATTTCCGTTCACCGACTCCACGGTGCTTCCGATAAACCGCCCCGCGTACAGGTTCACCGCATCGTTGAGTTTCCTGGTCAGAACAACATCGACGGCCGTTTCTTTATAAATCGCATTGTAAATAAAATAGCGGTACCGGTACAGAATATCCATTTTGCCAGCGGCCGCCCAGCCTGCCCCCATCGTCTCCATGAGATTCGCATCCACGGGCTGGAAAACCAGGCCGGCGCAGATAAGATACGCCGGCGGAGAATCGTAATTTCTTCTCTGAAATTCAAAAACATTTGTTTTTCTTGCCGGAAACGTCAGCTGCATTTTTTTCCCGTCACGCCAAATTTCAACATTGATGGGTGTGCCGGGGCTGATGTTGTCTATCAGTTCCGAATACGACTGCAGACTTCCGTCGACCTCAACATCGCCTTTTTCCGTCAACGGCATTGCGTTCACGGAAAGCAGAACATCTCCTGGTTTCAGAAAACCGTCTGCGGATGATCCGGGGAAAACGGTGTATATGAAGACTCCCGTATCCCCTTCCAGAGAGCTCAGGCCCAGCGCGTTTCGCAGAACGGGATTCTCCGTAAATATTTCCAGCGTGCCGAAATCAATGTAACCGTCATACCGACCGTCTTCAATATCTCTCAGGAACCGACGGACGACAACCGTCGGAATCAGATACCCGACATTTTCTCCCCGGGTCAAAACCTGGAAAGCCACTCCGATCACTTTGCCGTTCTGAAGCGCTGGTCCGCCTGAGTTCCCTGGATTGATGGCGGCGTCCACCTGGATCACAAGATGGTAGTCGATTTCACTGTGCGAATAGAGATCCATTTCTTTGCGGGAAACAATGCCCCGTGTAATGGAGACGCGGTCCCCGCCGATCGGAAAACCGATTACGATAACCGGTGAATTCAATTCCGGAATCTGTCCGAGCTCCAGCGGCTGAGCGCCCTGGAAAAACGAAGGATCATCCACGGACAAAAGAGCCAGATCGCAGTCATGCGCCACAAAAACCACCCTCGCCTCGTAATCCTTGCGCTGGTCCGGTCTCTGAATACGAATCGTATTGGACTGGCTTATAACGTGCGCGTTGGTCAGAATACGGTTTCCCTGGATGATAAATCCGGTGCCGCTGGCCGAATGAAGCGACGGCTGCTTCCAGGGAGTGTCGTAGGAAAACTCGAAAAAAGTAGTTTCAATTCTGACAACGGAATTCAGACCGCTTCCGGTTTCCTCTCCTGCGCGGACAGGTGAGAACAGAAGCAGGAAGAAAACTGCATTAAAGATAAAAGCGATTCTTAAAAAAAGACGTCTTGACGACATGAACTGCCAGAGTTTTTTTTTGAAATAAAAAGTCCACTCAATTGCTGAGGAAATCTTCTTTCAGGGCTTTTATTTGCCCCTTGCTCAGGCTCTCACGGTAGCTGCACGCCGGATGCGTGGCCATGATTTCAATATTGTGCGCTGAAGGCAGAGTTTTTTCCGCCTTCTCACCGAGCCGGAACCGAATATACTGGACGGAAGATATTTTATCCGTGTCGATCTGCTCCTCATCAAATTCAGCCTCGGTCTTGCCCTCGCCATCGACCAGAAGGAATAGATGCTTTTCCAGGCCGCGCAGTTCCGCAAGTTTTACGGCCCGCACCGCCGGGTCCTGAAGCTCGATCAGCAGAGTGGCCGTTATTTCATTTTTTCCCGGCACCAGCTGATTGTACGTGTCGATCTCATGCTGAACTGCCTTTGCCTCGCGTATGTTTTCCGACCGCAGCATTTCCTGAATCTGATATTTCATGGTTTCCCTGTTTTCAAACAGAAAGGTCAGATACGGTCCGATATGTACGCGCCGGGGCTCTTTGATTTTCATGATTCGTTCACGGAATTCATTCCGGATCTTTTCGTAGCTCTCAATCGGGAGGATTTCCTCTGCCTCGATTTTTTTCATTCCGAAACGGCCCCTTTCTCAAAACCGCCGTCTTCCGGAGAACGGTAAGCCCGTGCAAGAATCTGCAGCGGATGCACGGGCCGGCTCTTCAGTCCGGTACCCTGCTGGATCTGTATCGCCGCCAGCGGGCAGTCCGTCGATATTTTGTGATCCTTATGTTCTTTTATTTCATCAAACGCTCTTTTCCCGGCCTCAAGACTCAGAGCGAAATATTCTTCTTTCATGGCCCAGCTGCCATTGTGACCGGAGCATTCCTCCACCAGCTTTATGCTGGATCCCGGAATCAGCCGCATGATATCTCTGGATCTGTATCCGATATTCTGAGCGCGAAGATGGCAGGGCACATGCAGAGCGACCTCTCCCGGACTGCTCTTAAAATCTCTGCTGAATTTCTCCATTTTCTTCAGCTCGAAAAGGAACTCATGCACATCCATGACTGCGGCGGAAACCACGGCCGCTTTTTCGCGCCATTCGCCGGGCGGAAGAAATGTCACATACTCTTTCTTCATGGTCATAGAACAGGTGGGATTGATCGCCAGAATTTTTTTTCCCTCTATCGCGTGCGGATACAGAGAATCGACATTCGTTTTCATTTTCTTCACGGCCCATTCCAGATCTCCGCTGTTGAGGCCCGGCATGCCGCAGCAGTTCTGCGAAGGACATTCAACCGAACATCCGTTTTTTTCGAGAACTGTCACAGCCGCCTCTCCCAGTTCCGGATTGTTGTAATTGACAAAGCACGTGGCAAAAAGAACGACTTTCTGGCCCTCGGGCGCGGCGGACGAGTTGCTCCGTTTCCGGAAAGCTTTTAAAAACGTGACCGGATGAAACTCCGGCATAATTTTTTTTCTGTGTATACCCAGGAAAGCCTGAGCCAGGGCCCGGAAAACACCCAACTTCATCAGCCGGTTTGTAACTCCGGCAAGAATACCGCCGGACATGCGCCCGGCCAGTTCCGCATTCTGAAGAATCTTATCCCGAAGTTCGACTCCGTTCTCCCTGGCCCGGACATGTACGGCACGCTGCAGCAGAGCCGGAAAATTCAAATTGTAGGCATGATTGTCCCGGTCCGTGTACGGGCATTTCACATAGCAGATTTTACACTGGAAACATTCGCCGACAACCTTGCGCCTGTCGGACTCTTCCAATTTTGTTACATCGCCGTCAGCCTGTCCGTCAATCGCCGAAAAAAGAGACGGAAATGAAGCGCAGTATTTGAAACACAGACGGCAGCCGTGACAGATTTCAAAGGATCGATTGAGTTCGCGCGAAAGCGAACCGGCATCCCAGTATTTCTCCTCGTAGGGATCGTAGGAGACATCTTTTACATTTTCGTATGAAATTACTGCCATGGCTGCTTTGCAGAGCGGCTCAGCTGATCGACTTCAATCCCTGAGTGAACCGGCCCGCATGCGATTTTTCCGCTTTTGCCAGAGTTTCAAACCAGTCCGCTATTTCCTGGAAGCCCTCTTCTCTGGCCGTTTTTGCCATTCCAGGATACATGTCTGTGTATTCATGCGTTTCTCCGGCAATCGACGCTTTTAAATTTGTTGCCGTATCTCCGATGGGAAGATCGGTTGCGGGATCCCCCACTTTCCGTAAATAATCCAGGTGACCGTGGGCATGACCCGTCTCTCCCTCTGCCGTGTCTCGAAACAGACCTGCAATATCGGGAAGGCCTTCCACATCTGCCTGCTTTGCAAAATAAAGATAGCGTCTGTTTGCCTGCGATTCTCCAGCAAAAGCGCTCTTCAGATTCGCATGTGTTTTGGATCCTTTCAGATCAGCCATATTTGTCCTCCATTCCGTCTTAGTGTAGTTTTAGATTTAGAATTAATCTAAAAGCTTCCACTCCCTGCGCCAATTCTTTTTTTCAAAATTACCAACCAAACAACGCCACACACTACATACAGTTAAAACACAAAATACAGAAAAGAATCACTGCCCGGAGAAAATAATACAAGCAACAGAGTTCCGACAGCGCACCACAGAGCGCAGGGAACAGGCTCCAGGGACAGAAATCCCATACGTAACTTTTCATATACTATAGAAGAAATAAAAACAAGAAAGCCCGATATCAGCACAAATGCCAGCGAACGGGCGCCGACACTGCCTGGATTTTGAAAAACCAGCGGCATATGAGAGTAAATGTACAGGGCATTTTCCCAGCCGTTCAGAGTTGATCCGCTTCGAAAAAAGACCCAGAGTAGTGTCACGGCAATAAAAGTGAATCCCTGTAAAAAAAACCGGCTGGCAGCCTGGGTTCGAAATCGGTCCGGCACAAATCTGTCTGCAATTAAAAGAAGTCCGTGCAGAAGTCCCCAGATAACAAAATTCCAGTGCGCGCCGTGCCAGAGACCGCCCAGCCCCATGGTGGCAACCAGCGAAATCCCCAGCAGAATCGGCCCGCGCCGGCTGCCTCCCAGCGGTATATAAATGTGATCGCGAAGCCAGGACGACAGAGTGATGTGCCATCTTCGCCAGAAATCCCGGAATCCGGCCGCGCTGTACGGGAAATTGAAGTTTTCCGGCAGATCGTATCCCAAAAGCGCCGCAAGACCGATGGCAATATCGGAATAACCGCTGAAATCAAAATAAATTTGAAATGAATAGGCCAGATTCCCCAGGAGCAATTCTCCCGGGGAAAAAAGATTCGGATGCGCAAAAATTGGATCCGCAATGAGAGCCAGACGGTCGGCAAAGAAAGCCTTTTTGATGAAACCGGACAGAAGAAAGAAAGCGGCCTTCTGGAAATCTATGGTTTTCAGGGAAACGAGACGATTCAGCTGCGGGAGAAAAGTGCGCGCCGTGACGATCGGGCCGGCGGCCAGATGCGGAAAAAAAGTGCTGTATACAAAATACCGGAGCGGACTTTTTTCACAGGGCATGCCGCGGTACACATCCGACACGTAAGAAATGCTCTGGAATGTAAAAAACGAAATCCCGAGCGGCAGAACAAGCCCGCTCATGTCCGCTCCGCTGAATAAACCGAGCCACCGCGCATTTGATATGAAAAAATTATAATATTTAAAAACGAACAGGGGCGCCAGCAGAAGCAGAAGTGCTGTCCACAGAATCAACCGGCGGTGGCCCGGTTTCCGGGTTAACAGAATCCCGGATATCCAGGCCACCGCACTGTCACCCAGAAGCAGCAGAAGATAGGACGGCCGGCTGAACGAATAGAACAGCGCCGACCCTGCGACGAGAACCACAAAAGCAGTTTTTGGAGGAATCCCGTCACGGCGCGAAAAAAAATACAGGCCCGCAAACAGAATAAAAAAAACAAAAAAACTGGGCTCAAGAAAGCTCAAATTTTATCCCGGCTTCTTTTTCAATTCCTGAATCTTTTTCTCATCAATTTCTGCCTGAAGTTCTTTCAGGAAGGTCTCCACGGTGACGGCCTTCTGCTCGCCCGAAAAATAGCTGCGGACATTCAGGATATTGTCTGTTTTTTCTTTTTCGCCGACCACAGCCATGTACGGAATTTTCATCTTTTCTGCGTTGCGTATCTTTTTACCCAGGGTTTCCGACGAATCATCAATTTGAACCCGGATCCCGGCCTGCTTCAGAATCTCGAAGCGGCTTTTTGCAAAATCATGGTACTGGTCGCTGACGGGAAGAATCCTTACCTGTTCGGGAGCGAGCCAGAGCGGGAAAGCTCCCGCAAAATGCTCGATCAGGAAACCAATAAAGCGCTCGTGCGTGCCAAGCGGGCTGCGGTGAAGGCATACCGGCCGCTTCTGCTGACCGTCCGTATCGACAAATTTCAGATCGAATTTTTCCGGCATGAATAGATCGAGCTGGCAGGTGCTGGCCGTAAATTCACGCCCGATCGAACTTTTTATTTGAAAATCGAGCTTGGGTCCGTAAAAAGCCGCTCCGTCCTGTTCGATTTCGTAATGAATGCCGGACACTTCCATGGCCTTGCGCGTCATCGCCTCCGCCTTTTCCCACATGGCCTGGTCGCCGTGGTATTTGTCGCTGGCGGGATTTCGCAGCGAAAGTTCCATATGATAGTCGGTGATGCCCAGAATTTTGTAATAGTACTCGTGCAGCTTCATCACATTTACAAATTCTTCCACCGCCTGCTCCTCCGAGCAGTAAATATGCGCGTCATTCATCTGCATGGCTCGCACCCTCATCAGACCAAAGAGAGCGCCGGAATCTTCATACCGGTGGCACAGACCGTACTCGGCCAGCCGGAGGGGAAGCTCTCTGTAGCTGCGCGGTCTCATGGAAAAAATCGTATGATGAAATGGACAGTTCATCGGCTTGATGTAATAATTTTCATTATCCATCACCATGGGAGGAAACATTGAATCCTTGTAGTGAGGCAGATGTTCGCTGGTATAAAAAAGATCCTCTTTTGTGATCACCGGCGTGGTCACTCGCTGATAGCCGTGTTTGTCCTCCGTCCGCTTGGCCCAGTCCTCAAGACACTCCTTCACGATATTTCCCCTTGGAAGCCAGAGAATCAATCCCGGGCCGATCTTTTCCGATGTCGTGTAGAGCTCCAGATCCTGGCCGATTTTGCGGTGGTCGCGTTTTTTGGACTCTTCGACCATCGTCTCATATTTTTTCAGCGCTTCATCGTTCTCAAAAAGCCATCCGTACACCCTCTGCAGCTGCTGATTTTTTGAATCCCCTCTCCAGTAAGCGCCGGCCACGGAGGTAAGTTTGAAACTGCCGATCTGTCCCGTATGATCCACATGCGGGCCCTCGCACATATCTACAAAGGTTTCCTTCTTCCCGTTGGGATTGATATTCTGATAAAAGGAAATTTTCTCTCCCTTCTCGATCAGATTTTCCGCCATTTCGACTTTGAATATCTGCTTTCTTTCCCTTAAAAACTGCACCGCCTCGGTTCCCGGCAGCTCGTACCGCAAAAAAGGCTGCCGCGCCTTGACGATCTTTTTCATCCGCTTCTCAAGATCCTTCAAATCCTCAGAAGAAATTGGACTGCTCACCAGAATGTCATAATAGAACCCATTGTCCACATCCGGACCTATGGCCAGATTGGCCTCAGGATATTTTTCCATCACTGCCTGCGCCAGCACATGCGCCGCACTGTGCCTCATTGTGCTGAGAGAAAAATTATCTGCTTTCCCTTTCTCTGATTTATCATCTCGACTGCTCTGGGTTTTCACAATTTATCCTTTTTATTCCATTTTATCTGGGAATTGCTTCCATTCCCTTGATTCTCAACATTTCCAGCAATTACAGAGGACCCCCACAGAAAAGCAAATTACTACAATTCAAAGAGGAATTTCAAAGCCCTGATATTGAACACCTCAATCACTAAGCCAAGCATCTGCTTTTTTTTAATCATTTACAGTTTTCCGAGGAACCTATCTGCTTATTTTTAGCCATATGCGCTTTTCAGTTTCTGCCCAAATAAAGTCATCTAAATAGGGTACTGATTCTTCACCGTACAATTCGGGCATGTGGCCGTTACTTCGCCTTTAACTCTTTTGTTGCTGCCACTCTCCAGCTTCCCAACGGCCACAAAGTCAAAAGGGACGCCTTCTGCTACATAGTGGCCCTTGCCATATTTGGCCGATCCTTCGATCTCATAGCCACAGGCATGGCAGGCCACTCTCAGACGTATTACTTCTGCCAATTTTCACCTCCTTCTGTGCCCAGATATAAGCACATCTGGTCCGTATTCTCCAGTTTTTTCTCCGACTTGCCCTTTCTCGCAATTTCGGCGCTTCAAAATCGGCTGAATTGTCATGCGCGCCCTGTCCGACATGCTCATGACAATTTGTCTTCTCCTTCTCGAATTCCAGGCTCAATTTTATCAAGCAATACCCCGATTCCACAGTAAAAATATACTGAGATCTCGTATCTTCTGAGGCTGCCCAGATTCGGTTATTTGGGCTTTCCGACGAGGCCTTTGCCCTTCCCGGCTTTCTTCGCGGATCAGTGCTGCCAAAATTTCGTTACGTACGATCCCGTAAAAGGCCTGCAATTGCGGTTTTCGAAGCTGACTCCGGAGAGAAAGCTTGTGAATCGACCGAATATTCTACTCTGTTACCCGAATTTTCCTGGTTCTTATGTGGCTTTTCAGCTTGAGGAGGACGCCATGGGTCGGTTTTTATTCCCTTACGTAAGCGCCAGAATTCGGGCAATCAAGAGAAGTTCTCACAATCGTCTTCTGCGGACAGCGCCCTGCCCGCTGCCCTGTTTTTGAATCCACCGCCATCCAGAGGGCACGGCGCTTTATAAATGCCCTAAAACCAACACTTGCAAAATCAGCCGACGGAATACTGGCAGATACGTTCAGCGTTCGGTTAGCCCCGGGATCCCGGCGCAACTGCCAGGTATCTGGCAGCATGTCAGGGGTTCTTTTTTATCCTTTTTTGGGGATCCCGTGAATTTCTGGCCCTTTTGTCGGCCATTTTTCGTCATTTATATTGTGCGGTGCAAGTGCCAGATTCAGGGCATTGCCGGAAGGCTCCGTCCCGACGGTAAGAAGCACGCCATCTCTTCGTATCGACCGCCGGGAGGTGTGCCCGGCAGAGCTTTCTCTCCTGCGCCTAACGGTGAGCTTTTTTTGCTGTTATCCCCGCGCCAGAAAAATTCTTTTTCGACGGTCTGCTTCTGGAATTGCCGCGAGGTCCTGAATCGGCAATGCGATCTTTTTCCTTTTCTCGCGCATCTCGCTTCAACATATAGAGATAATGTTTTACGTATTGAGTGTATGGCTCAGGAACTTCTCGCGCATCAAACTCGGTTGGATTTTCCAGTATCCGGCGAATCATGGGAGCCGGCAGATCATCCTTGCCCGAGTGGAGTAGTATATCGAGACGGCGGCAGATTTCCTGATCATTCACTTCCAGTATCAGTTTTTTCATGGACGACAATAGTTTGCTGATTCCGGGATTGGCTTTGCTCATTTCAAACCTGGTAAAAAAGGTGATTCTGGGGCAATTTTTCATAAGGCAGGCTGTGGATCAACTTTGAAAACCTTCTTTCAGGATTAATCAGGGTGTCAAACGGGCTGGCCTGACGGGACCGGCTCCGGGATCTGCAATATTATTGCTTTTTCCTATTCTCGCAAGGACCCTGGAACAGGTATAACGCTGTGCCTGATTACGACGACAACATTATCAGAGGCATATCTTCTTGTGAGGACCTGTGAGCAGAAACGGAAACTTGCGCCTGTCTCCTGGCTGGACCGATCCACAGCAATGCTGCCGAGTCCCGGCCTGGTCTCGTTAGCACAATCCCAAAGTCTGCATGCCGTCATTGCTCCTCTACCCCGACAGATAGCCGGGGCACTGGCGCCTGAGATGGTCGCCCTGGCAGCAGGATTCATGGACGTATCTTTCCTTAAATAGCCGACGATTTCCAGACCTGAGCCCCCTGCCCGACAAGCTCTGATCTGATCAGAACTTGTAAGAGAAGTTTTTCCTGGCGGACGATGAGAAGTATGCCATCTGCCATTGTATCTGCTATGTCCGTTATGCCAGCCTTGCGCCAGCAAAACCGCCGGGGACAATTCACCCGTCGATTCAGAAAAATATTGAAAAGATCCAGATGCGAGCAACAGTTGTGGTGAAGATGCAAACTGCCGTGATAGCTTTTTTAATAAAACAGAAATTTCTGGATTTACCGGGTCTCGGGCTGCAGGGCCGGCGCTATCCAAGTTTTTTTTGATCCCAACCGAATGAACGGCGGATCTGGATATTTCATACTTTTCAGGAACGGCCAGGGCCACCTGAGAAAGCATCGATCCGGTCAGTGCTGATCCAGCAGCGAATCCGGAGGAGGCTGGCAATCCCATTGGGCCTGCCAGTCCAGGGACCGGCAGAGCGACCGGAGCCAGTGCTGAAGAAACAGCCATTATAAGGGATGGGACAACCATATCTTGTTATATTTTTAAGCATAGTGTTCAAAACTCAAGCATTTTTTATTAAAAAAACGAGGAATTTCTGGCGTAAAGTGATTAAAATTAATCACTTCTTACTTTGAGCCAGCCATCTTTCTGAGTCGAAAATCCCACTCCCAGAGCCTCAGCTCCTCTATCTTGTCAGAAGCCCTTCTCCGGTACGCCTCCAGCACAGGGATCAATTCTGCTGCCAGAGCCGGGGCCATCCCTTTATCCAATGTTGCATCAAATTCATCAGATTGGCCCATAGAAAGCACAGAACTCAATCGATACAATTCATCAATGATGTAGAGTTCTATTTTTGCTCCTTCCAGATCGTGTTTTTTTTGATCGTTGTTGATCATAATTTTCAGGAAGGTTCGGATGAACTGAATTTCGTCGCCGGTAAGAATTTTTTCTGTCAGCATATCCTTGACTTTTTTCAATTCAAGATCTCGCAGGTAGAGACGGGCCAGGAAAACAGGATTGCCCGCGAGTTCGCCATGTGTTCCTGATTTTAAGAGATCGCTGGCTCTTATTTTTGTTTGGTCTGTCACGGCCGGTGTTTCATCGGCCAGTTTTTCCTTCTCCAGAAGAAGCAGGTGGGCTTCCGGCTGGTTTACTTTCAACGCCACCATGTCAACGCGCTGAACATCCGGATCGAGCACCATATATCGATACGGATGTCCGGCCGCCTCTTTAGAAAGAAATTGTTTGATCGACTCATAGAGCTGCACCTGTACGGGGAACTGATCGCTGGCAGAGTGGCAGGCAAGAGTGAGGTATCGAATCTGATCGCTGGATTTTATTTTATAGGGAATGGCTATCTTCCCTCCCCTGCTCTGGACCAGGCTGACAGTTCCGAGCTTGAGAACCGGATCAAAACTGCGCCCAATAAACATCAGACAGGGGATGGCCTGCTCCATCGAACCACCCGTGCGCGGGACTTCAGGGACATTGTTCTGAAAAACAATGCAGAGGTGCCGTGTTGGTTTTATTTTGATTAGAAAGCCGCCCGGGGTTTTTCTCTCATACTCTGTGACTGGCTTATTTTCCATACTAATCCGAATCAGGACAGGCCGTATTTTTCCATTTTATACTGCAACGACCCGCGAGAAATTCCCAGTGCCTTGGCCATCTGGACCTGGTTCCCGCCATGCAGAGCGTAGGCCCTCAGTATCAGGTTTTTTCCCAGCTCCAAAGCCTGCCGCCTTAAATTTAAATCTCCGAAGAAATTTAATTCTGATGTCAGATCGGGCTTCAGATCCGACACTTCAATCTGGGAAGATTTACAGAGCAGGAAGGCCGACTCCAGGGTGTTTTGCAGCTCCACCCAGTTCCCCGGCCAATCGTACGATATCATTCGCTCCAGGGCAGACGACTGGACACGAATATCACGGCGATATTTTTCCCTCAATAATGAAAGAAGCCTTTGTATTTCTTCGGGCAATCTTTCCCGGCATGCCCGAACCGGGGGAAGCACAATCTGCGACTTTTCAAAAAACTTCAACAGGCCCGACAGGAATTCCCCGGCAGCGCTCATATCCTGCAGATTGCGAGAAGTTACGAAAATCCAGAATCTGTTGTTCTGTTCGGAAGCGAACAGGGCCAGCAGACGCAGCTGAACCTGCCTGGATAAATCCGCGGCCTCTTGAATCACAATGGCATCGCCGGGACGATCCGTCATTGGAAGAACAGCGCCGGCCCCGCCCAGTCTGGCGCCCGCCGAATCTCCAAAAAACTCTCGCAGCTGAACCGCTTCCGACAGGCCGGAAGGACTGAAAAATACCGCCTGACGATTCGGTCCAAACCTTGCCCGAAGAAAAGCCTCAACGAACTCAAAACTTCCAGAGCCCGGCTCAGATGCGACTAAAATTGGTGATGATAATTTTTGTGCTTTCCCCGCCAGGTCGGCCAGCCAGGCAGGCATGCTTTCAGAAACTTGTTCCGCCCCTGCCCTGCCCGTTATGTTTTTTGCTGCAACCGCATTCAATGCCAGAAGCAATCTAAGGACTGCCCCGACATCCGCGCCGGCCTTCCGAGGAATCTCAGCTGCCAGCAAGCAGGCAGGACTGGAAACCGAATCGACAGCGACCCAGACATCTCTGCCATCAAGAAAACCCTCCACGGGGACCTGGCAGCTTCCTCGCTCCAGTGCGGATTTCCAGAGGTCGGGCTGGCTCTCCAGAAATGAGTAGGCCGCAGCCTCATCTCTGTAGCCTCTACATTCTTCTCGCCGGAAGACTCCCTTCTCCCTGACAAAGAGCATGTAGGCTCCGTCCTTGGTCAGAGTTTCCAGAGGCCGCATTGCCGCGTCATCGCTCAGTCTTGTGAGTATTTTTTCAAACCAGTCCAAATCGATTCCTGTAATACTTTATCGTCATACGAACGGGCAGAATCCCGGGCCGTCCGGAAAGACCCGCGGATAAACTCATGTCGGATGTCCGACACCCGGAGCCCGCAGTATCCCGACAGAGGCGGGAATGCGGATCATGTCGGACATCCGACATGATCCGGGAATTTTTTTATTTTTTAGCCTGTAAAATGCTGAGAACTGCTTGACAGCATTGTCTTCCTTTATTATGTCACATTTCCAGAGAATGTCCCGGGCATACATCATATCCATAACGAACCAGAAAGGGGGGGAAGGCAAGACCACTACGGCCATCAATGTGGCTTTCGGGCTGGCCAAAAGAGGGAAAAAGACTCTCCTAGTCGACATGGACCCGCAGGCCAACACCACGGGTATTTTTGTCAACCCGGACAAGCTAGACAAATCGATGTGCGATGTCTTCAACAACAAGATCCCGCTAAAGGACATTGTTTTCAAAACCTCGGAGCCGAATTTGGACCTGGCGCCCTCAAAGATCACTCTTGCGGAGGTGGAGGCCACGGGCGGAAACGTGGATGTACCCTACATTCTACGAGATGCACTGCAGACCCTGGAAGCGTATGACTTCATCGTGATAGACTGCCCGCCGGCTCTCTCGATTTTCACAATCAACGCCCTGGTCGCGTCGACACATGTTGTCATACCGGCGCAGGCGGAAAAATTTTCCATCGATGGGATGAGCGGACTGCAGAATACCATCAACTCCGTGAAGCGAAGGATCAACCCTGACCTCAGGGTGGCCGGCGCGCTGATCACGCAGCTGAAGCCGAAGACGGTTCTGACCAAAACCATACTGCCGGTTGTGGGGCAGTTTTTCACTGTATTTCACAGCACCATCAGCGAGGGTGTGGCCATCGGAGAAAGCCACCTGGCCAAGCAATGCATTTTCGATTATGCCGGCGACTCGAAGCAGGCCAAAGAGTATCAGGATTTCCTGGAGGAATTGCTGCGTGAGCTCAAAGCTTAAGAAACTCGGTTCTCTTGCGGACATATATCAATCCGAACATCTGGACGGAACGATCACAAAAATTCGCCTGGACAAGATCCATCCATCCTCAGAGCAGCCGCGAAAGGACCGCCTCACCGGAGTTGATGAACTGGCAGAAAGTATAAAAAAAGACGGTCTTCTGTCGCCTATCGTCATAACGCGAGACGGGGAGGGCTACCGGGTCATCGCCGGAGAAAGGCGCTATCATGCCGTAAAAAAACTTGGCTGGCAGGAGGTGGAAAGCCGAATCATCTCCCGGGAAGAGCGCGATTACTGGCGCATTGCAATCATAGAAAATCTGCAGAGAGAAAATCTTTCCGCATCGGAGGAGGCCGCGGCCTTACTACGTCTGAAAGTTCAGGAGAATTACAGCGATGCGGAGATCTCCACCCTTGTTGGCAAATCAAGAAACTACATCACAGAGATCCTCGGCATAGCCGGACTCAAACCGGAGGTTCTGGATGAATGCCGCCAGATGGGAATTGATAATAAAAATATACTAATTCAGGTCGTTCAGGCGGAAAAGAAAGGCAATCTGCGCGAATTTCTGGACGCTTGCCGGAAGGGCGCCATAACAACCATCCGGTCGGCGAAGGAATTCAACCAGGGTCAAACCAAAGAGCAGAAAGGGAAACCAGCGCCGACCGCCTCATCCAACAAGATTCCGCAATCCGGAAAAACTTCCGCCAATTTCCATATAGAAACTCGCGGCAATGAGCTGCGGATAATCTGCGCGAGCATCACCCAGGCGAAGCGATTGGAAACCTGGATAAAAACCGAATTCAAACATTAAAATTTTTTAAAATAGTTGACTTTCACGCAATGTGACATAATCCTCGATCCGGGATCCATACGGCATTTCGAATTCAGGCGGCAACCGGAATTCGACAGAAATATCGTTGCTTTCAATGAAGGCGCAAGTTGAATTTTTTAAGAAGGGGAGGGCAGTGCCATCGCCTTTGTGTCTTTTTGTATTGGAAGCACAGTGAAGCATTTCAGCGATATTGTCTAAAATGTCTGCCTTGTCTGGCAGACTAATGTGCCTGGTTCCAGGCTGTAATAGAAAAAGTACAAAAAATAGCCCCTCAGCGGCAACTGAGGGGCCGGGGTTTTCCATAGGGAAATGTTGGTCAGAGACATAATACTTCCCTGTACCTGGCTGTCAAACAAAAAGACTGCCTTTCTGGAAAACTTTTTTGAAAAAAGGAGAAGGGTTATGTCGGACGAGCTGCCTTATTTTAAGTTTGTTGTTGCACTGATTGATTCGGGGATATGGGCAAAAATGTCGCCGGCGGCCAGGGCTCTCTACCCTGTGCTTCTGCGATTTTCCGATAGAAACTTCTGCCCTGTCTACCCAGGATCCCAGCCACTGTTGAAACTGACTGGTTTTAAGCAGAAATCGAGCTTAAGAAAGGCCAGAAAAGAACTTATCTCCCTGGGCCTGATCGATGCGAATGCAGGCTCGGGGCACCGCCGGACCAACTATTACTTTCGATTCGAGGCTCTGAGGGGGGATCCTCAGGTGACCCCTGGAGGGGCACCACAACATACCACGGCGGGGCAGGAGCGGACCCCCCGGAGGGGCGGCCGGGTGCCTCCTGGAGGGATCACACCGGATTCCCCGTACAACCAGATCCATATATCCATAAACAATACCAATGTACCGGTTGAAAAAGATCCTGGAAAAAAACCGCAGCTGGATTTTCTGAAGCGGCGGTTCGGCGAAGACCAGGTGGAACTGGCCGTCAATGAATGCCGTTTGGCGGGCCTTGAGGCGGCGCCGGAGAATTTGCAAAAAATTCTTTACCGCGGCACGGCCGGCGTAAAAACCTCCTGGTCTGAGATTCAAAGCCGGCTTTCAAGAACGATTTCAGGAAACAGCCTGAAATTGATCGAAAAGGCATTTCTGGAAGATCGTGAGGGAGTGCTGGTGTTTCAAGACCGGCTCCCCGAATATCTGAAAAGCGTGCTCAGGCAGCTGCATGTGGACACTTTTTTTGAGGCGGAAGAGATCGACAGACGGAGTTTCTGGAGAGAGTCGGGAGCTGATTTATGAACCAACCGGTAAGGATATCGCATCCAGAATTATTGCTTTTTTCGAAATGGACATCGTCCGGTATTGTCGAAGAGGGATCGGGCCGCGTGTTCTCGTGGAAGAGCGATGATATGGACACGCCGACGCTGATTTCCTGCATCGGCAGTTTTGATTCCGTGCGGTCTTTCAATGCGATTTATGTGAATGCGCATCCGGATTTTCCTGAATTTTTTCCCGACACATTTCGATTTGAGATATCGCACGACGGCCATGTCTGGGAGCCGATTTTACAGGAGTCGGATTTTCGCATCGCCGGGAATGAGAAAGCGTCCTGGAATTTCCCTCTGATTACTGCCAGGCATATAAAATTTCTGCTCCTTGTCGACAGGTCCGGTCCGCAGGAAAAATACTTTTCCGCATTCGGCGAATTCCGTGCAATGATATCCGGAATCGTTGAAATTGAAACATCCAGCGAGCTGGACAGACTCTGGGTAAAAGAGAATATCGTGGATGAGCGGCCGGAGTACGGATGGTCGAGCAGTCTGAGAATTAAGAAGCAGGAAGAATACATCCGGCTGGATCTGGGATCGATAAACAGTGTCGGGGAACTGCGAATGCTCAGCAAGGATGACCGCGAGACATTTTTTCCTGAAGTCTTCCGGGTTTCTTACAGCGAAGACAATATAGCCTGGCACCACCTGCTGGAGGAAAACGGTTTTCTGGCCGAAAACGGGACATGGTACAGATGGCGATTCCTGTCCACGAACATGAGGTATGTCCGAATCACCATTGATGACGGGGCCCGCACCCGCGAAGGCAAATTTATTTCGCAGATTATAGAACTCGAACTGTACGCCACACCTGATATTATCGATGATCCGGGCAGAACTGCCAGTCCTGAGCCGGTCCCGTATTCCTCCGTGCTCAGGTCCGGAATTGTTCGTCTGGCGAGAGACGGTGAGGTCAGGGAAGGCGTTGTGATACAGGGCAGCGACCGGCGGTTGAAAGAAGCGACAACAGAAACCAAAGGCATTGTGGAGCTGGCCTCCGACGGCGAAGACAGGCCCGGACTTGCCGTGCAGGGTCATGACAGACGATTGAAACTTGCTACGGAAGACATAGCTGGAATTGTGCGACTGGCCCGCAACGGCGAAGTCAGAGCCGGCCATGCCATACAATCGAATGATTCGCGCCTCAAAGGGGCTACACAGCAGGAGGCGGGGCTTGTGGAACTGGCTGAAGACGGCGAAAGCCGTCCGGGAGTCGCCGTTCAGGGCAATGACAGAAGACTGAAGAATGCCACTGTGAGCGCGCCTGGACTGGTGACTCTTGCGGAAAACGGATCCGATAAACCCGGACTTGCCGTGCAGGGCAACGACCACAGGCTCAGGGCCGCAACTTCGGAATATCCGGGCATCATGCGCTTCGCGAGGTCGGGAGAGGAAAATGCGGAAACTGCAGTTCAGGGCAGCGATCCAAGAATAAAGCCGGCGACAACCGAACTTCGGGGCATTGTGGAATTGGCGCGTGACGGCGAAGACAGAGAAGGCGTGGTCGTTCAGGGCAGTGACATTCGTTTGAAGTATGCTTCGCCTGAGAAGCCAGGTATCGTAGAATTGTCCGCACATGGAGAAACACTTCCAGGACGCGCAGTTCAGGCAGACGATCCCCGTCTTTCTGACGCCAGGAAGCCGACGCAGCACACGCATGAGTATGCTCCCGTTTCTCATGACTTCAACAGTCATACCGGCATTCTAAGAATTGAAGAGAGCACAGGAGAGCCGTATTCCGGTCTCGTCGACCCGCCGCTCCACCATGCTCCTGTGTCCGTTGTCAATTCCGGAGGCGGAGCCGGACTTGCCGGGAAGGGCAGAGAGGGTGTTGTCGGCAGCGGCTCCGAGGCCGGAGTCATTGGATTTTCGATGAAGGCGGGCACAGGCATTCTGGGCGCCAGCCGCGAAGGTTCCGGCGGAAAATTTATTTCAGAAAAAGGGTACGGTCTTGTCGCCGGCGGCAGCCTGAATGAAAAAGAACTTCATTCATCCGACCTGGCGGCACTTTTTCGCGGAATATCCTGGTTCCAGAAATCAGTTGTGCTGGCGGAAGAGTCGGAAGGCGAAAGCTGTCTGGCATGCTACTTTACGCTCGACGGAAAAGATGTTATGGTCCCCGGAGATATTGTTGTAACGACGGCAAAAGAGGGAATTCTCCAAAAATCCAGGGATGCCGGAAGCACATCGGTTGTGGGAGTTGTAGTGAGTCGAGCCGCGCTGGTACTGAGCCCTCCGGAAGGTCTCATGCCGGAAGAAAACAAAGGGCCCGGATTCGCAGGTCTTTCAAAACCGGCCGGCATGGAGCTGGTAGCGGTAGCGGGAATCGTGCACGTGCGCGCAATTGCTGACAAACACCCCATTCAACCGGGTGATGTACTGGTCACCAGTCTGCAGACAGGACGAGCGCAAAAATATTCGGGAGAAACGTACAAACCTGGAATGGTATTTGCAAAATCTCTCGGCGAGCTAAAAAAAGGCGAAGGCCTGTTGAGGGCAATCCTCCTGGGCGGCTGAGGCGAAAGAATATTCATTTCAATCTAAGATTGCGACAGTCTCTTTCTCGGCGCGCGCATTTTTCTGTACAGCTCATCCACGGAGTTTATCATGGATGTGATTTCGGTTGCCGGATTCTGCGCCACATGGCTGGACTCCAGCTCTTCGCCGTTTAAACGGAGGTACGCCACGCGAGCCGCTCTTTCGACAGGATCGATTATAAGACGGTCCAGATAAAAACTCAGACTTGCCAGAAGCACAAAAATCGTAACAGCCTGTATGAGAAGAAGCGCCAGTTCGAGCTGGATCTGACGTTTGTTCAGATCGCGGAAGGATACCTGGACTGAGGCTCCCGGTAGAGCGCCGTCCAGCTGGATGTAATCAAATCCGTAACTGTAGTGTGATTTCACATACTCAGGGTCTGCTTTGATATCATAGACATCATAGTTTTCATTTTCGCCGGTCTGCTGAACACGAAGTATAATAGAAGAAAAAATATTGTAAGTTTTTAAAAGCCCGTAGATGCGGATCTGGTTTTCTATCATTTCACGACGCAAATTTTTTTGAACTTCGGTAAGACGTTTGTGCAGAAATGACATGCCGATTCCGGCGGACAGAGAGAATATGAAAAGAAAAAACGATATACCGAGAAAGAAACGCGATTTTAACGGAGATGCAATTCTCCCCCCGGACAACCCGAATTGACGCTGCATATGAAAAAACTGGAAGGCACGGACCAGGCGGAGTATTCTAGCGCCTTTTACAAGATTTATGCCGGGGTACACCAGCAGTCCGCCGATCATTTCCGGAGGGATCATGCCGGAGAAATCGACTGTGTGAACGGCGGCCTCCCATAGAAGCGGGAATATAACCAGAAAGTCTGTCAGCAGAGAAAGCCTTCCCCATCGTCGCCCGCGCGACAGGCCTCTGAGGAGCATTTCAAGGGTAAAATAAATCATCAGCCAGCGGTCAAACGAGGTTAAGAAACGCGATTGGCCCAGAGTGAAATCTGCAAATGCCGGCAAAAAAACAATACCGATGCTGACAACCGTGGTGAGAGTTGAAAACAGATTGAAAAGCGGATTGTGCAGAACTGTGGAAAAAAAATTCGATTCTGTGTGGTCTGTGTCTGCTAATTTCATATCTGTCTCCCGCCTTCAGCGCTCATCGGGCGCCGGACTCCGCGGGCGAAAAATCTGTCACTGTTCGACCCGGCCTGGAGCGGTTTATTCCTTGCTCTGAAATACAGCAATTTTAAACCGGGAGTATCCATGAAGAAAATATCGGAGATTTATTCGAATGCATCGACAAAACGGCCGGTGTTTTCCTTTGAGTTTTTTCCCCCAAAGAATCCGGAGGGTGAATCAAGGCTGTTTCAAACGATTCGGGAACTCCGTCCCATGAAACCTGATTTTGTTTCTGTCACGTACGGGGCAGGAGGCTCAACCCGGGAAAAAACACGGCAGTGGGCAAAAAGCATCCAGGAAGATTACGGAATTCTGACTATGGCTCATTATACCTGTGTTGGATCAAGCCGGACTGAAATCGAAACAGCGCTGACAGAGCTGCACGGGATTGGAATTCGAAATATCATGGCGCTGCGCGGTGACCCTCCCCAGGACGGGGTTTTCACACCGCCCGTGGATGGATTTACTCATGCCAGCGAACTGATCTCATTCGTAAGATCCAGAGGTCTGGATTTCTGCCTGGGCGGCGCCTGTTACCCGGAAGTTCATCCTGAGGCAGTTTCCGCAGAAAAGGATCTCCAGCATCTCAAAGAAAAAGTTGATGCCGGGGCAGATTTCCTGGTTTCCCAGTTGTTTTTCAGCAGCACTGCTTTCTTGAATTTCGTTGAAAAGTGCCGGGCCGCCGGGATCGGACTTCCGATAGTTCCGGGCATCATGCCGATTACCCAGCTCAGCCAGGTAGAGAGGTTCACCAAAATGACAGGATGCACAATTCCCCCGGAACTGCTGGAAAACGTCCAGTCTGCGGGCGATAATAAAGAGAAGTTGATGGAAATAAGCGCAAAATTCACGATCAAACAATGCCGGGAACTTCTGGATAAGGGAGCGCCCGGCATCCATTTCTATACTCTGAACCAGAGTCATGTTACCATGGAAATATTAAAATCAATACGGGCAGATTTCTAGAGGCTTCGCATGCAGGAAATTCGCGGACTCACTCTCACCAAAATTACGGAAATCACCACCCGGATCAATTCCACGCAGGATCTGCACAGCCTGCTTACGGTAATCATGGATACAGCCCGGGAACTTCTGGAATCGGAAGGCGCTTCTCTTCTATTGTATGACTGGGCGACTGACGAACTGATCTTTGATATTGTCCGGGGACCGCGGGGAGAAGTTCTGGCACAGCGCAGGATTCCGCCCGGTATGGGAATCGCCGGTATGTGCGCCACATCCAAGCAGGCGATCATCGTCAACGACGCTGCAAACGATCCCAGGGTTTTGAAACAGATCGATCAAGATATCGGATTCAGCACCAGGAACCTGCTGGCCGTGCCGATGATGGCCAGGACCCGGCTTATCGGAGTGCTGGAGGTCGTGAATAAAACAGCCGGCCGTGACTTCGACAGAACCGATGTCAAGCTTCTGAATTTTCTTTCCAATATGGCCGCGCTGGCAATCAGAAACCGCCAGCTGTATGAGGACCTTCGCGACCGCGTTGATGAACTGAACTGCATTTATGAAATTTCACAGCGAATCGCTTTAAAGGAAACTCTGGATGAAGTTCTGGAGGCAATACTCGGCGCCATCGCCGAGGTTCTCGACGTCGAGCGTCTGTCAGTCATTTTGAAAAGCGCGGATTCCAGCGGAATGGCCGTAGTGAAAATGCTCGGATTCAATCTTGAAGATCATGACATGAGGATCGATCCGAATGAAGGCATTGCCGGAATGGTTTTTAAATCGGGAGATCCGCTGCTCGTGCGCGATATAGAAAAAGACCTCAAGGCTCCGAACGATCGTTATAAGAATTACAAAACCAAATCGTTTATTTCTGTGCCCATAGTGCAGGGGACCCATGTAATTGGAATACTGAATGCGGCGGACAAAAAAGACGGACAGCCGTTTGATTCTTTTGAGCTCCGTGTTCTGACAACCATCGCCACGCAGCTGGCGGATGCCACAAGCAGACTGCTCGCCCGCCAGCGTGAAATTGAGCTGCAGAATTACAGAAAAGACCTGGAGACAGCGGCGATGATTCAGATGAATTCGCTGCCGGAGATCCCTTCTCGGATCGCTGGTCTGGAAATTGCGACTCGATACGAGGCCTGCAAGGATGTGGGCGGAGATTTTTACGATCTGATCTATCATTCGGAGGACAGGATTTCGCTTCTCATGGCAGACGTTGCGGGGAAGGGCGTGCCGGCCGCGCTTTTTATGGAATATTCAAAAACGCTGCTGGCCGGACAGATTCCCAGAAATCTCGATCCGGTTACGACTCTGACAAGGGTGAACCTGGAAATGTATAAAAAATCCAAGCTGGGCATATTCGTCACCGTCATGCTCATACAGCTGGAAAAAGAACTGGGCCGTTTTCGCCTGGCGTCGGCCGGACACAACCATCAGATTCTGTGCCGGAGCAATGGAAAAATTGAATCGCTCTCCGCGCGGGGAACTCCGCTCGGCGTTTTTGAAGACTGTGAATACCTGGAGCAGGTGGTGGAATACAGTCCGGGAGATCTGCTTCTGCTCTATACCGACGGCATCACAGAGGCCTGCAACAATTCTTTCGAGGAATTCGGCGAGGACCGTCTGTTCGAGGTGGTCGAGAAAAACTGGAATGCCGCGCCCACTGGAATCATAGAAATCATTTTTAATGAAGTGGCCCTATTTCAGGCAGGTCATGAGCCATCCGACGATGCAACCATGATGGTTGTCCGGCTGTAAAATCCTTGATTTTTTCTGACAGTATATTTTTGTGGCCACATATCAGGATATCTTGATATGAATATGGCTTTATTTCAAAGTTCCGCACTTTCGATTCTCAAGGCCCTGTCGGACGAGGCCCGGCTGAGAATTGTCGGCGCCCTGATTGAGGAGCCGCTCCATGTGAACGAGCTTCTGGAAGTTCTGGATATGGGGCAGAGTCGAGTTTCCCGCCACCTCCGCATTCTTACGGAGGCGCAGATTCTGGAGAACCGCAGAGACGGCGCGCATGTGTACTACGGGCTGAGCGATTCGGGGCGGATCGGCGCTATAGCGCCTTTAATCAGGGCGCTTGCTCTTTTCCAGGGCGGCAGCGGCCAGAAGCTTCCGCTTCCGTTGATTATGGAAAAAGACAGAATTCGTCTTGAGGAAGTGCTCCTTGCGAGAAAAGAGAGGAGTCTTCGCCATTTTCAGAGGTACGGTCAGCAGCAGAACCTCAGGCAGGAAGGTCTTGTGGACGGAGCTTTCTACAGAGAGAGAATTGCATCGATGGTCGATGAATCGGGAGTGATCGCTGATCTGGGCTGCGGCACCGGCGAACTGCTCGGGATTCTCGACGGGAAGGCCGGCACCCTGATAGGCGTGGATCAGAGCCGCAATGTCCTGCAGAGAGCCAGGGAATCTTGCCCTCGCGCCGATCTCAGAGTCGGAACTCTGGAGCATCTGCCGCTTGCGAATCAGGAGGCGGACATCGTCATCGCCTCAATGGTCCTGCACCATCTGCCCGATCCAAAAATCGCCCTGGATGAAATGCGCCGGGTTCTGAAAAAAAACGGCATTCTTATTATTGCGGAACTGGCCAGGCATGATCATGAAGAAATGCGCCGCGATTTCGCCGACTTCTGGCTTGGTTTCGATCCGGAGAGGCTCGAAGAATATGTGCGGGAGGCGGGATTTCGCGCGGAGAAAAAGAAGCGCGGACGCGGGCATGGTGTTCTGGACTGCCTGTTTTATCGCGCGAAGGCCTCCGGCAGGCTCGCTCAGGTGCAGAGGTCTGGATCGGAGAAGAAAATAAAGAAAGCGGCGGTGAATTGAGCGCGCGCGTACTGGAAGGTTTGAGTTATTATAGGTTTAGAGTTTTTTTAGAAAAGGATAAATAGGAAACAGGAGAGAGTTATGGCAACAGCCGAAAAGTTAAAAACAGATTACAAGGTCAAAGATATTTCACTTGCCCGATGGGGCAGAGAAGAAATCATCCTGGCCGAGAAAGAAATGCCGGGACTCATGTCCCTGCGTGAAGAATTTGGCGCAAAGAAACCTCTGAAAGGAGCGAAAATCGTCGGATCGCTGCACATGACGATCCAGACAGCGGTGCTGATTGAAACGCTGGTGGAACTGGGCGCCCAGGTAAGATGGTCCAGCTGCAATATTTTCAGCACGCAGGATCATGCGGCGGCCGCAGTCGCAGAAAGAGGGATTCCCGTATTCGCCTGGAAAGGCGAGACAGAAGAAGAATACTGGTGGTGTGTTGAGGAGTCGTTGAAATTCGAAGGCGGCCCGAACATGCTCCTGGACGACGGGCATGATCTGACGGCCTGGGTTCACGACAAACATCCGGAACTTCTGGCGCAGATCAAAGGTGTTTCAGAAGAAACCACTACGGGCGTTCATCATCTGATGAAGCGCATGAAAGAGGGAACACTGAAAATTCCGGCGATCAATGTGAATGATTCCGTGACGAAGAGTAAATTCGACAACCTCTACGGCTGCCGCGAATCTTTGACCGACGGGATCAAACGCGCCACGGATATCATGCTTGCGGGCAAGGTCGCCGTTGTCGCCGGGTACGGCGATGTGGGCAAAGGATCCGCGGAAAGTCTTCGCGCTTTCGGCTGCCGTGTCGTTGTGACAGAAATTGATCCGATCTGCGCTCTGCAGGCGGCGATGGCCGGTTACCAGGTGGGTCTGATGGACGACTGGGCGGCCGAGGCAGATATTTTTGTGACGACAACCGGAAACAAGGATATCATCACAATCGACCATCTAAAGAAAATGAAAGACGGCGCGATCGTATGCAACATCGGACATTTTGACGTGGAAATCCAGGTCGAGAAGCTGAAGAATTTTGCCGGCATCAAGCGTACGGAAATCAAACCGCAGGTGGACAAATTCACTTTCCCGGACGGTCACAGTGTGATTCTTCTTGCGGAAGGACGGCTGGTGAATCTTGGCTGCGCGACGGGTCATCCCAGCTTTGTGATGTCGAACAGTTTTACAAATCAGGTTCTGGCGCAGATGGAACTGTACACCAACAAATACAATGTAGGCGTGTACATTCTGCCCAAGCATCTGGATGAAAAAGTCGCCATGCTGCATCTGGCAAAGATCGGCGTGAAGCTGACAAAACTTTCGAACGATCAGGCTGATTACATCGGCGTGCCGGTGGAAGGTCCGTACAAACCGGAGCATTACCGGTATTGAGGAAGAGTATGAACCACGGGGGCACGGGGAGGGTAAAGAAGGAAAAAATTTCAAGCGTGGGCAAGCGTTCCGGAACGCTCATCAGTTTTTCACGTTTCCCTTTTTCCTCCTCCCCATTTTCCCCTGTGTCCCCGTGGTTTAAATTCCTTTCGGTCTGCAATTATGATTCAAAATACTAAAATATACAATCTACTCAATGAACGTATTCTTGTGCTGGACGGCGCCATGGGCACCATGATCCAGAGATACAAACTGTCTGAGGAAGACTTTCGCGGCTCGCGCCTGAAAGATCATCCCGGAGAGCTGAAGGGGAACAACGATCTTCTCGTTCTGACCCGTCCCGATGTTATTTACGAAATTCACTGCGCCTATCTGGACGCAGGCTCTGATATTATAGAAACAAATACTTTCAGTTCCAATCCGATATCCCAGGCCGACTACCGCCTCGAATCACTGACGTATGAGCTGAACCTGGAAGCGGCGAAAATTGCGCGAAGGGCCGCCGATGAATTTACGCAGAAAAACCCCGACAAACCGCGCTTCGTCGCCGGGGCGATGGGTCCGACCACGAAACTTCTTTCCATGTCCCCGGATGTGAACAATCCTGGATTCCGCTCTGTTACTTTTGAGGAAGTTGTGAACGCATTCCGCGAACAGATACAGGGCCTTTTCGACGGCGGAGTCGATGCACTCTTAATTGAAACAATTACGGACACACTCAACTGTAAGGCGGCGCTGTTCGCTGTCCAGGATTTTTCAGATAAGACCGGAGTCCATCTGCCCGTCATGATATCGGGCACGATAGTGGATGCAAGCGGCAGAATCCTGTCGGGGCAGACGCCGGAGGCTTTCTGGATTTCTGTTTCGCATGCGAAGGACCTGCTCAGCGTCGGTTTTAACTGCGCGCTGGGTTCGGCGCAGATGAGGCCTTTTGTGCAGGAACTTTCCGGCATCGCCGGCTGCTATATAAGTCTGTATCCCAATGCAGGTCTGCCGAATGCCTTCGGAGGATACGATGAGACGCCCGGCTATATGGGGGAACAGATTCAGGATTACGCAAAACGCGGCTTTGTAAATATCGTGGGCGGCTGCTGCGGGACGACGCCCGATCATATCCGTGCTATGGCGCAGGCCGTTGCGGGCGTGCGGCCCCGGGAGGCAGGAGCTGCCGACACTCTTCTGCATCTGTCGGGTCTTGAGCCGCTGGTCCTGCGGCCGGAAACAAACTTTGTGAATATCGGCGAAAGAACAAACGTCGCCGGATCTCCCAAATTTTCCAAACTAATTCTGGAGGGCAATTATGACGAGGCCGTGTCCGTGGCCCGCCAGCAGGTCGAAAACGGCGCGCAGATCATCGATGTAAACATGGACGAAGGAATGCTGGATTCCGAAGCGGCCATGACAAAATTTCTGAATCTGATCGCGGCTGAACCGGATATCGCCCGTGTGCCTGTTATGGTCGACTCGTCGAAGTGGAGCGTTATCGAGGCGGGGCTGCGGTGCCTGCAGGGCAAAGGCATTGTCAATTCGATCAGCTTAAAAGAAGGCGAAGAAACTTTTATCACCCATGCACAAAAAATCATGCAGTACGGAGCCGCTGCAGTCGTAATGGCGTTCGACGAAAAAGGACAGGCGGACACGTATGAACGGCGCATTGAAATATGTAAAAGAGCCTACGATATTCTGACAAAAAAAATCGGCTTTCCGGCCCAGGATATTGTATTCGACCCGAATGTGCTGACGGTTGCCACAGGGATGGAAGAGCACAACAGTTACGCCCTGGATTTTTTCCGCGCTGCCGAATGGATAAAAAAGAATCTACCGCTTGCGAAGATCAGCGGCGGCATCAGCAATGTGTCATTCTCTTTCCGGGGAAACAACGCCGTGCGTGAGGCCATGCACGCGGCATTTCTCTATCACGGGGTGCGGGCCGGTCTGGATATGGGAATTGTAAACGCAGGCCAGCTGGAAGTGTATGAACAGATCGAGCCGGAGCTGAGAGAACTCATCGAGGATGTGCTTCTGAACCGGCGCCCGGATGCGACGGAACGTCTGGTCGAATTTGCGGATACTGTGAAAAAGAAAGGAACAGTCGAAACGAAAAAAGACGAATGGCGCACGCTGTCCGTAGAGGAAAGGCTGAAGCACGCTCTCGTCAAAGGGATCACAGATTTTATAGACCAGGACACGGAAGAGGCAAGGCTGAAATATCCCAAGCCCCTCCACGTTATTGAAGGTCCGCTGATGGACGCTATGGGAGTTGTCGGGGATCTTTTTGGATCAGGAAAAATGTTCCTGCCCCAGGTGGTCAAGAGCGCCCGTGTGATGAAGAAATCCGTGGCATACCTGATTCCTTTTATTGAAGCGGAAAAAAAAGCATCAGGCGGCAGCGGCGCGCCGAAAGCGGCCGCAAAAGTGCTTCTGGCCACGGTGAAGGGCGATGTGCACGATATTGGAAAAAACATTGTCGGAGTTGTTCTTGCCTGCAACAACTTTGAGGTGATTGATCTGGGAGTGATGGTGACGCGGGAAAAAATTCTTGCCGAAGCGAAGGCGCATGGTGTTGACGTGATCGGTCTGTCCGGGCTTATCACGCCGTCTCTGGATGAGATGACGGAGGTGGCGCGCGAAATGCAGCGCAGCGGACTCGACATTCCTCTTCTAATCGGCGGGGCCACGACATCTAAAATTCACACCGCTGTAAAGATTGCTCCGGAGTATTCCGGCGCCGCGATCCATGTTCTGGATGCTTCCCGCAGTGTGCCTGTGGTGAACAGTCTGATCACTGCGTCGCAGAAGGCAGACTATCTGGGGAAGATCAGGGCCGAATATGAGCAACTTCGCTCCGAACACGAGCGCCGGCAGACGGAAAAAAAGTATCTGTCGCTCGGCGACGCACGGCGCAACGCTCAAAAATTTGACTGGAAAAGCGTGCCGATTTCGGCTCCGCGTAAAAGCGGCCTGACCGTGCTCAGGAATTTTCCGCTCGAAACCCTGAGAAAGTACATCGACTGGACGCCTTTTTTCACCGCCTGGGAGCTGAATGGAAAATATCCAGCGGTCTTAGACGATCCTGAGAAGGGCGTGGAGGCCAGGAAAATTTTCGATGATGCCAATGCAATGCTGGAAAAAATCGTATCGGGAAGGCTGCTGAGCGCAAACGGAGTGTTTGCTCTGTATCCGGCAGGCAGCGTCGGCGACGATATTGAAGTTTATGCCGATGAGAAGCGGGAAAAGAAAATCGCTGTATTCCACACGCTGCGCCAGCAGGCACAGAAACGGGCCGGCGAGCCGAACCGGGCGCTGTCGGATTATATCGCTCCGGCAGGCGGCGGAGTCGGCGATTATCTGGGAGCTTTTGCCGTCACGGCCGGAGTCGGTCTGGATGATCTGGTGAAAAAATTTGAAAAAGATCAGGATGATTACAGCGCGATCATGGCAAAAGCTCTGGCCGACCGGCTTGTTGAAGCGTACGCCGAATGTTTGCACGAACTGGTCAGAAAAGAATACTGGGGTTACGGCGCAGATGAAAAATTCTCGCCGGAAGATCTGATCCGTGAAAAATACCGGGGAATCCGCCCGGCGCCTGGATACCCTGCTCAGCCAGACCATACGGAAAAACTTGCTCTGTTCTCGCTTCTGGACGCGCAAAAGCACACAACGATTTCGCTGACGGAAAGCCTGGCGATGTATCCGGCCGCCTCAGTCTGCGGACTGTATTTCGCTCATCCTGAGGCCAGGTACTTCGGCCTCGGCCAGATTTTGCGAGATCAGGCTGAAGATTATGCCAGAAGAAAAAATATGCCTGTGAAAGAAATCGAGAAATGGCTGCGTCCGGCGCTGGGTTACAGTACGGAAATTTGATTCCGGCCCGCGAATATAGAATTTACTGCAGCATCAGAGTGTCCGCGCCAGATACTGAAAAAGCGCCGCCGACATCAATTCCGATGAATCCATGGCCGTTGTGTATTCCGGATGCGCCGATGTTTTTGCAATGACGATGCCGCGACGCTGATTGATGTATATGAACTGGTTGTAGACACCGATCGCCATGAAATCACCGTCCGGCAGGGGAGGTATCCACCACTGGTAGCCGTAACCAAAGACAGTGTCCGATCCGGGATTTTTACCCGGCTTTAAATGCGGCGCGTCTGGATTAACAGAAGCTTTCACCCAGGCGGCCGGGATAATCTGCCGGCCCAGAATTCGTCCGCCGTCGCGGTAAATCACGCCGAACCTGGCAAAATCGCGCAGGGTCACATTCAGGGTGCCGAAGGCCAGTTCCATTCCCGTGCTGTCTATGAGCCAGTACGCGTCGGATTCCATACCGGCCTTCTGCCAGATATTTTTTTCCAGATTGTCCGAGAGTGTCATCCCCGTAGCATTGCGGACCAGCATGCCGAGAACCTGTGTGTCCATGCTGACGTAGTGACGGAATTTGCCGGGCGGCCTTTCGTTTTTCAGCGTAAGTATGAAATCCTGCATTGAGGTGCGCAGCGCCAGAGTCCGTCCCATCCGGTTGATATCGGAATGAAAATCACCGTAATCCTCGTTGAATCGAATTCCGGAGGACATGTTCAGCAGATCTTTGATTGGAATGCCGTTGTACCCGCTGGATGCCAGGACAGGCACGTATTTTGTAACCGGATCACGGATGCTTTTAATCTTCCCGTCCGCCACTGCCAGGCCGACAAGAGCGGAGACAAAAGATTTTCCTACCGACCACGATATGCACAGAGACGAATCGGTATTGCCCCTGTAATAGGACTCATGAAGGATCGTATCTTTCTTGATGATGATGAGACCAGTGGTCCAGGCGCTTTCGAGAAAATCGTTGACATTGATCCGGCGGCCCTCGTAGGGAAAAGTCTCAGGAAGCGTCCGCTCTCGTCTCTGGAACCGGGCGACCTCTGTGCCTCTGTGTATCATCCGGTAGTCGAACATCGATTTCATGTCGCGGAAGTTTGAAACTATGTTTTTTTTATCAAAAAGGTATACAACATTATACAGGCGACGCGCTTCCGGGAAAAAGTAAACAGCGGCCCCCGTGACAGATACGGCCAATAGAATCAGAATTTTCCTGGCTCTGCTCATAATATCCTTCCCCCGGTCTGACTCGACGTGTCAAACCCCGTTCCCTGAATTTTTCCGCATTCATACGGTCCAAACACAGCCGCTTTTTCAAAGATATCATCCTCCTGTTATGGTTCTGTCGACTTCTTTTTTTATTTTCCTGGCGAAACAGGAAGACTGCTTTGGTTATAGAAATAGACGAACTTTCCACTTTTTCTTGACATTTTTTTCCCCCGCTGTAAATTGATCCTACACAAAAGGAGGTGATCCAATGCAATTTAACATACGTAGGACCAGTGAGGTGGCTGAGCGATAGCGCCTGTCAACTTCCGGCAATACGTGGAAACCTGGACGGTTGAAGCTATTGCAATCCCATCAGACCACCGGCCCCGACAGTTCTCTGAACTGGTCATTCCTGAGGCGCTTCTAGCGCAGTCGCTGTCAGGGGTTCTTTTCTTCCGATTTCTTCCATAATATAACGCGGCGCAATTTCTTGGTTTTTATGACGGCTGATCGGTCATGAATTGACCCCGTCAATGTCATTTTGATTTGAAAAAGGAGCATAAAAGTAATTTTCTTTTTATTAGAAGGGACCGATGAATTGAAAGAGTATGAATGCGGAAATTAGAGATAAAATACGACAATTCCAGGTAGATGCCCGGGTGCGTGAAAAATTCCTGAAGGCGGTCCTGGCCGCAGATCTGGAAGATGTCATACGACCGGAAAAAAATCCTGGTCACTTCGGCAAAGCCTTCCAGGTCCGCTGGCATGGCGTGAATCTGCCTTTCCCGCTGATTTTTGATCAGGACAGAATTCATTTTATAAGCCTCAAACTGGACGCGCTGATAATGGGCGAGGGGAAGATCATCCACCCGCTGCTCGCATACTACTATCTTCATGAATACCAGCAGAAGTTTCACTCTCCGGCCAGCGTCCGGTTGAAAAAGATTTCAAAAAAGAAAACAGAGTCAAAATCAAAAAAGAAATCGAGAAGCCGCTCTTATGAAAAAATATCGCCGGCAAGAAGAGAGACGCTCAAACAGAACAGGATTCTTTACAACAGGCTCAAAAAAATCAAAGGCCGGCTGGCAGTGTCCGCCCGGGCAAAAAAAGCCAGGACCGGGGAAGAGCTTCGTGACATCATTCTGTCAGAAATCAAAGGCATAACGGAAAAATTTCTGGTGATGCAGTCCCAGGTCCGCGTTATGGAGGGAGAGCTGGGTCTTTTCCGGAATCCGGATTATCTGCATCCCGATCTGAAAAAAAAGATGGAATCGCTCGAGGTGTCCGCCCAGGAAAGAGAATCGGCGTTGACCAGGGAAAAAGAAAGAACGGAAGCCCTGGAAGGCGAACTGAGCCGGTTGGCCGAGCAGATCATCACAGGTCCTTCTTCCTCGTCTGTGCCGATGAATGAGGAAATGGAAACACTGCGGCGCGAATACAACATGCTCTCGCAGAAGTACGACTCCATCGTTTCCAAGAATATCGAGCTGTCCAACCGGCTCGACAGGGTCAACAAAGCAAAGGATCTGGAAGATCTTCTGAATATCATTCGCGATAAAATCAACGCTGTTCTCAGAGCCGGCGTCCGTCAGAGCGACGATGTGCTGCTGAAAAACGTGCAGAATGAAATTTCGCAGCTGCAGAGAACCCGCGGGTATCTTGGCCGGGCCCTGTATGATGTCGGAATGCTGTATCTGCGCATGAATGACCGGGAAAAAGCCGTTCCCGAACTCCGTGCCGCCAGGGAGCTCGGCGTCGAAGATCCGGAGATAAACCGGATTCTCAATTCGCATCCGTGAGAGCTGTAGTCCAGCGTGTCAGTTCCGCGCATGTCGAAATTTCCGGAAGCATCTGCGGCTCCATAGGTCCCGGTCTTCTGGTATTTCTGGGCGCCGGCCCGGGCGACTCTCAGGCAGAATGCCTCAGACTTGCCCGAAAAATCGCAGCGATCAGAATTTTTTCCGATAATGGCGGGAAAATGAATCTCTCTGTCGACGATATCGCCGGTGAATTTCTTGTTATATCGCAGTTCACTCTGTTTGCCGACTGCCGCAAGGGCAACCGGCCTTCCTTTGCGGGCGCGATGGAGAGCGAGGCTGCGCGGAAACTCTACGAATATTTTCTGAATGAATTGCAGAAGATATTTCCGGGCCGAGCGGTGAAGTCCGGGCAGTTCGGCGCTGACATGAAAGTATCCCTTGTTAACGACGGGCCGGTGACGATTCTCCTTGACACCCAGGATTTGTAATGTCCTGACTGCTGAATGAAAGTTGTTCTGGTGCAGCCGCCGGTTCAGGATTTTTACGACACTGACATCCGGCTGCAGCCGCTGGGACTGTGCAGCCTGAAATCGGCAATTCAGGCGCATCTGCCGGATGTTCAGACGGTGGTCCGCGACTATCATCACGGCCGCGGCAGAAGGACGCTTCGCATTCCGGTTGAGCTCGAATACCTGAGGGAATATTATCCTGTTCGTGATGAGAGTCCATTTGCCGGATTTTTCAATTACTGGCATTTTGGCGCCGACTTTGAAAAAATAGGCAGAGAAATCGCGGAAGAGAAACCGGACCTCGTTGGTATTTCGAGTCTCTTTTCTCCTTACTTTCGCGAAGCGCTGGCCTGCGCAGAAGAAATAAAAAAGAGAGCCGGCTGTCCGATTGTTCTGGGGGGGTCCCATGTCTCCGCCATGCCGGAAATGATGCTGTCATGCGAAGCTGTGGATTTTGTCATACGCGGGGAAGGGGAAAAGCCGATCGTGGAGCTGCTGCGTCATCTTCTCGGCGGGGCGGATTTAGAAAGCGTCCCGAACCTTGGATATAAGAAAAACGGGAAAATGTTTTTCAATCTGCTGCAGGACAACTATCCCATTGAATCTCTTGGTATGCCGGATTTTTCTGACCTGCCGCCGGAGCGGTATCTCTTTGAAAAAAAACCGCTTTGTTTTATCGTCACATCGCGGAGCTGTCCTCACCGGTGCACCTTCTGCTCGGTGCATACGACTTTTGGAAAAAAGTTCCGCCGCAGGTCGACAGCCGGAATCCTGGATGAAATCCGCCTCCGATACGAACAGGGATACCGGGTGATTGATTTTGAAGATGACAATCTTACATATTATGCGGAGGAGATGAAAAATCTCTGCCGTCTGCTTGTGCGCGAGTTTCCTCAGCGCGATATTCGATTCACGGCCATGAACGGCATATCGTATCTGAGCCTGGACCGGGAACTGCTCGAACTGATGCGTCAGGCCGGATTTACCAACCTGAACATCGCCCTCGTCACGTCGGACAGAGCGGTCAAGGAATCAACCAAGCGGCCGCACACAGTGGAAAAGTATCTTGAGGTGGTTCAGTCCGCTTTTGAGCTGGGTTTTCGACTGACATCGTACCAGATTCTGGGTCTTCCCGGCGAGTCTCTGGATTCCATGATTCAGACGCTGGCATTCACCGCTGCGCTGCCGGTTCTGATCGGCGCCTCGCCGTTCTACCTGACGCCCGGTTCTCCGATCAGCGCAAATTTTCCACCTCCGGACGATGTCGATGTATTTCGGGCCAGACTGACCGCCATGGCAGTCCAGACCGACGATTTTAGCCGCGACGATATATATACATTATTTATATCAATTCGAATAATAAATTACATAAAGAATATAGCCGCAGGCTCTGCCGGTCTTGAGGGTCTGGATGAGGCGGCAGCCCGTTCGAAAAGCGAGGGCGGCCGGGAGGGCACGGGCGCTGAAATTCTGGAGAGACTCTTTGCGGAGCGGCTGCTGTACGCAAAATGCGGAAAAGAATTTGTCCCGCTGAAAAAATTCAATGCGGAACTGTTCTTTCGTGTAATGGAGGCGGCGGACTGCATCCGGGCTGTGGACGGGAATATCGTTTCCATCAAGAAAAATATCGCTGCGCCCCTCAGCGTCAGCCGAATCGGTTTGTTATCTTCCGGATCGTAAAAGGAGAAATATGAAAACACTGGAACTGCAGAAGGCATTCGGCCTGGACAACCTTGTATTTTCAGAGCGGCCTGATGCAACACCCGGTCCGGACGAAATTGTCATTCGCATGAAATCGTCCTCTCTGAACTACCGCGACCTGTTGATGATCAAAGGGATGTACAATCCGCGTCTGAAGTTCCCTCTGATTCCTTTTTCCGACGGCTGCGGCGTCGTGGAGCAATCGGGAGAAAAATCCGGTTATAAACCAGGCGACCGAGTGGCGCCGATTTTCGCTCAGAACTGGCTCTACGGACCGCCGGGAGCCGACACATCGCGCTTTACTCTGGGCGGACCTCTGGACGGATGCGCCCGCGAAACAATGGTTCTGCCTTCTTCCGGAGTTGTCGCCGTGCCGGCTCATCTCAGCGACGTGGAAGCGTCGGCTCTGCCCTGCGCGGGACTGACTGCATGGAGCGCTCTGTCCTCGCACGGTGGGTCTCTTGCGGGCGCAACTGTTGTGGCCCTGGGCACGGGAGGCGTTTCGATTTTTGCTCTTCAGTTTGCAAAGATGATGGGAGCCCGGGTGATTGTAACATCCAGCGATGATGAGAAACTGGAAAAAGCGCTTCGCCTGGGCGCCGATGAAGGGATCAATTACAGGCAGAAGCCCGACTGGGACAAAGAGGTAAAACGTCTGACCGGAGGCGAGGGCGCCGATCACATCATCGAAGTCGGCGGGGCCGGTACTCTGGAAAAATCAATCCGCGCAGTGCGGCCCGGCGGATGCGTGAGCCTGATAGGAATTCTTGCCGGCGTTTCAAAGGATCTGGATCTCCGCCCGATTCTCATGCGCAATATCCGCGTTCAGGGAATACTGGTGGGGCACAGGCAGGGTTTTGAGGAAATGAACCGGGCCGTGGACGCGCACAGACTCAGACCGGTCATAGACAGAGTTTTCCCTTTTCAGGAATCGAAAGAGGCTCTTGAGCATCTGGCTTCCGGCAGCCATTTCGGCAAAGTATGTATTCAGATATGAGGGGAGCCGACCGCTATGTTCAAATGTGAATGCCGTTCACGTAATCGACGATGCGCCCGTTGATCTTGAACATGATGTAGTTGATGTCGTTCGTGATGTCTTTTCTGAATTTCGTCATATAGCGGACTGCGCGAGAAAGCTCCCGGTCAAACATGCGTTTTTCCATTTCGCGTACGGATTCTTCCAGTTCCATCATGATATGCCGCGCTTCCCGGAAAAGATGATTTGCCTGAAGAAGAGTCTTTTTCTCGACAGTGCTGGATGTGAGATCCACCGGAAATTCGTCCAGAATTCGGTTGGACGCTTCCGAAAATTCATCCACCAGTTCCGCCATCTCCGTCAGAAAATCCTGTTTGAGTTCCCGCATGTCGTCCTTTGTGACGTAGGGCTCGATTCTTGATTCAAGTTTGTAGAACTGTTCCCGTATGGAATCCCGGATATTCTTGAGTCCAAAATGATTCCGGCGAAGTGTGCTGAGCGAAATAAAATCGCGCCCCAGGTAGATTTTGTCTTTGTAGTTGTTGGGAAGATCCTCTCCGCTGATCGTGTAGAGCTTGAGTTCATACTCGTCTTTGCTGTGGTCTTCCGATATAAATCGGGCAATCAGCAGGTTCTGGTTCAGGGTGATATAGTAGGAGTTTGTTTCCATCAGCGCCGAATACACCGACAGCGTATAAATTAAATATTTCTTCAGTTTCTCTATTGCGTCCTGGTTCGTCTCCAGAATTTTCTGCGTCTGTGCTTCTTCTTTTTCCCCCGCCGTGCCGATCACGAAATAATCGAACTCGGGAGTGATGATAAGCCGGCCGTTTTTGAAGAAAAATTCCAGATGCAGATTGGCAAGAACATCCGCCTGAAAATTATCCATTTCAAAGGCGGGCACTTTCAGCATTTCAATTCTGGATATGCGTTCCAGATTTTTCATTATTTGTCTCCACTTCCGACTGTTTCCTGTCCGCCGGAACAGGTCAAGAACTATTTGCCGAAAAAAAATTCTCAGATCAGAAGCATGGCATCGCCATAGCTGAAAAACCTGTATTTATTTTTTACAGCATGACTGTAACATTCCAGCAGAAATTCACGTCCGCCAAAAGCGCATACCAGCAGAAAAAGGGAGGAAGCGGGCAGATGGAAATTGGTTAGCAGCCGATCCGCGGAAAGGGATGTCTCCGGAGGATAAAGAAAAAGCGTCGTCTCAAAGTTTCCGCTCTGAAATTTTCCGCCGGAAAAACGATAATTTGACTCCATCGCGCGCAGCGATGTGGTTCCGGCTGCGATTCTTCTTTTCGCGCTCCTGAGCGTCTCCGCTGCGCTGTCAGAGACGCTGAATTCCTCTGCATGCAGCTTCCCGGAGATAAAATTCTCATCACTGAGAGGGGCGAATGTGCCGTATCCAATGCAGAGCTCAATTTCGCAGAGTATTGCTCCGGCCGCCTTTATTTTTTCGAGCAGATCCGCTGTCAGGTGCAGGCCGGCGGTCGGCGCTGCGGCGCTGGCGGGCCGTTTTGAAAATACCGTCTGATACCGGTCGTCGTCGATTTTCTCCGGCGGTCTTTTCAAATAAGGAGGCAGCGGGATTTCACCGAATTTTTCGAAAAAACTTTCCGCATCGCCTGAATTCTTCCATTGGTACTGTCCTGCAGACACCGCCCGGAGCAATCCGCCGCCCGCAGTATTTTCCAGAACAGCAGATTGATACTCAAACTGGATATCGCTTCCATCCGGGGCGATGAGAGCCTCCCCGTCTCTGAGCCGGGCGCTTCCGCGTATCAAACATTCCCAGAAACCGTCGGCTGTTTCTTTCAGAAACACGGCTTCAATTCTTGCTCCGGTTTTCCGCCGCAGAAAAACCCTTCTCCTGGAGACGCGCGTATTGTTGAGCACAAAGACATCGCCGTTCTGAAAATAGTCCGGCAGGTCCAGCACGGAGCGATCCTCAATAGTCTGTTTTTTACAGTCGGCAACAAGAAGCCGGCCCGTTCCGCGTTCCTTTACGGGAAAGCGGGCTATCAGTTCCTCGGGCAGAGTAAATTCATAATCTTTCAGAAAATCCCCGCTGGTAAAATGTCCGCTCACAGGGACAAAAAAATCCTTCCCGTTTCCGGCGGCCACAAGATGATGTGCGCCGATGCGCTTTTCAGCACAGACAGTCAGCTTAAAAATTCGGACCTTCCTGACATATCTGGCCGGGCGCACTTACCCGGTGCGCGCCTTCACGGCCGTCCTTTTCTTCCTGCTTGTTTTTTACTCGTTTCGTGTTCCGTTCTACAGCTCAGGGAGCACGCTTTTCGTTCAGCTCAGCCGCAGCGATTTTGACGATTACTACCAGGCGTCGCGGCTTCTCGCAAAGGGAGAGGATCCATACCGCGCGGGAAACATCAGGGAGCTTTTACGCGACAATCCGGATCTCAACAATCCCGCCGCGCTTCAGGGAGCCCTGAAAAAACTACAGGGAGTCGGTTCGTACATCTATCCGCCGTTTTTTGCTTTTCTGCTGCTTCCCATCTCCCGATTCGATTATCTGCCCGCCGCTTTTATTTTTCAGACGCTTTCCATTGTATCGCTGCTGGGATTTTTGTTCTTATTGCTGGCGAAAAAAGAAACACGAAATATTCATTTTGCATCCGCGGCTCTGGCCATGGCAGTTTTCTTTCGATTTTTAATGGAGAACGCATCCAATGGAAACATTGCTTTTTTTCTGATTCTTCTTTCCGGAGCCGGCCTCGTCCTCTCGTTCCGTAAAAATCCAGGCCTCTCAGCTGCCGGCGGGTTTCTGATCGGCCTGGCCGGCGGCGTGAAAATCACGCCGCTTTTTCTGGGCATGGTGCTTTTTGCCGGCGGGCGATTTCTGGCCATTGCCGGCGTGTTTCTGGGCGTTGTTTTCGCGCTGGGTGTTCCGTCGCTGGCCCTTGGCTGGGAAAAAAATCTCGATTTTCTGACGAACTGGTACCGGCTTGTTTTTGCCAGTTACGGAAAAGTGGCCTTTGTGCGGGCCTGGACAAACAACCAGACTTTTTCAGCGGCGATCGGGAAACTGTTTGTGCCGGGTTCCGATATGGCGCAGGGTTCCTGGGGCCTGCCGCTTATTTTTGGAAGACGCATGCCTTCGCGTGAAGAATTGACTGTTCTGTCCGTGATCGCGCGGGCCGGCAGTCTTTTCCTGATCGTCTGCTATTCCGCCGCGGGTCTGGCAGTTTTTTTTCGAGAGAGGAAGAAGGCGCTTTCGGATTTTGCGGGGAGAATTCAGCTGATACGGCTGTGCGAGATGGGGATGCTGACTTCTCTTGTGACTTCGGGTGTGAGCTGGTATCATGCGTACGGAATTTTATTCGTTCCCGTGTTTTTCAGAACGACTCTGGCCGCATCCGGAGTCGACCTGACAAAACGAGAAATCGCCGGTTATGCGGGATACATTTTTTTCGGGTTGATATCGACGGCTCTGCCCGCCGATACGCGCGAATTTCTGGCGATGTATTCCGTGTTTGCCTGGATCTGCGCGGCGATTGTCGTTGAAAAAACCTGGACTCTGATAGTCAGTTCGCGCGAAGTCAAACCGGCGGCCTGAATCAGACCGTCTGGCTTTTTTCTATTTTTGCCCAGGAGTCGCGCAGGGAAACCGTGCGGTTGAAAACCAAATGACCCGGCTTTGAATCGGGATCTGCCGTGAAATAACCGTTTCGCAGAAATTGGAACCGGCTTCCGGCAGCGGCAGTGACAAGGCCGGGTTCGGCCAGGCTTGAAGTCAGTATCTCGCAGGAGTTGGGATTTAGATTTGCCCGGAAATCGGAACCCTCCGGCGCTTCTTCCGGATTCGGTTTTACAAAGAGATGGTCGTACAGGCGCGCCTCAACCGGGACTGCATGATCTGCACATACCCAGTGCAGAGTTCCTTTTACATTGCGGCCGTCCGTCGACCAGCCTCCGCGCGTGGACGAATCATATGTGCATCCAACTTCGATAACCGCGCCCGCCGCGTCTTTGACCACGCGCTCGCAGCGGATATAGTAGGCGTGCATCAGACGCACCTCGGCGCCAGGCGCCAGCCGGTGGTACTTCCTGGGCGCCTCCTCGCGAAAGTCATCCTGTTCGATGTACAGGACCTTTGAGAAAGGAATTTTGCGCGAGCCCTCGGCCGGGTTTTCCGGATTAATGGGAGCTTCCATTTCTTCCGTCTGATCCTCCGGATAATTGTCGATCACAACTTTCAGAGGACGAAGAACCACCATAGCGCGGGGAGATTTTTTATTCAGGTCCTCCCGCACAAAAAATTCCAGCATGGCAAAATCGACGACGCTGTTGGCCCGGGCAACGCCGATGGCATCGCAGAAATTCCGAACCGCTTCTGGCGTGTAGCCCCGCCGCCGCATTCCGGCCAGAGTCGGCATTCGGGGATCGTCCCAGCCGTTCACATGCCCGCCCTCCACAAGATCCAGCAGCTTTCGCTTGCTCATGACGGTGTAGGTCAGATTCAGTCTGGCAAATTCAATCTGCTGGGGCCGAGGCTGCTGAATGTCGCACTCCCGGATCAGCCAGTCGTAAAAAGGGCGGTGATCTTCAAATTCCAGCGTGCAGATGGAATGAGTGATTTTTTCCACCGCGTCCTCCAGCGGATGCGCGAAATCGTACATTGGATAGATCCGCCAGGAATCGCCCACATGCGGATGGGAGGCGCGAAGTATGCGGTAGAGAACCGGGTCGCGCATATTGATGTTGTTCGATCCCATGTCGATTCTGGCGCGCAGCACACGGGAGCCGTCGGCAAATTCCCCGGCTCGCATCCGTTGAAACGAATCCAGGTTCTCTTCTGCTCCGCGCTTTCGGTGATTGCAGGGCTTTCCGGGAGCGGTCAGCGTTCCTCTGTTCTCGCGGACCTCGGTTGGAGTGCATTCGCATACATACGCAAGGTTTTTTTGAATTAGAAGTTCCGCGCATTCGTACATGCGCGAGAAATAATCGGAGGCGTGATACAGGCGGTCCTCCCAGTCAAAACCGAGCCAGCGCACGTCCTGGATGATTGCATTGATATATTCGACCGCTTCTTTCGCGGGATTGGTATCGTCAAAACGGAGATTGCACGTTCCCTTAAAATCGCGGGCCAGCCCGAAATTCAGGCATATCGATTTGGCGTGTCCGATGTGAAGATAGCCGTTGGGTTCCGGTGGAAATCGCGTGGCCACGCGGCCTGCATGTTTTCCATCTGCCAGATCTTTTTCAATAATTGTCCGTATGAAATTCGCGGGGCTTCCGGGGCCGGCGGATGATTCCGTACCGGCTGGTTTTTCGATCGGAATTTGTGCTGCCGCAGAAGCGGGCACAGAAGGGGCCGGCTTCTCTGTGACGGCCGGGGAGGTGAATTCAGCCGGTGCGCTTCTGACGGGCGCTGCGGGCGAACGAGCTGGCGCTGTTTTTTTCGCGACTGCTGATTTTCCAATCAGCCGGTTCTGCAGTTTTTTCTTTGGCGATGCGGCTTTTTTAGCAGGGCCCTTCTTTTTTGCAGGGGAGAGCTTTTTGAGTTTGGCAGCAGGCGCTGATTTTTTGGATTTCGATTTCATATTGACAGGGATGCATTGGCTTGGTGCCGCGCCAGGGAAATGCAGTCAATAGAAAAACAGCGGGGCAGTGTCCGATGATGACTTGACTGTTCGGTTGATTTGAATCTATTTCTAAGTATGTGGAAAATCCCTGACCAGGAAATCGACCGATGTGCATCCGTGATAGCCGGAATGAACACGTCAGACGAGCAGGCTGTCGAGCGTTTCATGGACCGCATTCGACCCACGATCAACAGACTGCACCAAAACGCACAGCTCACGGATCAGATCACGAGCCTCCTTCTGGCCGGGAATCCAGAGCGCGCGGCAAAGCAGTTTCGCAGCCGGGGATACAACTGTTCTGCGAAGGTTGTCTGCGGAAGTACTGTTCTTTATGTCTGGGACGGATCCGGTATGACACGATGCAGGGAGGATAACGGCCGGATCGCTCTGGTCCTGGATGAAATCCGGATCGGCGGAAAATGACGATCCCATGGTAAAAGTGGACCCTGCGGCCCGACGCGCTGTCGTAAGCGACAACGGCGCCGGCGCCGTCTATGAGATCATCATTGAGATCGAATGATTCCGTGATCTGCTGACTGATGTCTATCGAACGTCAAGCAGTTCGATTTCAAATTCCAGAGTCGCATTGGGCGGGATCACACCGCCGGCTCCGCGTTCACCGTAAGCCAGGAAAGGAGGAATTGTCAGCTGCCGGATTCCGCCGACCTTCATTCCGGCCACGCCCTGGTCCCAGCCGCGGATTACGTCACCCGCGCCCAGTGTGAACTCAAAGGGTTCTCCTCTGTCCCGGGAACTGTCAAATTTCACGCCGTTGGTCAGCACACCCGTGTAGTGAACCCGGACCTTTTTGCCGATTACTGCCGGCGCTCCTGTGCCGACTTTTATGTCTACGATCTTGAGTTCTCCACCGGCAGCAGAAGCGCCGCTCCCTGCGCCGGGTTTTTCTCCGCATAGAGCGGAAATGACGATGAGAGATACAATAAAAGCAAGAGTAATTTTTCGCATGCTCCAGAATCTGGAAATATAGAAAAGATGTAAATAAGAAATTTATGGACAGCGGCCGTCATTTTTATAGACCCGGATGGCAGACAGCTTCAGATTCGAAAACCAACGCCGAACCGCAGTCCTGTATAAAAGAGACTCTTTTTGTAATCTTCAAAACTCTGGCCGGCGAACAGCGGGATATATCCGCCCCCCAGTCCGTAGGATGGATTGAAGGGGAAATACACAAGCATTATCTTCGTGCCCTCGACACGATAGGACAGGAAATAAGATGTCTGATGCAGTTCGGTGAAGAAATAGAAAGATTCTGTTGCGAAGATGCGAATTCCGGCGGAAGCCTCGTACCGGTATGCCTTGCCTTTGAAACTCAGCGCTGAATCGATGTACAGCTGCGGCGAAAATTTGTAGTGTCCGTTGAAGGCTCCGGTCCCGCCCGAGACATCAAAATACGGCTCAAAATTGGATAACTTTGCGCGAAATCCCAGATGAAATGAATATGTGTTTATCCCCGGAAATTCAATCTTTCCTCTTACAGCAAGGAAAAGTTCATCAAGACGAACCGGATACGTGAATAGATCACGCATAGACAAAAGTGACATATTGGCAAGAAAATCCATGTAGGGAACACCGTCATAGCGGCGATAGGGCGCATTCTTCATGCTGGATTCATAGGTGTCTACGCTCAGGCCCGCATGAAGATGTTCTGTCATTCCATAGGCGAAAGAAAAACCAGCGTCGCGCGATCGATAGATGGAATCGGGACTGCTGGCTATATTGTATGCGCCCACGATTTGCCTCGTTTCATCCGGATCGGTGATCAGAATTGCGGAATCCATACTGTATCCCGATTCGTTTTTATAGAGATCAACGAAACTGCCGTAACCGCGGCCCGTTCCGCCGAACAGGCTGAAATAAAAAGGACCCCGATGGAATGACTTATCCGGTTCGCGTCGATCCACTGCGCGTTCCCTTACCTGCTGCTGCGTTTGCTGCGGCAGAAGAGGCGTTTGATCGGGCCTGCTTTCCACTTCCGGCGCTCTCTCCTGCGGCCGGGTCGTCTGCACTGCCGGCGGCCGGATGATAATATCCTCACATTCTTTGGAAAGACCGCTGTCTCCCGTCGCATCCAGAATCATCCGGCAAATCTGAGCCCGATCGTAAAACCGTCTGATGCCGCCTGTCTCAAACTTAACGTCGTTTCCCTGCATTTCAATGAATCGGCCGCGCATCACTTCGCCGCTTTTTAGATGCAGAATATCTTCCGCAAAAATCGGCAGGCAGAACAGCAGTGCTGTCCAGCAGCAAATTCTCTGACAGACTCTCAATCGCTGGATCATTACATATACAACAATTTTGTCCATGGAATTTCTCAATTTTTTTTGATTTACCGACAGACAAACAGTTTCCTTTGTTATCATCATTGAGATTGAAGTTATTCGGATTGACAGATTCACTGCGTTGTAACTGAAGTTATTGTAGTTATTGTGAAAAACATATGAAGAAAGTTAAACTGGGCGCACAGGGTTTGATGGTTTCCAGGCTGGGACTGGGATGCATGGGCATGTCGGATTTCTACAGCGGGCGGGATGACACAGAATCAACGGCGACGATTCACCGGGCTCTGGAGCTCGGCATCAATTTTCTGGATACAGCGGATATCTACGGTCCTTTTTCAAATGAGGAATTTATCGGCCGGGTCATCCGGGGGAAGAGAGATCAGATCGTTCTTGCGACCAAGTTCGGCAATGTTCGAACTCCGGATGGAAAATTCCTGGGCGTGAAAGGAAATCCTGAATATGTGCGCCAGTGCTGCGATGATTCATTGAAACGGCTGGGCATCGATCATATCGATCTGTACTACCAGCACCGCGTGGACAACACCGTGCCCATTGAGGATACCGTGGGCGCCATGTCGGAACTTGTGAAACAGGGGAAGGTGCGGTATCTGGGACTTTCAGAAGCCGCGCCTGCGACGATTCGCCGCGCACACAAAGTTCATCCCGTCACGGCGCTGCAGACGGAATATTCTTTATGGACCCGGGATCCGGAAGAGGAAATACTGAAAACAATCCGAGAACTGGGAATCGGTTTTGTGCCGTACAGCCCGCTGGGCCGCGGCTTTCTAACCGGCCGATTCAAAACACGCGAGGATCTTCCCTCCGACGATTTTCGCCGGAACCATCCGCGCTTTCAGGAAGAAAATTTCCAGAAGAATCTTTCCATTGTCGCGAAGCTGGAAGAAATGGCCGCCGCAAAGAAAGTGACGCCGGCGCAGCTGGCCCTGGCCTGGGTACTTGCCCAGGGAGAAGACATCGTGCCGATTCCCGGAACAACAAAACGAAATCGGCTGGAAGAAAACGTGAAGGCTGTCGAAGTTCGATTTTCTTCGGACGAACTGGCCGAGATCGACCGCATCGCTCCGCGGGGGATCGCAGCCGGACAGCGGTATTCGGACATGAGCACCGTGAACCGGTGAATGCCCGCCGCAGAGCAGGAACTCATGAGATTCTTCCGCGAATGGAAAGACAGGCGTATTTCAAAGATCATCGGCAACGATGAATTCATTCGTCTGCGCGGGTTCTCCTGGACAGTTGCATTCCTGTGCCTTGCGATACCCGGGTTGGTACTGTACTCCAGAAGGTATGCCCACTGCGTCGGAGATTTTTTTCGCTGGTTCGTCCGGATCCTGGAGCTGCCCGTCGTTATGAAACTGCCTCTCCTGGAAGACCCCGCTTTCTATTTCTGGATCAGCGTCGGCGTTTATGCTTATCTTGCCGCCGCCGTATTCTGGGACCTGGGAAAATGGTTCGGAACGGTCGCGCGCAAAGAACTGGTTCTCACCGGCAAGGAGTGTTTTGTCATCGACCGCCGGATCATAGGATATCGTCTCCACCGCTGGCAGAAATCCCGGCAGGACTGCCGGATCGAACTGCGGTCCGGATTTTTAAGAAGAATCTTTGCGATGGAAAAGATTTATTTCCATTTCCCGGATGAAAGCGTTTCATCGCCGTATTTTTCCCGCTGGATCGGCGACAATTCACTGGTGGTTTACAGGCTGCTGTGAAGTACAGAATCCTGACAGCGGCCCTTCTGGCCCTGGCGCTCGTTCTTTTCAACATTCGTTTTATCTCGCGCACGTTTGACTGGGATTCGATAACATACCTGCACAATATTTCCCTGGGCCAGTGGAAGGCGGTTCTCTACAATCCGCACCATCTGGCTTTTGAGTCGACGGGTCTTCTTTATATGAAGATACTTTCGTATTTTCGTCCGGATTCTCCTCCGATGTTTTCTCTGCGTCTCCGCATGCTGGCATCGGGCGCGTTGTTTCTGGTTCTCTTTGTAATTTTATTTGCGCGGATTTACCGGGATTTCTGGACGGGTATCTGTGTCGCGGCCTGCGTCGCCTTTACGGAATCGTTCTGGTTTTTTTCCCAGCACAACGACACGGCGCTTCCGCCGGCGCTGCTCATTGCTCTGCTCTTCCTTCTGTGCGTCTATGCGGCAGAGAAGGGATTTTCCCTGCCCCTGCTGGCCTCCGCGGCAGTCGTTCAGGTCTGGAGCATTTATTTCCATCAGGCAAATGTTCTGTTCATGACCTTCGTGCCGGCCGCTCTTCTTCTGGGAAGCGGCATGCGAAAAAGATCTGCTGCGAAATTCCCTCCGGCTTCCCGGGTCCGCGCTCCCAGGAGCGGGCGATGGTTCGGCCGCGAAATGCTCATTGTGTCCGGTTATGTCCTGGTGGTCGGCGGTGTCGTTGTCGCGGCGTACCTTTACATCGGTCTGGTTGTTCTGGGCCGGGAATTGTCCTCTCAGGAGCCGCGCAGCTTCACGCGCTGGATGCTGATGTACATTCTGTCCGACAGCTGGGGTCTGCCGGCCACTCTGTCGCAGAGGGTTCTCTGGACCTGGCACGGATTCGGGGAAGCTTTTCTCGTTATCGGAAGCAGAATCGATCATTTTCGTGTCAATTTCAGCGATTTTCTGTCTCCGGGCTCGTTCGCTTTCAATATGTTGCCGGCATTTTTTCTGGCAGTCATCGCTCTGTCTTTTTTTCGCCTGCGGACTCTGTGGCACACCAGCCGGGTCGAACTTGTTTTGTTCGCATGCTGGCTGCCGCCTTCTCTGATTTTTTTCGGATGGTGGGCCGGCTATATTTCTGAATACTGGCTCTCCTCATCCATCGCCCTCTGGCTGCTCTCCTATCTGACTCTGCGCAGCGTGATTCCGGCCTGGATGCAGACGACCGGACGGGCGCTTCTTCGCCTCCTGTACCTTTTTCTGGCAACGATTCTGTTTGTGACAAATTTCACGCACAGCGAAAGACCCCGGTCCAGGTATGTCATAAGCGCCGAACCGCCGGAGTGGGGAAAAAATGCCCTAAAATCGGCCATAGGCGAGGATATTTACCGGTAAAAAATGTTGTCGATTTTTTCAACGGTTCAAACAAATGGTGTGGTCGAGTTCGTCTAACAATCAGTCAGATCAGCTTTTTGCGAATCACAGCAGAGCTGAGTGGAGCGGCGCATGAAACTAAGTAAAATATATAAAAATAACGATGGATTGAGAATCGCCGGCAGTCTTTTGCTGCTTTCGGCGCTTGTGGCGGTTGTACCGATTTTCACACAGAGAGGGTTCAATCCCGCAAAGGTCCAGCCTGCAGCCTGCCGCAGCGGAAAATTCCACTGCGGTTACCAGCCGACTCCGGCGGACAGGCTCGCTGCTGTGCCCCAGTCCAGCGCAAATTTTATACGGCACCGCGGTCTGCCCTCAAGCGTCGACCTGTCGCCAAAGATGCCGCCTATCGGAAACCAGGGTCGGCAGGGGAGCTGTGTGGGCTGGTCCTCCACCTATGCGATTCGTTCTTTTCATGAAAACGCCCGGCGGAACTGGGGCTACGATTCTCCCTGGAGTGGCGGCGCCGGAGAGAAGGTTTTCACTCCTGCCTTCACGTACAATCAGATCAACGGCGGCAGCGACGACGGGTCGTATCCAACAGACGCGCTGGATCTTCTCGTAAAAGTCGGCGCTCTGCCCTGGAAGTATATGCCGTACGCGGAATCGGATTTTCGAGCGCAGCCGACGGCGGAGATGAAGCGAAAGGCCGGCGAATTCCGCATGGAAAGATTTGAGCAGCTCGACTATACAAATCCCGACGCGCTGAAGGCCGTGCTGGCCTCCGGAAGTCCGATACTGATCGGCGTGAAAGTGTATGATAATTTTTATCAGCTGGGTTCTGCAGTGTACGATCATTTCGAGGGCCCCTTCCGCGGAGGGCATGCGATAACTGTCGTTGGTTATGATGACGGCAAAACTTCGGCACAGGGCATGCGCGGAGCTTTCAGGCTGTTCAATTCCTGGGACACAGACTGGGGCACAAACGGGTACGGCTGGATCGCGTACGATTTCATGTCGCAGGGCGCCGATGAGGCTTACACTCTGATCGGCCAGGGCGGAGCGCCGCAGCCAGGGCCCAACAATGAACCGGACGAACCCGAGCCGACTCCAGGTCCAGGACCCAGTCCAGGTCCAGGACCCGGCCCGAACGATGAACCCGATGAACCTAATGAACCTGCAATTGTAGAAGATCCCGTTGAAATTACGGATATCGATTCTCCGAAGACTGTCGCCGCAACACGGGGCACGTACGCGGACAGAGTTGTCGTCAGCTGGAGCGATGTCGAAAATGCCGTGACCTATGAAATACAGCGCGCCAATCCAGGCGAAGACGAATACGAAGATGTGGGCAACTCGGATGAAAAAACCTACACGGATACGGCCGTTCAGCCGGATGTCTCCTATCAGTACAGAATCGTGGCAGTCGGAGACAGCGGCAGATCGAATCCGGAAGAATCTCCTGTGGCGGAAGGATTTGCGAAAGCCCAGGTTCAGAATTCGGTGCCGGGGCAGGTCGTGGGTCTGGAGGCCGGACAGGGATCGGACGGGAAGGTGGACCTCACCTGGAGTCCGGCCGGTAATGCATCAAGCTATACGGTGGCGCGATATGATTCAGCGCGGCGTCAGTGGGCTGTGCTCGCTCAGACTGTCTCCGGAGATTCCTACGAGGATGCCCGGCCTGTCACCGACGGCCCCAACCGTTACAGAGTTCGCGGCGTCAACAGAACCGGCAGCGGTCCCTGGAGCGATGCGGCGGAAGCAATGGTCGGCGGACAGAACACACCGCCGGCGGCCGTGCAGGGAGTTGAGGCTTCGGATGGGCAGTACAAAGATAAAATCGTGATTAAATGGCAGAGCGTGCCCACGGCGACAAAATACTATGTATACCGATACAATGTGGAATCTGAAGAAATGAGCGATGATCCTTTTGAGAGCACCGGAACAGAGTACACGGATCAGTCCCCGGAGGTAAAATCCGGTTCTGAGTTCGCCTATTTTGTTCTGGCTGAAAATGCAGCCGGTTACGGTGAATACGGAGAGCCGGCTGTCGGGCGCACAAATCCAAGCGCGCAGAGAGGCGTCACCCCGCCTGCGCCTTCGGGACTGACCCGCACAGTCGACAATGCCAAAAAGATCGTTACTCTTCGTTGGAGCGCGGTGAAAGAGGCAACAGAGTACTACATCTTTCGCAAGAAAGAAACCGACCGGGAATTTCGCTTTGTGAAAAACGTCACCGGGGCGTTCACCTATCAGGAAGCGTTTCCCGGAAATCCCGGCGATCTGTTTCTGTACGCCGTACGTTCGAAATCAGAGCTGGGCGAATCGCCGAATTCCAATGTGGTGTCGGCGTTTATCAATGTACCGCGCCAGCGCGTGAACCACAGAGTCATGGCCGCGGCGGGCATCGATCGATTTGTCGGAAACTGGAAGGCGATAGAATGGGACGGCAATACGGCGCCTGTCGAATATGTTCTGAGTATTCAGGCGACCGGCGCAAATTTCGCCTGTTCTCTGAAGATGGGATCGGCCGCGCCAAAAAGCATCAACGGAAGCTATGCGGCGATGAGCAGTTTCCTGGAAACCGACGGATTCAAGATGCGGCTGTCCGGCGCCGGAAAAACGGCGGTAGTGGATATCAGCAGCAGGCAGATCTCGCCCAACGATATGAGACTGGCCTTTATCAAGGACAGGTGACGGGGAAATTCGCCACGAAAGGACACGAAAAACACGAAATGGATAGAGAGAAATAAGAACGAACTGATGAATTCTCGTATTTCTTTTTTTCGTGCGATTTCGTGAAATTTCGTGGCAACTCTGCTCCGGCACGGAAAAGGTCTCAAACATCCGCGCCACGATCATCAATCGCATCGTATATGCTTCGCTGGAATCGCCGAACATTGCCGGTGAGAGCAGCGTGAATTTTCATATCGACTGGTGTCCGCACCAGGATCATTATGGAGCGTTCGACTGCCGCGTGCAGAGATATTTTGTTCAGGGCATGATCGACGCGGCCATGGAATTTCTGCTGTCGCAGGGCCGCACGGGCCGCTGGGACGTGATGTTCAAATGCACGATTCCCGCCGGAGCCGAGACCTGCTATTTTGAAATGCATCAGGGCGATTCTAAAGCCGCTGAACGCTGGCGAAGGTATACGGAAATTCTGGAGAACAGAGCGCTTCGTCCGGGCTCGGAAGGCGGCGCGTCAGCCGGTGCCGACCGATTTTCATGAGGCAACGCCCACAGAAGACACCGGGGAGCAGCTTCTTTTCGGTTCAGAGTGAGGGGAATGCCGTAAATTTCATCTTTTCTTCCTGTTACAGCCCTGATTTAGTGGCCTGAGCTGTATGGTTTTCAATTCCGCAGTCTTTATTTTCTTCTTTATAATAGTCCTGAGTCTGTACTGGGGCCTCCAGGGTTTTGCCGGGAGCCGTCTGTACCAGAACAGGATGCTGCTTCTTGCATCGTATTTTTTTTACGGCTACTGGGACTGGGCCTATCTGGGTTTGATTCTGCTTTCGACGGTTGTGGACTATGCCGTGGGTATCGGGCTTGACAGTCTGCAGTCACAGACCCGCAGAAAAGTTCTGATCACTATTTCCGTTGTTCTGAATCTGATTCTTCTGGGTATATTCAAGTATTATGATTTTTTCATCGGAAGCTTTGCGTCCATGGCCAATTCATTTTCGCCGGGCGCATTTCCCGACGGCGGACATTCGCTCTTCCTGAATGCGATTCTGCCGGTGGGAATCAGTTTCTACACATTCCAGAGCATGGCCTACACGATCGACGTGTACCGGCGCACAATCAGAGCGGAAAGAAATTTCCTCGATTACGCGCTGTTTGTGAGTTTTTTTCCGCAGCTGGTGGCCGGACCCATCAATCGCGCAAAAGAACTTATGCCGCAGATGAAGAACCGCCGCGAATTTCGCTGGGACGATATGCGAAACGGCGCCTGGCTGATCCTGATCGGGTTTTTTATGAAAGTGTACGTGGCGGACAATCTGGCTCCCATCGTTGCACAGGTGTATCTGCCGGGCAAGGGTCTGTATCTTACCAGCCCCATGTCGGCATCCGGGCACGGCGGATTTCAGGTTTTTGCGTCTTCGCTGGCGTTCTCTCTTCAGATCTACGGCGATTTCGCGGGATATTCCAGCATCGCTCTGGGCGCGGCGAGCATGATGGGCTTTCGCATGATGACGAATTTCAACACGCCGCAGTTTTCGCAGAATCCCGTCGATCTCTGGAGGCGATGGCATATTTCTCTGAACCGGTGGGTCACGGACTACATTTACATTCCTCTGGGCGGAAGTCAGTTAGGCGTTTTTCACAAACACAAAAATCTTTTCCTGGCTTTTGTGCTGATGGGTCTCTGGCACGGAGCCAGCTGGACTTTTCTGATATGGGGCGGTTTCTGCGGCATCTGGATCGTGATGTACGGAATTCTGCAGCCGTATCTGCCGCGTCTGCCGGAGACAGCCCCTCCATTCTGGAAAGCGACTGCGAATCTGTTAAAAATGGCAGGAACCTGGACGACGTTCGGCATCACGGCCATATTCTTTCGCGCGTACGATCTGGATCATTCGATCGCTCTGTTGAAAAGTCTTTTTACTTTTCCCTGGAACATGACGGATCCGGTGAACGGCGTGCCCGCCGCCGGACAGTACACTGTGGAAATTGTAAAGAAAATCGCGCTTCTGTTTCTTCTGGACACAGCGGCCTACCGCACGAAGAACACATTCTGGATTTTCGACAGACCGCTGTATCAGCGGGTTCTTGTGTATTCGGCCATGTTTTTCATGATCTTAACTCTGGGAGTGTTCGGCAAAGATGTCATTTATTTCGCGTTTTAAGTACCCGGCGCTCATCATCACGGCGCTGGTTTTCGCGGCGCTGGAGATCACCGTGCGATTTCTGCCGATGGAATACGCATCGGGCGCCGGAGTCTTTATGACGAACCACCGCAAGAATCTTGCAGAAAGTTCCGCGCCGGAGTTTGATTACATAGTATTCGGAGATTCCCGCAGCATGAGCCTGATGGGCCACGCACCGACGCCCGGCGAGCCGTACAGCATGTACAATTTCAGCCTTCCGGCGATGGGACAGCGGTATTTTAAGTATTACCTGAGAAAGTATCTTCGCAACAGGACACGGAAACCTTCGGCCTTGATTTTTGCAGGCGATCCGGCGATATTTCAGAAATCCTGGAGTCACGCCTACCACGATCCACAGATGATATACTCCGATTCATTCGATGACAGCCTTGGCCGCTTTTTATGGAATCGGTTCGACAGAAGGCTCACCAGACTCCTGCGTCCGGTCGGTGGCCGGGAAACACCGTCGCATATCACCGGCGAAATGATCTGGGATGTATTTTCACACCGTTATCTGCATCTTTTCGACATCGGAGAATTGAGCGAGCAGCTTACCGGAGCTGAGCGTGTTTTCATTTTGCGGGAAGCGATTCCTCTGACTGTGCATTCGTACAAGTTTCGTGACGCCCTGGTGCACTATACATTTGGATTCAAATTGGAATACCTGGGTGACCATCCCCTGCCTTCCGAATGCCGCAGTTGTGCCGGATTACAGCAGGAAAGATGCTACATTGATATCCCGCGAATTGAGGACAATAAGAATATTGAAAGGGATATGCGCGAGAGATACGGGCAGATCAATCTGGGTAACCGCCTCACGCCTTCTCAAAGATATTATCACTTTTCGCTCCGTGACAGCCAGATTGAAATGCAGAAACAGGCGCTGGATGGGGCAACGTCTGTTCTTGACCCTCTCGAGGACCTGGTGAAAGAAACAACTTCCCTTGGCATCAGATTCATTATGACCGATATGCCTTCCATCGATGCTTACAGAGATACGAAATATCACCGCGAATATTTTCCGGCGGTTGTAAAGATGCTTGCGCGATATCCGGGCGCCCGCATGATTCGATTCTCGCAGCCGTACTATCCAAGGGATCTTTTTATCGAACAGGTACATTATGAATGCCTGGGATCGGAGAGGTTGAACAGGGATTTTTTCCGTGATGTGATGCCAAAAATTCTTGAGTTCGCGCCCCCCCGGGCCGACTCCGCAAACAGAGGGTTTGAACCTTGAAAAAGAAAATCGTCCTTTTCCCGCTGGCATTGTTTCTCGTGTATTTCGTTGCGGAAAAAAGCTGCCTGCTTCCCCGCATGAAAGAGCTGACTCAGGGTGATGCCACCTACCTGTATTTTGACTACAAAGCCGAGCTTCTCGATCAGCTGGAAGAGACATACAAAAAAATTCAGGCCACGCCTGCCCCGGGCGTGAAAAAAAAGATACTGATCGTGCTGGGCAGCTCCCGGATGCTCTATTTCAACTATCCGCAATTCGCGCGAAGCTATCCGGAATGGGAGCTGTTCAATTTCAGCGCGCCCGTTACCGCGCCCGCGTACTATGCTTTTATTCTTGAAAGAATTCTGGACCGGGGCATTGTGCCCGATTTTGTTCTCCTGGAAACGGATCCGTTTCAGTACAATGAAGGATCCAACGCTTTCGTGCGTTCCAATCTGGCGTTCAGCTTCGATTTTCGATTTGTTCTGCAGCATTTCCGTCTTTTTACAAATGAGGAAATATCTTACTTTTTCGCGCGGAACCTCTTCGCGGGATTTAAATACCCTCCGGATCTGCAGAGCATCAATTCCAGGCTGAAAAACGACAACGACCGGTTCCTGATCGCTTTTCGCACTCTGGACGAATACCAGAGAAAGAACCGCGGCAGCGGGCTGTCCATCATACCCCGCGAGAACTGGTACGAACGCGATTTTCCGAAAATCGAGGGCACATCGCTCATGACGATGCGCTGGCTGTACGGAAATTATAAAATCTCCGACCGGCAGTTCGAGTTCTTGAAGATGATGATGAAGAACGCTCAGGAGAAAAGAATACGCATGCTTCTGATCCGGCCCCCGGTCTCAAGACCCATGGAGAAACTGCTGAGCCAGGATGCGGATCTCGGTCCCAAACTCATCAAATGGGACGAGCGACTCAAAACAGTCATGCAGCCCTATGACTCGGCGTACATGGACCTCAGAGACAGACCAGATTTCTACTGCAATACGTTCGTGGACGGCTCGCACATGGCTCTGGACTGCTACCCGCCGATGCTGGTTCTGGTCATGCGCCACTACTGGGGACTGTAAGAAAAAGCGCCGAGACAGAGGCCACAGGGCCAGTCTTAAAAATACAGATATTTGTTTGTGGAAAATTAATATTTTCTTGACATGCCTGCATAGTATGCCTGCATTGCAGGCATGAAGCGCAGGCATATCCAGTATACGGTCAGATCGGTTCCGCCTCAGATAGATCAGATTATTCGCCGCCGGGCGCAGAAAGAAGGCCGGAGTTTGAACGATGTTCTGATTCAGTGCCTGGCCACGGCAACCGGCGCCGATGGTGAACAGCCTGCATTTCATGATCTTGACTGGTTGGCCGGAACATGGCACAGCGACCCAAAATGCGATAAAGCTCTGGCCGATCAGAGGATGATCGATGCTGAGGCATGGCTGTGAAAATTTGCCTCGATACAAATATGTATACGGCGCTTGCGAAAAATGAGCCGGGCGCGCTGACTCTGATTCAGAGATCATCGCATATTTATATATCCTTCATTGCTCTTGCAGAATTGCGCGCGGGATTCCGCAGCGGCACAAAGGGCGCACAGAATGAAAAGATTTTGCAGCGTTTTCTTGGATCGGACAGAGTGGAAATCTTATTCGCGGACGAGCAGACCACTCATCATTATGCCCGGATTTATCACCAGCTGAGGAAGCAGGGGACGCCGATTCCCATCAATGATCTCTGGATTGCAGCCCTGGTAATTCAATATGATCTGCTGCTCTGTTCCCGGGATACACACTTCGACCATATACCACAGGTGCCGCGCTTTGTTCCCTGACAGAAATCCGTCAGTATACTGCACGATAAAAGAGATTGTTGTCATCTCTGCAGTCATTGTTATTTCAATGGTCTGTTTCGCCGACCGGCTCACCGCGCAGAAACCGGAAGCGCCCCTGGAGAGTATGATTTTCATCGCCGGCGGAAGATTTCCAATGGGCGACAATTTTGGCGACGGTTACTCGAGCGAACGACCGGTCCATTCCGTAACGCTGAAAAGTTTTTATCTGGGCCGGACAGAACTCACAAAGGGCGAATTCAGAATATTTGTCGAAGAGAGCGGTTACGCGACAACCGCGGAATCGGCCGATGACGAAAACACCTGGCGCGACTGCCAGGGAATCCGCCAGCAGGACGACCATCCGGTGATCTGCGTGAGCTGGTTTGACGCTGTTCATTACTGCAACTGGCGGAGCAAAAAAGAGGGATTGACGCCTGTTTACACGATATCGAGAGTCAGCGTTAGTGCGAACTGGAACGCGGACGGGTACAGACTGCCGACGGAAGCTGAATGGGAGTATGCCGCGCGCAGCGGCGGAAAATTAGAAAAATATGCAGGCGCCGGCAGCGAATCGCAGGTTGATGAATGCGCCTGGCATGATGAAAATTCCGGCAGTTCGACGCATCCTGTCGGTCAAAAACGGCCCAACGGCCTGGGGCTTTTTGACATGAGCGGCAATGTTCTGGAATGGGTATGGGACAGATACGGCGAATATCCGTCGAATGCGATGACGGACCCGCGCGGGCCGGAGCAGGGATCAACCCGCATCCTGCGAGGCGGCTCTCACAGTGACAATTTCAGTTTTACCAGGGCCATCCTGCGCGCCTCATACCGCGGCTTTGAGGATCCGTCCCGCTTTTATTTCACAATCGGATTTCGGCCGGCTCGTTCAGCGCATTGACGCATCCCGGAAAAGCAGCGTCAATCATTCATCGTCTCCCAGGAGGTTCCGGATCGTTTCTTTTATCGAGTTAAAAATACCTCTGTTTTCCTGTTTCGGATCGTGTTCGGGAATTTCGATCAGAAAATATCCGCCCGTATGCGAAGACCGCACGGGCAGCTGAATCGTCTGGCCGTCATTTTTTTCGATTACAATGCAGAGTTCGTCATTGACGCTTCTTTTTTCCACTTTCGCTTCCGGAAAATCATGTTTGAATTTATCGAGGATATCCGTAATCGAGCGGAAAGATTCGACGTGAAACCTGTGCGAGCTTTTCTGGCCGGTCAGGCGCGCATCCGGATCGAATTTACTGAAATCATATTCAAGTCCGTCGAGCAGATTCTTTACAGGAATCCGGGCGGGCGCGGAAAAATCTCGCGAATGCATCGCCCTCCATATCTGCGAATACTGATTCTCAATGCTGTGGCGCTTCCTGGGTGTGATGTGTTCCACTCGGTGATAGTAGAACTGCGACCAGCCGTACAGGCGGTCGACAAAATCCATTTTGTTTATACGAAGGCAGTATTCCATCACAGGAAAAAGGATCTGACTCCAGGCATAATCAAAGAGCGGATGTTTGAAGCGCGTCGGCTCACTACGGGCCCGATAGAGATATTGCGGCAGAACTAAAATCAGCTTCTCAAAGCGGTGCAGGACTGCGTCAGCGGAGCGCCCCGCGAAGGCTCGGTGCAGGAGTATTCTGGCGAGCCGGTGCAGACCCGGATTGTTCAACAGAACGGAAAGTTGATTGTAAAGAAACGATCTTGCAAGAAGCAGTTCGCCGCCGCCTGCGCCGGACATTGACTCTGTCAGATACCAGGCGCTCTCCAGATGCTGCATATCCGGTTGCGCGATAAAGTGGAAGAGCAGATCTGCACCCTTCAGATTCAGGTCAAGTTCCGCGCCGGCAATGCGGTTCAGGGCCTGGATTTTTTGTTCCTCCGGGGTTTTGGAGCCGCCGGGAAACAGAGATTTTAGCGGGCGAGGGCTGCGCATGGGTTTTAATCAACAGAGCACAGGTCGATGTTAATAACCTCGCTGCATTGCGTCGAGAAAAATATATACCGCGCGGCGGAGGGGAAGTTATGAATATACAGGCCTGACGGATACCGCCAGGCCTGACTTTTTTCGTTGACAGGGCTGTACGCTCCGACGGATACTTTACATAAAGGAAAATTGGGAGCCGTTTGCATGAAAACAGTAAAAAAAATTATTATATATAGTATATTGATACCGGCGCTCGCAGGCGCGATATTCTGCTCTTCCGCCCAGACAACTGAGGAGGAAAGTAATGAACAGCTGGGGGCCGTCATTTTTTCGATGGAATGCACCGGCGGGCAGGCTGTTCGCATTCATACAGACAGAAAGGAAAAATTCGTGATAGAGAAGGGTCCGGTTCAGCTGCCGGAGAAAGTGGACTGTTCGGATATGAGATCCAGAGATGAGAAACAGATTGTCGCTTTGAAAAGAAACGGAATCTGGGAAGATTATTACAAGGGCACAACAAAAGCCGCTTCCCGCGGTGAATACAGACTCGGCAAAAAAGTGGGAGAATGGAAAACCTTCAGCGAGACGGGCGATCTTGTCAAATCGACCATGTGGGTGGACGGCAAAAAAGAAGGGCCGGAGATCAGTTATTTTTCCGGTTCCAGAGAATGGAGAGAAAAAGGCCAGAATGCTGACGGGAAAAAAACCGGACTCTGGCAGATGCGCCTGGCAAAGGATTCGAACTGCATAAACGAAGGCGAATATAAAGAAGGAAAGAAAGAAGGACAGTGGAAAGAATGTTCGATGGATGAAAGCAACAAGCAGTGGTACGTCAGCTATCAGGGAACCTATAAAGAAGATTTGAAAGACGGTCCCGCTGTCCACTTCCATCCCAACGGACAGAAAATGGCTGAGGGTTCGTACTTCGGCGATCAGGAATGTTTGAAGTCGCCTCCGGCCGACGGGCCTGCCGCCTGCGGAAAACGAACCGGCGCCTGGACAATATATTTCCCGGATGGAAAAACCGCCGCGCAGGGATCGTACGATCCAAAGACGGGCAGACGCGGAGGCAACTGGGTGGAATACTATCGCACCGGAGAAAAACTCGCGGAAGGCCCGCGCGGTCCGAATAGAGTCGGCATGTGGACTTTTTACAAAAAAAACGGTATGCTGATTTCAAAATTCAGTTTCGCCAACAATGATTTTGCGGCCACGAGCGCCGAGCTGTACATAAACGGAGTTCTGACGGGGAAGGGCGGCGTGTCGAACCTGCTCGTTAATTATCATGTCGACACGGATTCGCTCACGATCGCCGGCAAAGATCCGGACAATCTTGCTCCGGCGGATATAAAAAAAATGGGAGCCTGGGTGGAGTACTACCCTAACGGACAGAAATCCGGCGAAGGAACCTACAATTTCAACAAGAAACACGGAGCCTGGATCCAGTATTCGCAGAGCGGACAGAAAACGATGGAAGGCGATTACAACATGGACATGCGAAACGGCCACTGGAAAATTTACGATGCCGCCGGATCTCTCAGAGAGGAGGGCGATTACATGATGGGCAAGAAAATGCGGATCTGGAAAGAATTCCAGAACGGCGCCCTGGTCCGGACTCTTACCTGCAATATGGATGTCTGTAAATAGAGAAACGATTTGCCGCGTTTACTGAAATTATTCGGAGCGGCAGCGCTGCTGCTCGCCGGTGCTGCGGGCCGCCCGGATATCCATGCTCAGCAGCAGCAAGCGCCGCAGCTTGACAGGGAATTTTATAACAAATACCTGGACAGCATGCCCGATGAGCGTGTGCTCAGGAACGAGACTCTGCTGAACAATCTTGCGCGTGTAGTAAAAAAACTTGTGCCCCGTGAGGATCCATACGAAGGTCCGGCGCATGTCCGCGGTCTGGACCCAAAGACGCTTCTTTACGGCCCCGTGGATCCAAATTCGCCCTTTGTGCGGGGGATAATGAAAGAGCTGCCGTATCTGCGAATCACGCCCTATATGTACGTAATCAAATCTGGTCCGTATATAATTTTTGCCACGTTCCGGGTGGATCCTCGCGCTTTCATCACCGCGGAGCATCAGAGTAAAACCATAAAAGAAAAAAGCCAGGACATTCACAATGGGCCTTCCCGATAAACCCGTAAAAAAAATTAAGCGCGCTCTGATACTCTCCGGTGGCGGCGCCCGCGGAGCCTACCAGGTCGGCGTCTGGAAATACCTGCTGGAAATGAACTGGAAGCCGGATCTGATCTGCGGCACTTCAGTCGGCGCGGTCAATGCAACGGCCCTCGGATGCGGGCTGGATCTTCAGGAAATGATACAGCTCTGGCGCACGATCGAACACGGCCGGGTGTACCGCATTTCGATCTGGAAACAGATTGTGAATTTTTTTACCCGCCGCGGATTCACGCCGGTGATGGATACGGAACCTCTGAAGCAGCTTCTGCTGGAAAGACTGGACATCCCCGTTCTGCGAAAGAGCAAAATGGAAATCATCATCACGGCCATCAACATTCTCACGTCACAGCTAAAGTTTTTTAATAAAGATATTATAGATATTGAGCATGTCATGGCGTCCAGCGCGATTCCGGTTCTTTTCCCCTGGCAGTATGTTGACGGAGAGCCGCACTGGGACGGAGGCATCATGGCCAACACGCCTCTTCTGCCGGCTCTGGAACGGCGAGTGGAGGAGGTGATCGTTATTCTTCTTTCGCCGGTTGGAGGGCTTCGGATGTCGCTTCCCATCACCAAACAGCAGGCCCTGGAGAGGGTTTTCGAACTTTCTCTGATCGGCTCGTATGAGGCCTTCATGTCGCATCTGGCATTTGAGCAGAAAGTCCGCTCCGGCCAGGGAATGTTGAAGAACCTGATGCGGCGGACTCTGACTCTGGGCGATGCGCGAATAGCAACGGTGGCCCCGGAGAGAATGCTGGGATTCAAATCAATTCTGAATTTTACTTCGCGGCAGGCGGATCAGCTGATTCAGGAGGGCTACTTCGACGCCCGCAACCAACTGGCAAACTTTTTCGGCCTGGTCGACGAGCCCTATTAGGCTCGTCGCGACCCTTGCCGGTCATCGCACGCAAACATCCGTGTCCGAGCGCGCTGACCGCTTCGACATCCTGTCTCCGCTTCGGCAAGGGCCGCGACTCGCTGACAGGTGATTGGTTTATCTAAGAATAATAAGGAGACTGAGCATGCAAAAAAGCGACGATCTTGAATTCATCGACATTGCCGGAAAGGCCGCTTCCGTTAGCGAGGCCGTGCGTACCAGACACAGCGTGCGCGAATTTGATTCGCGTCCCGTGGAGATAAATGAGCTAAGAGAGCTTATTGACGATTCATTGCGCTCTCCCAGCTGGAAGAATTCCCAGCCCTGGAATATTCATGTTGTGACCGGAGAAAAAAAAGCATCCCTTTCAGCGAAACTTGTCAGTCTGGCCAGGTCGCAGGACCCGGCGCCGGACACGGCCTGGGCTGCCGGCTTCCCTTCTAATATCAAAAAGCGCATGTTCGACCTGGGCATGAAGCTGTACGGAATCGCCGGGATCGATAGAAAAGATAAAGAGGCCCGTGACAATTTTATGGTCCGAAATTTTGAATTTTTTGACGCGCCGGTCGCGCTTTTTATCACGACGCGGTGCGAACTGAATTTTTATGTGGGAATTGACATTGGCTGCTATCTGTCGACGCTTATGCTGCTTGCCCGCGAGAGAGGAATGTCCAGCTGCGCCCAGGCGTCGCTTTCGTCATTTCCGGAAGTGGTTCGCGCAGATCTTGGACTGCCGGAGGAAGACCGCCTCATCTGCGGCCTGAGTCTGGGTTATCCGCTGGCCGATTCGCCGGTGAACCGGTACCATACGCCGCGGGAAAGTTTTGAGAGTCTTGTGAAGTTTTATTGAGGAACTACTCCATCGCCAGGCGCATCTTCACGAGGTTCTCCACAAGTTTTTCAAAAGCGGCGTCTCTTTCTTCCTTCGCCTGAAAGGGCAGGACTTTCGCATGCGCCATGCCCTGAAAGCTGATTTCTATGGAATTCTTCAGCCCCTTCTTGATGGAGACCACCAGATTCATATTGATGATTTCGTTGTCACCCAGTCGGAGCCACATAGTTGAACCCGCTATATTGCTTCCCCGAACTCATTCATGTACTGCGCGAGTATTTTGCAGCCTTCAACCGGCATCGCATTGTAAACAGATGCGCGAAATCCACCTACGGACCGATGCCCTTTCAGCCCGGACAGCTTCAGATTCTGCGCGCCCTTCTGGAATTCGTCTTCCTTCGATTTGTCCGTCAAATTGAAAGTGATGTTCATCAGAGAGCGGGATTCTTTTTTTGAATGGCCGATGTAGGCGTTCGGCGAAGCGTCGATGGCGTCGTAAATGTACTTCGCCTTTTCCTGATTGACTTTATCCATGCCCGTCAAGCCGCCCGTGCTTTCGATCCACTTCATTATCAGGTTGAAAACATAGATCTGAAAAGTCGGCGGAGTGTTGTACATGCTTTCATTTTTGCCATATGTGCTGTAGCGGAACATCGTCGGGGTGTCCGATTTCTCGCGCGAATAGTATTCGCGGTCGATCACCACCACGGTCAGTCCGGAAGGTCCCGCATTTTTCTGGGTGCCGGCATACGCCATTCCAATGTGCTTCCAGTCAATGGGACGCGAAAGAAAATCCGAGCTCATGTCGATGACAAGTTTAGTATCGCCCGGATCCGGCAGAGTATGGTACTGCGTGCCGTATATTGTGTTGTTCGATGTGATGTGAAGATAGTCCAGTCCGGCTTTCTTTTCAATCACGGCCGGTATGTGATTGTGCTTCTCCGACTGCGAGCTGGCGGCCATGAAAACATCCACGCCCTGCAGTTTTGCCTGCTCGACAGCTTTCTCCGACCAGGTCCCGGTATTCACATATCCCGCCGTCCTGCCTTTCCCGGAAAAATTCAGCGGTATCAGGGCGAACTGGGTCGACGCGCCGCCGGTCATGTAGAGGATGTCAAATTTTTCAGGGATGGAGGCCAGTTTGCGCAGCCTGTCGATCGACTCCTTGTACACGGCGTCGAATACCTTGCCCCGGTGCGACATTTCCATTATGGACATTCCGCTGCCCTGATAGTCGAGAAGTTCATCCCTTACAATTTCAAGGACAGATGCCGGCATTGTGGCCGGACCCGGTGAAAAATTAAAAACTCTGCTCATGGGGTCAAAAATATTTGCGCTCCCGGCGGGTAAAGCCAGTTCTGTGCTCTGACCCGGAATGAAAGCGCAACTGTTGGAAAAATATCATTATATCGGGCATGTGCCGGGGCCCTGTGCGTATCTGCCGGAAAGATTTTCGAATCTGCTCTTTCTGGAGGGCACGGGTGTCGGACTGAAATACCGCACTCTCATCGATTACGGATACAGACGTCACGGCATGCTTCTGTACAGGCCCGACTGCGGTCTGTGCAAAGACTGTCAGATTGTAAGAGTTCCTGCCGCGGAATTTCAGATGAGTTCGAGCCAGCGCCGCATTAAGAAAAAGGGCGACCGGATATTCTCGGTGTCCATCCAACCGGTTTCCTACACTCCGGAAAAAAGCGGCCTGTATCATAGATATTTGAAATTCCAGCATACGGAAAAACCTTCCTTCGATCCGGTCGAAGAAGAACTTTCCTACAGGGAATTTTTTGTCGATTCCTGTCTGGGCAGCAGCACGATGGAAATTCAACTGCATGCAGAAGGCAAACTGGCCGGTGTCGGGATACTCGACAGGCTGGATGGAGCTCTGTCTTCCGTGTATTTTTATTTCAATCCCGACTATGCGAAATACAGTCCGGGGACCTATTCGATTCTGGCTGAAATCGAACTCTGCCGCGCCTGGAATCTCAACTATTACTATCCGGGCTATTTTATCGCAGGCTGCAGGACGATGAACTACAAGACGAATTTTCGTCCCTGCGAGCTGATGAATTTGAGAGAAAGGGCCTGGAGACTGCTTACTTGATTATGTCTTATTGAAGGCAGATTTTATAAAAAAATCATTTCGTTCACTGTAAAGGGGTCGGGCCAAATCGACGATATCAGAAAGGTGATTGGTAATTGTTATGGGGGGTAACTCCTTTCATAACGGGGGGGAAGCAATTCCCCCTTTTTTTTGTCTGGACTCATGTATATTGAGTGGCCAGGAATTCCGCATCCCGGAATATTGCGCCCGGTGTCCGCTACGATCCTCCCCAAGAAAAAACAATACCACAGGCCGGCCCGATGTGTTGTGCGATTTCTCCTGACAACTCTTATGATCGTGTTCACAGGAAAGACTGCGCTCTTTGCCCAGGAAGCAGCTCTCGAGAAGCGCAATACAATTTCAATCCAGCTGGGTCCGGCCATCACAGCCAGTGGACCAATTCTTACCCAGGCCGGCAACACGCTGCTCTACATGTCGGCTGCGATCAATCTTCAGTTTCTGTATTCGCCCGGTCTGACGGAGGCAATTCGCCGTACGGCTCCGCTCTACCAGATACCGGCGTTTGAACTGAGTTCCTGGCAGCGCGGTTTTCAGTTCGACAGAAAAACATCCGGCGGTTTTTCCTGGGGTGTATCCTTTCAGTATTTAAATATTCTGGCCCGCCTTCAGATACCGGCCACATTCATCGATCCGAGTCAATACAACATAGCTCTTCCCGGAATGTATCAGGTCAGCTATCAGGAAACCGGCCGGGTGCGAATGGCCAATTCTTATGAAGTGACCGGTCACATTAAATACCGCTGGATGCGGGACAGCATGATTCATCCTTTCGCCCGGGCAATGGCGGGGGCCGGCAGGGGTCTGCTCGGAACGTCAAAATCGACAGAGCTCCGTGAGTTCCATCTGGGCATGGGAGTCGGCGCGGAAGTCGTGTTGTTTGAAACTTCAGTTCTGTCTCTTGAGGCAGCATACACGTTTTATGATGTGCATACCGATTCTTCATTGTACTTTGACCGCAGGCATGTTCTTGCGAATCCACGCAAGGGCTGGATTTCAATGGGCCGGATTGTATTCGGCATCGGGCATATGTTTTAAGGGCCCGTGCCTCAGAGATCTCCCGCATCTGCGCGGTGAACTTTTTTCTGAAAATTCTGAAAATTTTTCAAAATTCCGCACAACGATCGGCATATCTTATACCCTCCTCAAGCAGGAAAGCGTTTGACACAAAGATACGGAGGACTTAATTTATGGCTGTGCATATACCAAAATTCCCGCACAAACTGGAAGAGCTTCTGGGCCGGGAGGGCACGGATGAATACATTGACTTTCTGAATGAGACTCTGTATGCCAATAAAGAAGATGTGGTGCAGGTGGTTGGGGATAAGTTCGATCGGCGGCTTGTTGAGGAGACATCCAGGTTAAGATATGAAATGAACAGCATGAAAACAGAGCTAAAGAGTGAAATCAATGATCTCAGGATAGATATGACGGAAATGAAGGCAGAATTGAAAGGCGATATTGCTGTACTGAGGTCGGAGTTGAAGGATGAGATCGGCGGTCTGAGGTCGGAGTTGAAGGATGAGATCGGCGGTCTGAGGTCGGAAATGGAGCGCGGCTTTACGGGATTGCACAGGGAAATCTCCGGAATACACAAAGATAATTCAAACCAGACAAAATGGCTGCTGGCTGTGTTCCTGGCCGCGGGAGTACTCTATCCCATTCTGAATCAGCTTGTGATTCGATTCGTCCACTGAAGTTCAGCATCGACCAAGTGCTTCGCCGCGGTTCCTTCTTTTATGGTTTATCGACTCCATAAAATAGTATTTTCCCTTAGAAACCCCGGTAAAAAATGGTAAATTATGCGCACAAATATTGTCCACATCGGCGCTTCCGAGCTGACCTACGAAATCCGCCAGATTGTCGAGATTGCCAACCGGGTCAGCGTGCTTTCGGGCAAGCCGATCTTCTGGGAGAACATCGGGGACCCGGTGCAGAAAGGAGAAAAAATTCCCGACTGGATCAAAGAAATCATCGCCTCGGCTGTGCGTCAGGACATCAGCTATGCGTACAGTCCCACAAGAGGACTTCTGGCCACTCGTGAATTTCTGGTAAATAAAGTCAACGCTCTGGGCGGCGCGCAGATCGATCCGGACGACATTGTTTTTTTCAACGGTCTGGGCGACGCAGTGAATAAGGTCTACGGACTTCTGCGCCGTGAGGCTCGCGTGATCGGTCCGTCTCCGTCCTATCCAACGCACTCGAGCTCGGAGGCGGCGCATGCCGGTTACGCACCCATCACATACCGGCTCCTGCCTGAAAAAGGCTGGATGCCGGATATGGAGGAGCTTCGCAACAAGGTCCGCTACAACGACAGCATCGCCGGCATCATGATCATCAATCCGGACAATCCCACGGGCGCCGTGTTTCCGGATCATATCGTGCGCGAGATGATCGACATCGCTCGAGAGTACGATCTTTTCATACTTGCGGATGAAATTTATATGAACATGGTTTTCTCGAAGGAGAAGCACTCATCCATCGCGGAGCTGATCGGCGATGTTCCGGCGATCTCTCTCAAGGGGATTTCCAAAGAGTTCCCCTGGCCGGGCGGCCGCTGCGGCTGGATGGAGGTGTACAACCAGAAAAAGAGTCCGGTATTTCAGAAATATGTAAAATCCATTCTGGACGCGAAAATGCTGGAAGTATGTTCCACGACGCTGCCGCAGATGGTGATTCCGCAGATTATGGGCCACTCCGAGTATCCGAACTGGCAGAAGAAACGAAACGAATTTTTCGAAAAAAGAAGCCGCATGGTCGCCGAGATTTTTTCAAAATGCCGGGGCGTTGTCGTCAACCCGCCGTCCGGAGCCTTCTACCTGAGTGTGGTGTTCGATCAGCCGTTGAAACCGGCGATGCAGCTGAAAATGGAAAATCCGGAAGTTGCGGCGTACATTGATTCGCTCTGCCCGCCGGGCGTGGAGACGGACAAGAAATTTGTGTATCATCTTCTGGGTTCAAAACAGGTCTGCGTTGTTCCGCTGACGAGTTTTGTCTGCCGTCTTCCGGGATTCCGCACGACTCTGCTGGAACAGGATGATGATAAGTTCCGGCACATTTATACGACCATCGCAGGGGCGGTGGAAGAATTTCTGGCCAGCGCATAAACCAACAGGATGGTCAGGATTGACAGGATGTTTGATGAAAGGTATCTTCTTTTTCCTGAATATCCTGTTCATCCTGTTATATTATTTTCATCTCCGCATTCGCGACACGCCGGACCATTTCTGCGGGGGCGCGGAGATCAGTTTTTCGCAGCGCGCCTGGTAAATAGCGGGAAGGGGATCCAGTAAAAGATCAGGCAGGCGATCGTCCGCGCTCTTGCATTCGTAGAAAATCCGCAGCGCTTCCTGGAAATCGCCGGCTTTGTAATGAAACATGCCGAGCTGCAGTGTGGACTGATTGTTCAGTTTCGTCTCCTTGATCGGCTCCGGGTCCGCGTCAAAACATTCATACAGAACGACGGGTTTTTCCTTGCCTGCCACCCGAACGGAATCGATCTCCCGGAACAAGAAGCCGGCCGGATTCTTCAGCTGACGATAACAGAAATCCGTTAAAATAATAGACACTCTAAAATATTTAGTAAGCTTCTCCAGCCTGGCCGCCAGGTTCACCGTGTCTCCGATCACCGTGGTGTCCAGCCTTCCGGCCGTGCCGACGGTGCCCAGCATCAGCTCGCCGGAGTTGAGGCCGAATCCAGTGTCGATCTCCCGGTAGCCGGACTGCCTTCTGTGACGGTTGTATTTTTCCAGTTCGTGCTTCATCTGCACGGCGCAGCGCACGGCGTCGTCGCCCGATTCCGGAAAAAGAGCGAATATAGCGTCGCCGATGAACTTGTCGATGAATCCGTTATTCTTGTGAACCGGCGGGCCCATTCGTTCCAGATAAGCGTTCAAGAATTTGAATGTATCCGTCGAGCTCAGCTGCTCCGAAAGAGATGTAAATTTCCGTATATCCGCGAAAAGCACCGTCATGTGCTTCTGCACAGAATCACCGCGCTGCACATCCAGGATGCTGACGCGGCCCAGAAATTCCAGAAATTGATCCGGCACAAACCGTGATGTGGCTTCCAGCATCCGCAGTCTGGAATCCAGCATGTCCATATGCATTATTTCTTTTTCATGTTTGAGGATGTTGATCCGGTCGGCCAGACCCAGCGAGAGCAGAACCACTTCCATCGCCGAACCGATCTGGATGATCCAGGATGTGAAAAAATTTTCAGGAAGAACGGCAAATGTCTTGAGCGCATAAATCGCGACGCCGGCGAGCAGCACCGTCCAGGCGATGGAATAGTAGCGCGCCGGCCGGTACCCGCGCGCCAGACAGATGTAACCCGCCGCCATCATTGTCAAAACGCACAGAAAGACGATGCCAGTCGCCGCCCTTATTGCTATGGAATACTTTAAGAAAAGCGAAACAGGCGCTCCCAGAGCCGTCAGAACCAGAAGAGCGATCATGATTCTGTTGATCACCGGCGCGGTGCGGCCTGTGTTAAGATACGAGCGGCTGAACTGAAGACTGCCTGCGGTGCCGAAAAAGATAAAGAGCGGAAGGCAGGCGTTGGCCCACCAGATGCTGTCCGGCCAGAAATATTCAAAAGCCAGACCGTTCAGCGTCACCTGAAACAGTATATATCCTGCCAGAAACACAACATAGTAAAGATAGCTCAGATCGCGCACGGACATGTAAAGAAACAGGTTGTACACAAGCATCACGATCATGATGCCGTAATATATTCCGAGCACCAAATTTTCTCTGGCCGTTTTCTCAGCAAAAATTCTCTGCGTCCAGAGTCTGACCGGCAGATTCATCGAGCTCGTTGTCTGGAAGCGAAGGGTGTATTCATTCAATCCCGGAGATGGACGCACAGGAAAAACTACATTGCGATGGTGAATCTGCCTGTTAGAAAAGGGGAACCGGTCGCCCAGAACTCTATGCGCGCCCGATGTCCCCTCGAAGAGCTCCACTTGGTCGATCATTGGATAACCCATTTCCAGCAGATATTCAGCGCATCCGGATGCGGGGCACTGCAGTGAAAAACGAACCCAGTAAATGGAATTTGAGAAACCATAAGAAGGACTGTCACCGGGAGAGGCGGACCAGCCGGGTACCGGCAGGTTCGGGTAAGAGAATTCTCCCCGCGGATCCTCCAGAATCTGCATTGATTTTCCCAGAAAGAATTCCGGAGAATCGGGCGAAAGTCGAATCGGAGAGGGGCTCTGCGCCAGCGCGGGCCTGCAGACCGCTGCTGCAAGGATCAGCAGGGTAAATCGAAGGTGTCTCGCCTGGCTCCAGACTCTCATCATGCCGATCGAGTTCATTCAGTCCAATCTGTCAAATTGCCTGAGCCGTTACAATCCTTTTATTTTTGGTCGACATATTTTATTGCCGGGACATCCTGAGACGTCATGCAGGATAAAAGCGCCAATTTTTTCCTCCAGCATTCGGAGCTCATCACCCGCAGCACCAATATCACGATGCGCCGGGGCGCCTTCCTCTGCGCTCTCATGGGTTATTCGGCCAGCGCCGTTATTTACCTGATGCAGATCACTGGATTTATTTCCCTGATGGAAATTCCCTTGATCTGGGCCCTGTGCGGAGCGACCATTTCTGTTTTTGTTTATATACTGGCGTGGCGCGATATGATACGGGGAATGTATCGATACATCGTGACAGTTTTCTTCATCTCCATGCCGACCACCCTGTTTATTGCGGCTCATTTTCTCCTGCCTTCCGGCGCCGCCACGTATATTTCCGGTCCGGCTTCCTACATTTATTTCTTTTTTATTGTACTGACCGGCTTTTTTTTCAATGCCCGCCTGTCGATCTTTGCCGGACTTCTGGCGGCTCTTCAGTACTCGGCGGCGTTTTTTATCGACCGGGGTTATCTGGATCAGATGCGGCATCCGGACGCGATGCTGCTCCAGGATTTTACAAGTTCGTCGATCTATATGTTTAAGGGCCAGATGATGCTGTTTTCCGGCATTGCCATGGCCGTGCTGGCCCGGCACATGCGAAAGCTGACAGGCGATATTCTGCGCGAAGAGCAGGAAAAACAGGCCATCGACAGAGTTTTCGGACAGTATGTTTCAAAAGAGATAAAGGAAAAAATACTTTCCCGGACGGAAGAGGCCGCCGGAGAGAAAAAGAATGTCGTGATTCTATTCTCGGACATCCGCTCCTTTTCAAGCATCAGTGAAGGGCTGGCTCCGGAACTCACTGTCCGCCAGCTGAACGAGTATCTGGACTGTATGGTCCGCTGCATCAATGAGAACGGCGGCGTCATTGATAAATTTATCGGCGATGCGGTTATGGCCGTTTTCGGCGGCGTGCTTGAGCTTGAGAATCCCTGCGAAGCGGCTCTGCAAGCGTCTCTGGCAATGCAGAGGGAACTTCAATTGATGAACAGGAAATGGTGGGAAGAGTCCCTGCCGCCGTTTTCCACCGGCATCGGTCTGCATCACGGCGAAGTCCTGCAGGGCTCGATCGGCAGCAAGAATCGCAAAGAGTTCACTGTGATCGGCGACGCCGTCAACACAGCCTCCCGCATCGAATCGCTGACAAAAGACTATCCGTATCCAATTCTGATTTCGCGCGAAATTTTCGACAGGCTTTCCGAGGAGTTTCAATCGAAAGCCGTATTTCTCGGCGAGGTCGCAGTGAAAGGAAAAAGCAAAGAAGTTTCTCTTTACGGAGTGCGCGAGTAACGCGGAAATCTAGAGACAGATCAGTCTACGCTCAGTCTTTCCCGTATAGATATATGTTTTATTTCCCGCTGTTATGTCTCCCTATGATAAAAATCATAATTGAAAATGATTCTCAATATCAATAAGCCCCTTGACCGCCCTTGCCGTGTTGAAAATGAGTCTAAATATCAATTGGAAAAGGTATCAGAACATGAAAAAACCAGCAAAATCAACGGTTTTCAGCTCAATATTTGCAGGATTCATTCTACTGACGGCTATCACAGTCCGGGCGCAGACCGGACAGACACCGCCGGAACAGCAGGTTAGGCGCGAGACCGCCGAGTCGGAAAAACCGGCAGCCGACAGGAATAATCTGACAGCGGAAGAGCGTCTTTCAATAATAGAAGAAGAGCTCGAGAAGGCTCGGCTGCAGAAAGCCACCCGCACATACCAGAGCGTCAACGGTCTGGGGCCGGCCGCGTCCAACGTATACAATGTCGACCAGGGATTTTCAATTGGAGGTTACGGCGAAATAAAATACCGCGACTACCGCTCCCGGTACAGGAAAGATCAGACGGACGTGCATCGCGTCATTCTCTACGCCGGTTACAAATTCAATGACTGGATCGTGTTCAATTCGGAAATCGAATACGAACATTCAGGTATAGCAGCGAAGTCAGTGGTGACCGATGTAAATTTCACGGCGCGTTCAACAACCAAGTCCGATGCGCAGCAGGGCGAAGTGTATGTCGAGTTCGCAAATGTGGATATGAAATTCCGCGAATGGGCGCAGCTTGCTGTCGGCCTGAATTTGATACCGATGGGGATCACTAATTACCAGCACGAACCGACGACTTTCTACTCGGTGGAACGTCCTTATACAGAAACCAATATCATTCCTTCGACATGGCGTTCGATAGGCGGCCTGCTTCACGGCGAACTGCTGAACAAAGCCTTTGACTACAGAATGGGCATTCTGGGCGGAGAAAGAGCCAGCAAATTCTCCGATTCCTCCTGGATGCGCGGCGGACGCCAGCAGGGTTCGCAGCCGATCACGCAGGACTGGGCGTACATTTTCAGCGTCGATTACAAAGGCATTGAGGGACTGCGATTGGGCACATCGTACTATAGGGGAGATTCAGGGCAGGGCGAAGTATCGCGCGTTGACTGGAAGGCACGCGTTACGCCTTCCATAACTTCCGACGGCACGGGTGTTCTGGCGGCGTACAATGAAGCTCTGAGCAATCGCAATAAAACGGCCCCGGTGCGTGTCAATCTGGCCGAAGCCCATTATCTATTTGAAAAAAAAGGCTTTGTTTCCCGTGGTCTGTTCACCCGCGGCTGGATGAGCGAAAACGACACACGAGCCGTCAACGCAAGCACCGGAAAGAACATCGGCATGCTGACGGAAGGAGGATATCTGGAGGTGGGTTTCAACCTGTTCTCTCTGGGACAGACAAATCAGAAACTCATCGCATTTGTGCGTAATGAATATTTCAACACTCAGAAAAGGACGGTGCAGCGTCACTTCGGCGGGCCCGAAGATATCAATGATTTTGTCTGCGCAAACGTTCTGAACGGCACATGCAAAACGACTTCACAGCTCACAAACGGCAACCGCGATCTGGGGATCATTTCAAACTCGGACACAGCCCGAGAGGCCTACGGGGTTCAGGGCGTCGCGGACCGTGTGAACGATCAGAGAATCATCACGACCGGTCTTGCGTATTTTCCCATTCCGAACCTTGTTTTCAAGCTTGAATTTGAAAGCCACAATTCAAGATCGAATTACCACAAGGACGTCGAGGCAAGACGGCCGACAAACGGCAAGATCGATCAGGTGAACTTCGCGGTGGGATTCATTTACTGAAAAAGGATAGTCGGACAAGGAGTGCGACGATGGGAATATCTGCACAACGGACAGACTTCCCAACTTTTCTCAGAACAACAATGCAATATAATGCGTTTATGTCATCGCGATTTTTTCTCCCGGTACATGGAATTGTCCGCGAGCGAGATAAATTCAGCAGCGCTGATGTCCACAGCATGAGGGAAGACTGCTATACCGCTGGAGAAAGATAAAGTGAGATCCTTTTTTGAAACGAGCGGGGCGTCACGGGTCCTTTTGCGCAATCGTGAGACAGCATCGAGCGCGCCTTCCTCCCCGCAGCCCATGACCAGAATGAATTCATCGCCTCCGAATCGGAAAGCTACATCGCCGCCCCGGATTGTCCTGGCTATCGAATTCGCGAATGCGACAATCAGTTCATCACCCGTATCGTGACCGAAATTGTCATTTATGTGTTTGAGGCCGTCCAGATCGAGAAAACAGATTGTCAGCGGGTGCAAATGACGCCGGGCTTTAAACATTTCTTTTTCGAGAACAAAAAGACCGGCATTTTTGTTCAACAGGCCTGTCATGCTGTCCTCAATCGACCTTTGCTCAAGAAATATCATGATTCTCTTTAACTCGAGAAAGTGGCTGTTAATGCTGCGTTCAGCAGGAAAGAAGATGAAGCGCGCCTCAATGGCAAGAGCAAGGATTGTGACGCAGAAAAGAATGATTTCCAGGATGCGGATGAAATTCACCCGGCCCCTGGATTCGGCGTCATACTGGAATGTTATTTTATCCATACCTTCCAGAAACATGGATTCGTTAGAAAGTATGGAATCTGCAAGAGCGTCTATCTCGGCTCTCTTTGCGGACGGGTCCGCGCCTCTGATTGCGAGGGTTTCGGAATCGATGAGAATACTCCGGTAATAAGGGGCTATTGCATTAAAAAGGGAGAGTATCTCGCCACTGTTGGAGCCCTTGAGATTGAGCTCCGGGTCGCCAAACAGAAGACCGTCGTGCGATTTTTTCCAGAGGACTGCGGATTCTCCCAGCGAAGAGGATAGAGCGGCCCGCTCGTTCCATAATCTGGATTCTTTTATCTGAAGCGCCGTTTTGGCGATCTTCTGGCTCAGCATTCGCTGCCGACCGGCTATATTGACTACTCTGCTGTCATCAATATCATTGGAAATTGTGCTCTGGATGATCAGCTGTGAGATTATCAGCAGTGATGCTATTAATGTAAGCGCAATGACATACCGCCATCTCAGAATTTGGGCAGGATTAATTTTCTGGGTTATTCCCCAAAATTCCCGGTATCTATTGTCGTCAGTCATATTCTAATTGACCTGGCCTCCCAATCCATAGCCATTTCTATAATAGGACGAGAAGAAGGTCAATATAAATGACAGGATTGAAGATTTTTTTCAAAAGGATGAACATTACACTGTTTTGTGGCGGCATTTCCCGAATCGGATGGTCAAAGCAATCGAAAATTGGAAAAGTTTAAAAAAATGACATTAATATATATTAAATGTTCATCCCCGCAATACCTGCGGTCTTAGAGCGGGATACATCCAGGAAAATTCTCCGCAGCGCATAATTCGCTTGCCCTTCAAGGCCGCTGCTCAGTTCTCATCACACAAATTCCAAACAGAAGTAAAAGGTCGTCATGAAAAGCACAAGAATCAAAGATTTGCTGGCAATGCCGGAGGACACGGCGGTGGGAGCCTCTGTAAAAGTGGAAGGCTGGGTCCGCACCAAACGAGGAAATAAGAACGTCAGCTTCATTGCGCTCAATGACGGTTCGATCATTCACAATCTTCAGGTCGTGGCTGATGCGGAAAAGTTCGATGAAGAAATTCTGAAAAATATTACAACCGGTTCGTGTATCTGTGTTCAGGGCAACCTGGTCAAATCAGAGGGGCAGGGTCAGACTCTTGAAATTCAGGCCCAGACAATCACGGTGTACGGAGGCGCGGATGCGAAAACATACCCGCTGCAGAAAAAAGGACACACGCTGGAATTTTTACGAGAGATCGCTCATCTGCGTCCGAGGACGAACACGTTCGGCGCCGTGCTTCGTATCCGCCATGCCATGTCGTATGCCATACATAAATACTTTAACGACAACGGTTTTTATTATCTCCACACCCCCATCATCACCGCCTCCGATGCGGAAGGCGCGGGAGCCATGTTTCGCGTCACCACTCTCGATGCGCAGAACCCGCCGAAAAACCAGGACGGTTCCGTCAATTATTCGGAAGATTTTTTCGGCAAGCCCGCGAATCTGACGGTGTCCGGTCAGCTGGAGGGCGAACTGTGCGCGATGGCCCTTGGAAAAATCTACACATTCGGTCCAACATTCCGCGCTGAAAATTCCAACACGCCCCGGCATCTGGCTGAATTCTGGATGATCGAACCGGAGATGGCTTTTTATGATATCAACGATGATATGGATCTGGCCGAGGATTTTCTGAAATATCTGATCCGGTACGCGATGGCGAACTGCGCCGATGATCTGGAATTTCTGAACAAGATGTACGATGAGGCTCTCCTGGAAAGATTGAAATTTGTTGCCGACAATACTTTCGAGCGATTGTCCTACACAGAAGGAATCGACCTTTTGCTCAAATCCGGCCAGAATTTTGAGTTTCCTGTCGCCTGGGGTCTGGACCTGCAGGCGGAGCATGAACGATATCTGGTGGAAAAATATTTCAAGAAACCGGTGATACTTACGGATTACCCGACATCCATCAAAGCATTCTACATGAAGCAGAACGAAGATCAAAAAACAGTTCGGGCAATGGATGTTCTGTTTCCGCGGATAGGCGAGATCATCGGAGGATCGCAGAGAGAGGAAAATTTTGAAAAACTGGAGGCCAGAATTCTGGAGTTGAAAATGCCCCTGAAAGATCTGTGGTGGTATCTGGAAACTCGGAAATACGGCACGGCGCCGCACAGCGGATTCGGTCTGGGTTTTGAACGGTTGATCCTTTTTATCACCGGCATGGCGAACATTCGGGATGTCATACCGTTTCCGCGCACGCCGAAGAACGCCGAATTTTAGCGTTTGAAATCATAGCCGCCTTTTTCTTCATCTGGTTTCTGAATAGCAGCGATTCCGGAGCCGGCTCACTGCTCCTCGCAGACAAGCGCAAATGTATTGATACTGGCATTGTTGAATGTTGTATCAATGCCAGTCCCGCTAACATCTTTACTGGCGCCACTGGACACGCCTGTTCCATCTGTCCAGCCGGAGCAATTGTTGCCGGGATTTGGCATCCAACCGGGGGATAAGCCCAGCCAGACGGTGACAACAGCCACGGAAATTGCATTCGACTCACTTGTCAGAATATCGTTTGCATCTGCCGTTCCGATCAGAGTGGAGTCGGTGGCTCGAATGTAGCTTATTCCAGAGCGCAAGATCCAGTCAGTATGCTCAGACGGACCTCCTGTGCAGAATAGTGTTGTGCAGGCGGCACGGACCGCTGTAAAGGACAGCAGGGCTTTGTACGTGCCGGTGGCCGGTTTGGCCGAGTCGATCATGCATAAACTGTCCGCTCCGGCAATCCCTCCCAGCGCGCCTGTAAAAGTCGATGCTGTTACAAACACCCGGCATGGACTGCACGGGGGCGCTGCTGTTGCTGCGGCCATCGTCTGCTTTTTCACAGCATTCAGGATCAAACTCTGTTGGCCGCAATCGCTCAAAGGATCCATCGGATTGCAAAGATCGATTGGTTTGCATTGGGGAAGAAACAGCATCAGGAAAAGCAACGCCGCATACGCCGCCAATTTGATACCGAACCGTCCCATCTTCCAGCAATGCATTATACTCCATGATACGACAGCTTTTGTATCCGGGTCAACCATAAAAAGGCCTCAGACCGTCAATATTTACTGGCACTTTTGTTCCTCTATAACGTTTCCATGAAGACAGACAGAAAATAGTATTGACCTGACCGGATTCGCCGCGTTCTCTTGCCAGGTTCGTTTCAATCAGGAGTAACCATCATGCATCTTCCGGAAAAAGGTCTTTCACAGGATGAAGTTTTCAAGCATCTGGATGCCTTTCGAATGCGCGATCTGGAATGGGGCGCGGGCAAAGCATTCGGATATGTGTTCGATCCGGGCAAAGACGCTGTGGAAGTCGGCAAGAAAGCCTACATGATGTTTCTGTCAGAAAGCGGCCTGGATGTCACGGTCTATCCCAGCCTCCTGAAAATGGAAAACGACATAATCGCTTTCGCTTCCGAACATTTGAACGGAGGCGCTGAGGCATCCGGAAATTTCACAAGCGGCGGCACGGAAAGCATCATCCTGGCGGTCAAAGCCGCGCGGGATTACTGCCGCCACACCAAACCGGAAATCAAGGAGCCGGAGATGATCCTTCCGGTCACCGGACACGCCGCCTTCCACAAAGCAGGGCACTATCTCGGAGTGAAAATTGTGCCTGTTGGAGTCGATTCGCAGTTCCGGGCCGATATGAAACAGGTGAAGGCCGCCGTCACAAAAAATACAATTATGATCGTGGGATCGGCGCCGTCGTACGCTCTGGGCGTCATCGATCCGATCCGCGAAATGGCGACCCTTGCAAAATCAAAAGATATCTGGTTTCACAGCGACTGCTGCATGGGAGGATTTCTGCTGCCGTATTTCAAACGTCTCGGTGAAAAAGTGCCCGATTTTGATTTCAGCATACCCGGCGTGAACTCCATTTCAATGGACCTGCACAAATACGCTTACACGCCCAAAGGCGCGTCTGTCGTGCTGTACAGAAATAAAAATCTCAGAAAATTTCAGATATTCGCCTGCGCCAGGTGGAACGGATATTCCATGATCAATACGACGATTCAGAGCACTAAGACCGGCGGACCGCTGGCTGCCGCCTGGGCTGTCCTGAACTATGTCGGCGACGCCGGGTATCTTGAATTTGCAAAAAAGAAACTCGACGCCGTGAGGCGCATCGTCAAAGGCATCGAAAGTATTCCGGATCTGCAATTGATGGTAAAACCGGATATGGTCCTGATCGCATTTGGATCCAAAACCGTGAATGTCTTCCATATAATAGACGAAATGAGCCTGCGGGGATGGTACATCCAGCCGGCGCTGGCCTTCGCCACTTCCAAAGAAAACATCCATCTGTCTGTGAATCTTTCCAACGTGGCCCATGTGGATCAATTTTTAAAAGATCTGGCAGACAGCACAGAAGCGGCAAAACAGCTCCCTTCCGGTCAGCTGGCCTCGCAGCTGCAGGGCCTGATGGCGACGCCGGGGGCGCTTTCGCCGGAGAATCTGCCGAATCTTCTGGCAATGGTTGGCGTCAGTAAAGAGGGTATGCCCGACCGAATGGCCGGCATCAATGAAGTCATGAACATGCTGCCGGTTGAGGCGCGCGAAGCTCTTCTAACCGAGTTCGCCAGTATGCTGTTCCGATAACCGATCCTGATAATTTGATACGTCAATCTGCTGTTCCCTGGAGGACAATCTGTGCAAACACCCTATTCGTTCGACCTGTTAATTCTTTTTGGATTTCTCTCAATTCTATTGTTGATAGGTACTGCGATCCGGGCAAAGGTAAAAATGATCCAGCGCTTCCTGTTCCCCAGCTGCATTGTGGGCGGGATCATCGGAATGGTTCTGCTCAACACCAGGCTTCTGCCCATCGACTTTCACATGGTGGAGGCTTTCGCGTACCATTGTTTCAATATATCTTTTATATCCGTGGGTCTTGCCGGCGGCGAGAAGGTGTCTCCCTTCAGCCGGGAATTTTTCAAAGGTTCGATGTGGATGGCTCTGGTGCAGGGCGTGACATTCCCGCTCCAGGCGATCATAGGCGGCGGGGCCGTGCTGATTTTCGGTCTTCTGGGCACGAAGCTTTTCCCCACTTTCGGTTTTCTCGCGCCGCTCAGTTTCAACGAAGGCCCGGGACAGGCTCTGACGCTCGGACGTATTTGGGAAGCGCATAAAGGTCTGCCAGGATTTGAAAATGGATTTGAAAACGGTCCGAGTATCGGTCTGACTCTGGCCGCGTTCGGCATACTTTTTTCTCTGATGGTGGGCGTGCCCATCGCTAACTGGGGCATACGCAGAGGGATGGCGCATGCGGGCAAAGTGACACTGCCGCCGGATTTTCTGAAGGGTGTGTATGCGCCCAGCCAGGAAAAAGAATCCGCCGGCAATCTGACCACGCATTCGTCCAATATTGACTCCCTGGCTTTCCAGGCAGCTCTCATTGGACTTGTGTATGTCCTGGGGTACTCCCTGGTGACGGGTTTGAGCTATATTCTTCCCGGAGAAATTATTAACATGCTCTGGGTTTTCTTTTTTTTCATTGGAATGTTTATTGCCATGCTGGTTCGCGCCGCGATGGCCGCATTGAAAACCGATTATTTAATCGATGACGGTGTGCAGGGCCGTCTCACCGGCTGGTCCGTTGACTATCTCATTGTGGCGACATGCGCAGGCATTCAGTTTCAGGTTATTATGAAATACCTGGCTCCGATAATCAGCATCTGTATTATTGGCGGCACACTGACGACATTGATCGTCATTTATATGGGCAGAAAACTTCCATCTTACAGCCTGGAGAGGATGGTGGCAATTTTTGGAACGACCATGGGCACGGTTCCCTGCGGCCTTCTTCTGCTCCGTATCTGCGATCCTAAATTCAAAACGCCGGTATCCATGGAAATCGCCGTGATGAATATTTTCGCCGCTCCCATCGTGCTCCTGCTTACATTGCTGACCAACGCGCCTCTGTGGTGGCACTGGAGTCTTGAACTGACGCTGGGAATCTATGCGGGGGCGATGGTTGTTTCCTGGATATTCATCAAGCTGCTGATCGAGCGTGTGCCGGTACACATTACGCGCCCAGGGCCTTAAGCAGGCAAACAGATTCGAGTGGATGAAACTGGAGAAGGAAAAAACAGGATGGACAGGATATTCAGGATACTGATAAAGTTTAATTCCTGCTCAACCTGTTGATCCTGTTCTCATATCCGATTGCATCAGTCTAAATCCCTTAAAAACAATGAGGAACATCATTAATAAATGAGCTTCATTCTTCTCGCGTTCATCGTGCTTCTGTCTTTCACCATCCAGGCCATGTCCGGATTCGGCAGCACAATCATTGCCGTGACTCTCGGTTCGTACTTTTTTCCGATTGAGACATTGCTTCCGACCCTGGTCCTGCCGGACATGCTCATCAATCTTTATATAGCGGTCCGGCACCGGCATAAGATCCAATGGGGTATTCTATTAAAAAAGATCATCCCTTTTATGGGAATCGGTCTTGTTATCGGGCTTACGTTTTTTCATATTCTATCCGGTCCTCTGCTGAAAAAGATATTTGGGGTTTTTGTTGTTCTTCTTTCCGCCTGGGAAATTTTTTCTTTAATCCGCAGCAGGGGAATGAAGCGGCCGCTTTCGGCCCTCCAGTCGGCCGGCGTGAATCTGGCGGCCGGAATCGTGCAGGGAGTGTATGCTTCCGGCGGGCCGCTGACTGTTTATGCCGCAGGCCGGCTCGATATGGATAAATCCGCTTTTCGAAGCACCCTGGCGGCGCTCTGGACTGTGGTCGATGCAGCCATGATTGTCTCCTATGCGGCTTCCGGCCGTTTCAATGAAACGACCCTTCAGTATTCGGCATTTCTGATGCCGGTGATCGGACTGGGGCTGGTTTTCGGAGAAATTCTGCACAGCCGGGTCCGTGAGCGTCCGTTCCGGCTGATCATTTTTGCAATTTTACTGTTTGCAGGAACTGTGATTCTTCTATAAATTGGCGATGAAATATGAATGATTCAGCCCCAGAGAAGCAGTTCCAGGCTTTCATAAAAAATATCCCCGGAATGGTGTACCGGGCCAATGCGGACTGGACTGCGGAAATCCTCAGCAATGCGGAAACTCTCTGCGGGTATTCCAACGATGAAATCAACTCTATGAAGCACGGATGGCTGGACCTGGTTCATCCGGACGATCTGGCTCTGGTGGAAAAAGATGGGGCGGCGCTGGCGCGGGATCACCGCAGTTTTGTTCAGACCTACCGGATCATCTCCCGCGACGGTCAGACAATCTGGGTTGAAGACCGCAAAACTTCGATTTTTTCAGATGACGGAAAGTTTGAAGGAATAGAAGGCGTGGTATTTGATATTACAGATCGAAAGAGGGCGGAGGAGTCGCTCCAAATGAGCGAGAGCCAGCTTCTCATGGTAACGGACAACATTCCGGCCTACATTGCCTTTGTGGATACGGGGCTCGTGTACAGGTTTGTCAACAAAGCCTATGAAGTGCTCTATAAAAAACCAAGAAGTGAAATCGTCGGTCAACATGCGCGTGTCGTGCTCGGTGATGAGTACTTCGAAAGAGCCGGCGCAAGAATGAAAGCCGCCGCATCCGGTGAACGTCTTTCTTTTGAGACCAGCTTTCCTGTCGGAGACAGACAGCTGCTTCTTACAGTGGAGTATATGCCGTTTATTGAGGACGGCGGAGAGGTAAAGGGATTCTTTATCCTGGCCTCGGATATCACTGCGAGAAAACAGGCGGAGGATCTTTTTATTCGAAACGACCGGCTGGAATCGCTGGGCATTCTTGCCGGCGGCATCGCGCACGATTTTAACAATCTTCTGGGGTCCATTTTCGGATATCTGGAAGTGGCCAAGACAATGTCGGACAGCGAAAGCGTCCGGGAAATGCTTGTGAACGCGGGCAGCACAATCACGCGTGCCAGAACGCTGACCGGCCAGCTGATGACTTTCGCCCGGGGCGGATCCCCGGATAAAAAATCATCGCCTGTGATTCCTTTTCTGGAAGAGACCGTGCGTTTTTCGCTTTCCGGCTCCGGAATGCGCTGCACCTTTCATTATCCTAAAGATCTCTGGTATGCACAGTATGATGCCGGTCAGATATGCCAGGTGATCGACAATCTGATCATCAATGCCAGACAGGCGGCCAATGAAACCGGAGAACTTGAGGTCAATGCCGAGAATGTTGCTCTGAAAAAAAACGATCTGACCGAACTGGACGAAGGCAGCTATGTCCGGATCTCGATCCGCGATCCCGGGGCCGGTATCGAACCGGAGCTTCGCAACAGAATATTTGATCCTTTTTTTACAACGAAATCAACGGGCAGAGGACTCGGACTGGCAACAGCCTATTCCATCATGCGAAAGCACGGAGGAACAATCACCGTGGAGAGCGTGCAGGGGAAGGGCTCCATATTCCATATGTATCTGCCGGCCGGGAAGAATGAACCGGAGAGAAAAAAAGAGCCGTTGAAAATGGATCCGGGCTCGGGCAAGATTCTTGTTATGGATGATGAAACCGGCATGAGGACTACACTGAAAGAACTGCTGACCTACGCCGGCTACACTGTGGAAATCTCCGCCGACGGCAAAGAGGCTCTGGACCTCTTCCTGCGTGAAGCGGATAAATCTGAGCCGTTTACGGCTTTGATTCTAGACCTTACCGTGCCGGGGAGAATGGGAGGACTTGAAGTATTGAAAGAGATCCGCAAAATTAACGCCACCATTCCCGCCTTCGTGATGAGCGGGTATTCTGAAGAAATCAAACTTCGAGAAGCGCAGAAGCTGGGATTCACCGCAGGAATCGCCAAGCCTTTTACAATTCAGGAGCTGACGACTCTTCTGCACAAACATCTCGTCTGAAAAAGCAGAATATCAAAATTCGTTTTCCGTTCATTGAACTGAAGAACCGGACCGTTTAATTTCACAGTGATGCTGCCCGCCGTATGCGCGACACCGCACAACTACACCGTAGTCCGCATGAATGCGAAGCCATGCTAACGAATGAATGACGCAGGCGGATAAAAAAAGAAATTGACTATTCCGCTCTCAATTAATATATGTCATCGGGTGGTAGCATTCTTAAAGACATATTTCTTCGCTGAATTCAAACCAAGAAGCGGTGAGTTCTCATCATTGCATGGTCTTCGCACGATTGCCCTTTTTATGCTTTTTTATGTTCATGGATATTTTAATCTGGCAGTCAGTATGGAAGAACATTCAATTTATCTTAGAAATTTCCTGATTAATGGCAGCGCCAGTATTGATTTATTCTTTATGCTGAGCGGCTTTCTGATATCCGGTCAATTATTCCATGAATTGAAGAAAACAGACACAATATCCTTTAAACGATTTTTTACACGGAGAACATTGCGAATATTTCCTCCCTATTACATTTTCATTCTGTATCAACATTTTGTCCTGGTGCCTAAGATAGTGAAACAGGCCGGCAACATGGCAAGCTCAACTGAAATAGCAGCCTATCGGAATCAATGGATTTTCGATATGCTTTATATTACAAATTACTTTCCAGACAGGTTTATGATTCATAATTGGTCGCTGTCCGTTGAAGAACAATTTTATATCTTCCTGCCGCCTTTTTTACTTTATGCTTACAAAAAAATCAAACCTGACAAAAGGATTTTTCTTTTGCTTTCAGTTGTCGTCATACCACTGGTGTTTCGTTTTATTTCATTATATACATTGGTTCTCCCTTCTGGACATCAAAGAGAGGCATACGATCGTTTTATCTACTGGCCTTTCTTTACGCATGCTGATTCAATATTTATAGGTGTTGTGGCAGCTCATATTTGGGCCTACAATCGAAATATAATTGATACACTTAATTCGAAAACAAATCTCAGGAGAGTAATTATTGTTGTCCTGTCTTTGGTTTTGGTTCTCTACAGTTCCCTTGTCTATGAATATGAACCTGGAATCCTGTCACAGGTAATCAGGTTCCCTGTTTTTTCTTTGTCTTTTACAATGATTATGTTTTTGTCTTTCAAGGAAACAGGATGGCTGAACAAAGTACTGTCGTTTAAATTTCTGATTCCATTTGCAAGATTATCCTACTCGACTTACATCATTCATCTGTTGATCATGCTTCCATTGACCCCGCTAATAATGAAGAAATGGGGGCCAAAAATTGATCTTGTTGAGTTTACTTTCGCCTGGTTAATTTTTACTTTTACATCTGTCTTTTTTGGCTATCTGTTTTATCTCATTGCAGAGAGACCATTCCTCCTCCTGAGGGAATATTTACCCAGGCGCTGGTTTTCATAGTACACAAGTTGTCAATTGAACCGTTTTGACAAAAAAGGATTCACATTACAGCCATGAAAATAAAGATAAAACTGAATCATCTATTTTATTCATTCTTGAATATATGTATTTTATTCGTAGGTTTTTTTGCCGGATACAAACTCTGGGGCTCCTTTGAGTTACCATTCCAGAATAAATATCAGGTAATGGGTCCATTAGTGCTGCAAAAGTACAATCCTTCGAACGGTATCCTCTATTTTCTTATCTTTATTTCAATTCCTTCCGTACTTCTATCTCTGCTGATGCTGATTAATAAACTCAGAGAAAAGAAAATTGCCGGAAATGATCTTATATTCAAAACCTATTCATTTTCTTTTCCCGGTGGAAAAATACTGGATGATCTTTGCGGCTTTTGCCACAGAAAATACAAATGGATTTATTTTCTGCACTTTGTCATTCTGATTCTATTTTCGCTTACCGGTTTATTCTACCTGTTATCGCTTGATTTTATCTATTTTCCAATGGATATTTTTCATGAGGGCGAATCGCTTACACCCGCTTGGAAATATTTGCAGACAGGTGAATTGTGGAAGGGTTCTTTTTTTATACATGGAGTATTCTACGATCCTTTGACGAGTGCAGTTGGGTGGAAACTGTTCAATCAAATAAGCGTGGGAGCGTATCGAATCTTTGCTCTGTTTATGTCCAATATTGTTGTACTTCCTCTGGGTATTTTGTTCGCCCTGACAGCCAAATTTATGGATCCTGGGAAAAAAATGATTCGAAAGGTTCTTCTTGCGCAGATCCTCATTCTAATATTCTATTTTACGGAGCCTCAGAAAGGATTTTTACCCTTGCACTTTCTTGAAAGAAGGGATCTTTTTGTTTTGATAGGGTTGTGTTTTTTAATTACCGGGATTGGTTTGAAAAAAGCGCTCTGGTTTTTTCTGGCAGGACTTTTTTCGGCGTTGTGTTATGCGTATGCAATCGACAGAGGCGCCTATTTTTCAGCGTTATTGGCGGCTATCCTGATATTGATATTTCTATTTCCGCTTGCAAAGAATAAGAAACAGAATCAGAGGCTGATGGCAGCACTGGCTGCGGGAATTGTTTTTGGGTGGATTTTGTTTGTCATCGTTTTTGGCATTGATGAAACGAGTCATTTCTTGAAGGATACAATTACAATTTATCAGATCAAGGATTTGTTTGATTCTTACAGATTTTCCGAAAATCCATACTACAAAATTCCCATGGTCTTTATTGGAATACAGTTGTTTTTCTTCGTCCTGTATTTCTGGAAATACTATCTGCCGGGCCGGGCAGGCCGCAATCAGTTCTATATACATTTTATGTTTACTTTTTTGAGTATCATATATTTTCGTTCTGCTTTCGGAAGGGGAGACATCACACATTTGTTTTATGCTTCCAGCTTTGCCTGTTACGGTCTCGCCATGGTATTCTGGAACTCCTTACGTCGCCTGAATTATAGATGGATAGTGCTTTTTTCAATCGTGCTTGTATTCACAAATCTGCAATTGACACGTTCCAGATACAGATCCTACAATGTTTCAAGGATTGTGAGTTTCTGGAATCGCGCCAGTGAGTATGCGGCATATCCAGATGAAAAATATTTATCTCCGGAATTATACTCTTCAATAAAGAAACTGAAAGAATTGTTCGACGGGCAGCCTGGAATCATGGATTATTCATCGGATGCAGGGCTGGCCTATTTATTAAGAAAAACACATTATGGGAAAAACTATATTGTATGGTTTTCTTCATCACTGGATCGTAGAAAAGAGCTTCGAGATGATTTTGAAAAATACAATCCTGAACTGGTTATAGTGAAGGGAATCAACCAGTGTTATGATGGAATATGCAACGATAAGAGATTTCCAGAACTCGATCCATGGATCATGGATCACTATAAACCTTATAAAGTATTCGGACCCTGGGAAGTGTATAGAAGAAAATAAATCCTATTCATTGTTTGGTGAGGCCCGTCCTGGTAATCACATAGGATTCCTGGTAAGTCTCATAGTCAGTATTGATCGTCCACAGATTGTTTCTGGCGCCCGTGGCGATATTGTCCGCCGCCAGGATACCCATCAAAATGCTATGATCCTGATTGTTGTATTTAAATGCGCCATTTCTTCCAATTACATGCAGGCACTGGATTCCTTTCAGATAGTCTTCGATAGGACCCAGTTTGTCGCGATATCCGGTTACGTACACTGGATAACTTCGCGGAATTCTATAAACATGTCCACCGGAGATCGGGGCATCTTTTATTAGTCCTGTGGTTCTGATTTCCGTTTTTGCCTGTTCGATCAACTGATCATTGGAAAAATTCCAGAAATCGTCTTCTTCATAGCACCAGTATTCCATTGCGAGAATGGACGAAGTTTCCTTTCCATGGAGTTCTGGAATCCAGTTTCGAAAATTTGTAATTCGTCCCGAGTGCATGTCATTGGAATGAACATAAATCCACTGGTCCGGAAAAAGATTCTGAGATTCAATGTTCAGATATACGATGATTGTATTTCTGTATTTCAGTTGCTGGGCCAATTGTTTGATGTGGTCGGGTACATCCGGCAACCTGGACACCATCTGCGTCAAAGGCATGGTCGAGATAACTTCATCGTATTTTACTATGGTTCCATTCTCCAGTTCAATCGCTGTCGCCTTCTGATTTTCTGTTATGACACTCTTGATAGGTGTATTCAGATGAACCCTGCCGCCGCTATTTCGAACCCTGTCGGCCATTCTACCGTAAACCATGCCCGTTCCCTTCAGAGGATAGGCAAATTGATCCACAAGTGTTTTGTGTTTTTGGCTTTTGGAAGGAAATACGGCATTTTTGACAGCTTCATAAAGAGAAAGTTTCTTGATTCTCTGGGCTGCAAAATCTGAATCGAGTTCTCTGCAGGATATTCCCCATAATTTTTCACTGTATGTTTTAAAAAATATACTGAAAAGGCGTTTGCCGAATCTGCTGGTAACCCAGTTCTCAAATGTGCCATCTTCTTTTATCGGCTTGATCTTTTGCCTGAGATAACTCAAAACACAGAGCGTGGCCTGAAAAATACCTAGAGTGAACAATGCATTGAAAGCCTTCAGGGGATAGAAGAAGAACTTTTTTTTGTAATATATGCGTGTGAGACGATTGATCATTTCATATTCATCACCAACCACATCCAGCCATAATTCATTCACAGGTTTATCGCTGGAAAAAAATCTGTGAGGACCAATGTCGACAGTCTGATTCCATAATGTGATGGAACGGGCCAGGCCTCCAACAGTATCGCTGGCTTCATAGATATCAAGGTCCGTATAGCCTTCTTTCACCAGACACCAGGCAGCTGCCATTCCTGCAGGCCCGGCTCCAATGATTGCAATTTTTCTTTGTTTATTCAATTATTCTTTTTCCGATCCGTATTTGTTTTTAAATTTAGTCCACATACCCGTTTCTTTGAATGATACAAGTTCATGTCCAAGAAAATTGGCGACCAATCCGACTGCCATTCCTGTCAGGTGTGCCAGAGTGTTGAATTGACTTTCAATGCCAACCAGATTTTGGGTGACCATTTCAGGCAGCCCATAACTTTTCAGTATGTGAAGGCAGGTGTCTGATACGATAACTGTGGCAATCAATCCCAGAAGAGCAATGAAAATAAACTTGACAGCCTCCCTTTTCGTTTTTCCCGTTTGAGCCGATGCAAAGACAATCCATTTGCTTGAGATGAAATTTACAATCATACCGGAAATGTAGGCCAGTGTAACGGCAAATAGAAAGTTTACTCCCGGTATCATTTCATACAGGAAACGTGAACTAAAATTCACCAGGGCTGCCAGTCCGGAGAAAAAAGTATATGTTCCGAATCTCAGAATAAGTCTGGAATTAATCAATGGCATGCCTTTTTTTGTGCCAGGTCCAGGCATGGGAAATAATCTTTTCTAGATCGGGAAATTCTGGTTCCCAGCCCAGAACCTCGTTTATTTTTCTTGAACTGCCAACGAGTATGGGAGGGTCTCCCGCACGCCTCTTTTCCTCTATGACAGGAAAATCAATTTTCGTAATCTTTTTACAGACCTCTATGACCTCTCTGACCGAGTATCCCTTTCCATTGCCAAGATTGAAAATGAGGCTTTCTCTTTTTTCCAGACTATGCTTCATTCCCAGTATGTGTGCATGTGCAAGATCGTTTACATGAATATAATCCCTGATGCAGCTTCCATCCGGCGTATTGTAGTCTGTTCCAAATATTTTGATATTTTCGCGCAACCCCAGAGCTGCATACAAAACGAGAGGGATTAAATGAGTTTCGGGATCGTGGTCTTCTCCTATGAGACCGGAAGGATCCGCTCCTGCGGCATTGAAATAACGCAGTATGACATGATTCAAACCGAACGCGGTTTCATAGTCTTTTAATATCTGCTCCACCATGAGCTTGCTTCGCCCGTAGGGATTGACAGGATTTTGCGCATGACTCTCTTGAATAATTTCTGTCTGGGCTACTCCATAGGTCGCACAGGAGGAGGAAAATACAAAACACTTGATGCCTTCTTCCACGCAGCTATCCAGGAGTCGAATTGTATTGACAACGTTGTTTCTGTAGTAGAGGTCAGGCTTGCAAACAGATTCCCCCACATAGGCATAGGCAGAGAAATGCATTACAGCCTGAATCTCATGTTCGGCGAAAATTCGCCGGAGCAAATAGCAATCGCCTATGTCACCGATGTAATGATCCGTAATGCCTGCATTTCTTAAAGAATCCTTGTGACCGTATACAAGATTGTCAAGAACCACTGGCTGATAGCCAGAGTTTTTCAGTTTGTGTGCCGTGTGACAGCCAATATATCCGGCGCCGCCTGTTACAAGAATTTTCATATTATTGAATGGATAATCGGAATCTTAAGAGCAGGTTTCCCGAATATCTTTAAAAAAAAATCCTCAGAGAAAATGTAAGTAATCCAATCTCCCATTTGCTTTCATTATTCGTAAAGAAAAATTTCCGAAAAATTGATCAAAATAAGAGTCGATATTTGTGCCGCTGCCCTGCCTGTCCAGCGACAATTAGAATTCCCTGCTATATTTCGCTTGAGTTCAGCAGGATTGAGAGATCGATATTTTTTAATGAGCAGCCGCTCCTTTTGCTCAGCCAGCATGCCGGACTCCCTCAGCCTCTGCAGAGGGGTGCGTGGAGTGTCGTATTTTCGAATTTCCTTGCTTCCTTCGCGAATCTTTTTTACCAGCTTTTTATTGGGCAGGAAGTAATTCACATAAAGATTCAAACTTGAATAAAGTTTCTGGATGAGATCAAATTCATGGTCGCTGTCGTATCGCAGATAACCCACATTTCGCCGGACCACCGAATAATTCTTCTGCTCCACAAAACAGGTGTCTTTTTTTTATATGGGCGGCAGCGAGTGAATTTAATGTCATGATCCTTGCAATAATCCACAAACAACTGGTTAATAAATTCGATGCCGTTATCGCAGTCGATTCCAAGAACCCGGAAGGGAAGCTCATTTTCAAGGGTTTTCAACCCTACGAGTGCATCTTCCTGATTTTTTGAGGGAATGAGCGCAAGAACCGTCCAGCAGGTGCATATGTCGGTCGCATCAAGAGTGAAGAAATATTCACCGCTATTATCTCCACCTTCATGCGACACAAGATCCAGCTCCAGAAATCCGGGACTTTTTTCCCACCATTCGCCATAGATCCGGATCGGGATCTGAGATTTAAGGAACGATCCCGGCTGTGTATGGTGTCTTGATTTTCTTTGGTTTCATGATATTGCGCAGAAGTCTTGTCGCATAGTATCTGTTGTAACCGGTCAACACCAGGAATTCGGTGAGCATTCCGGATTTTCTTTTCTTCCTTGCCCGGCGGTATTCTATCGCGAAGGCGCGGGCTATTGCATTTCGATCCATCATTGATAACCGCATGAGTTCCTCCAGGTATGAGCAATACCTGAAGGACAAATTTTCATGATGTATCAACTTAATTTCAAGAGTACTTTTATATGTGGCTCAATATGCGACTTCCGATAATGAAGATTATGTTCCGTCCTGAGCAAGCTGTCGTTCACTTACCGGCGAACGTCCGGTTCTGGAAATCGCCAGAGAATCCAGATAGCTACGCCCGGATGCAG
>VFLI01000038.1 GCA_009885105.1 Spirochaetia bacterium | reverse complement strand
GGTATTTCGCTAACACTATCTTCTTTTTGGTGGCGGATCATACGCACCACCGGAATCTGAACTACTATGAGGACAGGAATATTCCATTTCTGATTTATGCGCCCGGGTTGATTCGTCCAGCGCTACGCGAAGAAATTGGGTCGCACCTGGATACAATTCCCACCATGCTGGGCTTTCTGAACTCGGAGGTCGAGTTCTCGGCCATGGGACGGGACCTGCTGGATCGTGACCCCAATCATGGGGCTTATTTCGCTTATGGCAACCTGTTTGGGTGGATCGAGTCCGATGCTTTCATTTTTCGGGTGTCCGATGGAAAAGGCGGCCACGACTATAGTTCCCGGGCTCCCTATGGTTACCTGGCAAAGTGTAAGAAAAATCCAGCACTCTGCATGATGTTCCATGAGAAATCGAGAGCATTCCTTAATCTGAGCAGTTATTTGCTCACGGTAAATCGCATCTTTCCCGATCGAATTAATTACACGTCAATGCCCTGATATAGCAAAATTGTCAGTAAAGAACTCCGGCACGCCGTTCCGTCGAGCGCATGCCATCTATTATTTTGCGGCCAGCCATTTTTTCCAGATATCCGGGTGAAATCCGGCGGTGGCACGTTTTTGATCGCGCACAACAGGAGATTTGAAAAGCGAAGGGTCGGCCAGAAGTTTTTCGACGGTATCGAATTTGTATATAGGACAAAAAGTGGCAGTGATACCTTCCTGTATTTTTCTTCCAGCTCCGTCAGATCTACTTGACATCCCTTACACGAGACAATTTAATTACAATTGATTGAAATTCTTTAAGAATATACTTTATAGGGATTATAGATTCTGGATCCTCGCTTCATTTCTGCTCCTCGCTTATTTATCACAGCGTGAAAAATATCTGTACATCGCACCGGTTAGGGGCCGTAATTTAATAATTTGATCTAAAAAAAATGCTTGTACCGCAAGCCCGAGTTGCGCCCCATGGCTTGGTTGGCATCCCGGACCAAAATACTGCGCAGAGGT
>VFLI01000098.1 GCA_009885105.1 Spirochaetia bacterium | reverse complement strand
TCTACACTCTATTTGAACGAATACTCCGCTCTCAAAGGATTACGTGTTTACGGTTTTCGCAGGGTTACTCAGGAAATACATACTTGTTTGGGGAATGTAGGCATTAAGCTGTTCTGAAATTTTTTAGATTGCAACACTTCTGTGATAATTTTGCTCAGCTGATCGACGCGGTATGGTTTCTGTATGAATCCCATCACGCCTTCGTCCAGAATTTCCTGCGAACGACTCTCAAGACCGTATCCGCTGGACAGAATCGCCTTTATATTCGGATTGATTTTTTTCAGTTCGCGAAAGCAGTCTCGTCCGTTGAGATTCGGCATAATCATATCGAGAATCACCAGATCAATGTTCTGCCACTCTTTCGAATAGATTTTTACAGCCTCGGCGCCGTCGGCCGCGCCGGTGACACTGTATCCCAGTGAATTGAGGATATCCGTTCCAACGGTGCGGATGATGTTCTCATCGTCGACCAGAAGGATTCGTCCCGATCCGTTCTGAGCCGTCTCATCAACACGGGCGGTTCTTTCAGCATCCTGAGTCTCGTCCAGAGGAAGATAAATCCGGAAAGTAGAGCCCCGCCCGAGTTCGCTCTCGAGATCGATGAATCCTCCATGGTTCTGGACAATGCCGTACACCATCGCCAGTCCCATGCCCGTTCCCTTTCCCTGTTCCTTTGTTGTGAAGAACGGTTCGAAGATACGAGTGAGGTTTTCCGGAGCGATGCCCTGGCCGCTGTCGGATACCGCAATCTCCAGATATCGGCCAGGTTTGACGCCGGTGTGGGTGAGGCAGAATTCTTGATCGGCCTGCTCAATCGCTGTCTGGAAGACGAGTTCACCGCCGTTCGGCATCGCATCGCGGGCATTGAGCGCAAGGTTCATCAGCACCTGCTGCATCTGGCCGGGATCGCCCTTCACAGCCGGATCGCCGGGCGCGGGCAGCTGAATGATGGAAATTCTTTTGTCGATCGTTCTTCCCAGAAGGCGGACCACGTCGGCGATCGTCTTATTGATATTTACCGGCTGAACCTGATACTTGCCTCTTCTGGCAAAACCGAGCAGCTGCTGCGTGAGTTCTGCCGCTCTTTCCGCGGTCCTTTCTATCAGATCGGCGGCGCTGTAAACTGCCGGATCGGAATGAGACTGAATTTTCAGAAGACTTGCCTGACCGAGAATGCCGGTCAGGAGGTTGTTGAAATCGTGGGCGATTCCGCCGGCCAGAGTGCCGATTGCTTCCATCTTCTGCGAATGTCCCAGCTGAGTTTGCAGTCTCTGCATCTCCTGTTCCGAGCGTTTGCGTTCGGTGATGTCCTGAACCGTGCCGAAAAACCGCAGAGGATTTTTTTCCTGGTCGAAGTCGACCTCTCCCGTGGCATGGATGAACCGCTCCTGACCGTCCGTGCGGATTATTCTCAAATCGATGTCGTAAGGCTCCTCGCCTCTGAGAGCCTTCGCTATCCTATCCTGCGCGAATTCGCGGTCTTCCGGGTGGATGGTATTTATGAATTTTTCGACCGAAGGCGGCTCATCCAGCGGCAGTCCGAATATTCTGTAATTTTCCTCCTGCCAGAACAGCTGGTTGGTGGGGGGAAACCATTCCCAGTTGCCGATATGCGCGATGGACTGAGCGCGCAGCAGACGTTCCTGATTGATCAGCAGCTCTCTGTCCACTCTCAGACGGTCCGTAATGTCGCGGGCGACGGCGAAAAGGTCTCTGCCCTTGCCGGCGGGAGCGGACACCCATTCCAGAGATTTGTATGATCCGTCCTTGCACCTGTAGCGGTTGATAAAATAGATAGTCGTCTGTTCGCCGATTTGTCGTTCCACTTCTCTCTGTGTCGGTTCCACATCATCAGGATGTATAAAATTCACAAACGGTTCAGCCATTAGTTCGGCCTGAGTGAATCCCAGAATTTTTTCCCAGGCGGGATTGAGCGTTTTGAAATAGCCGTCGGCGGAGGCGATGCAGATCAGATCCGGGACCACATCAAAAAATCTATTCAGCTGCGCCTGCGCCTTTTCAAGCGCCTCCTGCGACAGTTTTGTATTGATGATGAGATTCACGTTCTGGATGAAGGAGGAAAGCTGATTCACGTCATTCTCGTTGTAATCCGTTTCTTTATTGGCCACGGCTGCCACGGCTGTGATCCGGCCGTGCAGAAATCCGGGCACAACAAGCAGGCGTGTCAGCGGCACATGCCCGGAAGGCAGTCCTTTTTTGCCCGGATGCGGCGCGGAATAATCATTCATTATAAATGTATTTCGCTGCCGCACAGCCTCGCCCCAGATGCCGGCCGATTCAATCGGATAATCCAGCGGCTTCTCATCTATTGCGCAGTTTTCCATCGCTTTGCCGCTCCAGCGATAAATCGTCATGATCGACTCATCCTCATTGATGAGGCGGAAAAAACCGAATTTGCTGTTGGTCATGGGCGCAATCGATTCGATGATATAATCGTAAATCTGAAATGTGTCCAGGTCGGTGAGCGAGGAAATTGTCCAGAGAGCCTGAAGCTTAATATTTGCAGCGGTCAATTCTTCTTCCGCCTGACGTCGCTCTGTGGACTTGCCAATCAGATCCGCAAGTGCGTCCAGAAGCCGGCGCTCCTGAGCAAAAAATGAGCTTTCGTCTTCCTCGGGTCTTTCCTGGAGATAGCAGACTTCAAGAGATCCAACGGATTCGTTTTTCAGTCGGATGGGGGAAGCCTGGGACCACTGGGTTTTCACGTAATTCTCAGTGCAGAATTCCTGGTTTTCAAATACGATCCGGCAGGCGGCTATATCGGGGTACTGATACCCCTGCACGATCATATCGAGAAGCAGATGGAAAATTTCAGACCGGGAGATGTCCGTTCTTCGAACGCATTGAGAAACTGAGTAGAGACAGTTGAGTTCTTTTACACGCTCTTTCAGTGTGTATTCTTTATCTTTTAAGGCCTGCAGTGTGGCTGCAAGGAGGCCCTGCTGGTTTTCCGCTGTTTCTTCCAAGATTACTTATCTCCGGGATTTATCCCCGAATGCATAGAAACGCGCGAGCCCCTGGATTTTGCAATCTTTTCATCAAGAAAGCTATTCAGACTTTCTTCCATGATTTGAAGGCGCGGTGTAGTAACTTCGGAATCTCTGCCCGATCAATGACTCAATAGTGATGAAAGCGTTTCACTCAATTTTTCGATGCGATATGGTTTTGGGCAGAAGCCTGAAATGCCCATTTCGATAAGCCCTCCCAGTTCATTGTTTTTTACAAAACCACTGGATAGTATAACGCAAACCAGAGCATTGATTTCTTTGAGTTTAGCATATGTCTGTCTGCCGTCCATGTCCGGCATTTTCAGATCCAGCAGCACGGCTGCGATATCGGCTGTATTCTTCCGGTAAATATCAACCGCTTCCTGACCTCCATTCGCGATGATCGTCGTATATCCGAGCATGGAGAGCATATCATTGGCCATTTTCAGGACTGTGTTTTCATCATCAACAACCAGAATTGTTCCGCTTCCGCGCTTCAGTTCTATCAGTGAATTGTGCCGACCCACGGGAGATATTTTTCCCCTGGGGAAATAGACGCGGAATGTCGTGCCCTTTCCTTCCTCCGTTTCCACTTCAATGATACCGCGGTGGCTTTTCACAATCCCGTATGCCTTTGCCAGTCCAAGTCCTGTCCCCCGGACGACGGTTTGGGTTTTGGTGGTAAAGAAGGGTTCGAATATTCGTTTGCGCGTATCGTCATTCATACCGACTCCGGTGTCGTTGACTGACAGCATGATATACGATTCCGCCAGCCGATTTCCGTGAATGCTCATAAATTCTCTATGTGGCAGGAAATTTTCCGTTTTGATGGTCAGTGTACCGCCGTTCGACATCGCCTCTGCCGCATTGATGAAGAGGTTCATCATCGTCTGCATGATCTGGGATGAATCTCCGTCCAGGGAATCCAGATCGCCGTGCAGATCCAGTTTGATATTGATTGATTTGTCCAGAGTATGATGAAGTATGGACAGGGTTTCCTCAATGTACTGATTCAGAAGTATGGGACCAAGGCTGGTTTGTCCGGCCCGGCCGAATTCCAGAAGTTTGCCGGTGAGTGAGGCGGCCATTTCCGCGGAATTGATGATTGTTTTTATGCTCTCCTTTTTCTCAGGATCGGTTTCCGTCCGGGCCAGCAGACTTGCGTATCCCAGAATTCCGCTGAGCATATTGTTGAAATCGTGCGCAATTCCTCCGGCAAGATGGCCGATGGAATCCATTTTCTGTGTCTCCAGCAGTTTTTTCTCCTGCTTTCTTTGCAGCGTGATATCTTTGACCAGCAGAGCCAGCGAACTCACTTCGCCGTTTAATTCAACTACCGGCCACGATGACACCTTCAAGATTTTGCTTTTGTCCTCGTATTCAATCTGCTCAACTTTTCGACTCGCCGCAGAAAGGCGGGCCGGGCAGCCCTGCATCATGTGGTCCTGGCAATTGAGCAGTTCATAGCATTTTTTTCCCAGGATTTGCTCTCTGCTCAATGAAAGCGCTGTGCTCACGGCCCTGTTCGCGTTCAAGATTTCATAATCCAGCGATAAGATGAAGAGCATATCGTCGATAGAGTCAAAGGTATTCTGCCATTTCTGATTCGAGGCAAAAAGTTCCAGAGCCATTTCAATGGACGACTGCAGCACAAAACTACCTGAGTTTTTTATCACATAACCGTACAGGGTGATTTCTCTGACTTTCTCCACGTATTCTTTTTCAGAGTGTGAAGTGTGAAATACTATTGGAACAATTTTTTTCGCGAGTATGCGCCGGGCAGTTTCCGGGCCGTCACTTCCGGCGCCCAGATCCATATCCAGCAGGATCAGGCTCACTGAGTCATCCGCCACAGCCATTTGTAAGCCTTCCTCTCCGGAGGCGGCTCGAAGAACCTTGTATCCCAGTTTCTCGATGATTCGGGCTGTTACCTCGGCGGTGACCGGTTCATCTTCGATAATGAGGATCGTTTTTTTCTCTGGATTTTCCATTGTATCAGCTGACAATCAGTATGAGCATACTATATATTTTTGTAAAACTTGGTCAATAAAAAAAACGCGGCCAAAAGACCGCGTTTTTTTTCCTTCGATATTACGACCTGCCGGAATTCTTATGAGCTGCGAATCTCTGCCGCTAATCTCGTAAGAAGGCCAGCTGAAGATCGGACGGCAGAAGCTGTCTGGTCGATATATCGACGACGCCCGTCTGCGCATTGCCGACCAGCTGCATTTTAAATCCGTTTGTTTCCAGATAGTCGCTTCTGGCCGCATACGCTCCGGCAACATCTTTCGGAGCTGCTCTGCCGATTTTCACCTGGCATTTGAAATTTGCGCCATCGGCCGCCACGGACAGCACATAATCCTGCGGACCCGATTCGCCATCCCAGTAAACAGCCTTCCAGGTTCCAACAAATCGTTCCAGTCCGTCGCCGCCCATAAGACGGTGCCGCACTGTGGACCGGGGCGCATTTATGAAACCTGCGACAACATTGGAATTGGAAGATTCATTTCCCAGCGAGGATTTTGAGCGAACCGCGTACATGTACATTTCTCCTGGATTCCCGGGAATCTGTTCGCTGTAAGTTGTGACATTCGGCCCCAGATTTTTGATGAAACCGTTGTTCCAGTCTGCATCGCTCTGTTTTTTGCGAAATATATAATACTCCGCGACGCCGGGTTCGCCCGGTTTGACGGGGACTGTCTGCCAGGTCAGAGTGATTGTTTTTTTCGCCTCGTCCACTCTTGCGGTCAGATTCTGCGGCGGCGGAAGCACCATACCGGCTCGCTGCGCGTTGGGATTTGTAAATCCGAGAGCAGGGTCGCTGTACTCGCTGTATCCCGCTGCATTGGATGCAATGATAATGTAAGCGAACTTACCGCCGCTTGTCACTTTCTGGGCCTGATCGACGTAGGACGGCACAGTGGATTCGAACGGTCCTTCCATTTCTTCATTTTCCACATCGTAACGAAATACAAAGTATTTCTGCGCGGCGGGAACGGCGCTCCACCGCAGTTCGATTTTCAGTTTGAAAATTCCCTGCGATACCTGAATGCCCGTTACTTTTGCCGGAGGCGTTGTGCTTCCGCCCACCACGGCGCTGGCTGACGCGCTCCATTCTCCGTTGCCCGCGGGATTAACGGCGCGCACTCGATAGTAGTTTGTCGCATCCGCAACCGGTGTTCGGTCCGAATATGTCGTGGCCGTCACGCTGTTATTTGCGATATTCCAGCGTCTCTGTCTGGGATCCCAGCGTATTACTGTATACGATCTTGCGTTTGCCGCGGCAGTCCAGCTCAGATTTATCTGCCCGCTGGCTGCCTGCTCTGCGGAAAGGCCGACAACCTTGGCCGGCGCCGTATTCTGCACTACCTTTCGCGCGAATCCTTCCGCAACCGGAGATCTGTCCGCATCGGATTTTGTCTGATCATTGATCGCAACAATACGATATTTATAGGCCACATCTTCCTGGACAGCACGGTCGGTATAAGTTCTTCCATTCGCATTGCCGATTGAATCGAAGGAATCGGGATCGGTCGGCTCTGCGCGCTGCACTTCATAGGCAACGGCGTTTCTCACTGCGCTCCAGCTGATGTCCACATGGTCCGTAAATGTTCCGCGCGACGCGGTGACCTGAGCCGGCGGATCAAGCTCGGTGATAACCTCAGGATCGACAACATTCGTCACATCCGGCACAGGCTCCTGGTTCGGAGTGGGCCGTGTTGTGCGCTGATCGCGTACGCCAAAAGCTGCCATATTTGCCGTGGGCATAAAACCGTATGCAATCCATCCGTAACCGCTCTGTCCCCATTCCGGCCCCCAGGAATTCTGAAGTTTGAAGGCGCCGCGCCCGGTTTTTGAAGCTTTAGTATCGTCGTAACCGATGACGGTGATTGCATGACCGCCCCGGAACTGACCTTCAAAATGATCGTATACATTTGATCCGAGCTGATAAAAATTATCGTATACCTTAATTCCAATCAGAATCGGATTTCCGGCGGCCAGCTCTGCTTTGAGCGCGTCGGGTGTGTAAAAATTTATCTGGTTGAAGCTTTCATTGCGATAGGCCGACGCGGCGCTCCTGGCATTCTGAGGAGGCTGTGTTCTGAAGTCGCGGTCTGTGTATGGCATGAGGTTCCAGGGGGCTGCTCCGGTACGAACCAGGAGATTGAGAGCATCCACAGGATTGGATCCGTTGTCCTGGCCGCCGTTGATCTGATTGTAGACAAACGCGGGCGAAAAAACATGCGCGCCCTGGCCGCCTTTGAATGGAGCATCGTATCCCCAGTTTCTCTCAATCTGTTCATGGTAAGATTTGATGGCATATGTGGATGACCAGCCGACGCAGCTGCCCTGCTGTCCCTGGTTTCCCACGGGCGGCATTTTTGAAGCCAGGTCCGTTGAGGCAGGAAGACCCCGATGGCGGATGGAATTATTTTCAGACTGTTCAATCGTCGACATCTGTTCCTGGTTTGCCGGCACCATACCGCATTTCATTTTTCCATTCTGGCAGTTGGCCGGCTGCACGCTGGCAGGATTGAATCCCTGCTGAGTCAAAACGGGAACCGTCAGTATCAAACAGGTCAAAAGAGCCGCGCCTGCTGGAATTTTCCACCTTGTGGCCGGTCTATTCATAATTGGTTTCATAATATTTCGCTCCAGGTCCAAAAGTGTAAAAAACCACGGACGTACGTCAATACGAATAAGACGGATTTCCAGATAAAAAAGATCGATTTTTTTCGAGAAATCTCACCGCAGAGGCGCTGATGCCGCTGAGAAAATATGGTCGGAAGGTGAAACCGGGGATGAGATCTTGGGAACGCTGGGAGGCCAGTGACGTTTTCCTTCGGTAACTCTTCTTCCTCAGCGACTCCGCGGTGAATCCTGATCGGTCATTATCTCAGGAAGGCATCGTAGAACTGAGCTGAGGCGCCTTTTTTTCGCAGAAGAATTGATTTAGTTTTTTTAGAAATTCTTTTAAGTTCAGAACTGTTTCGCATCCACTTTTCTGCCGCAGCTATAATTTGGGCCCCGGTACGGCAGCGAAGCAGCACCCCTTCTTTTTCCAGCTCCACAGCGATCGGGCTTGCGTCGATGCGGGGGCCGGTAATAACAGGCAGGCCCAGAGCGGCGCCTTCCGCGGTG
>VFLI01000078.1 GCA_009885105.1 Spirochaetia bacterium | reverse complement strand
TATGAAGATGAGACTGAGATGAAGGAAAGCTGACAGTAAATTTTTTATACTATAGCAATTTTATGAAAACAAAAGAACAGGAACAGAAAGACCGGACTGCCCTTCTGTTTCGCACGGCAACTGAAAGAAAAATTACTTCCCTTCTGATTTTTGAAGGCGAACACCTGCTGGGAATCAAACATTTGATTTCAAAACTTGCTGAAGTTCTCGATCCCAGACATTATAACGTTCTGCGCACCGACGGCAGGCACAAGTTTAAAAAAAATGTCCCCTTTCTGCTTGAATACTGGAAGAATTTGCCGCCGGCCGGAAATCTTCTGATCTATGAGCACGGATACTGCAGAAAACTTCTGCAGGCCGGCCTGTCGGGAGGCGTGAGTAAAAAGACAGTTCGAATGGTGACAGAACACATTGCCGATTTTGAAAAGATTCTTTCGGATGATAAAATTGTTTTTATAAAAATTCATATGGCGCGGCCCCGCGAAAAAATGATCAAAGATTATGAGAAAAAGATAAAAAAGAGCGGGATGAAGGATGTCCTGCGAAAGCGTTACAAACTCATACTCGACAATTATGACCGGAGCCAGAAGCTGTTTCAGGGCATACGGGCGGCGACGGATCTTCCTCATTCAACCTGGTTCGATATTCAGGCGGACAGCCATGCAGATCAGGAGTCAGTGATGCTGGATCAAATCATTGAAAAGCTGGAAAAAGCGCTGCAGATAGATTCGATGACGGCCGTTAGATCTTTCGACGCCGCAATGGATCGTGTCAGGGAAATACGGAGGGGCGGCAATGTCGGAGCTTGATTCTCTGGATATGTCCGTCCGCCTTCCGCGGGAAAATTATGCTCTGGAACTGAAAGAGCATCAGGACGAGCTGTCCCGGCTTGCTTCAAAACTGCATCGTAAAAGATCGAATGTCATTTTTGTTTTTGAAGGAATGGACGCAGCGGGCAAAGGCGGCGCGATAAAGCGCATCACGTCAGCCCTGGACCCGCAGTTTTACCAGGTTCTTCCTTATGCTGCGCCCTCGCCGGAAGAAAGATCCAGACATTACCTGTGGAGATTCTGGAATCGTTTCCCGGAACCAGGATGCATTGCAATTTTTGATAGAAGCTGGTACGGACGTCTGCTCGTGGAAAGGGTGGAGGGATTTGCGTCTGAGGACGAATGGAAAAGAGCCTTCTCGGAAATCAATAGTATGGAGAAATCCTGGACCGATATGGGAATTGCTGTGGCGAAATTCTGGCTTCACATTGACCAGGAAGAGCAGCTGAAGCGGTTCCAGGCCCGTGAAGAGAGTCCGCTGAAAAGCTGGAAAATCACTGAGGAAGACTGGCGAAACCGCGAGAAGTGGCCTCAATATAAAAAAGCCGTGGAGGAAATGCTCACAGGCACATCAACTCCGAAGGCTCCCTGGCATCTTATTGAGGCCAACGACAAACTTTTTGCCCGCGTAAAAATTCTCCGCCTGGCCGTTCAGACTCTTTCATAAACAATGCCCCGGATCGTTCTTGTAGATGATGATTTCGATTTTCTTGATCTGGCTGAGGATTACCTTGTTTCAAAGAATTTTGATGTGACCGTCTGCGGCAATCCGATCAAAGCCCGCAGAATTATCCGCAGAATAGAACCCGATGCGGTGGTGCTGGATCTGGACATGCCAGGTTTTTCCGGTTACGATATCCTGAAACAAATACGGAGCAGTGCACGCACGGCCAGGATCCCGGTTCTCTTTCTGACAGCGCATCCGGCGGGCGAAGCTTCACAGAAGGGTTTTGCCGGCGGTCTGGACGATTTTGTCACCAAACCAATCCATGGAACCGATCTCGCATCCCGGCTTCATGCTTTGATACAGCGGTTTCAGGAATATAAAAATTTGATTGGATTTGCAGGTTTTCCCGCCGGCGATGCTGGATATCGGACCGCGGAAAGCAGACTGGCGAAACACGATTTTTCATCGGGGCCGGCGTATTTGGTCCTGATTCAGATACCAGGTATGTTCAAACTTACTCAGGGCGAAGGAGCCGAGTATCGGCAGGATTATCATAGAATTCTGCGGCTGCTGTCATGTCGATTTCAGGAACTGACGGCAGACGCCGAGGCCTCTCCGGTGGAACTGGAAGAGGGGCTTATATTTCTTGGAATTTTTCTCGATCGGCCGGATTGTGCGCGTCTGGACAGAGCCTGTTCGGCGGCGAATGTATGGCTTCAGCGGATTGTCCCGGACTCTTTGCTTTCGCCGGAGAGCGGCGTTCTGCGGAAATATCCCAGACCCGAACTTCGCCGGATTGTAATTCGGATCTCCTATCCGGTAAAAATGGAAGCGCTGCTGGATAAAATCTCATCTGATCTTGAAAGCAGAAGCGGAAAAGTTCCGGAGATCTTGATGTGAATCAGCCGAGAATGAGCTTCCGCATCCGCATAAGCGCGGCCAGTATTCTCAGGTTGTAAGTCATTTTTTCATTGATTTCCAGGAGCTCTTTAAAAAGAGGATCGAGTTTGCGCTGATGTTTGTCATCCGGCATACCTCTGTAAAAATCTTCATTCGGTTCAAGCTGCATTCCGTGAATCTCCACCATGGCTTTGTGCATTTCCGCGACAAGCCGGGTCAGCAGCCGGTCAAAATCTCCAAATATTTCATCTGAAGAATAAAGAAAGTCTCCCGTTTCTTTCAGCAGTCTTTCTTCATCCACATTTCGAGCTGGCTTTGAGCTGAGAGTCTGATAGGAAGCGACAAAGCTGTCGTATTCCGCGAACAGATCCGATTTCAGCGACAGAGAATACCTGATAAGACGCAGAAGTGTTATCCAGTGTCTCGGAATTTTTATTTCATTTTTTTTCTGAGCCATTTCAGCGCGCATATCTTCCAGTGAATCCGGCAGTTTTTCCAGCATGGAGATAACATGAACATTCTGCTCCTCTGTCAGGATGTTGAGCAGATTGGCCATGATGCGCTTGTAGCCTTTGACTGTCTCAGGATTCATCTTTTTTCAATAATATCTATTGTCACGATCCGCGAATTGCCGTTGCCCGCCGCGATAATCTTGTTCAGTATGTCATCGCCGGAAATGAGCTGCCCGAAAACTGTGTGCAGACCGTTCAGATGCGGCGTATCGACCTGATTGATAAAAAACTGGGAACCGTTGGTTGCCGGCCCGGAATTCGCCATCGCCAGAGCTCCCTTTACCGCGCGACGCGACGGAAGACCCGGTTTAAAGACGTAGCCCGCCTGAGTCAGAATATCCTTCACCGACATTGATTCCATCTGTTTGAAACCCGCCTCCAGCGCCGGCCGATTGCGGTCGAGTTCCTGCTGGCTTGTGATGGCGAATTTTTTAAACAGGGCCTGCTGCGCCTGTCCCCGGTATGAAGGAGCGTCGCGAAGAAGAAGTTTATCCAGTCCCAGCGCGTCCGCATTGATTTCATCTTCAAAGGAATAGCCGGGGCCGCCGGATCCGGTCCCGGTCGGATCTCCTGTCTGCGCCATAAAATCACTGATTACGCGATGAAAAACGATATTCTTGTAGAATCCATTTTTGCTCAGTTTGACAAAATTCTCCACAGTTTTCGGGGCTGCCTGAGGAAACAATTCAACAGTCATATCTCCCTGATTGGTTTCGATAACGGCAAAGACGCCGGCTCTGTCAGGGACATGACGGCTTTTGCAGAAAATTGAGACCGCCAGCAGTCCCAAAAAACAAAACAGAAGTATACTTTTTAATTTCATTATCATTCTCCGTTGTCCGGCTCATCGGGCCAGATTATTTTATCTCTCTGAGCAATGGCCGCCGCAGCTTCCCCAAGCTGCTCTTTCTGACGATGCTTTGCCGTGCCGCCGTAGCTGATTTTTTTATCCGCGCTTGCCTTCAGATCGACGGCGCCGGCGTAGAATTTTTCATCCGCGAAATGACTGCAGACTGCCTTTCTTTCCGTCTGCCCGATTCCGGTCAGCGATTTTCCGGTTCGAATGCATTCAGAAACGAGCTTTCCGACCAGATGATGCGCTTCACGAAAAGGGATGTTTTTTTCCTTCACCAGCGCATCGGCCAGATCTGTGGCCGCGGCATATCCTTTTTCCAGCGAAGTTTTCATATTCTCAGGAAAAAATTTCATTTTTCGAACCATGGCCGTCATAGAGCGGCAGACCAGACTGGTCTGTTCCGCCGAATCCAGCAGAGGAAATCTGTCCTCCTGCAGGTCCCGGTTGTACGTCAGCGGCAGGCCCTTGAGAGACGTCAGCAGGTTCGTCAAATTGGCGAATATTCGGCCGGCTTTCCCGCGCGACAGCTCGGCAAAGTCAGGATTCTTTTTCTGCGGCATGATGCTTGAGCCCGTGGTGAGTTCATCCGGCAGAGAAATGAACGAAAATTCCACACTGCTCCAGAGAATTATTTCCTCCGCCAGCCTGGAAGCATGCGCCGCAAAAACAGCGCAGGCGTAAAGAAAATCTAGAATGTGGTCCCTGCTTGAAACAGCGTCCATTGAATTCGGGTAGATGGATCCAAATCCCAGGGCTGTTCGAAGAAACTCGCGGTCGCTGGCATAATTCACTCCGCCGAGTGCGCCGCTGCCCAGGGGCAGCCGGTCTGAGGAAATCGCCGCCGCCTGGAACCGGTCGAAATCGCGCAGAAAAGCCCAGAAATGAGACAGCAGATGATGACTGAGCCGAACAGGCTGCGCAACCTGTAGATGCGTGTAACCGGGAATCACAGATTCTATATTCTGCTCCGCCTGATCTTTCAGGGCGCGGCAAAAAGCTAGTATTTCAGCGGAGGTTTTTCTGCAGGCGGATCTGACAAAGAGATGCGTGTCCACGGCGATCTGATCGTTCCGGGAACGGCCAGTATGGAGTTTTTTTGCGCTTTCGCCGATCAGTTCGATCAGTCTTGTTTCCACATGTGTATGGATATCTTCCAGTTCGGGTCGGAGCGGAAAATTTCCAGTTTCGATTTCTTTCCGGATCGTCTGGAGTCCTTTCTGGATCTGCTCGTTCTCGCTTCCGGTAAGGATGCCGATTTTTTCGAGCATGGCCGAATGCGCGATGGATCCCATAATATCTTCCCGGTACAGCTGAATGTCCAGTGAAATTGACTGCCCCATTTCTACAGCGATATCGTCCAGTCTTCCTTTGCTGCGGCCCGCCCAGAGACTTTTAGACAAATCTGAATCTTCCATATTCAAAAGACTACAATCCAAGCTTCTTCCAGATTTCATTCCACTGGATAGGAAGCGAATCAACTGTCATCAGACTCAGTTCATACTCAAGCACGAGACTCTTGATATAAAAATATATAGAGTGAAACCGTTCTTTGATCTGCTCTATGGCAGATCCCGGCGACATGACAAGATACGAATGGGGAGAAATCTGCAGGAGCGAATCATTTTTTTTCAAATTTTCCCTTATGATTCGCATGATTTCTTCAAGTATTTCAAAGGTTCTGCGCTCCCCGGACATTTCAAAATAATGTCTCATGTCCTGAAAGTGAAAATGAGTCAGGGTGACCGGTTGCCCGGCGCGCAGTTCTGTTTCCATTGTGTGGCGGCAGATATTTTCAATTCTGGCACGGATATCGATAATATTGGTCGTCTCAGGTATATAGAGAAAATAATTTGCCGCCGGCGGCAGAATTTCCATCTCAAGCATACGCGATGCGCTTTCCAGCAGCACAGCGGGCGCGACTCCTTCGGCTTCCAGAATCCGGTCGTTCAATTCTCTGGATACTCGCACAGCAGCCAGTTCTGGAGGAAGGGGCAGAGAAATTCCATCACGGTTTTTCGGGTCCCATTCCAGAATTTCAATGCCGTAAGCGAATACCGGCCTTTTTTCAATGCTTAGAATTCCCTGCAGAAATCCAGAGAGAAAAAAGCTCTCCACCAGAAATGCGCGAAAGTTGACTGTGTCCTGCCGGCCAGTTCTGGATTCCAGAAAGGCTTTAAAATCCCGCACAATGCTGTCCGACAGTGTCGGCAGAATTCTGGGCATCGCTTCTTTTGTCGCTTTGCCGGCTCTTGCAAGTCCCGGTGAAATGCCTGTGCCTGTAATAGAAGACATACTTTATTTTCGGCAGCCAGAGCCGCTTTTCAGACCCGTTCGACGGATTGAATTACAACACTTTATCAGAGGCTGTGGCTTTTTCCAGCGCGGTGAAGGCCCCTTCAAACATAACCGATGAAAGGTAGCGTTCACCGGAGTCCGGCAGTATTGCAACGATTGTTTTGCCCTCGCTGGAGTTTTCTCCGGCGATTCGAAGAGCCGCCGCCACTGCCGCGCCGCAGGAGATTCCGGAAAGAATCCCTTCTTCGCGGGACAGCCTCCTGGCCATTTCCACAGCTTCGTCATTGGACACCAATTCTATGCGGTCAATCAGATCCAAATCCATGATGGATGGCACAAAACCGGCTCCGATGCCCTGAATTTTATGGGGTCCAAGGACTACAGGCTGTTTGTTACGGGTTTGAGTCAGAACCGGTGAGTGCGTTGGCTCCACGGCGACCGAAATAATCGCTTTATTCTTCGTTTTCTTGAAATAGCGGGTCACGCCTGTGATGGTTCCACCCGTTCCGACTCCAGCAATAAAAATGTCCATTTTACCGTCTGTATCGTCCCAGATTTCCGGGCCGGTCGTTTCCTCATGGGCCCTTACATTGGCTGGATTGTCGAATTGCTGCGGCATGTAGCATCGATCTCCGCCGGCTTTAGCGATTTCTTCTGCTTTCATGATCGCACCTTTCATGCCCTTGGCCGCCTCTGTCAGAACAATATTAGCTCCGAAAACTTTCAGGACTTTGCGTCGCTCAATGCTCATGCTTTCCGGCATGGTCAGAGTCAGTTTGTACCCTCGTGCCGCAGCCACAAATGCCAGCGCAATTCCGGTATTTCCGGAAGTAGGTTCGACAATTTCCATTCCGGGCTTCAGTTTCCCTGATTTTTCCGCAGCCCAGATCATGGCGGCGCCGATTCGACATTTTACAGAATAGGCAGGATTGCGTCCTTCGATCTTTGCCAGAATTTTGGCCTTCAAGCCTTTGCCGATGCGGTTGAGCTCCACGAGGGGAGTTCTGCCAATGGATAAGGAATTGTCTGCGTACGTTCTCATAATTTAGACAAAAATAATAGGATATGTGCTGTCAAGATTTACTCTTCTGAATTGACGGATTGGCAGGTTGACTTTCATCATACGAGTGATGCACCCGATCAGATTCGAGACTGCCGATATTGTTACGATGCAATCCCAAAAGTCTCTGTACACGCTGGCCGCAGCGCTCTCTGTGTTCACTATTCTGTACAATATCATCGAAGGACTTGTCTCGATATGGTTTGGCTGGCACGATGAATCACTGGCTTTATTCGGCTTTGGAATCGATAGTTTTGTGGAAGTCGCATCCGGATTGGGTATCTTCTGGATGATTTTCCGCATACAAAGAAATCTTCACAGCAGTAAAAGCGGCTTTGAGATTGCGGCGCTCCGGATCACAGGAACCGGTTTTTATACGCTTGCAGTTGCACTCATCTGCGGCGCCATTCTGGGATTCCTGGAACATCATGCTCCGCACAGCGGATTCTGGGGAACTGTCATATCAATAATTTCCATCGTCATCATGGGCGGTCTTGCCACAGCGAAGATCATGACAGGAAGAAAACTCAATTCACAGCCCATAGTATCGGACGGCCGGTGTACGCTGGTCTGTCTCTACATGTCAGTTGTTCTGTTTGTTTCGAGCGGTATTTACACAATTACTGGTTTTGCCCACAGCGATTCGCTCGGGGCTCTGGGTCTGGCCTGGTTCTCATTCAGAGAAGGCCGCGAAGCATTTGAAAAGGCCCGGAAGCAGTCAGACAGCTGTGAATGCTGAAGCATGATCGTGTATGGCGTCTGTGCTGCACGATCGAGATGTATTTTAGGATCGATGGCAGTCGCGGCAGAGCGGGAGATGTGTGACTTATGCGCCTGATGGGTTCGACTGAATGTGCTTTCCATTCATACCAATCTTGTATGGAATCTCTGCGCTTTTATTTTTTTTAGGAAGATACCGCATCACAGATTGCAGCGTCCAATTATATCAAGTGCAAAAAAAACTGGAAATTCGTAGATAATACAATATTAACGACAGACCGGGTGACGCATGTATGACGGAGGATTTAAATCAATAAATCTATTATTCTCCAGCGTGGTATAATAATGTCAATATCCAGAATTACTGGTTATGATCGATTGTAGACGTGCGTCAGTGTATAAAATAAAATTTATTGTCAAATAGTTTGACATCACCAACTATTGCTTATATGTATTGTTAAATTCCCTGTCTTCATTCTGATCTCAAAATACTGATAATCCTATACTATAGAAAGATCGATAATAATTGGAGCTAAACAAATTCTATGCATGTAACCTGTGAGCAATGTAAAGCTGTTTTTCGACTGAAAAGTCCTCTGCCGGCAGGCAGATCCGGCCGTTTTCGTTGCCCAAAATGCGGCAATACAAACCTCATTGCACCAGAAGTTGCCGCGCCCTCAAGCATACCGACCGATACGGTGGATCAACCGCCAGCACTGGAAGCTGCCGCGCCTTCAAGCGTACTGGCCGATACGGTGGATCAGCTGCCAGCTCTGAAGGCGGCCGAACCTGTAAGCATTACCCCCCGTTGCGATGGATCAACCGTCGGCGCCGAAGGATCCACGTGAGCCTTACCAGGGACCGGAACGCCGGTCAGAACCCCGGATGCGCGGACGCTTCTCGCTGAAAGTGAAGCTCATCGGGATAATCTCCGCAATTATTTTCTGCGCCCTGTCACTGATGACAATTCTTGCCACCGGTTTTTTCCGCCGGGACAGCGCGGCACGGGTGCAGGAAAACAACATAAACCTGGTTGAGTTGATCGGCGCGAAAACTGAATCAGAGATGCGCGCTCTTTCCGGCCTGGCCGCCCTCTTCATTGCTTCGAACACGAGCGACGCCGGGAAATTCTTCCGCGACCACGGAGAAATAATATTCGTCGGCACAGCGCCCATTCAGGGCGGAGGAATCGGTCTGCCCCGTGGAAACGTGAACACGCGGTATCTGGAAACAAACAGTATCGCAATGGAAGAAATCGAAAGACTGCATGTACAGAGTCTCGCGATATTCCTTCCTTCCGCGAAGGGAGCTGTCGTTGCTGAAAATATTTCGCCGGGATTTCCAAAGCCCATTCTCGGCATTGGATTACCGTCAGGACAGGGATCTGTTCTCATCGTATATGTTGACGCAGACGTCTTCCTTAAGAGCTTCACAACCTCAGAGAGCGAATCGCGCGTGACTCAGGCATTCATGGTGAATGCGAAAGGAGAAATCGTGGCCCATCCCGACGTGAAACTGGTCATGGCGCGCGCCTCCATGGCTTCGCTTCCCATCATACGAACGCTCCTGGATGGAAAGGTAAAACTGGGCCAGACTCGTTATATCGACTCCGACGGTGTCGCCTGGCTCGGTTCCTACAGAAAGATCGATTTTGGAAATCTCGGCATTGTGTCCACAGCTGAGGAAAGCCGCGTGTTTGAGGCGGTCAATGCAATTCAGTACAGGAATTTGATTATTTTAGTGATAGTTGTTGCCCTTTCGATACTTATTGTTTTTTACTATTCGCGCACGATCACCGTACCCGTCATTGCTCTTGTCGAAGCGACAAAGCAGATCGAACGCGGGAACTTCAAACTCAAAGTAAAAGGAACGTCACGCGATGAGATAGGCCATCTCGCTCATTCGTTCGGCCACATGGTCCGCGGACTCGAGGAGCGCGAAAAGATCAAGGATGCTTTCGGCCGTTTCGTAAACAAGGAAATAGCTGAAAGGGCCATGCGGGGGGAGCTCCATCTGGGCGGGGAAAGGAAAATCTGCGCGATCTTTTTTTCCGATCTGCGCGGATTTACGGCCATGTCGGAAAAGATGAGGCCGGAACAGGTCGTGGAATACTTGAACTCTTATTTCTCCATGATGGTGAAATGCGTGAATGAAACCGAAGGCATAGTGGACAAGTTCATCGGCGATGCAATCATGGCGCACTGGGGCGCGATCAAGGAGCTGGAGAATGACACTCAGAGCGCGATTGACGCCGCTCTTCGCATGCGCTCAGCCCTCCTGGAATTCAACAGCATCGGCGCTGGAAAAGATCTGCCGGCAAAATTTGGCTGCGGCATAAACACGGGGCCGGTTGTCGCCGGACAGATCGGATCCGAGGACAGGCTCGATTTTACCGTCATCGGCGATGCAGTGAACCTTGCCTCGCGGATTGAGGCGCTCAACAAACCCTTTGGCACGGACATCCTGATCGGCTTTGATTCTTACATCCAATCAGGCGGAGTGTATCGTGTCGAAGAAATGTCGCCGGTAACCGTGAAGGGGAAATCGGAACCGCTTCGGATTTATGCTGTGCTGGGACGCGAAGACGATCCATCGAGCCCAAAAACTGTCGAGGAGCTTCGCATCCTCATCGGCGCCGAATACGATGAGGAAAAGGCCGCGCATGCCGGCGAAGAAGTAAAATATAAAATTGAGGGGGAACCAGCATGAGCACATCAACAGAGGCGATGCCGGTAAAAGAAGGATTACTTCCAGATTCGCTTCCCTTCCTGCGTGATGTCTATGTTTTTCCGGCTGTTACAGGAGTTGTCATCGCCGGATGCATTGCCCTTCTGCTATTTGCACCGATTGGTTTTGCGCCGCCGGGAGCGCGCAGCATCGGCAGAATTATACAGCAGTCAGGGCAGTCAGAGAGAAAATTGTCCAGCCGTGCTGTTTGGAATGAAATAGAGAAAAATTCGGATGTATACAACCGCGATTTGATCCGGACAGAGGCCGGTTCAAGCATCATCCTCGATCTTGCAGACGGCACTCATGTAGAGCTGGGCGAAAACAGTCTGATTCTCGTCCTGATCAATGAAGCGGGCCCGAGTCTCGATCTTCAGCACGGCAGCGCGCACATTCAGCGCTCCATGGCGCAGGAAGGCTCTTCTGGAGTTCTGCATGTACAGGCCGGCGGAAGCACCGCTGAAGTCGAACAGGCCGATTTTACAGTGACAAGCCTGGGTGTAGAGCGCGCCCGTGTGAACGTTCAAAGCGGTTCGGTCACGGCGAGTGTGGGCACAGGCGCAGTCCTGGATCCGGGCACAGGCACGAATACGACCACAGAACCCGGTACCGGCACGAACCCGGACAGAGGTCAGGGAATACGCACAGAAAGAAAGGTGTTGAAATCGGGCGATTCTATGAAACTCGACGGAAATACGTTTGAATTTCAACCCGCTGGTGCCGCAACACCCGCAACAAACGCGGCTCCGGCAGCTGCCATCGCAAAACCACGCTCTGTCGCGCAACCACGCGCCGTCCCGGAGATACACCGGGTCGAGCCAGAATCAAATACGCCAAACCAGAATCCGCCGACGGTGGATCCGTCAGAGGAAAGAAAACCCAGGATGAGGGAGGTCAAGATCAATGATTGATCCTGCGTACGGGCGTCGCGTCTTGATTCTCCTGCTCTGCGGTTTGTTTCTATACACTGTCAGCTGCCGCTCAACGCGCAGAACTTCTGGAGCCGTGGATTCAAGGAGTGTAACTCTGAACTGGGATACAGTGAAAGACGCAAACGGGTACATAGCGCAGGTTCGCAGCTCCGCCGGCGCTGTTATTCTGGAACGGAAAGTCCAGGAGCCGGAAATCACCGCGCCGCTTCCGCCTGGAAATTATCAAATTCGCATGGCGGCGCTGACCGCACAGGGTGAGCCGGAGGTATGGTCGGATTGGAAAGATTTTGAAGTGAGCAACAGGGCGCCGCCGGAAATTGAAAATGTCGTCCCGGCGAAAATTACAACGGAAGGCATGCAGAGAATCGTTGTCAGCGGGAAGAATTTTCATGCACGGATGAAGGTTACACTTCTCCGGGAGGGCAGAAAGGTGCCCATCAAGAATCTGGATGTTATAGGGCCGAATGAAATTGCCATTACTTTCGCGGCCAGTCCCGGTCTAAACGGCTCCCTGGATCTGGTGATCGAAAATCCCGCCGGAAGGATCGGGAGTTTTCCCGCCGTGATCACAGTCAAAATACAGCCGAAGCTTTCTTCCATTATGCTTCGCTCTGCGGTTTTCCCAGGCTGGGGACATTTTTATGCGGACAAAACAAAAACCGGAAGCATTTATACTGTTTCTTTTCTTTTGGCCGCGGGCATTTTCGGATCTCTGTACACCAACGGTAATCATGCAGAGCAGGAGTATCATTCCGCAGTGAATATCAACAGGAGCCTTTTATTTATTACAAGCAACCGGGACAATACAACGCTGGCCTATGCGATACTGAACAATACCCGCCAACTCGAATCCTATCAGGAGAAAATCCAGCAGCTCAATACCATGATCACGCTGACCGCAGGTCTGTACCTGGTGCAGCTTGCGCATGCATTTTCCCTGGGATCAAGACAGCTGCCCTCTGAATTTGCCGAAAGACCGGGCCTTGCCTGGTATTTTACCGGCGGACCGGAAAAAGTGGATACGCAGCGCGGTTTTGTTTTTGCGGCCGGATTTCAGTATGCCGGAGTGTTTTGAAAAAAGTGTGATTTAATAATTATTATTAAATACAAATAAATACTTGAAGAGTGTAAGAAAAGGAGATAGGGAGATCGATGAGATGATGAGATGAGGGGATGAAATTAAAATTTTTATATGAAGATATGCCTTACATACATTATTTATTTTTCCACAGTTATCCTGCTATCCTGCCGTATGGCAGGCGGCGACTGCAAAAATAACGATCTCAACTGCAATCCGCTGGCGTCTTTGTTGCTGCTTCCCCGCGGTGCCTGCAGTCTTTCGCACTTTGAAGTGATCCAGCCGGGGAACTGGTCTCTTGTGCAGAGTGAACTCAATTATCAAATTTCAAAAGGCCAGGCAACAGCGGAAGCTGTCAGTACGATCGGTCCGGCTGCGCCGGGCGGTCAGGCGTACATTGGAGCGGTGCTTGGGCCGTACGGAAAGGTCTATCTGGTTCCCCATTCCGCCGCAGCCTATGTATTTTTTGACAAGTCAAACGACCTGTTAACCTCCTTTGGACCGCCAACAGCGGGCATAAACCAGTATCGAGGGGGAGTGCTGGGACCGAACGGGAAAATATACCTTGATCCCTGGGGCGCTACGGCATTTCGATATATCGATACGTCCAACAATACCGTTTCTGTGTTCGGTCCAGCCGTGGCGGGAGGCAACTATCGCGGGGGAGTGCTCGCTCCGAACGGTAAGATTTATCTTGTCCCTCATTCCAATACATCGTACTGGTACATTGATACATCAAACGACACGGTTGTTTCATTCGGTCCGGCGGCTCCCGGCGGCTCCGCATTTTCAGGGGCAGTACTTGCGCCGAATGGAAAGATTTTTCTTGTTCCTTTCGGCAGCGCAACATACAAATATATTGATACATCAAACGATACGGTTGTTACATTCGGTCCGCCGGCTCCCGGCGGAAACGCATACTCGGGTGGAGTGCTGGCGCCGAATGGAAAGATATACCTGGTGCCAGAATCTGCCGCAAACTATCGTTATATCGACCCGACCAATGATACGGTGAGCACATTCGGCCCTGCAGCGCCGGGCGGTGGCGCATATGTGGGAGGAGTGCTGGCACCGAATGGTAGAGCATATCTTCTCTCCTATAACAATACATCGTATCGCTATATTGACACGTCAAACGACACAGTTGTTGCGTTCGGTCCGGCCGCGCCGGGCGCAGCCTCGTACAATGGAGGGGCGCTGGCACCGAACGGGAGCATCTATCTTTCCCCGAATAATGCCACTACTTATCGATCGATCCAGACCAACGCAAACGGCTCGTTCTGTCCGGCTATCGCGCAATCGGGATATTTCAATAAATACTGAGGCGGCTTACAAGAAATATGAGATATTATATAAAATATTCGTAACCGTCAATTCCTCCCCACCCCACCTTGCGCTGCGCCGGAGTTGAAAACCGAGCTTCAATCTACCGATTGAAAGTAAGCTTTAAT
>VFLI01000026.1 GCA_009885105.1 Spirochaetia bacterium | reverse complement strand
TTAAAGGGGATGTGAAATTAAATCTGGAAACGGTAGATCTAAAACAGTACATCGATGACGCGGCGAAATTCATCAAACCGGTGTTTGACACTGACTCCAGGAATTTGCACTGGCAGATTGGCAAAAACGGCCCGGTGAGGATCGATCAGAACCGGATGCGACGGGTGATCATCAACCTGGCAAATAACGCCAGAGAGGTTCTGCCTCAGGGCGGAAATTTTACGATCCATGCTTCAATAGAAGATAAATTACTATTGACGTTTACCGATGACGGTCCCGGGATCCCTGCAGAGATAAAAGATAAATTATTCCAACCGTTCGCAACCCATGGCAAGGCAGCGGGTACGGGGCTGGGTCTGGCGATGGTCAGGCAGATCATTGAAGCGCATGGCGGAACTGTAACATGCGATAGCCTGGCGGCGGAAGGACGGGGCGCGCGGTTTATTGTGGCAGTGCCGGTTTAGATGAAATTCGAAGAATCAACAGGAGCGGTATTGTCCGATTACAAAAGGCATCGTCCAACATATATCGGCAGAATAATTATAAGCCTGACGCTGCTCCTGGTCGTCTGGTACGGAAACGATGCGCGATTTTACAAAATTTCCTGGGCATTTCTGGCATTGTCCGTTCTGTGGGGGATTATTGTTGAGACAAGGATTAACCTTGATCGGCTGTTTCCATGGAATACCTACTTACGCACGTTCAGTGATATTGCATTATTTACCGCTTTGATATATCTGACAGGAGGGATACACTCATTTTTCACAACTGCATTGATTTTCGCAACGGCTGCAAATTCATTGAAATTGACCAGAACCAGCGGCCTTTATACGATTTTCCTTTGTATCAGTTCTATTGTTGTGATGAACGCAATGCTGCTTCTGGATTTGATTCCGGCGGTGAACCTGCTGGCAAGTCCAGTTTCAAAAATAAATTTAGTTAACGCAATTGCATCGCCGATTCTGCTTCTGTTTGCGCTTTTCACAATACACCAGCTCATCTTTTCTGTGTATTCAAAATTGAATAAAGAGCGGTCCGAATCCAATCGATTGCTGGGGGAAGTTCATATTGCAAAAGAGCAGACGGAAATCAAGAAAGAAGAGGTGGAGCTTGCACAGCGGGAAACGCTGAAACAAAAACAGGAAACGGAAGAACTGAACAGGCTTATTAAGAGTTTGAATGAGGAGCTGAATTTGAAACATATCATGCAGAAAGTTGCCAGATATGTCAATGAAAACTTTAGAATAAACCATTACGCTCTGTACAGTGTCAATTCTGAAAAAACAAGCATTTCACTGCTTGAAGCAAATTTTCCTGACTCTGTAAGCAATGAGGATAGAAACAAAATAATAAATTTTCAGATCCCAATAAACGGTGAAAAGGGTTCGCACGCATTTACCATCCGAACAAAGCGGCCGTTTTTTATTCACAATGCGCAGAATGTCCAGCGCATTGAGAAAAATACAGAAGAGGAGATATTTATTATCCGGCAGTGCAATCTGCAGTCCACACTCTTCCTTCCGTTGATTCTCAACAATGAGCCTATTGGAATCCTGGATTTTTCGAATGCAATGGAAAAAATGGAGATAGCGAAATCGGACATCATCCGCCTTTCAATTCTCGGGGAGCAGCTTGCCGGCATCATTCATGGTTCCAATCTTTTCAAACAGGTGCAGGAAGAAAGAGAGAAGGCATTGGCTGCCCAGAAAGAAGCGGAGGCTGCCAAACAATTGGCGGAGGAAGCCAGGCGGCAATCAGACAAATTGCTTTTTAATATTTTACCGGAAAAGATCGCCAGAGAACTCAAGGAAACCGGCGCAGTGGAATCGCTGTTTTATGACAGAGTCTCCATTATGTTCACTGATTTTATAGGCTTCACTCAATCCGTGACGCAGATGCTGCCGGACGATTTGATCATGCAGCTCGACGGTATATTCAGCCAATTTGATCTGATATGCGAACGCCGTCATATCGAGAAGATCAAAACCATAGGAGATGCATATATGTGCGCAGGCGGCGTGCCCGATTACAACTTTACCCATTTTATCGATATCTGTCTGGTCGCTCTGGAAATGCGTAATTTTATGATTGAAACAAAAAAGACAAAAGAGTCGATTTCTGGGGAACCCTTCTGGGATATCCGGATCGGTATCCACTCCGGCGCCGTTATGGCCGGAGTCATCGGCAACAAAAAATTCGGCTTTGATCTCTGGGGCGATGATGTGAACATCGCCGCGCGTATGGAATCAAGCAGCGAACCGCAGAAGATCAACATATCCGGAGATACCTATGAGCTGGTGAAAGACTATTTTGTCTGTTTTCCGCGCGGCCTGGTTTCGGCCAAGGGCAAAGGAGACATTCCCATGTATTTTCTCGAACGTCTGAAGCCGGAATACTCCTTTGATGCCGATGGTATTGTGCCCAATTCTATTCTGCTTGGAATTTATGATGAGCTCCGGCGGGGGATGGATAAAATATGAGTCCTGTTCCGGAGAGCTGTCGCACTGAGAGGACTGTGGAGACCTTGCTGCGCTCAGTTGCTTCTATGGCAAAAATTCTTTGTGCGACTTCTATTGTATTTATACACATTTCTTCCTGCGGCAGGCAGCCGGAGGCCGGCGAAAAAGCGCCGCCGCGCGTCGAAAATGGTGTCATCGACCTTATGCTCTGGGATTTCGAAAAAGACGGACCGATCCAGCTCGACGGTGATTGGCGCTTTTACTGGAAAGAGTTGCTGAGATCTATAGATATTAAAGAGAATCAGCCTTACGAAAAAATTACTGTTCCGGGTATCTGGAATGATTTTACAGTGAATGGCCAAAAAATCGGCCCGACTGGATACGCCACATACCGGCTGCAAATTCAGCTGCCGGAAGCGCAGAATCAGCTGGGTTTGCGTTTGCAGTCAATTCCAACCAATTACGAACTGGAGATCAACGGGAAAAGAATATATCAGAATGGAAAAGTGGGTAAAGATTCTTCCAATTCAATTTTATCAAAGGCTTTTAGAACAATTGCTCTTCCGTTGAATTCAAATTCGTTTGATATTGTTCTGCGCGTTTCCAATTTCCACGACAAAGAAGGTGGTCTGCGCGACCCCTTAGTAATCGGATCTTTAGCCCGTCTGGAGCAGTCGGAGCTCAATCAGATTTACATCGAATGGTGCCTGATCGGAATTCTGGCCATCATGGGGATGTACCATCTCGGTCTCTATTTCATTCGTCGCAAGGATGCATCCCCTCTATACTTTGGTATATTTTCGTTAATAATGACTTTGCGCTCCGCCCAAACCGGTTCCCATTTTTTATACAATATCTCACCCGATCATATACATTGGTTATTGTACAAAATTGAATATTTAACTTTTTACCTGGCCCTTCCAGTTTTTCTTCTGTATACTTATTCGCTCTTCTCCCGGGAATTCCACAGGTATGCAATTCGCCTGATCATTGTTGTCTGCCTGTTATTTTCTATTTTTGTGACAGCCGTTCCTTCTGTAGTATTTACGCGCTTCCTGACCTGGTTTCAGATTTTCGCGCTTGCCGCCGGCCTGTACACGATTGTCAGTATAACATTGGCCATACTGCGGAAACGGGAGAGCAGCGCGCTGTTTCTTTCAGCCTGGATGCTGTTCTTTGCCGCTGTTATCAATGACATCTTAAATAACAATTTGATAATAAATACCGGCGACTATTTTCACTTTGGATTTATTGCCTTTATTTTCCTGCAGTCGTATCTTCTTTCGCGCAGATTCTCCAAAGCATTCAACACCGTCGAGAAACAGTCTCTGGAACTTGCGAAGCTGGCCGGTGTGAAAGACGAATTTCTGGCCAATCTGTCCCATGAGCTGCGCACCCCGCTGACTGCCATCCATGCATATGGCGAGATGTTTGAACATAACGATGACCCGGCGGATATGAAAGAGTACGGCAGAGAAATATTCGTCAACAGTGAAAAATTGATTGGGTATGTTGATGATTTGATGCTGCTGACCAGAATGGAAACGGCTCTCGACACGTCCAGGGTGGAAACAGACATTAAAGAAATTATAAATGAAAATATTGATAAAATAAATAAACTTTCCGTCGAAAAGAACATTTCCATCCAGAATAAAGGCGAAATTTCAGACAAAATTCAGGCTGACAGAAAACTCCTGTCAAAAGCAATCCATGCCATCATAAAGAATGCTGTCATTTACAACAGGGAGAATGGCTCTGTTATCGTTGCCACCGAGATTCATAACGGCATGCTGAAAATTACCGTTTCGGATACCGGCATCGGTATTTCACCCCGGCATCTGCCTTTGATATTTGATAGATTCTATCGGGTGGACAGTTCGGACACATACGAGGTGAGCGGTGTGGGTGTGGGATTATTTCTGGCAAAAAAAATCATCGAAATGCATGGCGGAAGTATTTCTGTAGAAAGCGAAATGGGCCGAGGGAGCCAGTTTACGGTTGAATTGCCGCTAAATTAAATACTTTACAAACAAAATTAATATATATAACGTATTAACCAAAATGAAAAAAATTTCAAATTATAATATTCTGGAAAAAATCGATGAAACGAGAGGCTCTCTTATTTACAGAGCGAGCAAGGAAAACGATGAGAAAACGTACATAATCAAAGAGTTGAAATCTGTAAATCCAACACCCTCGGAAATCGCAAGGTTCAAAAATGAGTATGAAATAATAAAGAAACTCAATATTAAAGGAGTTATTAGAACCTATGATATTTTAGAATACGACGGTAAAATTGCCCTTGTACTGGAAGATTTTCATGGACATTCGCTCAAACAAATCCTTGAAGAGAGGAAATTAGATTTACGACTGTTTTTAAAAATTGCCGTCAAATGCGCCGAGGCTGTCGGATACATACACAGAGAAAATATAGTGCACAGGGACCTAAAACCGAAAAATATTCTGATCAATTTAGAAACCGACGAGCTCAGAATTGTAGATTTCGGAATAGCGAATGAGCTTACACATGAAAACACAGAGTTGTATCATCCACATGTAATCGCAGGGACACTGGCCTATATGTCGCCGGAACAGACAGGTCGGATGAATCGTCAGACAGATTACAGATCAGATATGTATTCTCTGGGGATCACTTTCTATGAGCTGCTGACCGGCAATGTCCCATTTAAATCGTATGATCCTATGGAAGTGATTCATTATCATATTGCCGTAGCAGTGAAACCGCTTGTCGAACATGATGCATCCATCCCCCTTATGATTTCGGACATCGTTGCCAAATTACTCTCTAAAATGCCCGAAGATAGATACCAGAATTGTTTTGGTCTGATGAGTGATTTAAATGATTGCCTCAACCAGCTGGAAAAAACGGGAACAATAACTGACTTTGAACTGGGAAAAAACGATGTCTCTCCCATGTTTATTTTCCCTCAGATGCTGATCGGCAGAGAAAAAGAAATCGATGTCTTGCTGCAGACAATTGAAAGCGCATGCTCATCAGGCGAACGAAATGAAATGCTGCTTGTATCCGGAAGTCCGGGTATTGGAAAATCCGCTCTGATCAATGAAGCGCAGAAATTGATTTTTTCAAAAAAGGGATACTTCATCTCCGGTAAATTCGGCCAGTTCAGAAGGGATGTGCCTTACAGCGCAATCATTCAGGCTTTTCAGGGTCTGGTGAACCAGATTCTTTCTGAGGGCAGTGAAAGAATCGAACGATGGAAAGAAAGTCTCTTGAAGACACTCGGTCCCAATGGAAGAGTCATAACGGATGTGATCCCTGAAATTGAACTTATCATAGGAGAGCAGCCAGAGATTCCGGCGCTGGGCCCAGAACAGAATCAGAACAGATTCAATCATGTATTTGGAAGCTTCGCAGGATTGCTGGCGTCGGAGGATCATCCGATAGTTCTGTTTCTGGACGATCTGCAGTGGGCAGACATGGCAAGTCTCAATCTCATTTATTTGATAATCACAGATAAAGAGATTCAGAATTTTTTAATCATCGAGGCATACAGAGACAATGAAGTGAGTGAATCTCATCCGCTGATGATGTCGCTAGAGAAGATAAAGGAGACAGGTGTGTCAATACATTCAATTCATCTGGATGTGCTGGACTGCCCTAAAGTAAATGAGATGGTTTATAGATTTTTAAGGCGAAGAGAAAAAGACACTCTTTCGCTCGCAGAAATTGTTCACAGGAAGACCAATGGGAATCCTTTTTTCGTGAAAGAGTTTATGCGGAACCTGTATCAGGATCATATGCTGCAGCTGGAACCACTATCCGGATGGCAATGGGACATTGAAAAAATTGGAGCGGCGCAGATCACTGATAATGTTGTAGAGCTTCTGGCTCATAAAATGATAAAACTTCCCCGAGAAACACAAATGGTATTGAAGATATGCGCCTGCATCGGGAATAGTTTTGATCTGGAGACCATATCAAAAATTTATAACCATTCTATTGATGATACTCTGAAGGAAATTTCCTTAACCGTTAACGAAGGAATACTGAGGAATCAGGACAATATATACTGTTTCCAGCACGACCGGATTCAGGAGGCGGCCTATTCAATCGTTTCTGAAAACGAGAAAGCATCATTGCACTATCTCATTGGAAATTATCTGCTGGATTCAACCAGAGAGGAGGATTTACAGGATAAAATCCTTTTTATCGTAGATCAGCTCAATGCCGGAAAAACTTTAGTATTCTCCGAGCAGCAAAGAGTCGATCTGGCCGGTCTCAATCTTCGTGCGGGAAATAAAGCAAAATCCTCTGCGGCTTATGAATCCGCACTATCGTACTTTAAAACCGGAATTGAATTGATTCAATTTATCGGGCCGGCTTCCATTTCTGATGCGAATAGAAAAGATGATTGCTGGGAGAAAGAATACCGTCTTACACTGTCACTGCATTCAGACGCTGCCGAGGCTGCGTATCTCTCTGCCAACTATGACGAGATGGAGAAATTCTGCAAAACAGTTCTGAAGCATGCGCAATCGCTCATTGATAAAACAAATATTTTTGAGACTCAAATACATGCATGTGTCGCTCAATATAAACTCATTGAGGCAATCGATACGGGCGTGAACGCGTTAAAATCGTTCGGCATCAGGTTTCCCAAAAAACCAAATATACTCCATATTATAATTGGTCTGATCGGAACTAAACTCCGGCTCAGAGGAAAGGATAACAAAACGCTGCTGGAACTGCCCATGATACAGGATCCACTAATGCAGGGAGCGATAAGTTTGATTGCAGCTATTTCTCCGGCCGCATACTGGGCAAAACCCGATCTTTTGCCGCTCACGATGTTTAAATTAATCGAGATTACCCTGAAATACGGAAATAATTCTCAATCTCCCGCTCTGTATTGCGGGTATGGATTGATTCTCTGCTCTCTGGATCAATTCGACTCAGGATACAACTCAGGCCGGATCGGTTTAAGTCTGCTTGAACGCATGAACATCAAGGAGCAAATGCCCCGTACTCATTTTATTATGGCGGCATTTATCCAGCACTGGAAAGAGTTTATTACCAGGACCATTGAACCACTGTATGGCTGCTACCACAGGGGATTGGAATTGGGCGAATTGGAATGGGTGGCTTATTCGGCAATGGTAATTTGTGAACATCAATTCTATTCCGGCCAGGAAATATCAGGATTGGAGCGGGATATAGCCCGATTGAACGATGTAGTGGAAAAAATAAAACAGAAATCTCAATTTCAAATTATCAACTTATATTTGCAATTATTTCAAAATCTCGCAGGAAAAACCGATGTGCCCTATTCTTTAACAGGAAAGAAATATGATGAGGAGAAAATGCTGCCTGTTCATGTCAGGGCCAACGATCAGACAGCAATAGCGATAATATATATAAATAAATTAATACTCTGCTATTTATTCAATGAATATTTGCTGGCTCTTGAATATTCCAAACTGAGCGAAAGTCATATAATTTCCAGACGAGCAACATATCAATTTTCTTTAGTCTATTTTTACGATTCGTTAACGAGGCTGGCTTTATACGATTCATCCAGCTGGTATGAGAAGAAGAAGACTTTAGTTAGAATTGCCCGTAACCAGAAGAAAATAAAGAAGTGGATGCTCCACAATCCTGCCAATCAATCAAACAAGTACTATCTGATTGAAGCGGAACGGATGCGTGTTCTGGGCAGGCATCAGAAAGCGATAGAATATTATCACAAATCGATAGTTTGCGCCAGAGAAAACAGGTTCATCCATGAAGAAGGAATAGCCCATGAATGTGCCGCTCGATTCTTGATGAATGATAATAATGAAATATTTGCCAGAATGCATATTCAGGCGGCCCATGATTGTTACTCAAAATGGGGAGCTGTCGCGAAAGTCAACCAGCTCAATGAAAAATATCCTCACTTACTGAATAAAATATCCAGAGAGGGCAATCTCAGTGGAGACATTGCATGGTCAAATAATGTCGAGATTACCGACTCCTCCACGAGCAGCAGCACAGAAACTCTCGACCTGTCGACGTTGATGAAGGCTGCACAGACTCTTTCCAGTGAAATAGATCTCAAGAAATTGTTGGAAAAGATGATGAAGATGCTTTTAGAAACTGCAGGCGCTCAGAAGGGATTTCTGATTCTGGAGAATAGAACTGATAATAAGCTTTATATAGAAGCCGAAGCTTTCACCGGTAAGCCTATCAGGACACTCGAGTCAGTCCCTCTGGAAATATCCGATAATATTCCATGTTCAATAGTCAATTTTGTTAATAAAATAAAGAGCACAATCGTTCTTAATGATGCCAGTGAGTCCGGCAAATTCGCAAATGATCCGTATATAGAAAAAAATAAGCCCAGGTCAATTCTCTGCGGGCCGGTGATTTATAAAGGGAATATGTCGGGAATTATTTATCTTGAGAATAATCTGACAACAAATGCCTTTTCGCACGAAAGGAAAGAGATATTACGGCTTCTATCCTCCCAGGCTGCAATTTCGATTGAGAACGCACGTCTGGTCGATGAAAAGTTAAAGAATGAAAAGTTCTCTGCCATCGGGCAGATGGCCGGCGGCATTGTGCACGATCTAAAAAACCCAATCACCAGTATCAAGGCGTACGCTGAGATGGTGCGCGACTTTCAAATTACCGAAGAAAGCAAGAATGACTATCTCACAATCATCGAAAAAGAAGCAGATCGACTGAGTGATATGGCCCAGAGCATCCTTGATTTTGTGAAGGGCGACATGCGCCTGAATTTGGAATCGGTGGATCTGAAAGTATATATTGATGATGCGGCGAAATTCATAAAACCGGTTTTTGAAGCGGATTCCAAGAATCTGTACTGGCAGATTGACAGGAGCGGTCCGGTGACGATCGATCAGGACCGGATGCGCAGGGTGATCATCAATCTGGCTAACAATGCGCGTGAGGTTCTGGAATCAGGGGGTAATTTTACCATCCATGCATCGCTGGAGGATAAATTGATTCTGCAGTTTACCGACGACGGTCCCGGCATTCCTGCCCAGATCAAAGATAAACTATTCCAGCCTTTCGCCACACATGGCAAAGCAGCGGGAACGGGACTGGGCCTGGCGATGGTCAGACAGATTGTCGAGGCGCATGGGGGAACTGTAACTTGCGAGAGTCCCATTGCAGAAGGCAGAGGAGTTCGTTTTGTGGTGGTGCTACCGGTCGAATAATGGGTAAATAATATATGCTGCAAAGTCTTTCTTATCCGGCTGAAACCTGCCGCTAAATCTTCGGCGCCGATGCTCTGGCATTTCTGTACTCGCCAGAGTCAGGGATTAATTCTCTGTCTTGTGCTTACGCTAAAAGAACCAGGTATTCGGGAGAGTGGGATGCGAGAAATCCGGAGCCTGGTTCGACGAAGGGCCGGGCTGTGAAATCCTCATGTCTTTACTTGAATTTTTTTTATCAAAACATAAAAAAAATGCTTGTACTTTTCCTGGCGACATAATGTTGTACCAAAAAGGCGCACGGGCGCCAATACGAATCAGGAAGGGATACAATGCCGGAAGGTCTGCAAAACATACTAAATCAGCTGTCCTCCCTCTGGGGCAAGCTGGACAACACAAAGAAAATCACTATAGGCGCGGTGGCCGCAGTTGTCGTCATCGCCTTTATAGCGATAGGTTCATTTTCCTCGAACCCATCGAGGGAAATCCTTTATGACAGCCTGAACGCCGCCGATTACGCTGCGATCAGCAAGACTCTCGATTCGATGGGCTACGAATGGAGCGGCAGCGGCACAACCACCATCTACGTCGACGGAGCCAAACGCCAGGAAATCATCACCAAACTGGCGCAGGATGATCTGATACCTGCCGGCGTTGAAGGCTGGGAAATCTTCAACATGTCGCGCTGGGATGAGACGACATTCGACAAAGAAGTCAAACTGCAAAGAGCCATAACCGGATCCATTGAGCAGATGCTCATGACATTGGAATACATAAAGAAAGCAGAAGTTCGCCTGGCCGTTCCGCGTCAGAACAATTTCCTGACAGACACGGAGCCCGTTAAAGCCTCCGTACTTCTGGTGCTCAAACCCGGCATTGAATCCATCTCAAGAAAGCAGGTGATGGGCATCAAAAACCTGATTTATCGATCCGTACCAAGGTTAAAACGCGAAGACATTACAATCACAGACCAGAACGGCAAAGAATTTGTGGAGCCGGATGAAATCGATGAGGCGCAGAGACGTCTGGACCTCGTGGACAGAAAAAAACAGTTCGAAGAAAAAGAAAGACGAAAGTGGCTGGAAGAAATCCAGACAAGCCTGAATCAGTTTTATCCCGGCGAACGCCTGAGCATCATACGGGTCGCTCTCGATATGAACTGGGACGAGGTAACGGAAAAACAGCATCTTGTGCAGCCGGTTGAAGCTTCGCCTGAAAATCCAGAAACTCCCTATCCGGACCGCCAGCTCATGCCGAACGGCACGCTGACCCTTTCTGAGAATACGCGTCAGGAGCGATTTCGCGGCAATGGTTTTACTCCCGGCGGCCCGGCGGGCACGGAACAGCAGATGCCTCCTGGTTACACGGACATGGACTACCAGCGTTCCGAGTACGGCGATACCGAAAATATCAGAAATTTTGACTACAATCGTGTCGAGCGTGATGTGATCAGGCAGCCCTGGGAAGAAAGATCCAGGTCCATTGCCGTAGCTGTTGATGGAACGTATACGAAAAAAGAAAAGGACGACGGCACCGGGTATGAACGAACCTACACGCCGCCGGCGGAGCAGGAGATAAAGACTCTCGAAAATCTTCTCAAGGCTTCGCTCCTTTACAGGGGTTCCCGCGGAGACCAGATTGTGGTCCGGCATCTGCAGCGCGACCGTTCCGCCGAATTCGCCGTTGAAGACGAAGAGCTACAGGGCAAAACCATGGTCCGGCGTCTCTTGATAATTTCGATTCTTTCGCTGGTCGCCTTTGTTCTGGTGTATCTGATGTTCAGAGCCATCCGCAAAGAAGTCGCCCGTCGGCGAAGACTGCGTGAAGAAGAACTGGCTGCCCAGCAGCAGCTTATGAGGGAAGCAGCTCTGCGAGTGGCCGATGAGGGCGCCGCGGAAGTCGAACTTTCCGTGGATGAGAAAGCCCGACGTGAAATGCTGGAAAATGCTATCAATCTTGCAAAAGAGAAACCCGAGACGGTGGCCAAACTGTTGCGAACCTGGCTGGCTGAAGAATGAGGTAGAAAACGAATGACATAGAATCCGGAGGATCATCTATCCAAACCCCGGGAAACCGGGGTTTTTTTTTGATTGCCAGACCTGTCAGATTCTCCGATAATAGAACCGGGACGATTTTATAGTGGTAACAAAAAAGAACCAACTCAATGGACGCCAGAAAGCAGCCGTTTTTCTGGTCAGCCTCGGACCCGATGTGGCTTCCGAGATATTCAAATATCTGCGTGAAGACGAAATAGAGTCGCTCACCTTTGAAATGGCGCGTCTGGACAAGGTGTCCTCGGAAGATAAAGAGAGCGTTCTTCTTGAATTCAATGAGCTGATGATGGCTCAGGAATTCATAACCACGGGCGGCATCGACTATGCCCGGGATGTTCTCGAACGCGCTCTTGGCACACAGAAAGCCATTGACATCATCAATCGTCTGACGTCGTCTTTACAGGTTCGGCCCTTCGATTTTATCCGCAGAACGGACCCGCAGCATCTACTGAACTTTATTCAAAACGAGCATCCGCAGACGATCGCATTGATTTTGTGTTATCTAGAATCCGCAAAGGCATCTCAGATTCTTTCGAGCCTGCCGCACCAGATCCAGGCCGATGTCGCCAAGCGCATCGCCACGATGGAAAGGGTGTCGCCGGACGTTCTTCGCGAGGTGGAGAGGGTGCTGGAGCGCAAACTGTCGACTCTGGCATCGGAAGATTACACCACTGCCGGCGGTGTGGATTCTGTTGTTGAAATACTCAACCTGGTCGACCGCGGAACGGAAAAAACGATCATCGAAGCTCTGGAAGAAGAAGATCCGGAACTGGCAGAAGAAATTAAGAAGAAGATGTTCGTGTTTGAAGATATCGTCCTTCTCGACGACCGCGCCATCCAGCGGGTTCTGCGAGAGGTTGACAACCAGGAGCTGGCAAAGGCCCTTAAGTCCGTGGAAGCGGAAGTTCAAGAAAAAATCTTTAAGAATATGTCCAAACGAGCCGCAAGTCTATTGCGCGAAGATATGGACTTCATGGGTCCGGTGAGATTGAAAGACGTAGAAGACTGCCAGCAGAAGATTGTTAATATCATCCGGAAACTGGAAGACGGCGGCGAGATCGTTGTCGCACGTGCCGGAGAAGAAGAGCTCGTGGTTTGATACTTACCCCATTTACCCCACAGTCTGTCGCATCACAAGAAATAACTGTGCAGGCATTAGCAAAATTTTCTGTAATTTTCTTTATTATACTCTTCGCTTCATCTAAATATTCACAGGCAGAAACACCCCGGACATACTTTGGAACGGGCAGAGCGGACATCATTGACGGCAATGTTGAACAGGCCAAACGAACAGCTCTGAATCTAGCCTTTCAGGATGCGCTCGAAAAAGCTGTTGGTATTCTGGTCAAGACGGACAGCACAACGGCTGACGCGCAATCTATAAAAACTGAAATAAAAACGCAGGCGAGCGGATACGTAAAAAATATGAAATCGTGAAGGAGTCGAGCAGAGGCACTGTTTACACAGTGATTATTGAGGCGGAGGTGTATGAGGAGAAAATCGAATCAGCATTCTCAAGCCGCGTCTCCAGGTTTGTGGCTGAGAATATAATTGGACCCTGCAATCTCATGGTCGTTCTGACAAAAATGAGCGCTTCAGAAAATATTTCAGTCGGGATAATCTGCGGAGTCAATGATCCGACGATCGATATGTCCACTATCAGCATCCGACTTCCGGAGTCCGATGGTCGAGAAAAAAGTGAGGTTTAAAGCCTACACATACTTAATGGTCTATACGGATACAGATAAAATAAGTCATGTACAGCCTGTGGATATTGCCAACCTGCCGGAAAACGAGAAGAAAATTCTCTCCAGCGTGATCGACGCTTTGTTGAAATGAAAATGCGCCGTTGAAGTAAAATCGTCCTCACTTGTTGTATCGCATCTTCAACACCAGGTCTCTGCTGCTCTTAAGCGGCGACGTTGTAATCGGCGTCTGCACCGAAAAATCGTTCGGTGCCCCGAACAATCCGTCGCATGCATAAATGATTCTCGCCGCCTCGTCCACTTCGATTCCCTGAATGTTGCGCATCTCAGATCCCGTATCGATCAGAGTGGTGATATTTGCATACGAGATGAGACTGTAAACACCGATGCCGTGCGGCGTGTCTCCGGCAGTTGTCACGTAACCCTTTCCTCCAGACGACGCGTAAGTGATCAGAACATAATTGCCAAAAATAAAATCGATATCATGAGGACTTGCATTCGCAGGAACAGTCAGCGGATTTGTGTATGAAGTTCCGTCGGGAACGATGCGGAATACCTGGTTTAACGTTTCAGCAGCCGCCCAGACCGATCCGTCGCCGGGATTGACTTCCAGTTCGACGAGTTTGTCCGCCGTTGCCAGGTTCACGCTGGATGAATTCTTCAGTTGAATGAATCCTGTGCCGCCGGCCCAGGAATTGTCCCAGCCTGCAATATCGCCGCCGGCGTTCAGGTTGAATCGGTATATCCGGCCGAGAGTCCGGCTGGAAACATAAAGAAAATTATTGTATACCGTGATTCCTTCCGGAGCGAAATCAATGCCGGCATTGTCGATCAGACCGACCGCGGTGACGACCGCATAATACATAGGATTCGACAGATCCGAATTGAAGACGACAAGCCGGTCATCATCGGCCAGCGCGTAATATACGCGACCACTGGAATGCGCGGATGCCGCCTTCGGGAACTGGGGATTTGCAAGAGTAGCTGCATAAATCTCCGTACCATCGAAAATGCGGTATGCCTTGACTTTATAGGGCGAAAGATTGATATACGCGACGTAAAGCATCGTTCTGTCAGGCGACAGCGCCATCGGACGCATGGACTGAAACAGAGTGTCCTTATTCACATTATCATTGATAATCACTGAATAATCAAAATCAGATGCTGAATTGATGATCGGTGTCGATGTGGGCGGAGGCAGGAAGTAAAAAGGGTCCTTTCTTCCGCCCAGAAGACTGTATAGACTGGCGTACATGGGCACACAGCCGAATTGAATCGTAAACAGAAAGATAATAATATATCTAGAAATATTCATCAATTATTTTTCGCACAGCCTCCTCGATATTTGCTTTACTGCTTTGATTTTTAGGCGTCAGTTTGCATTCGGAATAACTCAGACTGCTCCGGGTGATGGAGGTAAAAGCTCCCAGCAGAATTGAAACTGCCATATCGCCGCCGTCGCGAAATTCCTGAATGCGGTATCCTGTATTGCCGTCGGGAAGCGGCAGATCTGTCTTTCCGATTTCCAGAGTTCCGTATACAGCGTACCATTTTTTCAGGATAACGGGATTTGCGCAGTCGACAGAAAATTCCTCCGAATTGCGGCCGACAGAAAAATTATAGTAGCCCGCCCTGTGAATACTGGCGCAGGCTGCTAAGTTGAGGGCAATGAGAAAACCTGAAAGGGAAGCAATACTTTTCAAATAATACGACATAATCAATCGACCGGCGGAAATTATCCTCTTACTATTATATCGACGAAGGAATTTCAGAATATCATGGCCAGAAAAACGAAAATATTAAAAAAAATAAATTAAATCAATTAGCTGCAGATATGAAGGATCTGAAAATATAGAAATCATAGGATGCCTTTGCGCAGGCATCCAGGAAAAAGAGAAGGCAATTCAATCTTACATACACATATGACTTCCTTTCGGATACATACCTGATTCGCCAGTGGCTTCTTCCTTCCCATTCTGAAATTTCATTCCTGTCCAGCGGGGGCAGTCGTTACCAGGCCTCCTTGGAATCGCGGAAACTTTTCTGTACCGGTATGCGCCTTCTTCCCACTCTGTGCGTCCGGATCCACTGCCCAGTTCAACGACACTGTCAATTTTTATCATACGGCATGAAGCAGTCTCAACAAACAGAAGCGCGCGAAACACATCCGTCCCAGGACTCAGAGCAACAAAATCGTCCTTATCAGAAATATCAATAATGACAGACGCGCCCTGCGGCACCGGAACAATACACGGTTCAGGATTATTCTTTGAGACGATCAGAATCCTACCTTCTTCCTGCCGCGCTATTACGTTTGCGCTTGCCTGTCCCAGATTTGTATCCAATAAATAGGCGCCAAAAACCCATCCAGTAGAGTTGCCCATTTTCACGCGAAACCACGCAGCTTCATTACCGTCGATTGTGTCCATTCTGGAAGGACTGGCGCAGGCCTGAATACGGTCGCTCTGTTTGAGTCCGGCAATGACTTTTGCGTCTTTTCCGGGAGCCTCCCGAATATTCAAGCTTTCAACTGTTACCACATAGTCTTTGTACGACGAACAATCCTGTTCTCTGTTTTCTATTTTATGACAGTATATCTGAGTTGCGGTGAGCGCACAAAGAATCGCAGTAAAAAAAAACCGCTTCATATCACTCTCTCTGAGATGGCCGGCCCCATATTCGATAATAGAATATTGACTGTTCTGTAATGTGTCAATGCAAAAAGGTTTGGGACAGATTCTCAATTTCACTTCATATTCAGCAGATACAGAAAGATTCCCGATCCGCAGCAGGATCCCAGAAAAACCGGCACAGGCGCAATGAAGGTAAGAGCGGCCCGACCCAGGTTCTGACCGTACTGTGCGCGAAAGGCCCGCATGCAAATATATCCTTCCCATATCCACGCAGCAAAGAACAGAAACATGCCCGTTATGAATATATATCCCGGCTCTGTTTTACCGGGTTCGGGAATCACCGGAAAAAAATTATTCCACAGGCCATAGACTGTCAAAAGTAGAATCCAGGGTACTGCCGCCTGTCCGCTGATGGATGTCGCTGTGGTGAAAGATTTTCTTGCATCGCCGAACAGAACAGTCGCTATATGACGGGAAATCCCGGATATGAAAATATTCAGCGCCGTTACAATCGGGAGGAAAAGACGATTCCACGGAATTGCCCTTGAAAACTGAGTAGAACCGTGCGATAAACTTTGAACAGCAAGGCCTGCCATCCGCAGCTTTTCCATATTCATAACTGCGGTGAGAAAAAGGGCCAGCGTTGCGAAGGAAACAAGAAAGAGCAGACTGCGAAGCGCGTTCGCCGCCAGTAGATCCGCGCCGATATTTCCAAAATAACGCGCAGGCCGGAATGTGGATTCATAAATATTGAGCAGAATACTCTGTATTTTCATCGATGAACTCCTCTGCCGGCCGGCGAATTCTCTGATACTCGAGTGCGTGATGCGATTTGACGGCGCGCATTTTCCAGAAGCGTTCTGCGAACCAGCAGGAGCTTTTCCCTTAAATCCTGTTGTTTGATCCCGGTAAGTGTCTGCGCAATCAATTCGAGAGCCTTCTCTTTCTCGATATTATTCTTTTTATAAAAGTCCTTGTTGTTCTCGTAATATGCCAGCGCCTCTGTCCGCCCGGCAGCTGCCCGCAGATCCGGCATGAGAGTTCTGATTTTTGTGTGGATGTAGTATTCCACCGCTGCACGGCGAAGGGCATTCTCCAGAACCAGTCGTGCTTCGACTTCTTCCAGGCCGCCTTCGGAGACTGCCGCATACAGTAGAATATCTGTTTCATACTGATCGTTGACAAACTTCGTGTAGAATTCCTGATCCTTCATTAATTCGCGCCCTCCATCCAGTCCGTACGTGTATCGCGCCAGAATGGGAAATCGCAGCCTCATAGTGTCGGAATCAAAAACATGATTTTCGATCGTGTAGGCCCAGTCTGAGTTCAATGAGGCATTACCCTCTTTTTGGAAATAGTCAGCCAGAATGTCTCTAATCGCCGCGCCGCCAGGCTGCATCGACGCCGCAATGGCCGCAATCAGAGAGAGGAGCAGAGCGATGTAGACCTTTCTTTTCTGCCTGTGGGAAAACCTGCGCAGCTTATCCCAGCGTGTTGCCGCCTCGCCGTGAAATTCCGGCATCGCGTAAACGGCCAGGGGATCCTCTGGATTTACGAGTTCTTCTTCGAGAGCGTTATCAGAATTCATTTGCAGACTCCATTTCTTGAAATATTAAAGAATCTATAATAATACAAATAAGCGGACAGAGGGACAAGCGCAAGACTGATAAACAGCGATATGCCCAGACCCAGGGTCACCGTGAGAGCCAGCGGCCTCCAGAGATGAGATCCGTCGCCGGTGTCAAAGACCATCGGAAGCATGCCCGCAATTGTAGTCAGGGCTGTCATGATGATAGGTCGCAGCCGGTTCGTGGAAGCTCTGAGTATTTTTCGCATGAGTTCCGTGCCCGATCGGAAATGGCCGGTATTCAGAACGAAGTGATTGATTGTGGCCAGCACAAGAATGGATTGATTCACGACGATACCGCCCAGCATAATCATGCCGATGTAAACGCTCATGTTCAGGGCAGAATTCGCAGCAAACAGAAAACAGAGTATACCGGTCCAGGTCAGCGGAACAGGAAGAAGAATGATCAGAGGCTGAAGGAGCGATTCAAAGAGGGCGCCCAGCATCAGGTAAATTATGAGAATAGACAAGAGGACAGCCAGCGCCATTTCTTTCTGGCTGTTTTCCATTCGTCTGTAGTCATCGCCGAATGAATAGACTGTGTCGGCTGGAAAATTGATCGTTCGGAAAAGATTTACAATGTCTTCTGCTGTCTGATCGAGAGATCGATCTGTCGTCTTTATTGTGATGGTCACTGTTTTTCTTTTGTTTTTTCTCCAGAGACGAGTCTCGCTCGTATCTTCCTGGAAAGACGCCAGAGTCGACAGAGGCTGCGCGCGGCCGGCCAGGGCAATGTTCATTGCGCGAATATTTTCGGGAGAGGAGAGCGCTTCTTTCTCTCCTGCAAAACGCACATCGACTTCTCTCTGACCGTCGTAGAATTTTGTTATTATCGAGCCGGAAATGAGGCCGCGAAGCTGGGAACCGATCTCTGAAACGCTGGTTCCCGACTGAGCCGCTTTTGTTCTGTCAAGATTAATTTTCAATCCATCCTTCGGTTCGCGAAAACGAAGAATCACCTGTTCTATTCCGGGAACACCGGATTGAATTATCGTGGATGCTTCTGCTGCGAATTCCTTCAATTTTGTATTGTCATCGCCGAAAAAATCAATATCCAGTTCGTGGATGCTCTGCGCTTCCGACGAACCGGTGTAGTGAACAAAAGCTTCCCGGTGCGGTTCGGAAGCCGTCCTAAGGCTTTCGATCAACTCATTCTGGCGGAGTAATCTGCCGTCCGCGTTCAATTTGATATGAAGACTTGCGTGCCATTTTTCGATTCGTGATGAAACAGATTCAACAAAGGGATTCTTTTTCAGACTCTCCTCGATCCGGCCAATGATGGTCTCGGTTTTCTCAAGATGAGTTCCTGTTGTTAGATCGATGTTGGCCTCGATTTCTCCGGATTCGGCCGGATTGAGTCCCTCCTTCTTGAGCTGCAAAACCAAAAAGGGTGTCAGAACGATGAAAACCAGAACACCAATCATAACTGCCCGAATATGACGGTAGAGGGGCAGAGTGCAGGAATGAATCAGGCGCGAAAGTCGGCCTATATCCATTGACCATTTAAATTGAGAAAGTTTAAATAAAAAAGAAGGTCTGTTAAACGGCGCCTGTGGAGCCTGAGCTGTCCGCCGTGAAAAAATAAAAAGCATAAATGAAGGAAGAACCGTAAGCGAAAAGACAATCGACACCAATAACGAAATTGTCACGGTCATGGACAGTCCGTAGTAAAGTTTTCTGGTCTGAGGATCCGTGAAGATCAGGGGAATAAAGACAATCACGGTGGCCAGAGTTGCCGATACAACTTCGCCGGAAATCCGGCTTACGGCAGAAAGGGCCTCGTCAAAGATAGGTCTTTCTGTTCCATTTTTCAACGCAGACTCGAACGCTTCTGAAACTACAATCGAGTTGTCGATCAGCATTCCGCCCCCCAGGGCCAGTCCGGAAAGACTGATGACGTTGATTTCAATGCCGGCCATGAACATGAGAAAGAAAGTCGCCATCATGCAGCAGGGAATGGTCAGAGCGATGAGAAGCGTCAGTTTTGCATTGCGCAGAAATGCATAGAGGATCATCACTGCAATCAAAGCCCCGGATATGCAGGAGCCTATGACGGAATTCAGAGCCGTGCGGATGAAAGACCCCTGATTGTAATTTGTAAACACGCGCAGTTGCCTGCGGTCAATTGAACCGGTGATTTTTTCTGCCTCATCAGTAATTTCCAGAGTGTTCGCGCTGCCTGCTTTCTGGATATAAATGGTGACTCTTTCTTTCCCATCCGTCCTCGAAATGGTGTCTCTGTCACGGAAACCGTCGACAACGTCTGCGAAATCCAGAATGCTTACCGGCGGTTTTTCAGCGTCCAGGCGTATCAGAGTCCTGCGAATTTCACCGATCGACCCGTAGCGGCCTTCCGTGTACAGAGCTCTGGCGGGCTGTCCCGGTAGAAGGCCTCCCGGTGTGTAACGGTTCAGCGCGGATAAATAAGAAGAAACTCTGTCCAGAGCGGCGCCGCCCGCGGCGAATCTATCAGGATCAGCGATAATCTGAATTTCTCTGTCGTATCCCCCGCCGACATACACTTCAGAAACCCCGTCAATTCTCTCAAAGTGCGCTTTGACGCGCAGGTCCACCAATTCACGCAGCTCTTTGAGATCCAGACTGTCAGACTCAAATGAAACAATAAAAACCGGCCGGTCACCGGGATCGTACTGGATCACGGAAGGCTCCTGAACTTCGCGCGGGAAACGGCCGCGAATATAAAAGATTTTCTCTGTAGCTTCGAGAATTTTGATTTTGATATCGGCCCTGTGATCAAACACCAGATTAACTTTCGATTCTCCCTCGCTGGAAACTGAGATGATGGTTTCAATTTCCGAAATATCGCTGAGCTGCCTTTCGATCGGAATGGTTAATATTTCCTCGATTTTCACCGCCTCCACTCCGGGATAGCGCGTGATGATCGTGATTCCTGGGCTTGCAAGATTCGGCAGAAGTCCGACCGGGATGTGTCCGACGGATACTCCCCCGAGAATACAGATACCGGCGGCAAGCATGAGGCTCATCACCGGTTTTTTCAGAAAAACTGCAATCACGGATTTCATGGAGAATCCGCCGCGCTTGAGGACACGTCGGATTTCAGTTTTCTGCGAAGCCGTGAGCTCTCCATCAAGAAGAAAACACAGGGAAATGCCACCATTGTCAGCGCCGTGGATACAGTGAGACCGCCCATCACCGCAATGGACATCGGGGCCTGCAGATCGCCTCCAGACCCGGAGGGGATCGCCAACGGGATGAGACCCATAATTGTGGTGAGCGTTGTCAGAAGTATTGGCCGGATACGGTCCTTCACGCTTCGCTTTATAATTTCAGGCAGCGATGCCAGATCTGCCGCCGCATCGTTGCTTCTGTTGTGCTGGATATATTCGTAAAGAATCACACCGGAATTTGTAACAATGCCGACCAGCATAATCATGCCTATGCCGGACGTTATATTCAAGCCGTTGCCGGTCAGAAGAAGCGATGCGGAGACTCCGAACAGCATCAAAGGAATTGACAGAGCAAGCGAAAGAGGATGGAGAAGCGACTCGAACTGACCGGCAAGAAGCAGGTATATGAGCACGATGGACAGAGCAAAAGCGTAAAAAAGAGAGTTGAGAGATTCGCCTGTTTCCTGGTTTTCGCGGACGATCCTCAAGACGGGGCGAATTTCGGCAGGGAACGACGAGAATTCCGAAGCCGTTTTATCAATAATATTATTTATATAAATAAGTAAATCATTCTCCTGCTCCGGCACAAATTCGATGCGAATTCTCTCAAGCCGGCGCTGATTCTCCCGGAGTATGCTGGCATGGCCCATCCCGGATGAAGTCAGAATTAAATTTCCCAGCTCGGTGTGAGATTTTTCTCCTGTCTGGATGTAAAGACTGTGAAGAGATTCCGTGTTCTTTCTGTCCTTCTCCTGGAGCCGCACACGCACCGGTATCTCAAGGTCGGCTTCGCGAAAATGAGTGGGAACAGAACCATCCACAGCGCTGCGTATCAGGTCGCCAACGCCTCCTGGTGTCAGCCCGAATGAAGATAGTTTATCCCTGTCCAGATGGATTCGTATTTCAGGGCTGCCGGCAAAGGCCGTGGATTTCAGAGAAATAATTTCAGGCCGATTTCTGAGTCTGTCATACAGAGACTGAGCTGCCTTCCGGGCCGCTCCTCTGTCAGCGCATTCAATGTCGACAAAAAGAGAGAAGGCCGATTCGCCCAGAAGCTCCTGCAGAACATCGCCCTTGATGCGAAAATTCATGGATAAATTTTCATACGCAAGCGCGCTTCGCACAGTCTCTATAAAATGTTTTGAACTCAATCTGGGTGTGTCTATTGTGTACTGAGTCTCTGCATATCCAGGTTTTTTAACTCCGCGAACGGCTGACGAAATATCATCCTCATCGTGCCCGATAACAGTCACTGCATGAAGCGCCAGACGGTTCTTTAGAAGAAATTCATGAATCCTCGCCTGACGGTTTTCTGCCTGTGAAAGAACCGTGCCTCCAGGCATTTCTGTTTCCGATATTACAATCCCCTGATCGATATCCGGGAAAAGCGATTTGCGAAGCGGCAGAAAAAGAAGCAATCCCGCTGCGGAAAAGGAAATGGAAATCAGCAGGACAGAGCCGGGTTTTCTTAAAGATTTATCCAGAATTGAGAGTATCGTATTTTGGGCGGCCGTCAGCATCAATTCTGCGCCGTGGAAGACAGGGGCAAGAAAACGGTTCAGGAAAAATTCTGTTCTGTCCAGAAGCCCTCCCGACCGCCAGTCAACGGCGCTGAGCATGGGAACAAGAGTGAAGGCGCAGGCCAGCGACGAAAGAAGCGAAAATGAGACAGTCAGCGCAAGGTCACGAAAGACCTCACCGGCGATACCCGATACAAAAATGATAGGAACAAAAACGATGATGGAAGTGAATGTGGAGGCAGTCATGGATGTCCAGACCAGCCTGGTTCCTGCAACAGCCGATTCATGGAGCGACAGGTCTGGTCTTTCGTTTCTCAGCTGTGATATTGCCTCAAGAACGACGATGGAATTATCAACGACCATTCCAACACCCAGCGCCAGGCCTCCAAGGCTCATGATATTGATGGAGATATTTTCAAGATGCATTAAAATGAAGGTAGAAATCACGGACATAGGCATTGATATGTTGATGATCAGAGCTGCGCGCAGATCTCTCAGAAAAAAGTAAACGACGGCAAAGGCGATCACAGCGCCGATGAGAGCGGAATATTTTACAGAATCTATCGCATCACTGATGTATTCGGAGCGGTCCTGTATGATGTCAAGCCTGAGGGAACGTTCGTATAATTTATTAATATCATATACTGATTTTCGAATGTTCGCCGCAGTGGCAATGGTATTTTTCCCGGGCTCCTTTCTGATCCCGATGATAACGGCCGGTTCTCCATTGTAATAAGCGGAGCCGCGCCGTTCCCGGAAGTCGTCCCGCACCTGGGCAATATCGCTGAGATGTATCAGTCCTCCATTTTCACCCGTGAAGATAACGGTTCTGTTTATTTCCTCCACATTCGGAAATTCTCCCGTCACGCGCACGGTGAACTCACGGTCGCCGCGGCGGACATTTCCCGCGGGAAAATTAAAATTGGAGCTCGTCAGAGCGCGGCTGACGACGTCGAGAGAAAGTCCCCGGCTGTATAGTCTGCGGGCGTCCACATCGACATGGATTTCTCTTTTGTATCCGCCCAGAATAGACAGAGAGGCGGCGCCGTCCACGCGCTCCAGAAGCGGCCTGATATTTTTCTCTATGCAGTCCCTTGTATTTTCAAAAGGCATGGAGAGAGGTCTGGCGACGAGAGTGATCACGGAATCGTTCGAGGGATCGTATTTGAGGATTATAGATTTTCCCGTGTCCTGGGGAAGTATCTGCTTTGCCAGATCGACTTTCTGGCGAATATTTATGACGGCAAGATCGAGCGAACTTCCCCAGTCCAGAGAGACTTCCACAATGGAAAGCCCTTCCTCCGAGCGCGATACGATCTTCTTTATACCGCTCACGCTTCCGACAGCGTCTTCAATTGGAATGGACACCAGATTCTCAATTTCTTCCGGAGCCGCATGAGCGTAGGGAGTCAGAACAAGAAGTCTGGGAAAAACAATATCGGGAAACAGACTGACCTTCAGTCTCTGCAGGCTTAGAATTCCAAGAAGAAGAACAGCTCCGTAAATCATTGTTACGGCCACGGGTCGACGAACAAAAAAATTCAACACGGATCCGCCTGGCCGTTGTCAGAATGAGACATAGAGCACAAAGTCCGAAATTAGAGTATTTCCATTTGTATCCTGGATCCCTCCGGACCCGCCCGCGAATCGAAGTTTGTAAACCGGAATCCCTGTGAGGCCCGGAAACGGTCCCTGAAGTTTCAATGTCATGATCGTCCCGACGCTGCCGCCATCGAGCTGGATATCATAAATTTGCACATTGGCGGCGGATGGATCGATCACGGGAGTGAAATATGTGTTTGCCAGAAGCGAAGTTCGCACCATTGAATTGCTGAACACAATTCGCAGATGGATCGTGAAAACAGATGAACCCGCGGCCGGATTCTCATCGATCTGCTCAGATAGCAGCACAACATCATAATCGGAAAATGACGCCGAAAAAACTCCCGAGCCGGCTGCATTGTCAACAATGCCGGATGGACTTGCGATTTCCTGCCGTATTTCCAGGATTTCCGGCCGCAAAGATGTTCCGGCATTCGTAAAAAACGGGAAAGAACAGTCGTTGAGCAGATAGTTGCCGGCCGCATCCTTTGCTCCGCTGATCGTCAGTGTGTATTCTGTCTGCGAATTCAGATAGGGCGAAAATACAATTGTCAGTATGTCACCGGCAGTGTTCCAGGTTTTGATACCGGGAGCTGCGGGAGATATTGAGACTGAGTTTTCCGCGCTGATCCGGTCCATCGGCTCTGAAAAAGTAACAGTCAGATTCGATCTGCGGTCCACTCCGTCGGTGCGGATGCCCTCCGTTAGATTTGTAAATCCGGATGAGGCCTGCAACACAGTGGGTCTTGAAAAATCTGATCCCACTGTGAAAGAAATGGAAGCGTTCTCCCGCAGACTGTTTCCCGCGGCATCTTTGAGCTGTGTCGTCATCTGAATTGAGTATGTTCCATTCGCAAGAGGTGAGGCGGGGCGAAGAATGATTTGAGATCTGTCTTCATCCTGAATTTTTGTCACGGCAATGTACGGCGAAATTGTCACGCCGGATCCGGCGGAGGCCAGGTCCATTGCTTCGCTGAATCGGAGGAGAATGTCCCCGCCTGCCGCCCATCCCGTGCTCCCGTTCTGTGGAATCGAGCCGGTAAAGACCGGCTCTGTTGTGTCGTTTGACGCATGGAAACGAACAATAAAATCATCGCTCAGATCAATTCCGGAACTGGATTCGGCTTCTTTTCCCACTACCATGGAGAACTCCTGAGTGCCGTTCAAACCACGGGCCGGCGAAAAAATCATCTTCTGGCCTTCCCAGCGAAAGGCTCCGGGTATTGGTCCGGCCGATGAAGAAATTCGAAACGCGGACTGCGTTCTTTGCTCGTCCATCTTTGTGTTGAACACGACCCAGAGATTTTCCGCATTTCCGATACCGGTCATTCCCGCGGCGGGGTAGCTTGCCAGCACGCCGGGTTTGCTGCCGCCGGCGGGAAGCAAGAGACGGTTGAGAGTATCCTCTTTGCAGTGAAGCAGGGATGCAAGCGCAATCAGAACGATTCTTAATATCTTCATAGGATTTATGGCTGAATTGAAAAGTATACTGTGGTATCTCCGGACATCCAGGTTCCGGTTTCGCTTCCGGATGATTTTGATTTCAGCGCGTTTCGTCCTCCGAAAAGAATCAGTCTGTAAACATTGTTGTAGCCCAGGTCCGCAAAATCAAGATACAGAACATTGTCGACCAGGGAGCCTTCGCTTCCAAAAGAAATTCCCTGACGCGAAGAACTTCCGACGTTTGTTCCCAGAACCTTCGTAAGGCTGAAATTCTCCATGGCGCTGCCGCGGCTCAGGGAATGATTTAAAACAACGGCGATTCGGACATTCGTTGTCGAAAAAAGCGGATTCACGGTGACGATAGAAACATCGGACCCTATCGCGATCAAATCCGGAGGATTCACTCCGTCGATTTCTTCGATACGGCCAACAGCCAGATAATCTGAATTCACAGCGCCGGCGGAATTGTTCACGGTAAAATCCAGCGTCAATGGATTCTGCAGAGTGTTTCCGGCGATATCCCCTGCAGACGCGGAAACGGTGAGTCTGTAGGCGCAATCCGGCTCCAGAGCGGCGGCAGGATCAAACAGAAGAGATGCGAATGACGGGGTGAAATTTATCGCACCCGTAACTGTCGAGCCGTCCAGAAGTTTTACGAGAGAAAATGAATTCTCTGTCCGCGAATACTGCATCTGCTCGGAAAAATTTACGATGAAGGAGCTGTCCTTATAAATGCCCGTTTGCCCGTCCGTCAGGGCGGCGGCGGAGCCGGATTCGTAAACAGCTGTCACGAAAGGCCTGGTAAAATCAATACCCGCCTGGAATGTCATTCTGAAAGAATCGGAGATGGAAATTCCTTCCATATCCTTCGCGCCCGTGGAAAGGACAGCCGTGTAGAGCGCCGCGAAGGAAAGCGGACTGCGAGGTGTGTACGTGAAGCCCCTGGAATCCGTGTCCCAGGTAAAATCTCCTGGCGCCGAAGGCGAAATCTGAAAGGCATTTTCTACCGACGCGCGGTCCATCGAACGTGAAAATACCAGTCGAATGACGGACGACGGATCAACATTCTGCTGGCCGTCACCGGGTGTTGCGGCAAGAACTGCCGGGGCATCGACCCGGCTGCCAACAACAAAGTGCACCAGGTAATCCACATCCATCGTGTAGCCATCTTTTGATTTTGCTGTCGATGAGATTTGCAGAAGAAATGAGTTGCCCGGTGTCAGGTTCTGGTTCAGAATGTAGTTCAGTCTTTTTCCTTCCCAGGAGAATGTGCCGGTTGATGGTGAAGTGCCTGTCAGGATGAAGGCTCTGCGCGCCGATTCTTCTTCCATGAAGACATTGAACTCCGCAAAAATTGGAACGTCAGCCGGTACTGTCGGTGTGAGCTCGGAAGGACTGGATAGCGAAACCCTGGGTCTGACGGCTGCTCCAGATGTAAGCAGCAGGCCGGGAATGTCCGCCGCCTTGCTGCAGAACATTGTGAGCCCCCACGAGGCCAGAAGCGCCGCCGACAAAATGACTCTGAGTCCATATAAATTCAATTCCGGTTCTCCGTTTCGCGGACAGTCTTTACCGGTGCGCCGTCTTTCAGCAGCTGCGCATTCTCCAGAACGACCTCTTCGCCTGGCTTCAGACCTTCTGTTATTTCAAATTCATCATTGTATTTTTCGCCCAGAGTCACAATCCTCTGAAATGCCAGATTGTTCTGGATTACATAAATCTCTGCTGTGTGTTTTCCCTGCTCCTCCCTCTGCCGGGCAAAGGAGCTTTCCGGCAGAGAAATTCCGTCGATCTTTTTGCGGCTTGCAATGAAACAGCGGACAAACATTCCAGGGCTTAATTTTATATTCTGGTTATCGAATTCCAGCTGAACTTCTGCAGTCCGTGTGCGTATATCAATGACAGGAGAGATACGGAGCACCTTCGCGTTCACCGATTCGTCCCTGCGCGCATCCACCGTGAATCGAGAGTCCTGGCCCGGTGTAATGCCGCCGGATTCCTCCTCAGAAACATTTGCCGAGACAAGAAGTCTGTCTGTGCGGACAATCGTGAAGATTGGCTCATTCTGTTTGACTTCTTCGCCGATTTCAATAGCGCGGCTGACGACAACTCCCGCGATGGGAGACAGAATTGACGCCTCTCGAAGCATCATGCCGGCAGTCTCCACTTCCAGAGCGGCGCTGTTGTATGCGGAAAGAGCGACATCGATCTCGTTTCTTTCAACCTCCGTGTTGAATGCGACAAAGGCCTCTTTTTTCTGCTCGGCCGAGAAATCGTGCAGAGGCGCGTTGAGGTCCCTGTTTCTAAAACCAACCAGTCCAGCCTGGTAATCGACACGGCTCTGGTAGTAGCGGTTCATTGCCGAAATATACTGCGCGTAGGTGGTCTTCAGTTCCATCTCCGAGGCGCCGCCCATTTCATAGATTTCTCTGCGGTTTTTGAGAGTCTGCTCCGCGTTGAGATATGACGCCTTTGCGTCGATGATATTTGACTGCATCCTGTCGAGGTTGCGGATCTGACGCTCGATGTTTCTACGGGCGCCGGCATGTCTCGCTCTTGAAAGACTGAGCCGCGACGAGGCGGAACTCAGAGCCGCCTGCGCCTGACGCAGCCGGAGAGTCAATTCAAATGTCTCCATCTGCGCGAGCTTCTGTCCTTTTGAGACGCGGTCGCCCTGATTGACATAGAAGGCCTGGAGTCGGCCGAGAATCTTTGAAGCGACCGACGCCTTTTCCAGATGGATCACACTGCCCGGTGTGCGAATTTCATGCAGGAGAAGGGAGGGCCGGATAATTCTCGTTTTGATTTGTGGAACGAGCATCGAAGTGTCGACGGCGTTCTGAGTCTGCCGTATAAAAAAGAATCCGGAAAGGGAAGCAAGAATCAGAATTCCTCCGACGCCGAAACAGATCAGTCTGTGGGACCGAATATAACTCCTTGCATGGATCAGAAGTTTGTTCTGAGTCACTTTGCGAACAGTTTGTATTATTAAATTAATATTAAAATTCATATAAAAAAATGCATACAATATATTGTTTGTAAAAAATTGATTTTGTTCTATTGCCGCGGAACCGAATGCTCCATCTCCTGTTCAATTCCAGGCCTGGGAATTTCGATCCTGGTCCGGGGCTGCCAGGATCTTCCCTCATTTTGTGCATTATTCTCCAGTTGAGAAAAATGGAGCAAATTGAGTTCGTCCAGTTCCAGCCCGAGTCCCAGCTCCAGTTTCCCAACAGCCAGCGCCGACTGTACTCTTTGCTGGACGAGCTGGTAGCGTGCCTGCATGGCTTTCATTTCTTCATCAAACAGAAGCTGCAGACTCAGCTCCCCGTTTCGGTATTTCATCCTCGAGAGCTCCAGACGCATTTCGCGCACAGCCAGCGCTTCGTCTGCGAGCTCCAGATCTTTTTTCTGTTCCCTGAGATCCCGCATCTGGCGATGGACTTCATTCTGCATCTGGAAGAGAAGATCTTCATTCTTCTGCCGCGTTCGTCTCAGCTGGATTTCATTGCGAAGCGCCGCGGCCGAATACCCCGGATTGTTAAAAATATCCAGCTGGCCTCCCTGCGAAAGCCCGCGGCCTGTTTCATTCCTGGTTCGATTGTCGACGGCGTCTGTCCTCAAGGTGCTTCCAAAAATATTGAAAGTTACATTGAATCCGATCCCCCATTCGCTCGTTGTGGGAGGCCAGGTATCCCCGGTCTTTCCGTACCGCCCGGTCAGAGCGACGGTGGGCAGGTAGTAGTATTCTGTGATGAGATGCTCCCGCCTGGCTTTTTCCACATCGATGCGGGCCTGCCTTATATCGGGTCTTTTCAGAAGCGCCGCATTGTAGAGAGTTTCTTCATCCAGCTCCAGGTCATCTATTGCGAGACTGTACAGATCCAGCCTGGAAAGCTCCACTTCCGATCCCGGCTCCATGCGGAGAAGAAACAGAAAGTCGATCTTTGCGTCCTTGAACTGATTTTCCTGCCGTCGCTTCTCCAGAAGACGCCGCGAATGTTCGTTTTGAATCTGACGAAAATCGAGTTCTGTGATGGCTCCCTGGGATCTCTCTATTCCGGCACGGGACAGCATCGTTTCCGCACTCTTTATATTGAATCGGGCCAGCGTGATATTGTCCAGCGCCTGTTGCAGCTGGAGAAAACCCTGACGGACCTGAAATCTGAGACGATTCCTCTGCACCGTGAAATTTTCTCCTGCCATCTTCACATCGATTTCGGCGATTTCGTGAGCCAGAGCGGTTCTTCCGCCGTCGTAAATCGGCTGACTGAGAGTGACCTGAACGGAGTAGGTGCCATTATCATAATCACGCTGAGCGACGGTGCGGTTCTGTCTGTACGATACGGAGGCAGAGGGAAAGAAATCGCGGAATCTGGCATTCTCTGTTTCCGATGCGGCTTTTCTTTCGGCTCGGAGCATTCTGAGCTCAAAGTTATTTTCTTCAGCGGTCTGTTCCGCCTGCTGAAGCGTCATTGGCTGTGCCTCAGGGTAGGCGGTTGCCGGCAGAAAAACTGCCCATACGGCGGTCAGAATACAGAAAAATCGCGCAACCATTTATCTGCTCTCATTCCTGTTCGAAGACTTGCCATCCAGAACCCAAACATCATGCTGAATATTCAGGAATCGCACATGCGCAAAGTGCTCCCTGGAGCGGTCCTCCATCTGCAGGTCGTGCAGCATCAATCCCATGTGCAGATGGATTTTCGACAGCTGCTGCTCCATGGCGAGTGCGGACTGATATTCTGCCAGAGCCTCCTTTATTTTTCCGCTGTCCTCCAGGCACCGTCCGAGATAGTAGTGCGCCGCGAAATTTTCCGGATCATTTTTCAATACTTTCTGGAATATTTTTACTGCTTCCGGCATACGGGTTTCTTGAACGGCCAGTAATTTTCCCAGCCATATCATCACGTACGGGTTCGATTCATGCATCGAGAGAAGACGCTGAAGAATCTCCTCCGACTCTCTGAACTTCCTTGTGAAAAAATATACTTTTGCGAGAAGAACACCGGATTCGATTCTTTCCGGATGATTCTCATACACAGGTTTCAGAACATTCTCCGCTTCTGCGAATTTCTGATTTGAATAAAAAGTCTGAGCCTTTGAAAAGGTCTCAATGTCCTCTCTTGATAATGGCCCCGGGCCGCAACGAGCCGCAGCGAAAGCAACTGTGATTGCCGCAAAATACACATGTCCTGAGGAAAATTTCATACTCTATCTTCGCCGATCTCCTTTTATGTCAGAGGCGATTTCCCAGGCCGGCCTGCCGCGTCATCCAGAAACAGAACAGCCGCATGTATTATTGTGAAATTATAAAATAAAAATAATTAAGAGACATAAATCATTAAATATAAAAATATTAATCTGAATACAGCGCTGCGCGGATCAGTCGAAATAAATTAAGTGTTATTGCGCAAAGGTGACGGCAAATTCTTTACAGCCTGAAGCTGATAAAAAAGACAGGCCTGAAAGGAAGCATCTGCAGTTGCTGAAAAAAATAAAGAATATTTGCGCCGCGTCGCTGTTCGTAACCGGAATCATCCTCTCATGCGGAAGGGAGCCGGATGTTTCTGCTTTCTACCGCGAATCGTCCGCATACTATGCGGAATCGTCCCGGGGCGATATGTCGCCGGCCGGTCGTTCGGGAGACACATTGATTCGGAGGAGCGATTTTCTCTATGCTGTTTCTGATTATGAAAGCGTTGATGCGAGGCAGCTGAAGGAAATGCCGGCAGAAATACGCGCAGTATTTATAAAAAAACTTCTTCTTCGTCGCGCTGCCATTCAGGAGGGAATGCGTGAAGATATGTACAGCTCCCTGGAAGCTCTACAGTTCATTCTGCCCCGTCTCGAGAAAATCATGGAGGAATACTACTATTTTAAGAAGGCTCAAAATCTTCCGACTGTCAGTCGTCTATCCGCGGATGACATCCAGAAGGAGGCCGCTATGCGAATGTATGCCGAAAGAAGAAAAGAACTCATGCAACGTTTGATAAAAAGACAGAATCCATTTGAGGTATTCCCCTGAAAAGAATCATCTGGATTCTAACAGCGCTTCTGGCACTCCAAACCGCAAGGGCGGAACTGGGTGATGAAGAAATAGGCGAGGGCGCCATACTGCGTGCTATGGAACAGGAAATCGGATTGCGCAGTCTAAGGCCTCGGAGCCATGCTGTGGAGCATTCTGCGCCCGCGCCCGCTGATCCAAGATTGATTCGTGCTTCGTTGACGCGAAAATCCGGGCGACAAATCAGCGGAACAATTCGTATGGCTCAGGAATATATGATGCTGATCGGGGAAGGAGGGGAGAAATACTCGATTAAATATTCAGAAATGCATTTTCTCACAGTCGAAAGCTGGACATTGCATTTAACCCGGAACGGGAAAGCATACTATTTTCCGGACATGTGCACGGTCACTGTCATGGAAGGCGGATTGATTCGAGGACACGTGGATGCGCTCAATATTCTGCAGATCAATGTTCATGCCGGCAGTTCTATCATTAAAGAGAGGACATATTTCATCCGGGAAATTTCAGCTGCGGCGCCTGCGGAAGATCCCGATATTCCAGACGACGTGATCGTTCGTGTCGAATTTGGCGGCACCAGAGAAGGAATCCAGGAAACGGCAGGAAAGGAATGAAAGGGCGCCTGTTCATCATTATTTTGCTGATTCACCTGTCCTGTGCTGCGCGCGCAGGAATCGGGATATCCGGCTCTGGGAGTCCCGGCCGGCGCGATCTGCATGGCAGCAGAATTGAAAATATGGCGCTCGTGCAGACAGCTGCCAGAACTTTCTATATTGACCGTTATGAAGTATCGGAACTCAGGCAGAATGATTTTTTCTCTGTTGCCAGCCAGATTCCAAGAACCGCCGTTTCTCGCCAGGATGCCGCCGCTATCTGTGAGCGTCAGGAAAAATCACTCTGCACGCTGTCTGAATGGCGAAACGCTTGCCTGGGTATTCATAGAAGGCAGTTTTCTTACGCGAATCGGCTGGAAAGAGGCAGGTGCAACACTTCGGGCAGGCAGATTGAGATTACGGGCTGGAAAGAAGATTGCAGAGCCGACGGAGACGTGCACGATATGGTCGGCAATGTCATGGAATGGGTATCCGATAACAGCGCGGGAATTGCCGCCGCTGCGGGAGGCTCGCATTCTTCGGGCGACGAGAGCGACTGCTTCACAACGTATTATTTTTCGCCCGAAACCAAAAATGATCAAATTGGATTTCGATGCTGTTTATGAAATTTTCAGTCCTCCCTGCAATTTTTCTCTGTTCCATTCTTGCGGGCTGCCGTTCCTATGAAGTCGCATTCGTCCAGACTGCCGCCTGGAAAATTTCCAGCCTGGGCGGAGAGAGGGAGATTGGCATCGGGTATTTTGAAACGATCGGCGTAACGCAGGCAAACAGAATCAACCTCACCGAATCGCTTGCTTTCGCGCTCAGAGAAAAAGGCTACAATCCCAGAGAATCAGCGGAAATATCCTCGCTTCTGGCAAAAAATGATTTTGCGGTCAACCGAATCTTGACGGAGAATGAAGTGATTCGATTCAGCGGACTTACGGATGTAACAATTCTGCTCCAGGGACGATTCGAAGAAATTCTGACCCGGACTCTTCTGGAAGATCGTCTGCAGGTTGTTCTGCATGTTTCTGTTTTTGACATGCAAAACGGACTGAAGGTCGCGGAAATAAAGCTTTTCGGAAAAGATATGCTTTATCTGACAGGCAGAGAAACCCTGGAGATGTCACGCCGGGTATCGGACCGGTTTGCGCTGATGATGTCAGGAAAATGACCGCTGCCCCGGGCCTCAGTGCGACTTCAGGAAAGAAATAATGTCGGAATACTCCTGTTTCTTCAGTCTTTCATTTTCTCTGTCAAAAAGATCGTAATATTCCTTTATCAGTTCTTGCTTTTTGCTTTTGAGCATGGCCGCGCTGAAATACTTTCTTTTTTTGATGTCGGGTTCATTTTCATTCATGGGGATCAGGTATGAAAAGTCGCGGAATAGATTCGCTACTTCCTGTTCCAGAACTTCAGGCGACAGAGCTTTCTGTGAACTTTTTAATTTTCCCGCGGCCTGATCCATCATCGCCTCTTTCTCTTTTTCTGTGAAAAAATATTTACTGCCGCCGCCCGCATTCAGTTTGGCTTTTACCGCGTCAGAGATTGTTTTTGATACAGTAACCGGCAGAAGAGATTTTTTTCCTGCTTTTCCCTTTCCTTTTTGATCGGCCTCTGTCTTTGTTGTCTTCGCCGCATCCTGCTCTTTCTTTTTCGATGGAGAACTCATTCGACCCAGCAGTCCGCCCAGCGATTGAGAAACTGATTCGATGATACTGCCGCCTGCTTTCTCGGCCGGAGGCGGCTTTTTCTTTGCTGCCGGAGCTGTTTTTGCGGGAGTGCGATCCGGAATAGGAACGCGGCCTGCCGCCGCAGCATCTCTTGTTCCTTTTGCCGGGCTTCGCTGCCCGGGCGCGGCTCTTTCTGTTATTTCAAGATCCGGTTCTCTGCGTCGTTCGGGTCTGTCTTTGAATATTTCATCCGGTTCCGGCGGTTCCTCATCGTGCATAGAAGGGATGGCCGAACTCACTGCCTGATTGATCAGATCGTCAAAATTCATAACTGGCTTGATTTCCTTCTCCTGCGAAGGAGAATCTTTCTCCGGCGGCGCGGTGGGTTCTGCTGAAGCTGCCGTCATTGCCGGCTGTTTTTGGGCCGCTGAAATGACTGTCTGAACAGCTTTGATTTTTTCCAGTTGATGCGGCCTGGAGTAGGTCTGACGAAGAGCATCCCAGTCTTCCGCGGCAAGGGATTTTGTATCCTTCAGTGCATCGGTAAGACGCACTTCTTCGCCGAGTGCAGAAAACAGTGATTCTACCTGCTGCCTTTTCTGGAGATCAACGGATTTTTCCAAAAGAGCTGATCTGCCTTCGCCTTCCAGTGAATCGTACCAGCGCATGGCGACTGTTCGATTCTTCGGATTCTGTAAATATTCCAGGCTTGCTTCTGAAAGCCCCCCTTTTGCTGAAATGCTGCGAATCTGTTTCAGGGCTTCCGTCTGTGCGGCGCTCTTTTTTTTCAGGGTTGCCTGCACCTGAGCTGCAAATTCTCCCGGCACTGCGGCCAGTATGGCCCGGCTCTCAGGGTTATCCGGATCGTTTTGCCCGATCGCTTCCAGCGCTGCAGTGGCTCTCGATGCCGCAATGTAGTCCTGGGAATGCGCGATCTCGCGCGAAAATATTTCTGATGGCGAAGTTCCAGCCGCCAGGGAAGAGGCCACCGATTCGCCATGGGAAAAAAAGAAATGATTCTTTGGTTTGTTGCGCGTAAAGACAGCCAGGTTTTCTTTCAAAAATCCTTCATAGCGTCTGTAGATTCTATCGAGTTTTTCTCTGCGCGCCGGAGTCATCATTCCTTTCTTATCCGCAAGATATGCGAAGGCTCGAAGCATCTCCAGCCGTGTTTTCACCGGATGAATGGAAGTGGTGATGGCCTTGATCACCTCATCGAAATTGGATTTGTCTTTGTGCGAAATGGATGCTCGAAGCGAAGCGGGCAGTCTTTCATCGGCGGCGATCTGTTCAGCCAGGCGCTTTCTGCTTTCCGGATCTGTTTCCTTCGCATAACTCAAAAAAAGACTCTTGCCTGTAAAGCAGGCTCTCTGCTCTTCAAGCGCTTTTCGTTTTTCCAGCAGCGCCGAATTCGGCTGAATCCCTGCGAATATGCTGATGATTCTATCCTTTAAGTTTTCTGGAGCATTGTCGACAGAATTGTGAAAAAAGTAAAACCCAGCCGCTTCCCGGCTCCTGGACGAGTGTTTTCGGCAAAGAGCCAGAATAGTTTCCTTCTCCAGAGAATCGGTCTGAGGTGAATTCATGAATGTGGCCGCCCAGGCAAGAGCCTGTTCCGGATTCTCCGAGAATTTCCGCTCAAACATTCCTGAAATATCGGCGGCAATTTCGCGCGGATCTTTGTCCAGGATCTCTGCGGAAATTTTTTCCACATCGCCTGCGGCAGAAAAATGCGGCATCCCTGCTGCAGGCGCAGGCCCGGCTGGCAAGGCGAGCGAAGACAATATCGAAACGGCTGTTTCGCCCTTCAATTCTGTTTTGATCTGCGCCAGTATCGTATCTCTGTGATGAGCCGTTTCTTCGGCAAACTGGTCAATTCTCTGTTTCCAGGCCGGGTTCGCCGATCTTTCCCCTTCACTCATGGATTCCAGTTCTTCGCGAAGCAGATTGTGCAGTATTGTGAATGATGTCGGCCAGACTATTTTGAATTTTTCGTCTGCAAGGCAGCTTTCCAGGTAATCAGCCTGAGCGATCACGCATGCTCTGTGGTCAGCGCGGTGCTGTGATTCCAGATCCTGAAGGCGGCCATGGATTTCTTTCAGCAGTTCCGGCGGAGGATCGATAAATGAATTTCTGTAATTGATCAGGCGTTCTTCAATATGAGGGTGAGTTTCAAAAATTCTTCCTTCTCGCAGGACCTGTATTAAATAGTCGACATAGACTCTCATGTCATGCGATTTCAGATGTCTGGATACACGTGAGAGATGGCCCATGATTTTGCCCAGCATGCCGTCCATCTCGCCGATCTTTCGCAGCGCAATGTTCCGGTGTGCTTCAAAGAGATCCTCCGGGAATTCCGCCAGGATCCGGACTGCCTCCTGGATATCGCCTGTTGCTTCCAGGGAATCGAGCCGGGAAGAAATGTCTCTATCGCTGAAGATGCGCTGTCTTATTGGTTCGAGTCTTTCCTGGATCGTGAGAAGTTCTGCGCGAAAAGAATCGATCTGTACTTCCTCATCCAGGAACGCGCCGGGGCTTACATCTGTATCTGATGTCTCGAACGGAGGAGAAGTTTTCTGAATCGGCCCGGGCTCCAGGTCAGCCTCTGACGCCGCCCAGACAGGCGCACTTTGTTCCGTGTCAGTATCCGGCGCCGCATTTGCCGATTCAGATTGCTGCAGGGGTGTCTCTGTCTCGGGGGAAAATTGAGCACCAGGATGCGTTTCCCGGTATTCTTCCTGATATTCTTCCTCATAGGGGGCGTCCGTGGAAGCATAGTCGGCTGAAAATTTGTCTGGAGAGGATGAGTCGACCGAATTCTCGGTTTCAGTGTCAGGTTCAGTCACAGTTTTAGCTGCGGCGATTTTCTTTTCTTTTAAATACTGCTCCAGCGAAGGCGCCAGAGAAGACAGTTTGGCATCGATCTTTGTGCGACGAACAAAATATTCCCCGTTCCGAATGTTGTGTGCATTGATAAAATTATCAAGACTTTCAATCGCTTTCTTCCGGTTTGTTTCCGGGTCAGGCGAAATATTTTTTTTTAACTGAGCCACTCTGCCTTCAATTCCGTACGCCGCCGCGAGAATTTTCTCCGGAACACTTTTTAACGGCTCAATCAGAGAAATTTTTCTTTTAAAATATTCGACCATAGCGGGGCCGTCCGTTCTGTCAATTTCAGCAAGAAGAGGCATCAGATCGGAAACAGCGATTTTTCGGTTCTCAGTAATTGTGCGAAGTTCAATTTCCGACAGTTGAAACCGGTAGGGAGCGGCTCGTTTCTCAAAATAGCTGTTGAAGGGACTGTCCAGAAAAATTTCAGCTCCCACATGAGTTCTGGCTCTGGGATGCAGCGCCTGGGCCAGAAACATTTCAAAGTCATACAGAATCTGAAACGGCACATCTCTTTCTTGAAGACGCAGGGATGTTTTGCGGGCCTCCATGAATATCCACCGGCCGGACATGACATAACGGTCCCGCCCGTATTTTATCATATCTGTGATGAACTTACGCCGGGCAGGGGCATCGGCATTGATGAAGAAATTGAGAGTGAATTCCTCTCTATCTTCGGTTTCTTTAGTTTTGGAAGTCCTGGCGGCCATAAATTTTGTGTCTTTCAGATGGAGCCTGTTTTTAGTTTATCTCTGCAGATGTCCCGGCTCCCGTCCAGATTTTTTCGTTTGACGGAATGGAGGGTGTGCGCAGATGTCGGCGTATGGGAAGCAAAGACAAAGGTAAAAAAGAAAAAAAGAAGCCGAAAAAAGAAGATAAGAAATAGCAATTCAGAAATTGATTGCGGGGTGAGAATTCAGTTTTTCACTTCGACAACTTTATATTTATCTCCGGACTTCTTCAGAGCTTTATCGTCCAGAAGAGCATGGAGTGTTTCCATGTCCACATTGCAGTCGCGGACTGCCTCAACGGCAGTGAAACCGTTTTTTCCAAATTTCAGATAAAGTTTGCTATGAGCGGCTATTTCATTGCTGTTCATATGTTAAATTAGACGAAAAATTCTCGAATTGTATAGCGCTTTTCTGCCAGAAAACCAACATTCTTCCGTATTCGGCCATAGATCAGGATCAGGCCATTTTGAAAATCGGGCCCTGGCCTTCTTCAAAGTGGCTGAACTGGACTCGGTCGCCGATCTTGATTTTAGCCGGATCGGCATCAGAAACGATCGTCATCAGTCGAACGCCTTCCTGCAGTTCCACGACGGCCAGAGTGTATGGAACTTTTTTTGCCATGGCTCCAAATGCCATATGCACAACGGTATACGTGTATACTTCCGCTTTGCCCGAGAGCGGCGCATGAGACAGCTGATCTCCACCGCAGTAGGGACAGGCGAATGCCGGCGGCAGGCTGAGTTTTCCGCACTTGCCGCATTTCAGAGCTTCAAAAATTTTTGGTTTTTCTTCAGTGGTTGTGGTCATTTTTCTACCCGCTTCAAAATATGAACGATACTCACGGCACCCGGACCGCCGAGGACGTGTGTCATCGCCGTCTTTGCGTTTTTTACCTGACGGCCTTCCGATTCGTCGCGGAGCTGGAATGTCATTTCCACCACCTGACCGACTCCCGTCGCGCCGATTGGATGTCCTTTTGCTTTCAAACCACCCGAGGTGTTGACCGGAATTTTCCCGCCCAGCCGGGTGTGACCCTCCGCCGTGAAAGGTCCGCCCCGGCCTTTTTCCACAAAACCTAGGTCTTCAATATTGATGATTTCCGTCACCGTAAAACAGTCATGACATTCGAGAACGTCGATATCGGAGGCTGTTGCGCCGGCCATCGCGTACGCTTCCTTCGCCGCTCGCACGGAGGCGGAAAACGATACGGACGATTCTTTCATAGCGCTTGTAAAATAATCGCCCCCCTGGCCCGATCCGGCGATCTTCACAAGTTTGTCGCGGATGCCTTTTGCTCTGTCCATTGTTGTGATCACAACGGCCGCGGACGCGTCCGTTACCAGAGAGACATCGTGCAGCCCGAAAGGATAGCTGATCATGGGCGCTTTGATGATGCGTTCCAGAGTCAGTGTCTTCTGTTTGTGGGCGAAAGGATTGAGAGAACCGTGGTAGTAATTTTTTTCCGCTATCATGCCCATCTGTTCTTTTGTCGTGCCGAATTCATGCATGTGGCGCACGGCGTTCAGCGCGAAACCGGACGGGCCGCTGATGCAGAAGCCTCCTTCAAAATCCTGATCCTGACCGCGCGAAACCACCTGCATTGTGCCGTTCGGATCCAGTCCGTTCATCTTCTCTACGCCGAGCGCAAGAACGGTGTCATACTGACCCGTTGCCACGGCCCAGTAAGCCTGCCGCACGGCGATGCCTCCGGAAGCGCAGGCGCCCTCGAACCGGATGGCGGGTTTGTCCCCGAGGCCCAGAATGGTGGCGGCCAGAGAACCGATTGTATTTTGTCCGTTGAACTCATTGCCGGCGTAATTTCCGACATAGACAGCCTGGATTTCCTTTCTGTCCATGCGGGAATCGCGAATGGCGCCGTTTCCTGCTTCCGTGATAAGGTCCCTGAGCGACCTTTCTTTGAACGACCCGTGTTTGGTTTCATACGCGCCGATTATACAAACATCTCTCATATCTGCTTCCTCCGGATGCCGGTCTTCTGTCTTTTGGACAGAGCTCTGTCTGGATGGCCGTTTATCAACCAATTTATGGAGGGATTTTTGAATGTCCTGGCTTACAGTATCTAAAGAGATTAAAATCCTATTTGACAGGAAGCCGTTGAGTTTGATCTGATGTTTCCATGGCCATGGGTGAAACACTTGTCAGTAAAGGAATAATCACAGCGGATCAATTGAACAAAGCGCTGGAAGAGCAAAAGAGCAACAGCTCTTCCAAACTGGGAGAAATTCTTGTCAAACTGGGTTTCACCACGGCCGACAAAATCGAAGCCGCTTTGAAATAATCTGTTTGTACCGGAAAATCCGGTTACCCGCAATAACCGTCGTTATTTCTCAAAAATGCTCTGCAGCTTCCAGAATCACAGTATCCGTCATTGTTTCTGAGAATGGCCTTGCAGTCGTTTGAGTCGCAGTATCCGTCGTTATTTCTCAGAACCGCTTTGCAGTTATTGGAATCGCAGTATCCGTCATTGTTCCTGAGAACGGCCTTGCAGTCATTTGTGTCGCAGTATCCGTCGTTTCCGCGGAGTATGGCTTTACAGTCGCCGGTCGTGCAGTATCCGTCATTTTTACGCAGGATTGCCTGACAGTCTCCAGCCGACCAGCTGCGATATCCCGTGTGCTTTATTGAAAAGCTGTAAGCGAGAAGCGCGGTGGCAATCGGCACGATGGTCAGAAATATGAACCCAGCGGTTGTTTTCTTGCTCATGAATTTGAGATTGAAGGCGCTTTCCGTCACTGTCAAGCTATTTAGGAGATTTTTCCTGCTTGTTATTTTTTCAGATTGTATTAGAATGGCCTATGGAAATGGAAGGAAACGAAATGCCGCAAAAAATAATGCAGCAGAACGAACAGGATCTGGATCCGGAGAAAGCGGATTTTTACCAGAAAATTCGGCACAGCCTGAGACTCTGGGCGCGGGAAAAGGGGACCTCCTCCCGGTGGACGGAGTATTTGCTGCTGGCGCCGGATATGTTTCATCTTCTCTGTAAACTGGCTCTTGCCAGAGAGATTCCCATGCACGAAAAAACGGCGCTGGCAACGGCCATAGCCTACTTTATTCTGCCGATCGATTTGATGCCGGAAGGATTTATCGGTCCTATTGGCTACATGGATGATGTGGTATTGGCTTCGTATGTTCTCAACTCAATGATCAACGGCCAGAATCCGGAGATTGTGAAAAAATATTGGGCGGGTGAGCAGGATATATTCGTCGAAGTGAGAAGTGTTCTCGACAAGGCAGACCAAATTCTGGGAGGCGGACTCTGGCAAAAATTAAAAAATAGTCTGAAACAGAAACCATGAAATTTCTAATCCGACAGGAATCCGCATCCCGGCCGTTTCCGCACCTGATTCTCGGTCTCAGTGTGAGGTTCTGCCCGCTTCTCATTCTGACTCTGGCAATCGGCACGGCGGATTCTCAGCCGGTTCACCGGACACGGCCGCTGGTCGTGCGATTCTCGACTCCGACGGCGACTACTGTTATAGAGAATAATAAAATCACCAATTCATACCAGACAGAAGAAAAGTACAGCAATCCGGCCAGCTCGATTCCGGAATCGTTCAAAATTGTCACAAGAAGCGCTGAAATTACAGCGGCACAGAGAGATCGTCTGGAGAAACTGATTCAGAGCGTCAATTTCTGGAATCTGCCGGAGTTTTCGGGAGCTCCGCCCAACGAACGATACTATCCGTATTCCATTACGGTAACACAGAACGGCAGAAGCAAAACAGTTCTGCACAGAAGCAATCCCTCCTTCCCGCCGGCCCCTTCGGGATTTCGACGGCTGGAGGCGCATCTGAACGAACTGCTTTCTTCAATCCATAGCTGGGAGAGTAAAAATCAGTAGATATCCTGTGAGCTTTCTGCTCATCAAATCTTTGTATCCGGTTTTTATTTTTTGCTCAAATTCACAATTTCGTTGTAGGTGTCGTCAACGGAAGTAACCGGATTTACTTTTCTCCATATTTTTGCGATCTTTCCTTCCGGATCGATCAGGAATGTATCGCGTGAGAGCATTTTCAGCAGTTTTCCCATGAAGTTGGTGTTCTGGTAAACTCCCAGAGCCTCACTCAGAGTTTTTTCCGTATCAGAAAGCAGGGGAAATGTTATGCGGTATTTTTCCTTGAATTTATTGTGAGAGTCTACATCGTCCAGGCTCACACCGTAAATCATGGCTCCGATGTTCTTAAATTTTGTCAGCTGGTCCGTGTAGGTGCAGGCTTCCTTCGTGCAGCCTGGTGTATCGTCTTTTGGATAAAAATACAATACCGTCCACCTGCCTTTGAGGTCCTCCGGCAGTTTTATTCTTTTTCCTTCTGTGCTGTCCAGTTCCACAGTCGGCAGCATCGTTCCCAGGAGTTCTTCTGACATTTTACCCTCCGATGTATTAAATGCTATAATATACTTTATTACGAGTTCGGAGGCAAGCAGAAAACTCAGACAGGCGGGACCTGTTTTAAGCGTTATAAGAATAGACTGATTATAAATCTATCCTGGTTACAGAATGCTCAAAAAAAAATGTGCGCAACAAAAAAAACACTGACGGGAATATCCGATGTGTATCTTAAGAATGGGGAACTTTGATGCTGTTTCCAGGATGGTAAAAATGAAAGAAATCGATGGAAGTGTTTCAATGGCGGGTATTATCATGGTCGGCGCTGTGGTGTTGATGCCGCTGACGTTTGTTCTGGCCTATACAGTGATGCTTGTCGGTGTGCCGATCCTGGCTCTGGGTTGCGCAGGGATTCTTGCCTATACGGGCGCTGCAAAGGCCGGTGACTTCTACAAAGCTTTTCAAAAACAAAGCGCGGAAGAGGCGAAACTGCTCGGGGTTTATGGCGTTGGGAATGCCACGATTGTGGGCACACTGTACAGAGAGAGAATGCGGGATCTGGTTTGCGCATCTTCAGGCGGGTGTTCGACCGGTTGTTCGTGCATAAAAGCCAAAAACGGCGGCTATGCCGGCGTAATCCGGTTGAAGAACGACGAAGGCAGTTTCTATACCTGCTTTGAGGGTAAAACGAAGGTGGAAACGATTACGTATGGTCTGCAGCAGATCAATGAGTTTATGAATCAATTTCCAGTGGTTCCGGGGCAGGAAGTAAAAGAGACTGAAGTCTGCAATTCTTCAGTTTGTCCGCTGGGCGGACCTCTGAAAGCTTACGCAGTCGCAGCCTGATCGGCGGGGAAAGATTATTTCCAGGTATCCATGATCTCTGATCCTGGATACTGGAGAGCCAGTATATCCGTTACGACGAGGAAATTGTCGAGCATAACAGCCATGTCGCCCGCTTCGCTGTGCGGACTTGTTTCGATCAGAAAACCGGTGAATTTCCCGCCGAACAGCCGGCCGGGTCCTAGTCCCCGGCGGTAGAGTTCCTCCGGCAGGCGGATGTCGAGCCTCCGCCATCCATTCCAATCTAGCCTGCCCGCCGTCACGCGGACTTCCTGACCGTCCGCATTCTCAAAAAGCAGAATCAGTTTGTGTCTGTACATATTGCTGTGAACCCACAGGGAAGCCCGGAAAGGCTGTCCGGAAATCATAACGTTTTCCTGGGGAATGATATGAAAATTCTGCTCGCCTGGAATTTCAACGGTCGTATGAATCAACAGACTCTGTTCAAAAGTTGTGTCGCCTGTTGTCCAGCCGTGAATCAAATTCCTCTCTGTGCGAAATGCCCGTCCTGGGGGAATGCGGTGGACGAAATAAATATCGCTGTGCGAATTCGAGGCGGCGCGCGCTCTGTAAGGTCTCATTCTTTCAAAAGAGTCGATCAGCGTGAGCCTGTAGTGTTCCGGTTTCATGGCCAGCAGTTCATCGAGCACACGAAGCTGTCCCTGCGGATCGTAACGAGGGACCCGTTCCAGGGCATGAATCGGCAGGCATCGCAATGCGGCAAAGAGAGCTGTCAGGACAAGGATCAGGGCGGCCAGTTTGAACACCCTCATCAGACCGAGAAACGCATGGCAGATTCCGTAATAGTAGTACATTGTCTTTTATATACAATATACGGCATAAATATGATTTTCCATTAGGGCCCCGATTCGAACCGACCGCTGGATTTTAACCGGTACTTAAATGCTCGCCGCCAGCAGCTTTGTGAATTAACTTTTGATCTGTGAAAAACAAGACAGTTTTGATAACCGGCGCCACCGACGGGATCGGTTTGCAGACAGCCATGGAACTGTCAGCGGCAGGGGCCAGAGTTCTCGTTCATGGGAGGAACGTCCAGAAGACAGACGATGTTGTTTCCAGAATTCAGGCGAAAGGCGGAGACGCTCTGGCGCTGACGGCGGACCTCTCTTCTATGAAAGAAGTAAAAAAACTGTCGGAGAAGGCGCTGTCGGCCTTTCCTTTGGATGTGCTGATCAACAATGCCGGTGTGTTTATGAAAGAAAAAACTTTGACCGCGGACGGACTGGAAATGACCTTCGCCGTGAATCATCTGGCGCATTTTCTCTTAACCAGGGAACTTCTGCCTCACCTGAAAAATGGCGCCCGGATCATCACTCTGAGTTCCATCGCACATCGCAGGGGGCAGATTGATTTTGAAAATCTTGAGGCGGAGAAATCCTTTAACGGTTATGCCTCCTATGCAATGAGCAAGCTTTGCAATGTTCTTTTCTCGAATTGTCTGGCAGAAAAAGCAAGAGAGCGCGGCATTTTTTCAAACGCCGTGCATCCCGGTGTCATTCAGACAAAACTTTTGAAAACAGGTTTCAACATGGATACGGCGGGCAGCCTGAAGGAAGGCGCAGCCACGTCGGTTTATCTTGCATCTTCCGCGCAGGCAGAGGGGGTCACCGGTAAGTATTTTGTGAACTGCGCTCAGAGTTCAAGCGTCGATATTGCCGGAAACGAGGAACTGCAGCAGCTGCTCTGGGATCATTCGGAAAAACTGCTGGCGCGATAAGACTGTTTTTCAATACCACTTAAAAGGATCCGAATTTTTTTTCCAGAATTCAACAAAAGAGGGAGAGAGAAATTCGCGTCCGTCGGAAGGCGCGTTGACGCAGCTGATGGTTTCATTCTCCAGCTTCAGACGAATCGCGCAGGCATGCAGATAGGCCCGATCCTCTTCGCGCGCCCTGTCAAACCGGCCGTACAGGGGATCGCCCAGAACCGGGCTTCCCACGCTTTTAAGGGCGACACGGATCTGATGCGTTTTTCCGGTTTTCGGGCGGACTAGAAAAACAACCAGAGGCCGGTCGGAGCCGAGCGTGCGGCTTTTGAATTCCGTCACGGCTGGATTTTTTTTGTCTCGAGTGAGTTTCCATGACGAGCGCCGGGAACGAACCATGTCGCCTATAATGGTTCCCTGTTTCTGTTTTGGCCGGCGGTCGCTGAGCGCAATATAGAATTTTTCAACCCGGCTGTGGCGAAATGCATTGCCCAGAATTTCCGCATTCTTTCTGCCCCGGGCAAAAAGGATTATTCCCGATGTCAGTTCGTCCAGGCGATGAACGGGATAGAGGCGGTCGCCGCCGGGAAGCAGACCATCTTCCTCCATCTTTCGGAGAATCTGCATCACACCTGGTTTCTTTCCTGTTGAATGAAATGAAACTCCGGCCTGCTTGGCAATGATGATGTAGTTGTCCGTTGCCTGCAGCAGTTCTAATGGCATGCCCGATTTTTAAAGGCTGCCCGGTTTCAGCAGATCTCTGTGTATCTGCACCGCATATTTTTCCATGAGTTTGCTCTGCATATCCTGGGCGCGCTTCTGCAGTTCTTCAGTTCGCAGCTGCTCCATGATGCCGTTGCGAACGGCCGCATATGCCTGTCCGCTGTATTCGTTGTTTTTCCTGAGTTCGTAAATCTGTCTGATTTTTTCTTCCGGAACGGTCACATCGCCCTGATGCTTAAAAAAATAAACTCTGGCCAGGCTTTCGTATCGATTCAATTCTTTAAAAAATGAAAATATATCAGATTCTCTTGCTTTTACCACATCTTCTTCATTCTTGATGAGTTCAAAAGGTATCAGCACGCCGTTCAGAAGCTGTATCTGCTGATCGATGCCGGCTCCGGGAGGAGCTTTTTCTCTCAGGGTCTTGTATGTGTACGGCTTTCCGTCCAGGGTGAAAAGCACAGTGTCGTCTCTGTAATCGGCCTGATTCAATTTTTCGACAGGTTTGCCTCTCTCTTCCAGAACGAATTTATATTTCTGTCTGAGACTGTCTAGGCGGCTTTGAAACAGAGTGCCTGACTGCCGGCGGATCTGCTCTTTGGCTTCTTCTTTGGCATATTCCTCAATCTGCTGTTCCGACTTTACGACTCGATCGTAGAACTGTTTGTTCTGTCCCGCCGCGTCCGGCCCTGACATGAATTTTCTGACAAGCCGCTGTGATGTCTTATGGAAGGTTTCAAAGATATCCTGTAAATCGTCCTGCCCGGCTTCGTATTCCTTTACTTTGCGAATCAGCCAGAGTCCAGTCGGTGTTTCCACTAGAATGAATTTTTTAACCGGAACTTTATCAAGCGGATCGGTCAGATAATTGAGAGGATTCGGAGTGCAGGAAACACAGTGCGGGTCCAGATAACCGGCCAGTGGTCTGTAGAGCATGTTCTCGGTTTTTGTCTGGATGATCGACTCAATATCAGTGTCCGACAAATTCGGCGCATTGAGTTTGTTTAAAAGATCTTCCGCCTCCGGTTTTCGCTGGCTCAGACTTTTGGGATCGGGTGATGAGAGTATCAGAAACTGCAAGTCAAACATGCGGTATTTCTGCGAGGAAACGTTGGCACGCAGATAATTTTCAAATGCTGTCAGGAGCGCCTGTTCATCTATCAAACGCATGCGTTCCAGGAAAGCGGCGTCTTTGTCGAGACCTTCCTTGACCGCTTCTTCTGCCGCGATTTTCATCAGTGAATATGTGCGAACTGTTTGATCCTGGGCCTCAACAGTGGCAGCTCCTGCCGCATCCTGACCCTGAAACATCTGGAAGAGCAGCCGCATTTCCCGGCGGGTCATATTCCCTCCATTCCATTCAGCCAGCACCTCACCGTCCCGGCGGCAGGCGCTTCCTGAAGCCAGCAGCAGCAAAAGCATCAAGGCTGCTGTCTTTTTGATTATTTCTGTCAAATTCTGATTTTTGGTGATCATGCGGCTCTCTTTACGGCTGTCGATTGTTCGGCCGATTTAATTGTATCGAAATTGAAACGGGGCTTCTTTTGACTTGCGGTCCTGCTTGTTTTCCTGCTCGGCGGAAGGCAGTCCGGCGGCATCCTCGGATTGTTTTTTAGAAATGGATCTTCTCTTACTGCCTTTTCCCGGCAGAATAACTTCCGGGGAAGCTGAGGCGGCGAGTTCTGATGATGCAATGGTCGCATCAGCTCCAATTTTTTTCCATACAGGCGGGTTCTTGACTATCAGATTCAGCATTCGACTTTGAAGTTTTTTCAAACGCTGCGATTCATCCAGAAATGTGTCTTTCAGTCGGTGCGAGTATTCCCGGTCTTTCTGTATGGCATTCTGGAGTTTATCCAGTTCTTCCAGGTCACGGCGGATACGATCCATCCGGCGCAGAAAGTGGATCACTTTCAATTTCACATATCCAGTAAATGGTTGCATTGTAGCGGGTCAAGCAGGAATGATGTTTGGTCCATGAATACTATTCGAATCTCGAAACCGGCCGGATTCAATGTTTACAGAAAAATATGGCATGTAAACGGTCTTGTCATTCCCATATGCTATTATCTGGATGCTTTTGATGCTCCGGGCCGGTGGTTCGGGATTTCAGGCCGGATGCTGCTTTTCTGGCTGGTTTTCGCGTTTACCGCCTTTCTGCTGATTTTGGATTTTGCCAGGTTTCGATGGAAGTCCGTGAACGATCTTTTTTTTCGGGTAGTCGGCGTGATGCTTAAAAAAGACGAGAAGGCAAAAATCATCAATGCGACTATTCCATTCTTCTTTGCCAATGTGATCCTGATATTTTTTTTCAGCAGAGAGATCGCTCTTTTAAGCTGTATTTTCCTTATGGTGGGAGATCCGACGGCGGCTTTCATCGGCGGCAGTCTGGGGCGGGTGCGATTTAAAAACGGAAAATCTCTGGAAGGCATGGCCGCTTTCTTTCTTTCCGGATGTCTGGGCTCGTTTTTGTTCCTGCTGATCCATACTTTATCAATTCCATCGCACAACGATTTCTCTCTCTATTTTGCAGACGGCCGCTGGAACATTGAGTTGTTTTTCATTGTGGCTGCGGGCGGACTGGCGGGCGCCGTTTCTGAATTCTTTTCCCATACACTATGGATGGGATTTCTCGACGATAATTTAATTGTGCCACTGTCATGCGCTCTGACGCTGAGCGCCGGCGCGGTGATTTCCGGGGTCCGGTTCGGCGCCGTTCTGATAAATCCATTCCCGGGTGTATTCTGACAGACTATTCATGAAACAAATTACGATTCTCGACAGATATCTGGGAACAGAATTCCTCAAATCTTTTTTTCTTTCGCTTGTCGGTCTGGTCGTTATTTTTACGACTTTTACAGCGATTGAAAACCTCCGCATAGAAACGAAACAGGCAAAAATTCATGTTTACCTGTACATTCTGTATTCTATTCCGCAGCTGACATCGCACATTATACCAATGGCCTTAATGTTCGCGGTCTGCTTTACCGTGGCTCAGTTTACGGTTTCCCGGGAAATGGTGGCGATCCATTCGGCCGGTATTTCATTTTTCCGGGCCATCGCCACCATTCTGATTTGCGGCTTTCTCCTCAGCATGATTCAGTTTTTTTTTCAGAATTTTGTTGTGACTCCCGCCAATGAGGCGGCCGCGAATGAAATGGAGATCGTAAAAAAAGGCGTCGGCACGATCAAAGATCTTGTCTGGCAGAAGAATCTTCGCGGAAAGAAAGGGTACTATTTCATCTATTTTTTTGACCGGCCGAACAACAGGATCGTGGGCGGATTCAACTATCTCGATATGGAGGAGGACAGGCCGGTGCAGATGATACAGGCGGCGAAAGCGCAGTATTTTCCGGCGACTCAGGACTGGGTTTTGAGCGATGTTCGGCTTCTGAATTTTGAAAATACTCCCCGGCTGAAAAATATTGAAAGAATTCCTGAGCTCAGGAGGTCTTTTCCGGATGATATCAACTTTTTTTTCACGCCGACCCGGGATCCGATGGAGCTGAACCTGATCGAATTGAGGGAAGAAATTGAGTTCAGGGAAAGCCGGGGATACACAGCGCTGCCGTACAGAGTTCAGTTTCATGCCAATATCGCGCTTCCGGTCATGTGCATTGTTGTGGCTGTAATCGGTTCGATCGCAGGCGGCGCCGGCAGTCATCGTTCCGGCGGGCCGCTGATCAAGTCGCTGCTGATGATGATCATCACGATTTTTGTATACCAGCTGACGTTTCGCCTCGGCCAGAATCTCGGCACGGGCGGGATTGTCCCTCCCGCAGTCGCAGCCTGGAGTTCGACGGGAATTTTTATTGTCGTGGCCGGTGTTCTTGTCTGGCAGGTTAAAAGATAAACGTCATGGAAGTAATATTCAGACATTTTTCATCGCTTGATGATCTGAGCGAGTATTTGCGGGGCAGCTGGCAGGGGCGGGGTCTGCACGGCATTCTGGATCTGAGCGCTCTGTGGGATATGCGCGTTCGCATGAATCTGTCGTCGCAGAATTTTCTTTTTCGATTTCATTCGGTGGAAAAAAACAAAACCGGCATTCTAAGAAAATTTATACATTTTTTCAAACCACAGGATAAAAATAGACAGAAAGCAAGAATGGATCATATGAAGGAAGAAATCAGGCTGAAGCCGGCTCCAGAAAGCGTGCATATCGATCCGGACCTGGCCGTGTTTGATACGGGGGGATGGAGATGCACTTTCCAGGCGCTTGATAAGAAACGAATGCACGCAATACTGGAAAAATGCAGTGAAAACCGCAGGGTCATCTATTTTTCAGGAAGTCTGGAGCGGCGTTGAGCGGGCCGAGGTGTCCGTCTGCTGACCCAGAATCTGCTGAACAATCCGCTTTTGGTCATCCGTCAGATTGACGAAAACAACTCCAATTTCATACTTTATATCTTCTGTGATTTCCTCCAGACGCACAACGCGGGCAAAAACTCGCAGAGGTTTTTTATTTTCCGGAACCTGCAGATCCAGTTTCAGCACGGAGCCCATCGAGAGCATTGTGGAACCTTCAAAGAGCATACCGCCCGTGCTGATGTCCTGCGATTTCATTTTACCCGCAAGATTCACATCGAGATCCGATTCCACTATTTCAAAGTAAGTGATAAATTCTTTTTTTACCCTGTGAAACTTTCGTCTTTCTGCCGCACTGCCTGTCATCGAATCCGTCATGCTTTACCGTCCGTGCTCAAACATAGTAATAGTAAATAATACTTATTAAGTTTCTTTTTGTCCGCGGACGAGTGTACAGTCAACCTAAAAATTTGTTTTTTACCCGGTGTAATTCCGGACTGTTGGCTCAGGAAACTTCAAAATCGGCGGCAATGCCGAAATGATCGCTGGCCTGCACGCCGTCGATAATCTTCTTCATTACAATATCGCATTTCTTCAGCTTCAAGAAATCGGTCTGGAAGAAAATATAATCAAATCTGTGCGGATTTTTAAGGCGGGTATAGTTAAGCCGCAGGTACAGATCACTGTCATCTTCCGTATAGAATTTTTTATGATGAATATTGTTTTTGCGGTCCCATGTCGCGCCGAAAACACCTGGATGTTTCTCTGCGAATGCATCACGAAAACCGGCCGATTTTAGATTCTGAATCTCCGGTGTGTCCGGATTGGCGTTGAAATCTCCGGTGAGTATGCAGCCTCCCTTTGAATGACGGTCGATGAAGCGCAGAGTTATTTCAGATTCCATCGCGCGAATAACGCTGTTTTTTTCAAGCAGCTTCAGAGTTCTGTCGATTCTCTTCCGGGAAATATTTTCATCTCGGAAAATTGCTTCCGCTTTCTTAATAATGTCCGGTCCGGGTATCACGCCAGCATGCCAGTGAGTGCTGAAAATTGGAATTGTTCTGCCACTCGTCTGTATCTGCGCTCCGAGTATCTGTGTTGTGTCTGAAGTATGAAACGACGCATACCGGCTGACCCAGCCGCCGCTCAGTCGTGCGCGTCCCAGAGGACGAAGCTTCAGTTCTCGACGGGCGAATATCGCATCCCCTTCCTGTAGATTCCAGGGAATGCCGACAGGGCCGATTCGAATCCCACCCATATGCGGATGATAGAAGCAGTCCATGTCCAGGGTTCGAGCGATTTCTTTCGACATGGCGGCGACGGGATTGAGCTCATGCAGGCAGATTATATCCGGTTTCAATTTTCGGATCTGCGCCATCATGGCGGAGTATCTTCTCATTTTGAAGTCATGATCGCCGTAACGGCCCATGTGGAAGCTGCCCAGATATGTCAGGCCAGACCAGACATTAAAATCGAGAATTCGAAGCATGAACTGACTGTCCGTATCGCACCGGTGTGCGCAACCCCTTTAATAAATATATGATGCCTGGCGGCTCATCAAACTCATTTATGACTCTCACGGACTTTTGTTTCCAGACAGTAACCGGGGAATGAAATAGTATTGACATAAATAAGTAAGAAAGTCGTCTGGATAATCGAATTTCAGGGCCGTCGTCTATCAATATGAGGCCGGTTTTGAGTCAAATCAATAATGAAATACTATAAAAATATTAAAGAATATATTCTCGCGCTGGAGAAGGCGGAAGAACTTGTAAGGATCAGAACGCCGGTCAGCCGTGATCTGGAGATTTCGGAAATCTATTTTCGACAGATTCGCTCTGCGGGAGGAGGCAGGGCGCTTCTTTTTGAAAATGTTGAAGGCAGCCGGATGCCCGTTCTGATCAACGCCTTCGGCTCTGACAGACGAATGGAACTCGCCTTCGGCGGACGCGGTCTCGACGAGATCGCGCAGAAGATTCGGGAACTCCTGAAGATTATGAATATGCGAAAGCCCGGGTCTGCAGCGGAGATGATGACTCTATTCTCTCAGGCGTCAACGGTTCTGAAGGCCCCTCCCAGAAAACTGCGCTTCGGCAGAGCGCCCTGCCAGGAGATTGTTCTTACGGGAAATCAGATCAATATTGACGAGATTCCGGTTTTGAAAACCTGGCCCCTGGACGGCGGACGATTTATTACTCTGGGACTGACCGTCACGCAGTCGCTGCGCACGGGTGCGAAAAATCTTGGCATGTACCGAATGCAGGTCCTGGATAAAAACAGCACGGCCATGCACTGGCAGATCCACAAGGACGGCTCGCATTTTTTCAGCGAATATCGCGAAGCGGGGCGTCGTATGCCGGTCTCCGTTGTGATCGGCGCGGATCCGTCAATAATTTTCTCAGCGACTGCACCGCTGCCTCCGGGCATCAACGAACTGCTTCTTGCGGGTTTCATCCGCGGAAAACCCGTGCGCACTGTCCGCTGCATAACCAACAATCTAGAGGTTCCTGCCGAATCGGAGATCGTAATTGAGGGTTATGTCGACCCTGATGATTTTGCGGATGAGGGCCCATTCGGCGATCATACGGGTTACTACACGCCCGTGGAAAAATTTCCCGTGTTTCATATCACGGCAATAACCATGCGAAAGGATCCCGTTTACACCGCCACCGTTGTCGGGCGGAGTCCGCAGGAGGACTGCTATCTGGCACGGGCGACGGAACGCCTTTTTCTGCCGATGCTGCAGTTCATCGCGCCCGAAGTTGAGGATCAGATGCTGCCCTGGGACGGCTGCTTTCACAACTGCGCGGTTTTTTCAATTCAGAAACATTTTCCATTTCAGGCGCGAAGACTGATGAGCCATCTCTGGGGTTTTTCCCAGATGTCATTCGCCAAATCCATCGTAACCGTGGACGCCGGCGTCGATATCCATTCGGGAAAAAAACTGCTCGATCATATTCTTAACACAATCGATCTATCTAACGATCTCTTCCTCACGGAGGGGATCCTCGATCAGCTGGATCACAGCGGGCTGCGACCCCTCTACGGAGGGAAGCTCGGCGTAGATGCGACCACCAAGATGACCGAAGAATTGCCGGGATCTTCTGCCGCCGGCCGCATCGTCAGAGTGAAAAAGAAAAATAAAAGAGATGTCCGACCTCCGGACATGAACGTTGTTAAAAGCGCGCTGAAGAAGAAGGGACTGATCTGCACGGGGGCCAGGCTTTATGGAGTGCGTCTGGCCAATCCTGTTTTAATTTTGAGCATTGATAAGAAGCCGGGTATGGGAAAAATTCATGAAAAAACTCTCAAAGCGCTGGATTTGAGACGAAAAAGTGTATTTTATAAGATTGTTATCGTTGTTCCCGGAGGCGATGATGTGACGCAGGATTCAATGGTTCTGTGGAGACTGTTTGGAAATACGGATCCTCTGCGGGACCTTCTGTTTGTTGACGGTCCCACGGGACGCATCCTTATTGTGGACTGCACCGCAAAAAATATCCATGACGGTTACGATCGCAGCTGGCCTGTTGAAAATCTTATGGATAGGAAAACGATCCGCATTGTAGACAACAAGTGGAAAGAAATGTTCGCAGAGGAACCTTTTTCCGTGCCCCGACCATGACAGGGAGAGATGATTATGGATTATTTCAGCGGATCACAGCCGGATAAATATTCTGCCAGAAGAGCCGCCGTAGTCCTTGCGATTTTCTTTCAGGCGGCCGGTATCGTCTGTCTTGTCCTCTTTTTTAAGGTCGGTCATCTGGCTGAGCGCAATTTTAAAATTCTTTGTGCACTTGAATGGCTGGCGGCCGGCGGTATTGTTTTTTTTAAGCCGAACCTGCGATATTTTCTTGCAGCGGCCGCCGCTGTCACTCTTCCCAGAATATTTTCTATAATACTGGGTCATGATTCGCACAATCTTCTGTTTCCTTTTTTTTCCGGAATGGCCGCCGGTCTGACGGCAAGAGCCGGATATGAATTCATATTCAGATCTGACATGCGGAGGGCCAGTCAGATACCTGAGAGATTCTTTTTTCCTGCAATCCTCTGCGTTTTTTTTCTGTTTCTTGCTGTCCGTGCCTATCTGGATTTTTTCGCTCCATTCCGGACGGGGGCTCTTTTTCAGGACAGAGATCTGGGAGCGGGTGTCAGCGCGAATTATGCATTCTATCTCTGTCTGCTTGCGACACTGCACTGCACGGGACCCCTGGTTTTCCTCTGCGTCGACAGAAGCATGAATTTTGCAGCAAAGGAATCATCCGGGCCCGCCGAATCGTTCATTCGTGGAATCTGCTTTGGTTCCGTGTTTGCGTTCATCGCGCTGCTCATGGAGGAAGCCGGTGTCCGGAGGCTGTATGCCGGCAGCGCACTGAGTCAGTCGGCTGGACGTCTGCCGGGGCTTTTTTCTGATTCCGGCGCCGCCACGCTCTTTATCCCGTTCATGATTTTTTCGTCGTTATACTGTCTTTTTTTTATTCAGAAGTATTTGCCGCCTGTGGTCCGTGAAAAGCGCGGAGTTTATTATTTCTCAGCCTTCCTGCTTACCGCGCTTCTGGGAATTCATCAGGGAAGGGGTTACTATTTGACTGTCATTGGAATTATATTTACAATATTAATTGTATATATCACTAAACTACCATTGCTTCCCCCGCGCAGGCCGGAAAAGCTTGATAAAATGCATTTCAAGGGATTCCTGATACGGGCTATTATCACGGCTGCTTTGCCTGCACTGGCTGCAGTATTGTACATCACCGTGCAGCATATTCCGTCTCTGGCGCGATTGATGAATGAAGGAAGCCGTATTATCGAGTTTGTATCGATGGGCAATGCTGACCGCGCGCTGCGGTCCCTGGATACGCCGCGCGTGGAGCTGTTTCTGGCAGGCTGGAAAATATTTCTGGATCACCCTTTCATTGGAAGCGGCCTGAATAGTTTTATGGTATTCACCGCTCCGCTTCGAGTATCCCGTCCGCTTCTGCCGGCGGACAATCCTGCAACTTTTTTTTCCGGTCTGCTGAGCGATACCGGCATTCTTGGTTTATTATTCTTTTCCTGCATCACAGCATACATGCTGTATACTTATTTTTCGGGAGACAGGAAGAACAATGCGGCAAATTTTCTGGGGATGTTTCTGCTTGCTCTTTTTTTTCCGCTGCTTTACGGCTATCATCTCGTGCATTCGGAATTTGCCGCGCTGACTCTTCTGCCTCTGCTGATGATGGAAAACAGGGAGCCGCGCGGACTGCGGGCCGCACAGATTTCTGTCGGAGTTTTGGCTGCCTCATATGCCGGCCTGTATTTCATTTTAAATTGATTTTCTGAGATCGGTTTGGTCCGAAATCCTGACGTCGGCGCTATGATTTACGGCTCGCGGATGTTCTTTACAATTGGGAGCTGAGGGAAACTCTTGGTATAGAGCGTGATTTTTTCCAAGGATCCCGGGAGGACTATCCTCTTGACTGACGCAATTTTTTCCGCCATCTCCGGAGCTCTGGATTCCGGCAGCGAATTTCAATCTCTTGAAGCATCCGCTATACGCGCGGTGATTGATGACATGCCTGAGGGTTGTCAGATAATTACCCGTGACTGGCGTTATCTGTATCTGAACAGGACGGCCGTCGAACATTCAAGAAAAAAACGTGAAGAGATCATCGGCCGGACAATGATGGAATGCTATCCCGGCATCGAATCAACGCCGCTCTTCCACAAGATGGAAACCGTGATGCACGACAGAGAGCCGCAGAGCCTCCAGACTGTATTCACTTACCCGGACGGGAGAACCGGTTCTTTTGATGTGCATATTACACCCCATCCCCAGGGGGTTGTGGTTCACACTGTTGATATCACAGAAAAAAAAACCACGGAAGAGCAGGCAGCGGTGCAGAACAAAGCTCTCCAGACACGCGCGGCAAAAATGGAGGCGGAGGCTCTCCTGCGAACAAGAGAACTGGAAATTGCCAATGAAAGACTGCAGAGCATGAATGTAATTCTGACCCGCCGCGAATCGGATCTTCAGTCGCAGACCCGGAAACTGGAGACAGCCTACCGCAATCTGGGAGACGCGTACGGAGAAATGGCGCGGTTCCGCCAGGCGCTGAACGCCGCTGCGATGGTTTCCATTACGGATGAAAAAGGGGAAATCATTGAGGTGAACGATAATTTCTGCGGAATCAGCGGATGGTCGCGCAAAGAGCTGATCGGTCAGACTCACAGAATCATGAATTCTGGATACCATCCGCGCGAATTTTTTGACACTATGTGGAAAACAATTTCGCAGGGAAATATCTGGAAAGGAGAAATACGCAACCTAAAAAAAGACGGAACCATGTACTGGGCTGACACAACGATTTCTCCCATTGTCGATTCGTCTGGAAAACCGCTGCGCTTTGTGGCCATTCACAGCGACATCACACAGCGTAAAGAAGCGGAAGCACGCGTCGATCACACCACAAATCATCTTCGCGTTTTACAGGACCGCATGAGTCCGCATTTTCTTTTCAATACTCTGAGCGTAATTCATGCTTTCCTGGAAACAAATCCGGAACTGGCTGACGAGGCCATTCTAATGCTCGCTGAGAACTATCGGTTCCTGATCCACAATTCTCATAAAGAGATGATTCCATTTGAAGTCGCCTGGGAATTCATGTCCAACTACGCCAGGCTGATCGGTCTGCGTCATATGGATATGATCGGAATTGACATCAGCAAATCAGGTGATTTCTCAAAATTTCAAATACCGCTTCTGACGCTGCAGCCTCTTGTCGAAAATGCGTACAAGCACGGGCTTCGCGGCCTGCGCGAAGGGGGCATGGTCACCGTGACGGCCCAGATTGACGGCGAAATTGCTGTGGTGAAAGTCCGGGACAACGGAGTAGGATTGATGAAAAGCAACATTTTTGCCGGGACACTGGGCGGCATAGCGGAGCGGCTCAGGTATTATCTTCCAGGATCCGATTTACGGATCGAAAATCATCCGGATGGAGGCGTGATTGCGACCGTGGTCATTCAGATGAAAAAAGAACGCCTTCTGAATCAGTGAGACATCAGTTCCTTGATGCGTGCAATATATTTTCTGCCGACGGGCAGGCTGGTTTCATCCTCATCTTTTAAATAAACAGTATAGTTTCCCGCCTGATCGCTTTCGATCCGAAATAAGAATTTTAGATTTATGATGAACTTTTTGTATATTCGCACGAATTCCGTGTCCGGCAGGCGCTCTTCCATCGTTTTCAGACTGCTGTAGGTTTCATAATCCCGGGAGGTCGTGTGAACAATCGAATTGTTGTCGTGCGAGGTAATGTAAATGATTTCAGAATATGGCACCAGGAAGTGATTTCCTTTCTCCATTATGAAAAGACCGATTGCATTCTTTTTTGCAGCATCCTTTTCGCCTTCTTTCTGTGAGAAGAACTGCAGTGCCCGGTTTACGGATTTATCGAATCTATCCTGCGAGAAAGGTTTTAAGAGATAATCGATCGCGCCAAATTCATAGGCCTCCACAGCTTTGTCCGGCAGAGCCGTGGAAAAAATAACATAGGGAAGTCTCTCCAGGTTGTTAAGAATTTCCAGCCCTGACATCCGGGGCAGATTGATATCGAGAAAAACAAGATCAACCTCGGTCTGTTTCAGCAGTTCCAGAGCGTCCATGCCGTCGCCGCTGTATCCTACAAGCTTCAATTCCGGGCGTTTGAGAATGTACTTTATTAAAAGATCACGCGTAGGAGCTTCGTCTTCGACGATCACCACGCGCAAGTCTTTAACTGAAGCTGACATCTTCTCTCTGAGTATCCAGGGAGATCAGTCGAGCAGACCATAAATCAGGTCAAGCGGATTGTGTTATTTCCTTAAATATTTTCCCTGTTTCATCCTCCCCGATTTTCAAAGATAGGCAGACATCAGCTGGCTGCACTGGCAAGTTCTCATTTTCCGTATGGCCTTTTTTTCAATCTGACGGATTCTTTCTTTGGAAAGATTCAGCGTTTTGCCTATCTTCTGAAGAGACCGGACCACGGTTCCTTCCAATCCGAAACGCATCCGTAGAACTCCTTTTTCCTGCTCACTCAGGTGGTCCAGGCAGGTTCGGATATATTCCCGCAATTCATCTTTTTCCATAGAGGATTCCTGGTTGTTGCTGGAAGTGTCCGGAATGTTCTCGCCCAGAGAAAAATCTTCGCCTTCGCCCATCGGCGCGTCCAGGCTCAATAAATCTCGGCTCATTGTAACAAGATGGTTGAGGTCTTTAACCTTCATATCGAGCATGCCTGCAAGGGAATGCATCCCCGCTGATGTGCTGTGCATCAGATCCGCGGATATTTCGGCCTCACCCAGACGACGAAGCTCGGTTGTTCGGTTGACGGGAAGCCGTATCAGATGGGATTTCTGACGAATGGCATAGAGCACGGACTGTTTTATCCACCAGACAGCGTAGGAAATGAAATGAAATCCCCGGTCCGGATTGAACCTTTCGGCTGCTTTGATCAATCCCATATTGCCTTCATTGATCAGGTCCATCATACTCAAACCGTAGGACTGGTATTTTCTGGTTACGGTTACCACGAAACGCAGGTTGGCAAGCACCAGCTGGTTTCTGGCTTCCAGATCTCCGTCCCTGGCGAGTCGAGCCAGTTGGGCCTCCCGGGCTCGTTCTATCATAGGGATTTTATGAATTTCATTCAGATACCGGTAGAGAATGAAATTGGCCGATTCCACGTCGTTGTCGGCTGCCTTCTGGCGGGGGTGCCCCTTTCTTTTTTCAAGGGGATGATAATCCTCAATGAAGTGGACTTTTGCCTTCACAGCTTCGCCGCCTCTGGTCTTTGTGACCGACCCAATGTTGGTCTTTACGTCCGATCGGCTGTTTGCCTTTAGAGCTGATCCGCTGTTCGATTTCATATTCCAACCTCCAAAGATACTCCCGGTGAAACTTCACTTCCGGTGTAAAGGGAGCGTATCACTATGCTGGATTTCAGTCAAGATGAGGCATGAAATACGACCTGGAACCGGGATTTTCGACGGTTGTACTAAGGGAAGTGTCTGTCGGCACGAAGCCGAAATTTCAGAGTTTGCAGAATCTCATCAGCCTGGCGGTTTTCTTTCGGAGATTCGATCATCAGATGAAGAGCACTGCCTTCCGGCTGTGAGATTTTTAATCCTGACTGTTTCAGAAGGAAATAGAAGGCAGCAGCGCTTCCGGGCGATGTCGCGCCGGTAATCTCAATGGAAACAGGACTGCCGGCTGCTTTCATTACTGCGGCCTCTGCAATCTGTTTCATCTGACCGAACGGATAGGCATTCCAACCGGATTCATCGCGAAAAAAATCGCGCTGTCTCTGCGCCGGGCCAGTCAGAAGAAAAATCAAGGCGAACCCCGCGATGATATCCAGAATTGTCCGCGGGGCGGGAAGGCCGGCATCGGTTTTTTTTGAAATAACATATGATATGTATAAATAAATAAAATATACAAAATATATCAATGAAAAAACGCCGCCGGCAAGAGTATTCAGGACAGGAATGCACAGAAATACCAGATAGTAGGTTTGGATTTCGCCGGGAGCTCTGGCCATGCCCGCGCAGGAAAACAGCCAGAGAGCTGCTGTGAAAACGGTGAAAATAATGAAAACACGATCCTGGGAAGTCCCGTCGGGATTTCTGGAAAAAATCCACCGTGCCGCGAGAATTCTCAGCGCCATCAGAATCAGGCAGGCGGCAAGAATGAGCGTCCAGGACGCATGGCTGCCCAGAAGCTCCGCAAAAAATCGCTCCATGGCTCTGTGTATTTCGGCCCATCCGTGCAGTCCCGGATTTGACATCAGACTGGAGGCAATACGGCGGAAATTGGAAGCATTGCTTCGAAGAGCATCATAAATCGGCGGCCACCATAAAAAGAGAGCGCAGACTATGGAAATTGCCGACTGCCTTCCAAGCTGCCGGATGAAAAAAAGTCTTTCGTTGCTTCCCATTCTTCTAATCTGAAAGATTAGAAGACCGGCGATCGTTGAAAAGGAGGCAGCGGCTGCCGGAACCTGAGAGATTTCCGTCTGAAGAAGAAATGTAACCACAACCGTCCAGACCCATAGAAGCTGCAGTCTGTATTCCGCAATCGCAATCGTGAGCCAGAGGAGAAGAGCCAGCAGCGGTAAAGCCATGCCGTGTCCCCACAGAAGCTTGATGAGCAGATTTGCATAGATTCCGCCCGCGGCAAAATACGGAAGCGCAAGCGAGACAATCATCGATCCGGAGACGCGGTAGAATACACAGGAAAGAAAAACGAACATCAGACATTTGAAAGCGGATGAAACAAGATGCAGAAGTTCGATATCGCCGCCGCAGAAAAACAGCAGCACAGCGTTGAAATAATGAAACATGGGGCCGGGATGTCTAAATCCATAAACACTTGGATATCCGGTTTTGATAAAAACGCCGCTCTGTATGCGAAGAGCTGTGTCGATCAGATCTGCCTGATCCGCTCCGAATGAAATCTGATCCTGAGTGTGGTGTTGAATGATGAATAAATAGAAATACAGAGCGCCCGCGGATGCAAACAGCGCAATATGCTGAAGCTTTACTTTCAACCTTCGGCTCCGGGCGGACTCATATCAAGATTTCGGAGCTTCGGAGCAAAAAATAAAAACATCATAACTACGATCTGGGTCAGAACGGCGCCCATAATTACCGACGGCACAACACCCAGCAATTTTGCCGCAAGTCCCGATTCGAAGGCTCCAATTTCATTTGACGAACCTATGAATATATTGTTCACCGCAGAGACACGCCCTTTCATGTGTTCCGGCGTTTTCTGCTGCACGATGGTATGACGGATCACAACACTCACATTGTCGAAAGCGCCCGACAGCGCCAGGAGCCCCATTGAGAGAAAGAAATTCCGCGAAAGCGCGAAAAAAAGCATGCACAGCCCGAATCCTGACACACACATCAGCAGAATTCTTCCGGCATTCTTTGCCATGGGACGATGAGCCAGAAACAGCGCCATCAGGAAAGCGCCCACAGCCGGAGAAGCCTGCAGAAGACCCAGTCCTTCAGGACCGGTTTTCAGAATATCGCGCGCGAATATGGGCAAAAGCGCCGCCGCTCCGCCGAACAGCACGGCAAACAGATCCAGACTCAGAGCTCCAAGTATAATCTGATGCCGGAAAACGAACCGGATGCCGGCCGTAAGCTCATGGAAGATCGACACCGCTTTGCCTTCCGGAGCGGCGGGCAGCTCGCGGTGCTTCGTCTGCAGAATCAGGAAAATGGAAATAAGAACCAGGAAAAAATCGGCCGTATAGGCTGTCTTTATTCCAATGAAACCGTACAGCAGTCCGCCGAGGGCAGGTCCTGCCATTGAGGCAAACTGCCAGGTGGTGGTATGCCAGGTCATCGCATTCATATACTGCCGCGGCGCCACCAGCTGCGACATAAAAGAGAACAGGGCCGGGCTTATGAAACCCCGCGCCAGGCCGGAAATAAAAATAACGGAAAAAATCATCCACACCAGGCGCGTATTCGGCTGCCGGATAATATCCATGGTGAATGTCAGCAGGGCGAAAGAACAGAATGCCAGAATTCCCAGACAGACAAGTATGATTGTCCGCCGCCGGGATTTATCGGCGATGTGTCCGGCGTAGAGCGCCACACTAATATTGGGAACAGCTTCAACAAGTCCGATCAATCCCAGATAGAGAGCGTCGCCGGTGAGATCGTATATCTGCCATCCGACAACCACGGTCTGTATCTGGATCGCCAGGGAGACGCACATGCGTCCGATGATGAACAGGGCAAATTCTTTGCTGCGAAGCGCCGAGTAGGGATCGTGGTTGTTGTCCGCCATAAATTATTAGAATCGGCGGCGCACTTCAATCGGTCTGGGGCATATTTTCCGAATCGCCCGATTTTTGCAAAATGGGCAGCAGTCTGTTGAAAACAGCTCTGGCTGTAATCCAGTTCAAACAGGCCAGGTCTCCGCGAAAACACGCTCTGTTGCCGAATATGGAGCATGGACGGCAGGGGAGCTGAGACACCGGGATCTGCACAATGCTGTTTTCGTCCTGACCGTACGGCCCGAAACCGGAGTAAGGGTGCGTCGCTCCCCAGATGGAGAGAACGCGGATTCCCAGGAGAGCCGCCAGGTGCATATTGGACGAATCCATCGCAATCATCACATCCAGACGAAGAACCAGCGCCAGTTCGCCTTCCAGGTTGAGATTGCCGGCGACGAGAATGGTTTCCGGAAAATCATCGTGGATTTCCTGCAGCTGGAGGATTTCGTCTTTACCTCCGCCGAAAAGAAAAACTTGAGACGGGATATTCTGCCGGATGAGACTGATAAGTTCGCGCATATGCCCCAGGGGCCACAACTTCTGCGCGTGCCCCGCGAAGGGCGCAATGCCGATCCATAGATTTTCTTTGCGCGGAAGTTTCGATTTGTCCAGAAAATCCTTTGCCAGAGACCGCGATCGAGTATCCGGATTTATCCAGGGCCCGCGGCCCGTGTCAGCTTTATAGCCGGCTCTTTCAAATACATGCATGTATCGATCGACGACATGAGGCAGAGGCACAAGAACCTTGCGGTGTTTCCGGATCTGCGCTCGTTTTTCCCTTCGCCCTTTTACAATGCTCTCGAATCGAAGTCCTGAAAATTTGAAAAAGAATTTTATGATTCTCGACCGAGTGCTGCCATGGACATCGATTCCCAGCTGATAGGGACCGAGTACTCTCAATTCTCTATAAAGCCGGTACAGCCCGTACAGTCCTCTGTAATCCTTGTCGACATCGACGCCGATAACTTCAACGCCTGGTATATTGTAGAAGAAAGGCTTGAAGGTCTTTCTCGTCACGAGCGTTATGCTCAGGTGCGAATACTCCTTTTCAAGCGCGTTTAGGACCGGCGTGAGCAGAGCCACATCGCCCATGGCGGAGAAACGCAGAACCAGAAGACGCATCAGTTACTTTGCCGGCCTGGAATACAGAACTGGATTGAGTTTTTCATCATTGTACATTTTCATCTGACGGTACACTTTCATCGCGCGGTCACCGTTTTTTATATCCTGAATCAGCTCGTCCAGACACTGAGACAGATCTTTTTTCTGCTCCAGCAGAACTGCCAGTTTTCTTTCGCAGTTGACTCTGTGGACTTCATCGGCGTCTTTTCGTGCAGTTTGTTCGCGCATGTGGTAGATTTTCAGATACAGAATTGACATCCGGTCGATCAGCCAGGCCGGAGTCTCCGAATTCAATCGGGCGTTCTGCTTTACGGAAACTCCCCGAAATAGATCCATAAACCAGTCGTCGATTCTTTCGACCATATCCGTTCTGTCCTGATTGGATTTGTCAATACGTCGTTTCATAGCTATGACATCCGGACCGGTGAGGTCCGGACTGCGAATCAAATCTTCCAGATGCCACTGGACCGAATCGATCCAGTTCTTTTTATAGAGCATATTCTCAATCGATCCGTCCTGATAGGGATTTTTTATCGGAGTATCCACACTATCAGTCCTGTGATAGTCATCAATGCTCCGTTCAAATATACCGGCGGCTAAAGCAGAGTCCATGATGCACCTTTTTGACCGTGCAGGTTTTCCTGCAATGAAATCATTATTGTGAGAGGAACTCTGCCTCCTGGCTTCTGTTCATGCATCCAGTTCACGGCTGCGCTGCGCCCCGGCATTCACCGCAGTCAGAACAGTGCCATGAAAAGCTCCCTTTTCCAGTTCGGACAGGCCTGCAATGGTTGTTCCTCCAGGAGAGGTAACCTGGTTGCGCAATTCCGAGGGATGTTTGCCGGTTTCCAGCAGCATGATGGCTGCGTTTTTAACTGTATGCGCGGCAATTTCGAGTGCATTCGGATAGGACAGCCCGCTGAGAACGCCTCCCTCCGCCAGAGCGTGGATGAACGCAAAAACATAAGCCGGTCCTGATCCGGAAAGACCGGTTATGGCATGCATCAGGTCCTCTTTTTCGACGGGGAAGGCAAAACCAATGGAAGAGAATATCGACAGAGCTCGGTCCCGGAGATCTTTTTGCCCGCAGTACACAGCGCTGACGCCCTTTCCGATGCTGGCGGAGAGATTCGGCATCACACGGGCCAGAGCCGCCTTTTTTGTCTTGAAATAACTGTTCAGACGCGCCGTGCTGAGACCGGCTGCAATGGATATGTACTGTTTACTGCCCTCCAGTTCATGAATTGTTCCAGCCATATCGGCCGGTTTTACACACAACAGAATCAGGTCGGAAGCTTTTTCGACTTCTCGTCCGTTCTCAAGCCTTTTGAGCCCATCGATATCGGCGGCGGGCGCAACATCACATCCGAAGAGAACCGGATTTTTAATTTCCTGGATCAATCCCCGGGCAAGGGCCGCGCCCATTTTGCCCAGTCCGATGATTCCTATACGCAATTTTGCTAGATCGTCATTTTCCGTCATAGTTGTCCGCCCCGCTCACTTAAAAAAGGATTTGAAAAATATCCTCATCGGAATTAAGTTATCCATTATCTGGAACTGAAATTGAAAAAAGAATATAAAAAACTAAAAGAGTTCTGGCCTTATTATTTATCGGAACATTCCCATCCGTTGAACAGGACTCTGCACTTTATGGGTTTGACCGGTGTGATTCTTCTTATCATAGCCGCTCTTTACTACCACACTCCTCTGGTACTCCTGGGGCTGCCCGTTCCCGGCTACGGACTCGCCTGGACCGGACATTTTCTGATAGAAAAGAACCGCCCGGCCACTTTTTCTCATCCGCTGAAGTCTTTTCTGTGCGACTGGATCATGTACTACTACATTCTGACCGCGCAGATCTCAAAACAGCTGGAATTAAACGGAATCCCCCGCCGGTAACCGTTCCGTTATTTATGTGCCGCCGCGTGGTCTCTCTGCGCCCTCTGCGTGAAACATTTTTTTTATACCTGCACGGCATTCGCGTATTATCAGCCGGAAAATTTTCGCAGAACATGGATGTATTCCTCCGTCAGTCCTCCCAGGCGGAATATCACGGCCGTCTGCACGCCGGCCTCGCGCAGGAATGCCAGATCTTTATTGAGATTTTCCGGCGAAAGAACCGGTTCGTTTCCGAAAACTCCAGGGGCGATGGTTCCCAGTCCCACGCGAAACGCATTGCCGTACAGAGCTGCATTTTTTAATATCATGCGCCGCATGCCGTTCTTCAAGTTTTCACTCTGAATCATGCTTGTGTAGAACATAACGATTCTATTGTGTTTGGTTCGAACGGGATCTCTGGAAATTCCAAGCGCATACAGAATTCTCTGGGTTAGCGGACCCGGGGCCGGATATTCTGCGGTGGAGATTTCCACGCCCGCGGCACGGGTCCGGCAGTACAGACTTGAAATCAAGAATTTATTATAATAAAATAAATATAAATTCTTTATAAAAAGATTTTTGCGGATTATCGGCAGCTCCTGATCGAGCAGCACTTCCGGAGTTTTTTTTTCTTCCAGCAGGGCGGCCAGCGTCTTCAATTCCTCAGGATAACTGAACGGAGAAATCCAGTAGGATTTTTCGAGCAGAGGCCACCAGGCAGCTTTTGCGCGGTCTTTATATTTTTCTAAGATTTTCGCAGCTTTCCCGAACTCTTCCAGGGTATGCGCCGCGAGATACACTGTGGAATCGAAGCCTGTCCGGGCGATCAAGGAGAGGTTCTTTTCATCCGGATATTCCTCGAAAAAGTCAATCCTCATATTCCGCAATCCGCGCGGCCGATTTTTTCCAGAAAGAATTCCGAGAACTGCTTCTGCGCCCGGTCGAATGAATCTGTGCGGGACAATAGATCCAATTCCGTATTCTCTTTCAACAGCCGCAGCCCGGTTCGGCCGTATTCATCGCGCACCCATTTTTCAAAGAAATATTTTTCTTTTTCGGACATGGATTTTCTGTTTCCCGACGTCGAATAAATGTTTTCCATGAGATCTTCCAGACCTTCACCGGTATGCGCGCTGGTTTTAAATATTGGAATACTTTCGCCGTCTGACGGACGCGCGAAGGTCAGACTGGAGCGAAGAGAGTGGTAGCTTTTCTGCGCCGCACGATGCTCATCGCACTTGTTGAGAATAACAGCATCCGGGATTTCCATGATACCCGCCTTCATGAACTGAATCTGATCTCCGCCCATCGGCTGGAGGACGAGATAGATTCTGTCCGCCACGTGCTGGATTTCCAGTTCACTCTGGCCTATGCCGACGGTTTCCACAAACACAAAATCGAACAGATAATACAGCAGCCGGCACACGGAGAACGTATTTCTTCCCACGCCGCCGAGTTCTAGATCCGACGCCTGGCTGCGAAAAAAAAGCCGCCTTTCATCAACGGGGAAACGGACACGAGTTCGGTCTCCAAGAATCGAGCCGCCCGATATCTGGCTGGAAGGGTCAACCGCAAGTATTGCTGCAGAAAAGCTGGAGCCAGACGCATTGAGCAGCCGCGCGCCGATCTCGCCGATCAGGGAAGATTTTCCCGCGCCCGGTGTTCCTGTGATGCCGATGAATACTGCACGGCCGGATCCCGTTTTGTTGTTCAGGCTCGCGAGCACGTCTTCGCGTTCAGCGGCGGCTGCGGACCTTGTGTCCTCAAAAAGAGAAATCAAACGGGCCAGCGACCATTTGTCCAGATCAACCGCTTTGTCTATTATTGTTGTGTCCAGTCGTGACTCCAGATCTGCACCTTACCAGCTGCCGGAACTGCCGCCCCCGCCAAAACTTCCGCCTCCTCCTGAGAAACTGCTGGAAGAAGAACTTGAGCTGGAATCGGAAGAACTGCTGTAACCGGAAGAGCTGGAATAACTCGAAGAACTGCTGGACGATGAACCAAATTTATCGGCAAAATTCGATCCAATATCAGTCCGGGACAGAATCGTTCGTAAAATCGGAAATCCGACCAGGTAGCTTCCAAGAGCGAATAGGAATCCAGGATAACCAATTATGACGGCCGGAAAAGCAGCCCAGAAGGGAATCAGAAACAGATACAGGAACCAGCCCATTCTGTCTTTTATGAAAACACCGATTGCGGTAAAGAGACCCACAACCAGCGTGAACATAATTCCAAATATGATTCTCATTCCTATCGGAACACCGTCGGAAGATTCTTCATCCGACGACTCCGCCGGAGTATACGAACCGGCAATAACTCCCAGGATGGATTCAACTCCTTTTTTCACGCCGGCGTCAAAATCGCCGCTGCGAAACAGCGGCACCATTTCATTGCGAATGATTCGGGAGCATACTGCATCCGTCAGGTCGCCTTCCAGTCCGTAACCGACTTCGATGCGGATCTTTCTGTCGTCGCGCGCGACGAGCAGAATCACGCCGTTGTCCTTTCCCTTCTGTCCGATCTTCCAGGCCTCGGCGACTTTGATCGAATATTCTTCAAGGATCTCACCGTCGAGCGAAGGAATCGTCAACACTACAATCTGGTTCGAGGAAGCATTTTCATGCTCTGCCAGTTTTGCCGTGAGCGCCGATTCCGTTTCAGGCGAAACAATTCCGGCAAGATCATTGACGCGTCCGCCCAGCGGCGGCACATCCAGCGCCAGAACGGGAACGAGAGCGGACATTATTAGAATTACACCGGCCAAAAGTTTCAGCGGACGATTTGCTCCTTTCATGTGCGGTCTCCGGATCGAATATTGTCAGGCAGTTCATTTCTGTCCCCTTTTTGAATAACAAGGCCGCTTTTCAACAGAATCTCTCCGCAGCGTTCAATTGCCAGAATCAAACCCTCAGCGCAACGAGAGGATTTCATGCCGGTCACTATCAATTCAGTCGCCTCAATCCAGTCCCTGCTGTCTGTTCTCTGATTGATCTCGGTGTCGCCCAGAACTATAACTCGTCTCTCAAATAGACTTAAAAATATCAGAATGCCGGTCCGGCCGTCTGTGTTGAAAACTTCCTGGGTGAGAAATGCCTCTCTGGCGCGAAGCATGGTCGTTTCAGCCAGCCGGTGTTTGCCGATAAACAATCTGCGAATGGACGGTATCAGAAACGCAAGAAAAACGCCAGACAGACCACCTGCCGCGATAATCATTCCCGACTGAAGCGCCTCGATTTCAAACCAGACAGAAGTGAAATGCCGCAGGCAGAATATTGCGCCCCCGGCAAGAAGAGCAAAGAGAGCGCCGGCTCTCCAGAGCGCTTCTTCGTAATAATCGCTGCTTTCCCGGAAGTATGTGACAATTTCCGCTGAAGTCTTCTTCTCTGCCGCAGCGACGGCCTGTCTGATCTTTTCCCGGTCTGAAACAGAAAAATATTTTTCAATTTTCATTTCTATTTTTTTTCCACCACATCCATAATTTTTTCCATAACCTCGATGAGTTCATAATCCGCGGGAGTGAAAATTTTACGAATTCCTATCTTCTGTAGAGATTCAAAGTCCGACTGCGGTATGATGCCTCCGAAAACCACAGGGATATCTCCGTCCGCTCCGCTTTTTTTGAGTCTGTCCATAATCTGCTCCGCCAGCTCCATGTGTGAACCGCTCAGAATTGAAACGCCTATGATATCCGCATTCTCCTCCACGGCGCTCTGCACGATTTCCTCCGGCGTCAGACGGATTCCGGAATAGATGACATCAAATCCGGTGTGGCGCGCGGAAACGGCAATCATCTCCGCGCCGTTGGAATGACCGTCCAGCCCGGGCTTGCCCACAACGAGACGGGGCCTGTGCCCGGAGCGGTCCATAAATTTTTTTACTCTTTCGCGCAGGGCCTCCACGCGGCCGTTCTCCAGATTCAGCTTCTGTCCTTCGATTCCCGTCGCGGGCCTATATTCTCCGAATACTTCGCGAAGCGCGTCGGCCCATTCTCCGGTTGTGACGCGGGCCAGGGCGCATTCTATGGAAGATTCCATCATGCTTTTGCCGTCTTTTGCGGCTTGCTTGAGCGCGGAAATTGCCTGTGCCGAGCGTTTCGCGTCGCGGGATTTTTTTGTTTTCTCAATGGCATCCAGCGTGATCTGCGCCGATTTTGGATCGATTTTGAATATGCCGCCGTCGTCGCCGGCCATCAGCGGCGAGGGCAGACCGTCGCCCCATTTGTTCACGCCCACAACTGTCATTTCTCCCGAGTTGATTTTACTCAGACGATCGGCCATGGATCCGACCAGTGAAGATTTCAGATATCCGGATTCCACAGCGGACTTGATTCCGCCCATTTCGAGTATTTTATCAATTTCTTTCTGCGCGTCTTTTTTCAGAGCCTGAACCTTGGATGCGATGACAGGACTGCCGTCGAAAATATCCGGATATTCCAGAAGATCGGTTTCGAATGCCAGAATCTGCTGCAGGCGAAGAGCCCACTGCTGATCCCAGGGCCGGGGCAGGGACAAGGCCTCATTCCAGGCGGGAAGCTGCAGAGCCCGGCAGCGAGAATTGCGGCTCAGTGTCACGCCCAGTGTTTCAAGAAGTATCCGCCAGGCATTGTTCTCCGGCTGCGCCTCCGTCAGACCGAGAGAGTTCACCTGAACGCCGTAGCGGAATGTTCTGTACTTTGGATTTTTTACGCCGTACCGGTCGCGCGTGATTTCTTCCCACATTTCCGAGAAGGCCCGCATTTTGCACATCTCTTCAATGAAACGAATTCCGGAATTGACAAAAAAACTGATACGTCCCACGACTTTTTCAAACTGTTCCGGCGAAAAATGCCCGCGTTCCCGGATCAGGTCCAGTATACCAATCGCGTTGGCCAGAGCAAAGGCCAGTTCCTGGGCCGGCGTGGCGCCCGCCTCCTGTAAATGGTAGGAGCAGATGTTCGACGCATTCCAGGCGGGAATATTCTCCAGACAGTACTCGTACATTTCCGCGATGATTCGCATGCTGGCCTGCGGCGGAAAAATATACGTGCCTCGCGCCAGATATTCTTTGATTATATCGTTCTGTGTTGTTCCCTGCAGAGCGGAAATATTTTCTTTTCTTTCTTTTGCCAGAGCCACATACAGCGCCATCAACCACATCGACGTGCCGTTGATTGTCATGGAAGTGTTCATTTTCTCGAGCGGAATGCCCTCAAACAGAACATGAAAGTCGTCGAGAGAATTGACAGGCACGCCGACCTTTCCGATTTCCGGCCGGGCCACCGGATGATCGGAAGAATAACCGCACTGAGTGGGCAGATCAAACGCTATGGAAAGCCCGGTCTGGCCGCGCTGCAGATTGGACCGGTACAGCTCGTTGGACGCCTTTGCATTTGTGTGCCCGGCGTATGTCCGAAAAATCCAGGGGGGGTCCCGGACGACATTTCCCTCGTCGTTTTTAATACTGTGGATATTGTTTTCACTCATGCATGCGCCTGGTTCCATAATGGGAAAGGGCTTTGCGTGTTGCCAGTAAAAAATGGGGGTCTGAGCGCCTGGAATTTAACGCTGAGACGAGGACAGCGCCTGGGATTTCTTTGAGATCCGGAGTTGGGCCCCCAATTTTGAGATTGCCTGTCCGATGAAGCTGCTTTTATATTTATATACAATACATAAGTTTTTCGCGCTGCAGGAATCAGCAGCAGACGAGGGGTGCCGATCCAATCAATGGCGATGGCCGGTGAGGGGGCGCGATGGATCGAGGGCACGGCGCAGTTCTTCCTTCCACGAGTCGCTTGCGACAAAGAGCGAATCCGGGAATGTTCTGAGACGATCGAGTTCGAAAAAAATGTCCTCAATCTCGATCGTGTATTTCTGGAATCCTGCCAGATACTGAAGCCGCAGATTGTAGTCGTGATTGATCTCGGCGTCAGAGAGCCAGGGCGCAAGTTCCGCCCGCTGCCCCGTGTACCCTGCGAATAGATCGATCAGGGAATTTATGCCGATGTCGCTCAGCGACTGCCTGACTCGCGCATATTCTGGACTGGCAAGCCGTGTGTTGAGCGCATCAATATCAATCTGTGCCGGCCCGGCCTGGCCGATGATTACGGCATCGTCACCGCGGCGCTGCCGGACGATGTGCGTCCACATTGAAGCATCGGGAAAGACCTGGAAGAATGTCCCGACGAGACTCTTCACTCCCGGAACCGAATTCTCGTAAAGGGGAACCCATTCCACCATGACACCTCCGGGATTCAGCCGCGCTCTGGCGAGAGCAATATATTCCTGGGTGTAGAGAGCGGCGGCGCCCTTGACCCACGGGTGGACCGGGTCGGAGGATATGACATCAAACTTCTCTGAAGCGGTGAGAATGTAGTGGCGCGCGTCATCGTACACGATCTCAACGCGGGGATCGTGCAGCACGTTGTAGTTTTCCTTAGTGAAATGCCGGGCGACGTTTGCCGGGATTAGCGGTTCGATTTCGCAGATTACAATCCGCTTCACCTCGGGATAGAGAACGAACGATCCGGCTGTGATGCCGGCGCCAAATCCAACAACCAGCACCGATTTTGGTTTTCTGTGCATCAGAGCCGGCAGATGGCCGAGCAGCCGCTGGTTTCGCATGTCACCGGACTCGCTCGACGCCTCGACCTTGCCGCTCACATGGAACATGCGGGGCGCGCTCCTGGGCCTGAATTTTGTTACGGCCACGGACGCATTCATACCTTCACCGACATAAAGAAATTCCGGCAGCACAGGAATTGTGGGGAGAGTGCGGCCGTAGGCGATGAGGCCCGGCGGCACGGGTCCGACACTCATGGCGAGAACGACGGCCAGGATCAGCGCAGCTACAGCTGTCAGCGCGCGGCGTCGGCGCGCCAAATTGACTTCAATCGGAAAGATTACCGGCCAGAGAGCAAGCAGACCTGCAAGTGCGGCACAGACGATCATGAGACGCTGCGATTGCTGTGTGCCGATCAGCCGAATTAGAACCACACTGAACAACAATGCCCCGGCGAGAGCTCCCAGTGTGTTCGCCGCGTACACACGGCCGACAATGCGCCCCGGGTCCTGACCGGGCGATGCGGCGGCTGCCAGAGCAAAAGGGAAACTGACGCCCCAGAGAACCGTAGCCGGGAAAAGCGCCCACAGGCATCGGACGAAGTCCATCTGAAAATCGATCCAGGGGTTTTTTGACAGACCCGGAGCGATGGGCCAGTAAGGAAGCCAATCTGTGAGCATCCAGGAAGACCAGGCTATGGCCGGAATAAGAAGGAGCTGCGCCCAGCCCAGAGCTTCGCGGGGACGCTTCAATCTGCGCGAAAGCGCTGCTCCGGCAGCTCCTCCTGTTCCCAGCCCGATGAGCACAACGGCCAGGATGATAGAAAAAGTATAGGTTGTGGCGCCGAGCATCAGCGATAACACACGGGTCCAGATAACCTGGGCTCCGAGCGCGGTCATTCCCGATAATGCGATGGCAATATAGACCGTTTTCGTTTCATGCGATACGGCAGATTCAGGAATGACAGGAACCGCCTCTTGCGGCAGGCGCGGATTGATCAATGTAAGACCCAGGGCGGCCAGCGCCACAGCAATGTTTACAGACGCGGCGATAAACGTGGCAGTCATCATATCGTAAACGCGGAGCACGTAGAAGCCGGCAAGCAGGCAGCCGAACACAGCTCCAATGATGTTGCTTCCGTACAGATACCCGAGCTGTCTTATGCCTTCCGGAGTTGTTTTTACCCATCGCGCGATTGCAGGGAGAGTGGCGCCCATCATAATCGTGGGCGGCAGGAGAAGCACAGCGCATGTCAATCCGCGCAGCAGGAAACCGGGAAGACCGCTCACTGAACCGGCAGCATAGAGCCGGCCGGCGACAGGCAAAGCTATAAGAACAAGAACGCCGAATACTCCAATGGCCGCTTCCAGGACGGCGTAGACACGCAGAGGATGTCTTGCTGCAGAAATGTACCGGTGAAGCAGCAGACTGCCAAGGCACAATCCTCCCATGAATGTTCCGAGCAGAATTCCGAGTGAAACTCCCGTCGAACCGATCACCAGTTCCAGCATCTGGAGCCAGACGACCTCATAGATGAGCGCCGCGCAACCGCTGCCGAAAAACAAGATCAGGATAATGAAAGGTGTGAAAGCCATACAGAATATTACAGTCAAGGATTCCCAGGATTACCCGGGGACGCTATTCTCCACATTTATACCGTCATTTTACAAGAAAATCGACCCGAGGCAGGTCAACAAGAAAAGACAGACCGATACAAAAAAAGTTCTCGCAATCGTGTTTCGGCAAAACACATCAGGTGAGGCAACAACGTTAATTCCCTGATCCATATCATATTTTTGTTATCTTCGACAGAGCCAGTTTTCGATAGACATACCAGGTCGCTCTCTCCAGAATTGATCATGCTCTGTAGAAAAGCCTCTCGAGCCGCAGTATTGTGGGCTGTATTGTGCATCACAACAGGATCATTGTCTGCTCAGAACAGCGCCGGACTCATTCTATCGGAGGCATTTGAACATACGGTCTGCGGATCGTATATGGATTATCTTCAGGATGAATCGGCCAAATTGAATCTGCCCGATGTCCGTCTGATGTCAGAGAAATTCCAGCCGGTGGGCCGGGATATTTTTAACCAGAGCCACTCTGCATCCGATTTCTGGTTCCGAATAAAGCTGACAAACAGGCAGAACTCTATTCAAAAGTACTTCTTTGAGCTCACATACGGGGCCGTAGATTTTCTGGATTTCTATATTGTTCGAGACAACAAAACAGAAGAATACACGGCCGGCGACTATCGACCGTTCCAGGTTCGGCCGTTTGCCCACCACAATCCCGTGCTCCCTGTTGCCATGAATCCGGGAGAGAACCTGGAACTGTATGTCAGTGTCCGCACCGGATCGTCGGTCGTGCTTCCGTTTCATCTGTATTCTGAAACTGCTTTCCGCGAGAAAGACGCCTGGGAACAGCTGCTGTACGGCGGATACTTTGGAATCATGATAATCATGTTTTTCTACAATCTTTTTCTAAGCCTGTCGCTTCGTTCGGTATCCTATCTTTTCTATATATTGTATATCAGCGTTATTTCACTGATGAATTTCAATCTGCTGGGATTCGGCATGCAGTATGTCTGGCCGGATAGCCTTGAATTTCAAAATCGCAGCCTGCCGGCTTTTGTCTGTCTGGGAATTACCTTCGGCCTGGCATTTTCAATGAAGTTACTGAATACAGGGGAAAGAATGCCCCGGTTTCATAAATTCTATTTTGGCCTGGCTGTCCTTGCTGCCGTGCCTGCAATTGTGAGCGCCTTTGGATATTTTGGAGGTCTGCTCAACCGGGTAACTCATCTTCTGGGTCTCATCTTTACTCTTTCGCTGATCGTGGGCGGCGTGCGAAGCATGCTTTCCGGCTATAAGCCGGCCCGGTATTTTGTCATAGCCTGGTTTGTATTTCTTCTGGGATCGCTCAGCTTTATTCTTCGCAACATGGGCTATCTGCCTTCCAGTATACTAACGGATAACGGGCTTTTAATCGGTTCGGCGGCGGAAGTGGCGCTTCTTTCTCTTGCGCTGGCCGACCGAATCAATGTATTTCGCCGCGATAAGGAGTCGGCGCAGCGAGAGGCTCTTATTCAAAAAAATGCTATTCTGGATGCGACGGCCAGGTTTGTTCCGGAAGAGTTTGTATCTGTTCTCAACCGGCAGTCAATTACCGATGTTTCACTCGGCGACTCTGCGGAGCGAATCATGACTGTACTATTCTCAGACATTCGATCCTTCACAACGATTTCTGAAAAAATGACACCCCAGGAGAGTTTCAGTTTTTTGAATACCTATCTGGCGGGAATGGTGCCTCTGGTGCGCAAAAACGGCGGGTACATAGATAAATATGTTGGTGATGCCATGATGGCCCTTTTCGCCGACAGGGCCAGCGATGCGATATCCTGCGCTGTTGCCATGCATCTATCTCTGGATGAGGGCAGAAAATTGTCTGAAAATCCTGGAAATGCGCTGCGTATCGGTACCGGAATTCATACCGGCCGCCTGATGCTCGGCACAATCGGTGAGAAAGACCGGATGGATGTTACGGTAATCTCTGACGCAGTGAATGTTGCCTCCCGTCTGGAAAATCTGACCAAAGCTCTTGAATGCAGACTGATCATAAGCGCGGAAAGTCTATCAGACGATGCAGGCCGGAAATTTCAGGTGCGATTTCTGGGCACTGAGTATGTTCTCGGTAAAACTGAGTCCGTACAGATCTTCGAGGTGCTCGACGCGGATCCGCCTCATAAAAAGGAACAGAAGCTGGCCTCGCGCTCAGATTTCGAGAAGGCAGTCAGCCAGTTTGAAGTCGGCAATATTGAAGACTCTACTAAAATCTTTGCCGCAATCAATGCTGAATATCCTGAAGACGGACCGGCCAGATCGCTGCAGAAAAGAGGGATGCGTTTGCTCCGTCTGCGCGAAGGAATGAGCGCCGGGGAAAGGCCGGATCTCTGGTAATGACCAATTCGAATAAAGAAGCGCTCAACCGCGGCATCGGTCTGTGGACGGCAATATTTGCTGTGATTGGATCCGTGATCGGCTCCGGTGTATTCAAGAAAGCCGGTCCGATGGCTGCGGGTCTGCATTCGACGTCACTGGTCATGACAGCCTGGATTCTGGCCGGCCTCGTTACACTGGTCGGCGCGCTCACAAATCTGGAAGTTGCCGGCCTTATAGGCGAGGCGGGCGGGCAGTACGCATTTTTCCGTAAAATGTACGGCCGGCTCTTCGCATTTCTTTATGGGTGGTCGGCTTTCGCCGTAATTGAATCGGCGACGATTGCCGGCGTCGGCTATGTTTTCGCCGAATGCGTCAATGAGATATACACACTGCCGCGATTTGGTCCGGCGCTCGAGGGCTTCGGCATTGCCGGTGTGATCACGCCGTTTGATAATTTCGGCACAAAAGCCGTGACTGTATCGGCGATACTGATTCTGACCTGGGTGAACCGGCGCGGCGTAGTCGTGGGCGGTTATATTTCGAATCTCTTTTCCATTTTGAAGCTTTTTGGCATCACACTCGTGATCTTTGTCGGCCTGACGCTCGGCGGTCATGCGGCCGGTCATTCGGAGGCCGCTGCAACGGCTGCCGCATCTTCCGCTTCGTTTGATTCGCCGTTCGGACTGACAGGGGCGATGTTCGCAGCGATGCTGGCCGCCTTCTGGGCCTACCAGGGCTGGAACAGCGTCACGACGCTCGGGGGCGAGGTTAAAAATCCGACACGAAACATTCCGCTTGCGATTTTCCTTGGAGTTATCGGAATCATCACAGTTTATCTGGCGATCAACTTTGTTTATTTCTACATACTTCCTGTCGAAGAGGTTGCTACCCTTGCAAAAAAACAGAATGTCATTGTGGCCGTCGAGGCGGTCCGCGCCGTATCCGGGCCTGGCGGCGCAAAGGCTATGACGTTTCTGATTCTCTTTTCCACTCTGGGCACTCTGCACGTTACAATCATCACGGCGTCGCGCATCTACTATGCGATGGGCGGGGACGGCATTTTTTTCCGGGGCGCGGAGAACGCCCATCCGGTGTACAGAACTCCTTCAAAATCACTGATCATCCAGGGTGTGTGGGCCTCGCTGCTTGTGATAACCGGCACTTTCGATCAGCTGACCGACAGGCTGGTGTTTGCCGCATTTCTCTTCTACGGCGCCGGCGCTCTCGGAGTTTTTGTTCTGCGCAGGACCATGCCGGATGCGCCGCGCACATTCAAGGCTTTCGGATATCCGTATCTGCCGGCGGCCTTCATTGGATTCTGTGTGGCGCTCGTTGTGATCACAATCGTACAGAGACCGGTTGACGCGGCCTTCGGGCTGGGTCTGATCCTTGCCGGGCTGCCGTTCTATTTTTTCTGGAACAGGTCGTCCCTTCCCGAAAAAAGTAAATAAAGATCCGGCCGCTGATCTACAACCGCAGTCGCCGGCGCTGCCAGGAAAGTCAAAAATGAGCCGCGCAATTTTCTATCAGCGATTCCTGTCTCTTCAGTCCGTCACAGCGCCAAACTGCGCGGAGCCGACCAGTTTCGCATACTTTCCCATAACGCCTTTCTCTGTAACAGGCCGAGGATTTTTCCATTCGAGGCGTCTTGCGTCCAGTTCATCCTGAGTTAAATGCACCTGCAGCAGGTTGGATAAAGCGTCGATTGTGATCGTATCGCCTGTGCGGACCAGAGCGATCGGGCCGCCGACAGACGCTTCGGGCGAAACATGTCCGACTACCATTCCGTACGTACCGCCGGAAAATCTTCCATCTGTAATCAGACCCACAGATTCGCCGAGACCCTTGCCGATAAGCGCCGATGTCGGAGACAGCATTTCGCGCATGCCGGGACCGCCCTTCGGTCCTTCGCCCCGGATGATGATGACATGGCCTTTCTTGACTTTGCCATCGAGGATCCCG
>VFLI01000105.1 GCA_009885105.1 Spirochaetia bacterium | reverse complement strand
CAAAACTGATCTACTACGCTTCTCCTAAGGAAGACATTCTCAACCTTGCCCCTGAAGACCTTGCAGTCATTCGGAAAGTGGTTCGAAACAATGATAACAATGTGGAGACTATCGGGATCGAACCGATGACCTTCTGAATGCAAATCAGATGTTCTCCCAGCTGAACTAAGTCCCCTTTGGACTGTCAAAATTTCCAGAATTGGCCGCTCTGTAAAGTACTAATCAGGAAAAAATCCTTGCGGACAGAATCGGCTGTGTCAAAACTTTTAGTTAAAAATCTAATGAATTCAGGAAAGGTTTACCTTGTTACAGGCGCGGGCGCCGGAATCGGACGCGCTCTGGTTGAATATCTGTCGGCAGATCCCGGCAGCACAGTGTATGCCGGGGTCAGGGACCTGCGTCGGGCAAAATCCGAATACGGAAATACATCGGCACGGATTGTGTATCTTGATGTGAATAAAGAAGAGAGCATCAAAAAGGCGGTTTCTTCCATAGAGAAGAAAGAGGGAAAAATCGACGTGCTGATCAACAACGCCGGTTACGGACTTTACGGTCCCTTTGAGGAAATTTCAGATAAGAATTTCCGGCTGCAGTTTGAAACGAATTTCTTCTCCTGCCTTCGTCTGATCCGTCTGATTCTGCCCGGCATGCGAAAACACCGCCAGGGAATGATTGTCAATGTCACATCGGTTCTGGGCCGCATGGTTCTGCCGACCGGATCCGCCTACAGCGCCTCCAAATTTGCGCTGGAAGGTTTTTCAGAAGCCCTGCGTTATGAAGTAAGTCCATTCGGCGTGAATGTGGTGATTGTGGAGCCCGGACTGGTGAAGACCAACTTCAAAAAAAATATGGACAGAAAGAGCGTTGATGCCTCGTCGCCGTATGCGTTTTTCGGCCGTAGGATGAGTAACGATTACAGTTCTTTCACCACATCAGCGGAATCCGCAGCCCGGCGAATTGCCAGAATCAGTAAAAAATCCTATCCGGGCGTCCGCTACCGTGTGGGCTGGGATGCGCATCTCTATCATTTTCTGCTTCTGTTTCTGCCGGATCGATTTGTCGACCTGCTGTTTCGATTCCTGGTGAACAGATTCCACAGAGCTCATGAACGCGAGATACAGAGCGCGGTTCGAGCACAATAAGGCATATTCATGGCGACTAAAAAACCAGCTCCCAAAAAAAAACCGGAAAAACAGAAAAAGGCTCCGCCGAAAAAGCCCGCAGCCCCGGTAAAAAAGAGCGTGCCGCCGCCAAAAAAAGCGCCGCCTAAAAAGCCTTCGCCGCCCAAAAAAGTTGAATCTGTAAAAAAACCCGCAGCAAAGGACGCAGCCATTGACATTGACGCGCGGCTGATTCAGATATCAGCGCTGACGGAAGATCAGGAAATTTTTCATAAAACATGCCGTCTCTTCAAGGAAGCTCTCGGCTCGAGCTTTGTGAATCTCTACCGGGCGGACGAACTGACCGGGCAGTATCTGCTGACCGGAGTTCATCACAGAGATTCAAGCTATTTCATCAATCTCTCTGAAGAATCCACCCACAGCGCCTGGATATTTGATCCAAAAACAGCGGTGGAGGAAATTTCAAAAACCGCCGTCATCGCGCAGGCGCAGAACATACCCGTTGTGTCCATAAAAGAAGATAAACTTTTTCGTGAAGAGACCCCCGCCGTATCGGCGCTCTATGTCCCGGTCGCACTGGACAGCGAAGGAAGAAACGCCGGTTTCGCTCTTTTCTTTCTGGCGGAAGGCCAGCCGCATTTCACCGCGTCCGACACCCGCCTGGCGGAAAAAATGCTGCGTCCCTGGAAGGAACTGCTCCTCCGCCGCTGTCTGGCCGCCAATCGAATCGGCCAGGAGGCAGCGCGTCAGTCTCTGCTAAAAGAGATTCGAGCATCAAAGAAAACCATCACAGAAAAAGACGATCAGTTCGAAAAGACCATTGCCGCGCATACCGCCGCCATTGATGAACTCAAAAGAGATCAGGAAGAGAAATTCGCCTCCGCATCGGCTCGGCACGAATCGGAAATCGCTGAGATTCGGGGGAACCTTGAGAAACAGATTGAAGAAGAGAAAAAATCCGTTAAAGAAACTTTAGAGAAAGAATACAGCGATACCGTCCGTTCACTGACAGAGCAGAAAAGCAATTCGGAAAAACAAATAGAGCATTTAACGCAGACCGCCGGCGCCGCTGCCGGAGAACTCACGGAAGTAAAAAACAAACTCGCCGAATCGATCAAGAAATATGATTCGGACACATCTGAACTGCGGCAGGCAAAATCCGAACTGGAAAAAAAGATCAGCGCCTCCGCTGCGGATGCGGAAGCCGGGAAAAAACAGTCGGCTGATAAAATTCGAGCCCTGGAAACAGAACTGGCTTTGGTGAAAGAAGCCGCGGATAAGAATGCAAAGCAGTCGGAAGCTTCCATCCGGGATCTTTCTGAGAAGTTGAGTGTATCCCGCGGACAGCTTGAGAAGGTCGAACGCGCGCTGGAAGACACAAAGAAGAACCTGGAACGCGATCTTCAAACAGTCCGTTCGGAACTGGAGAAGAAAGAATCAGCGGCCGTAAATTTTTCGAAAGATGCTCAGAGCCAGATTGATTCTCTGAAGAAAGAACTGACATCAGCGCAATCGTCGCTGAAATCAGAATTGGACGCGGCGGAAAAACTCAAGTCCGACCTTGCGGGATTCAAGGGAAGAGTTCAGGAGCTGGAGAATCTGCTGTCATCGGAAAAAACAGCGAGTGAAAAAAACCGGGTATTCCTGGAGCAGCAAATCTCTGCCGCAAAGAATTCCTACGCTCAGAAAGAAACAAACCTTTTACAGGAAGTCTATGATCTCAAGCAGACAATCACGAGCAATTCCACTGCGCTGCAGCAACAAAAATTAGAGTATGAAGATAAACTGGCAAAGCTTTCCGGAGACAGAGAAGCGGCGCTGGCAGAGAACCGGGAAATAATTTCAGGACTGGAAGAAAGTCTCCGCGATATTGAATCGAAACTGTCCGTTTCATTTGCACGTCAGAGTGAACTGGAGAATCAGCGGCAGATATTCGCAAAGCGCAACGAGGAACTGGAGCAGGAAATCTCTTCTCAAAAGATGTCCCTGGAGACATCTCAGGAAGAAATCGACTCCCTTTCCACCGCAATGGTCCGTCTGAAACAGGACCAGGAGAAGGAGCTGCAGAATCTCAAATCGGACTACACCGGTCAGCTGGAGAAAACAGGCCTGGAACTTGAAAAATTTCAAAACCTCTCTGCCGATCTGCGCGAGAAATTGACCGATTCGGAAAATACAGCCTCGGCAAATTCACGAGAAATACAGAATCTGAAAATTCAGAGAGAGGAACTCGAACGTAAGATCTCGGCTCTTGAACGAAACCTGAAAGAAGCGCGGGAAGAAAATGAGAAGAAAGAGATTCAGATTGCTGAGCAGCAGGAAGAAAAGAATCAGCTGCTGACCCGGCTCAAACTTCGGATGGAGGAGCTGGAAAAATCGCGCGAAAGCGAAACTCACTTAAAGCAGGAAATCGCCGTTCAGAAGGACCGGGAGATCCGGCTGGAACAGGCCATCGCCGGACTTGAAAGTGAAAAACAGCTGCTGAAAGGCGCAATTGCCAGGAATGAGGAAGATCTGGGGGGCGCCCGGCGCAGCCTTGCGGATCTGGAAAAGAATATCAAGAATCTGCAGTCAGATGTTGCGGACGCATCCGCCAGGGAAAAAAAACTCAGCGAGGAGCTGCAGCAGGCTCAGAACAGGGAAAAATATTCAAGGCGGGAAGGCCATCTGCTCGCGCTCGCGGCGCATACCCTCTCAAACGCGCCGGACTTTACGGAGAAATTAAAAATACTGGCCGGCAGAATGCCGGGAGAACAGAAAATCGGGCGGATTGTGGTCTACAGTCTGATAGATGAAGGATTCCTGGAAGTCAAAGACGCGGTGGACACACAGACGGGGAATGTTCTGCTCACGCTTCGCGGACGCAGAATCGCTCTTTCGCAGACAGTGTTCGGACAGACATTGGCCACGGGCGAGATCCAGGCTCTGCCTTTGAAGAAGGATTCGCCTCCGGACGTGCCGTTCGGCGGGACAGAAGAGATCAATTCGGAAAAACTGCGGTATTTTCTGGGAGTGCCGCTTCTGGAATCCGAAAAAGTGATCGGCCTGATGACAGTCGCAGGTTTCATTAAGGAGCCCTCCGATGATATGCTGCGGTTTTTGAAAAATATTTCGCCCCTGATCGCGATAGCCCTGAAGTATGAGAGAAATCATTTCGAGCTTGAGGAATACAAAAAAAATATCGGATACTATGATGAAGTGGGTTCTTTTCTGCAGTACCGTTCTTTGAAATCCGCGCAGGAAATTCAATCTATCGTCGGCCGGCTGCAGGAGAATCTGCAGAATCCGGCCTCCCCGACGCAGACCGAACTTCTCCGACGGCTGGAATCGGCGGCACAGCGGCCGCTGGCAAAATTCGACGAGAAATCGGACCTGGCGGAGATGCTGCAGTCTTTTATCATTGAATCGGGAAAACTGGCGGCGTCGAAGACCGGGCTTTCTTTCGAGTATGAACTGCCGGCGGACATTCTGGGATCTCTGCACAGTAGGATCGGCCGGTCCATTCGAAACCTGTTCTGGCTTGTGGGAGAGGCCGTGGACAATACGATCCGTCACAGCCAGGCAGGCCGCCTCTGGATCGCTCTGACCGAAGACGATGAAAATTTCGATCTTTTGATTTCTGACAACGGAGAAGGAATTGTACGAACATCCGGGAAGGAGAATCCCGACGGGATGGGACTGAAGGCCATTCGAAATCTGGCTTTTGCCAGCGGCGGAGAGGCCAGCTTCGAAAAAGGCCCGCAGGGATACGGATTGTCGGTGCGGGTGGCCTGGAGTAAAAAGCCGTAACCGGGTAAGCCAGTGAAAACGATTGCCAGATGAAAGTCGTTTCAAAATCTGTCCCATCGGGCGGGCCAGTAGCTCAGTTGGTTAGAGCACTTCTCTGATAAGGAAGGGGTCGGAAGTTCGAGTCTTCCCTGGCCCAAAGTCATTGTATATTGTACCTCACCCGGAGAATCCCTGCTCTGCCAGGAGGATTCTGATAAAAAAAACGATTTTTTTGTTGACCAAACCGGCTCCGACTCGTCTAATATATTTGCTGAATTAACGGCAAAGGAATTCCGCCATATGAATAAAAAAAAAATTGCAGGAGCCGTGCTGTCCATGCTGGTCATCCTGATCGCAGCTTCCTGCGATAGAAATAAAAACGGGAGCGGCAATATTATAGAAATGAGAACACCCACCAAGGCCGTAGAAAATTTTCTGGGCAAAGAAATCGTCGATATACTGCAGAACGCAGATTCAGTCGAGAGCTATCTGATAGAACAGTTCAAAGCGCCAAAACCGAATCTCCTCGCAGGATATCCCATTATTGAAAAAGGGCCGAATCTGACCGATGAGCAGAAACGCGACGCGGTGAGCATCCTTTTCAACGACAAAAGTTATGACTTCTCAATATTAAAAAAATGTATGTTCGTCCCGCAGTTCGGGCTTAAATTCAAGAAGGGAAACGCATCGGTCGTGGTGCTACTCTACTACGGATGCGACATGATGGTATTTGCGCACGGGAGCAGAGAAATCATGACAAATTTCGACCCATCGCACCATCAGATGCAGGCAATTACGGGAGATCTATTTCAGGACAGGAAAGGGGGAAAATAAATGAAACTTTTCAAAAACAGTATAGTGTCATTGGTGGTTGCGGCGCTTCTTGTTTCGGCAAGCGCGGTCGCCGCGGAGGCAAAACTTCACGCAATCATCGTCGCGAACACGGAGGACCGCAACATCGGTCCGTCGGATGCGCTCGATATGCAGCGCATACAGACTCTGATGCAGACCATTTCAAAGAACACCGGTCTGGGTCTGAATATGATCACATTTCATGATTCAAATTTTGCCCGTACCTCAATCATGAATGCAATCAAGAATCTCAGGCCTGGCAATGATGACACAGTCATCTTCTACTATACCGGACACGGATATCGCACGCCCTCGATGCGGGAAAGGTTCCCCGCCATGGCGCTGCAGGGCAATCAGGGCCTGGCGCTGCAGTGGGTTTACAACACTCTTCGCGCAAAGCAGCCGCGCCTTCTCCTTGTTATGGGAGACCTGTGCAATGTTGTCGTCAATATTCAGGATACGATCATAGCGTCCAGAGCCATGGCCGATGTTCAGCGCGAAGGCTACCGTCAGCTGTTTCGTGTCGCAAAAGCGCACGTCATTGTAACCAGCAGCCAGCCGGGCGAAGTATCCTTTGCCAACAATACCGGCGGCAGCGCTTTCACAGTTCAGTTTTTAAGAGTCCTCAACCAGCACATTAGCACTCCGAACCCGCAGTGGTCCTCATTCATGCGAGACGCCACATCGCCCATCAACCAGGGAAGCGGAAGGATGACGCCTGTGTTCGCGATTCAGGATTCGGGCGGAGGGCCGATCCAGCCGCCGCCTCCCGACAATCCTCTGCCGGAGCCGTCAAACGACGATCCGGTGCCGGAACCAGTCGTCAACAATACGGATGACGACGCGACCGGCTACGGCGCCGGAATGATCGAGCTGGAAACCAGCGTTCGTTACGAAGCTCAGGACGCATCCTGGCAGTCCGAACGCGGCGGCTGGCTGATGAAGGTCAAAGCTGCGGGCGCCGATATCCGGCAATTGAGTGTCTGTCTGCTGGAATTTGAAAAAGGCATCAATTATGAAGGTCAGGAGAAATCCTGGCAGCAGAAAAGAGACGCCTGGGTCAGACGCGCACAGGCCGCCAGAAACATGAATGAGCTCAAAGCGCTGCTGCTGATGCTGGAGGAGTCCATTCTTTACACTTCTCAGCAGCCCTACTGGCAGGAGAAAAGGGACGCCTGGCTGGCAAACATCAACCAGCTTTAATCTGATCAAAACCGCAGAGAAATGCCGTATGGGATTTCTCTGCGGCAGCATCTGCGAAAACGTTCAAGCATTGCGGCGGCTCTGACCGGCGAATGCGCATCGATTCGATAAAAAAAATCGATGACGCCTCCACTCCTTTCTGCATTTTATCCAGAATGATCTTTTTATCCCTGCCGATTAGAAAAATTGTATTATTTTCATTACTTTTTGCGGCCGTCGCTTCCCTGCAGGCGGATCCCCCTCCGCGGCTCTCTGAAGTTCTGAGCGATTTCAAGAATCAGATACGGCGGGTGGAGCTGCCAAACGGACTTAAGTTGATAATGATGAAGCGTGCCTATGCGCCCACGGTCGCCTGTTATATTAAATATCGATCCGGCGCGGCGGATGAGACGGATGAAAGCTCCGGCATCGCTCATATGCTGGAACACATGCTCTTCAAAGGCACGCGCCTGGTGGGAGCGCGCAACTATGAATCGGAGCGAAAATATCTGGAAATGGTGAATCTATGGGCCAGACGGCTCGATTCCTGGCGCAGAGCGGAGGAAACGGCTCAGACCGAGGCAGAGAAGAAAAACGCGCACGAACAGGTGGAAAAGTGGAAGCGCCGCCTGGACATGATGAACGAGATGGCCCGTCAGTTTATGGTTCCGGATGAAAGCGCGTACCTGTATGCCCGCAGCGGGGAAAAAGGATACAACGCTTACACATCGAGCGACCTGACAAACTACCAGGTTGAACTTCCCTCCAATCGTCTTGAAGTGTGGGCCCGGCTTGAGTCGGACAGGATGGTCAATTCTGTGCTTCGCGATTTTTACACAGAGCGCAATGTCGTCGCGGAGGAGAGGAGAATGCGCACCGACAATGTGGGTTCCAGTCTGCTGCTCGAAAAATTTCTGGGCCAGGCATACGGGAACCATCCCTATGGACGCCCTGTAATCGGACCTATGCGCAGCATCCAGTATCTGAATTTTGAACAGGCCTATTCATTTTACCGCGAGCACTACTCGCCCAACAATACCGTTATTGCTCTTGTCGGCGACATCGATTTTGACGAAACAGAGGCAATGGTGCGGAAGTATTTCGGACCAATTGAAAGAAGAACAGGCCAGCCGCACAGTATTCCGGGAACGAATCCGGAAGCCGCAAAAGGATTTCATATCGAGCTTCAGAAGCCCGGTTCGCCGGTGCAGTATCTCGCCTGGTTCAAGCCGCCCATGCCGGATCCGGCCGATCTGCATCTGGATATCGCAGCCCGCATTCTCTCCGTCGGCCGCGATTCCAGGTTGTTTCGAAAACTGATCGTCCAGGACCGGATCGCCTCTGAAATCGACATCTACAACGGATATCCCGGCGAACGCGCGACGAATCTATTTTTTGTTTCCGCCGTGCCGGCTCCCGGCAAGACCTACGACGCTGTCGAATCGGCTATAATGAATGAAATCAAACGGCTTCGCGACGAAGGCATCACGCAGGCGGAGCTGGACCGGGCCAGGAAAAATATGCAGGCGGAATTCATTTACAGCATCCGTTCAAACGCCACGCTCGCAGAACGCCTTTCCTACTATGAAAGCATGACAGGAAATTTCCAGACTCTTTTTAATCTGTACAGTCTTCTTGAGAATGTCACTGTTCAGGATATTCAGAACACCGTAAAAAGATATTTGATCCCGGACACAGTCATGTCGGGCAGGCTCATGCCGGCGGAAGCCGGGAAGTAACAGAGGATTATTATGAAATTTACTAAACTTTTTACATTTATTACGATTGCATTGTTCGCCGCCGCGGGAAGCCTTTCCGGGCGCGATGATTCCCCCATCCTGTCGGACCTGCAGCTCAGGCCGCTGGTATTTCACCTTCCGACCATTGAATCCGAAGACCTGCCGGGCGGAGCTGTGCTGATCAAATCGCCGGACGACTCTCTGCCTTTTATGAGCATTGAGCTGAATTTTCCATCAGGACGAAATTCGGAAACAATCGCAAAGGCCGGCACTCTGGCGACAATGGCCAGGCTCATACAGATCGGCGGCGCGGGAAATCGCAGTGCGGAAGAAGTTGCGGAGAAACTTTCCTCGCTCGGCGCGAAATTCTCCGTTAGAGAGGATTACGAGTACTGGTCCGTGAGCATGACGCTGTTAAAGAGCGATTTTGACGAGGCGTTTTCCATTCTGTCGGATATCCTTCTGCGCCCCGAAATGCCCGCGGACCGTCTGGAAGTGATCAAGAACGGAATGCTCAGCGAAATCGAACAGAGAAACGACGATCCGGCCCATGCGGGAGGGCGCAAACTCCGGGAGGCCATGTACACGGGTCTGAGGCGGGGTTTTTCGATGACGCCGGATGCTGTGAGAAGAATTGACATTGTTTCTGTGCGCGCCGTTCTCTCCGAAAGACTTTCACCCCGCGGGATGACGGCGGCCGTAAGCGGCGATTTCAGAGGTCTGCCGCTGCGGGAAAAACTGAGCGCGCTGGTGGAGGCCTTCCCGTCCAAAGCGGAAGCGCCGCGGCCGGAAGATATTTCATATGACAGTTTTATAAATAGAAACAACAAATATCGCAATAAAATAATTCTGGTGGAGGCGCCGGCTGCTCAGACGGCGATAGTCTTCGGAGGATTTCTGCCGGCTCACAACAGCGCAGATTTTTACGCGCTTCAGACGGCCAATTTTATTCTGGGCGGAGGCGATTTCAATTCGAGGCTCATGAGCGAAATTCGAGCCAAACGCGGTCTTGCCTACTATGCGGCCTCTTCAAACTATTTTTTCAGCTCCTTTGGAGAACTGACAGAATCCAGCGCGACGCGCACTCCCGCCGCTGTGGAAACACTGAAGCTCATGATATCGATAACAGCCGGGATGAAAAATGGAGCGTCCGCGGATGAAATTGATCTGGCGCGCGAATCCATTCTGAACGGACTGATTTTTCAGTTTGACGATCCGGCAGAGGCTCTTCAGCACCACATTCGATTTCGCAGGCACAACATGCCCGCTGACTATCTGCAGAGTTTTCCGGACAGAATCCGAAGTGTGACAGAAGAAGATATCAAAGCAGCGTCGGAGAAATACTACCGGGCGGATCGATTCTTTATTGTCGTTGTGGGTCCTGCAAGTCTCAAGACAGAGCTGGAAAAAATCAGGCCTGTGATCAAAATAAGCGCGGAAGAACAGCTGTGAATTCCAGCGCACGGCAGGGCGGACAGACAGTATCAGACTGACGGAATACAATTTCCTGAACCACCACTTTCTGGGAATATCCGAAGGCGGAGTCCAGACGGCAATGTGCATGCCCCGTTTCAATCTGATGTTTGATATCGGACGTGGATCGCCCAGGCTTGTGGAAATCCCAAAGATTCTGCTGACGCACGGACACCTGGATCATTCATCAGGAGTCGCCTATCATGTCTCTCAGCGGTCACTGCGCCATTTGAGCGGACCTGAAATTTACTGTCCGCCGGAACTTGCCGGACCCCTGACAGAAATCATGGAACTCTGGTCGCGTATTGAAGACTTTCGAACGGAATATACTGTGATCGGTCTGGAATATGAAAAGCTCTATCCCGTGCACGGCAATTTCTTCTTTCAGCCGGTCCGCACTGTTCACCGCATTCCTTCGAATGGATACATTATTATAGAGAAGACTGTGAAATTAAAACCGGAATTCCTGCATCTGAGCGGAATGGAAATCGCTGAAAGAAAAAAAAATGAAAATCTTTTTTACGAATCATTTCTGCCTCATGTTGCTTTTTCCGGCGACACGCAGATAGAATTTGTCCTTGACAATGAAGTTGTCCGAAAATCAAAAATTCTCTTTCTGGAATGCACCTATATTGACAATGAGCGGCCGGTGGAACGGGCCCGAAAATGGGGGCACACGCATCTTTATGAAATTGCCGACAACGCGGAAGCTTTTCGCGAGACACAGAAGCTTGTTCTGATACATTTTTCGCCGCGCTACCGGCCGGAACAGATCCGCGCGGCGATGAAAGCCAGACTGCCGGACTGGCTGTACGCGAAGACAACGGCTTTTTTTACAGGCGGCTGATTGTCGGTAAAGAACCGGGCTGCGTTGTTGATATCCTCTTCGCAGGGAAAGAAGGCCAAACAGAATTTTTTCTCATTGACCTTAAAGCCATCAATTTTTTCTTCTATAGAATGAGCCTGACAGTCAATTTGAATGCAAAGGCCGTCGAACCTCGGCCTGAACTCTGCCTCAAAGCGACAGAATTTCTGGACTACAATCATCCCGATGTGCAGGCTTATCTTTCAAAGCACCTGAACCAGGGCGCTTCAAAGAAAGAAAACGCGGTCAGACTCTACTCTCTGGTGCGTGACGGGTGGAAATACAATCCCTATATCGCAAATACAGTACGTGAAGAATCAAAGGCAGGTTACATCGTCACGCACAAGCACGGTTACTGCATCACAAAAGCAACGCTTCTGGCTGCGCTCTGCCGTGCAGCGGGAATTCCCGCGAGGCTGGGATTCGGCGATGTTAAGAATCACCTTGCGACCCCCCGGATGATAGCTTTCCTCAAAAGTGAAATCTTTGCCTGGCATGGATTTACTGAGCTCTATCTGGACGACCGGTGGATCCGCTGCACGCCGGCATTTGACGCGGGACTGTGCCGCAAACTAAAAGTTGCTCCGCTTGATTTTGACGGGGAAACGGACAGCCTGTTCCAGCCGTTTGACAACGCGGGCCGGCAGTTCATGGAGTATACGGCCTACCGCGGAGTCCATGACGATCTACCATTTGAGGAAATTTTTAAATCTCTGGCGGAAATCTATCCGCACGCCTTTTAGATAAAAATAAAAACTCGCCCAAACAGACAATCGGGTCTGCTCAGAGAATTAAATAATAATAATAATAAATTCAATCATGAGTCCGGCGTAGACCGTCCGCCTGCCCCAAGATCGACTGCCTGACGAAGATCAAGTTTCTTTTCATACACAGCCCGCCCGGTTATCGCGCCGACAAGACGGGGATTTCCGACTGACAGCAGTTTTTTTATATCGTCCAGAGATGAGACCCCTCCGGATGCGATGAATTCCATTGATGTATTTTTGAGATGAATTTTTAGAGATTCAATGTTCGGTCCGGTCATGGCGCCGTCCGTTGCAATATCGGTGAAGATGACAGTTCTTATCCCGCGGCTCTCCATTTCTTTCAGAAACTCTCCCGCTTCCCGGCCGCCGTCTTTTTCCCAGCCTGCCACTTTCACACGTCCCTTCAGAGCGTCGACACCGGCAATAATTCGATCCGCCCCGAATTTCTTCACGCAGTCTTCGGCAAAAGAAGGATTCTCCACCGCGCCTGTTCCCAGAATGCATCGGTGCACTCCGGATTCCAGATACTCCTGCGCCGAGGAAATATCCCGGATGCCGCCGCCTATCTGAAGCATCGCTTTTCCCTCGGCCGTTTTCAGTATTTCTTTTATCGCGGATCTGTTGGCCGTTCTGTCGCCGGCGCGCGCCGCGCTCAGATCGACGACGTGAATGAGATCCACCCCCGCAAATATAAACTCTTCGGCCTGCTCTGCCGGATTGTCGCTGTAGACAGTGCTCCTTGAATAGTCGCCCTTGAGCAGGCGGACGACTCTGCCGTCAAGAAGATCTATGGCGGGTATAATGCGAAATTTTTCTTTCAAAGCGATTTGACCCAGTCTTCAATAAGCTTGAGCCCGGCTCTGTCGGATTTCTCCGGATGAAACTGCACGGCAAAAGTTCCCTCTTTTTCAACAGCGGCGGGAAATACATCTCCGCCATAATCACAGTAAGCGCGCACATTTTCAGCCGGCACAGAAACGGGCCGGTATGAGTGGATGAAATACATGTATTCGTTTTCGCAGCCGGCGATACGGCCGTTTGTATTTTTTAATGTATTCCAGCCCATGTGTGGAATGCGCAGATTTTTATCCGCGAATTGGAATCGTCGGATCGATCCGGGGAGAAGGCCCAGACCCGGCTCAATTTTTTTTTCTGACTGACCGGAGGCCGATTCGTCTGAATCCTGAAACAGAATCTGAAATCCGATGCAGACGCCGAACAGAGGCCTGCCGTGAGCCGCATGACTGCGCAGAATATCGCCCAGGCCGTTATTCATGTGACTCATCGCCGCCGAAAAAGCTCCGTCGCCGGGAAGCACCAGCGCTTTCGCATCGCGCAGCCTTCCATGATCCGAAGTAAAAACAGTGTTTGTGTGGTACAGCTTCAACGCTTTGACTATGGAATGAATATTTCCCATGCCATAATCGACAACAGCGATCTCTCCGCTCATTCCAGCATTCCCTTTGTGGAAGGCACCCCCCTCATGCGGCTGTCCATAGAAATTCCCATTCGCAGAGCCCGGCCCAGCGCCTTGAAGATCGATTCATGAATGTGGTGGCGGTTGTCCCCGTAGTGAACCAGAACATGGAGATTCATCTTTGCGTTCATGGCAAACTTCTGCAGAAATTCAAGACTGAGTTCCGCGTCATAAATTCCGAATTTCCCTTCCTTAACAGCATCCGGTCCCCGGTAAGTGAAATTGTAACGTCCGCCCAGGTCCAGCGAGACCGTCGTCAATGTCTCATCCATCGTGAGCGTAAAATGGCCGTAGCGATTGATGCCGGACTTATCGCCCAGAGTTTCGTGCAGAAGCGAACCAAAGAGGATGGCCGTGTCTTCCACCGAATGGTGGCAGTCAATCAGCAGATCTCCTCGCAGCATCAGATCGATGTCAATGAGACTGTGCTTGCAGACATGGCTGAGCATATGCTCGAAAAAGGGAATCTGAGCGTCGAGTTTGTGTATGCCCGATCCGTCCAGATTGATTTCCAGGGCAATATCCGTTTCGCCGGTCTTGCGCGATTTTTTGGCCTTTCTCTGGACATTTTTCATAATTAAAAGATCGGTATTCTGTACTTCCAGAATTTACTCCCGCGGCGCCGAGGGCAAGGCGATTGCAGTTTTTTTTGCGCCTTTCCTGCAAACCGGCCGAATAAATAGGACTTGCCGGAGCGGGGTCGGGTAAAAGTATCGTCATTTTTGTTCCTGAAAGCCCAGATGGCGGAATTGGTATACGCGCTAGATTCAGGTTCTAGTGGGAGCAATCCCGTGGAGGTTCAAGTCCTCTTCTGGGCATAGGTTTCAGATCAAATGATGGTTTTTTGGCCCGAATTTAACTTACAAAATTCCAATCAAGATTCATCAAACACGTGAAACAATCCATCGTGACCCTGGACATGGAAGGTGTCCTGACCCCAGAGATCTGGATCGCAATTGCGGATAAGACCGGCATCGTGGAACTGCGCCGAACCACTCGAGATGAACCGGACTATGACAAACTCATGCAGGGCCGCCTTGCCCTTCTCAACCGTCACAGTCTGACCATGTCTGAAATCCAGCAGGTGATTGCGACTCTGGAGCCGCTTAACGGAGCAAAAGTCTTTCTCGACGAACTCAGATCCATTACGCAAACCATCATACTGTCTGATACGTTTGAGCAGTTTGCCGCCTCGTTGATACTGCAGCTGGGCATGCCGACATTGCTCTGCCACACACTGGTTGTTGAAAACAACCGTATCATTGATTACAGGCTGCGCCTTCCGGACCAGAAACGCGCCGCCGTCTCAGCCTTCAAAAAAATGAATTACAACGTGATCGCAGCCGGTGATTCTTTCAATGACACAACAATGCTCATTGAGGCAAACACTGGATTCCTGTTTCGCGCGCCCGACAACGTGAAAGCGCAATTTCCCCGGTTCATAGCAGTCGATGAATATGCTGAATTGATGGCGTTGATCAAGAACGCTCTGACCTGAGGTAGGGCGTTTCCACGACATTTCAATTACCTGGAACGATAGAGAATGACCGGCATGTCAATGAACACCGGCCTCCCCCCGATCATACTGGCAGTCTATTTCTTGGCGATATACTCTTTGGCCATAAAGTTTCTGACGCTGTCAATCGTGTCCATGAACTGCGATGGAAAAATGATCGTGCTGTTTTTTTCAACGGCTATTTCACTCAACACCTGCAGGTTGCGAAGCTGGAGCGCAATCGGATGGGCGGCAATAATATCCGCAGCCTCCCCCAGTTTCGCGGCGCTCAGGGCCTCACCCTCGGCCGCAATGATCTTGGCGCGCTTTTCCCGTTCCGCTTCCGCCTCTTTCGCCATGGCTCTCTGCATGCTGTCCGGAAGCTGAATGTCCTTCAGCTCGACGTTGCTGACATAGATGCCCCATTTCTCAGTGGCCTCGTCCAGAATTGCCTTTACCTTTTCATTCAGTTTTGTGGTCTCGCTCAGAACATGATCCAGAGTCGTCTGTCCCACAACATTTCGGACGGTAGTCTGGGCGATCTGATAGGTGGCCGACACTACATCTTCAATCTCAACAATGGCTTTTACGGGGTCCTTGATCTGATAGTATGCCACGGCCGCCACATCGATGCTCACGTTATCACGCGTGATAATTTTCTGCGTTTCGATCGGAAGTGTGACGGTGCGAAGCGCAACCCGGCGCATCCTGTCTATAATCGGAATGATAACACGAAGACCGGGGTCTTTGAGCGCCGAGCGCACCTTTCCCAGCCGAAACACAACGCCCCTTTCATACTGGTTGATGACACGCACGCCAAATCCCCAGATAAAAAGAAGTAAAACGACAATAACAATCAGTATTTCCATAATAATATCTCCCTTTGATATTTACCGGACAGGGATTCGGCCCCTTATCCAGATATGAAGCTGAGTTTCCCGGATTGCCTGTCGTCAATCGATTTTGCCGGTTTGAAGCGCTGGATTCCAGAATGCAGGATTCATTGCCCGTCAGTAAACCTCGATTTCAGAATCACTGTCTCTTCCAGGCGATGGAATGGCCTAAAAAAATAAATATATGGCTATCTTGCACGGTGCCGCTGCGATATTATACCTCAATGTTTGATAAAACCTCCGTTATCCGCAAAGTCGCTATCGTCGGAGACTACCTTCCCCGCAAATGCGGCATTGCCACTTTCTCATTCGATTTACACAGCGGGCTGGTCGGAGAATACCCTTCTGTCGAGGTTTTCATCGCCCCGGTCAATGATATCACGGCCGGTTACGCGTACGAAAATGAAGTTCGATTTGAATTTGCGGAAAATGACCTGGACTCATATCATCGCGCGGCCGAATACCTGAACCTCAGCGACGCCGATGTGGTGAGCCTGCAGCATGAATTTGGAATTTTTGGAGGACCGGCAGGCAGCTATATCCTGGCGCTGGTGAAAGATCTCAGAATTCCTGTCGTCACCACTCTGCATACAATACTGGAATCGCCCGACAGGGATCAGCGCCGCGTGATGGAAGAACTGTGCACTCTCTCCTCGCGTCTGATCGTAATGACCCAGCGGGCCTTCAAGATGCTGAATGAACTATACGATGTTCCTGTCGACAAGATCGATTTGATTCCGCACGGAATTCCAGACCTGCCGTTCGTTGACCCGAATTTTCTCAAGGATCAGTTCGGCGTCGAAGGCAGAGAGGTCCTGATGACCTTTGGACTTCTGGCGCCAAATAAAGGCATCGAGGTCGCTCTGCGCGCCCTGCCGGAGATTGTTAAAGAATTTCCCGATCTGGTTTATATCATTCTCGGCGCCACACACCCGAAACTCGTTCGTGAGTTCGGCGAAACATACAGGCTGGGACTCGAGCGGCTGGCGCGGGATCTGGGAATAGGTCGCAACGTAAGTTTTTATGACCGTTTTGTTGAGATGCCTCAGCTCGCGGAATTTCTGGGTGTGACGGATATTTATGTTACTCCTTATCTCAACGCGGCGCAGATAACGTCGGGAACGCTGGCCTATGCATTTGGAAGCGGTAAGGCCGTGATTTCCACGCCGTACTGGCATGCCGAAGAGCTTCTCAGCGACGGCCGGGGAATACTTGTTCCTTTCAACGATTCAGCTGCTCTGGCCCGGGAGGTTATCTCTTTACTGCGCGACGAGAAACGCCGTCATGCAATGCGAAAACGAGCCTTCCTGATGGGCCGCGAGATGATATGGTCAAAGACGGCGAGACGCTACATGGAATCATTCGATCGTGCCAGAAGCAGAACGTCGGCCAGCAGGCGCCTGAAGGTGCGGACGCTTGAAGAGAAGCGGCTTGAACTTCCACGCCTGAGACTTGATCATTTAAACCGTATGACAGACTCAACCGGTATGTTTCAGCATGCCATTTACACTCTGCCCAACTTCGCGCATGGATACTGCACGGACGATAATTCGCGGGCCCTGATTGCAACGATCCTTCTTGAGGAGCTGGCGCTCGACTTCCCTGAGATTACACGGCTGTCAAGCACGTATGCGAGTTTTGTCCAGCATGCTTTCGACTTGAATACCAGACGATTTCACAATTTCATGAGCTTTGACAGGCGCTGGAAAGATGATGCTGGCTCAGAAGACAGCCAGGGCAGAGCTCTCTGGGCCCTCGGCACATGCGTCGGACGATCCAGGCGAAGGGACTTGCAGGTCTGGGCCTCTCAGCTTTTTGAACAATCGCTGCCGTCTCTGCTTGATGCGAAATCTCCGCGAGCCTGGGCTTTCACACTGCTCGGCATCAATGAGTATATGAAGCGGTTGAGCGGCGACAGAATGGCGGCTCAGGTCAGAGACACACTGACAAAAAAAATGATCGGCCTGTTTCATGCGAATGCATCCGACGACTGGCCCTGGTTTGAGAATACTGTCTCTTATGCGAATGCGCGTCTCCCCCAGGTGCTTATCCTGAACGGCAGAATACTCCAGGACCCGGAAGCTTTCAAGATCGGAATATCATCTCTTGAATGGCTGGTTTCCGTGCAGAGGTCGTCAGGCGGTCTTTTCCGGCCCATTGGCTCTTCCGGTTTTTATCAGCGCGGCGGTTCATGCGCTCAATTTGACCAGCAGCCGATTGAGGCGCACGGAACAGTTTCTGCCTGTCTGGAAGCCTACCGCTCCACACGGAATCCTCTCTGGCACGAGCATGCCAGAACAGCTTTTGAATGGTTTCTTGGAAAGAATGATCTGGACCGGCCTCTGTACGATCCAAAAAGCGGAGGCTGCCGTGACGGGCTCCATATGGATCGAGTGAATGAGAATCAGGGGGCAGAGTCGACTCTGGCTTTTCTCATTGCACTGTCAGAAATGGAATTGCTGGAAAACGACCTTGAGGTATTTCACGAACCCACTGTGCACGATGCAGTTGATATTGAGCGGCTGGACCAACAATCGATCCCGAACCGCCCGTCTTGAAAATCCACAGATCAAAATTGGTTCTTTCGCCGGATCCGTCGCGGGTAATTCTGCGCCCTCTTGGCCCCCTCGGCGACGAAAGGCATCGTCGTATAATCACAAAAGTTCTTGCTCTGAATGAATCTGATGTGAAAGACCTTCTCCGGATTACATGGGCCGATTTTGCCGGGCGGCATCGAAATCTGCCGGAATTCCTGCGCAGCCAGTTCGAGTCAGTCCGTCGATTAATTCCCCGGAAGGTCTGGCTGTCTGAAGAGCGCCGTCTCCTTCTCGGCGCGTATTTCACGCAGGAGTATTCTGTAGAAGCGGCAGCGCTGTTCAATCCCTCTATAGTAATTCACCCGGACCAGAGGGGTGTGCCTTCCGGATCCATCCGATTTGTTATGAGTCTTCGCGCCACCGGCGAGGGTCACATTTCTTCTATCGCATTTCGTGAGGGCACCGTCGACAGAAACGGAAGTATTCAGATTACAAAACCGACGCGTTTTACCACCGCTCCGCACAAAATTCACCGCTTCCGTGAGAAGAACACATTTGCGAGGCTGTTTCTATCCGATTTTACAAATCAGCAGACAGACTATGAAGCCACTTACGCTCCTGATGAGCCTATTTCAGAACGTATCCTTTTTCCGGCCGTCCCAGTGGAATCGCACGGAATGGAGGACGCGCGCTTTGTTCGCTTCCTGGACGATGATGGACATGCAATATATTTCGCGACATACACCGCATACAACGGACACGATGTCGTGCCGAGAATGATTCAGACAATCGATTTCTTAAAATTCCATGTCCACAGTTTGAGCGGTCCGGAAATACGAAACAAGGGAATGGCGCTGTTTCCGCGCAAGATTCACGGCAGCTACGCCATGATCTCGCGCCAGGACGCTGAAAACCTCTACATAATGTATTCCCGGAACATCCATATCTGGGGCGCGCGGATCCCTCTTATACAGCCGAGGCGGGCCTGGGAATTCGTGCAGATCGGCAACTGCGGATCGCCCATTGAGACAACGGAAGGATGGCTGGTTATCAGTCATGGCGTCGGTCCGATGCGCCGGTATGCGCTCGGCGCCTATCTTCTAGATCTGGACAATCCATCCAGGGTCATCGCAAGTCTTGAAAAACCTATGCTCTTTCCGAATAAAAAAGAGCGCGAAGGTTATGTGCCGAATGTTCTTTACACCTGCGGAGCTCTGGTCCACAGAGGCAGACTGATTCTGCCTTACGCCATGTCTGACGCTGCCTGCTCTTTTGCAACCGTGTCGCTTTCAGACCTTGTTCGCTCAATGCGAAGAGAGTGATTTTGACTTCAATTCCTCTCTCTGATGAAATTGGTTGTTCTACGAGATTCTCTTTGTTCTATTTCTTTGCGTAAACGATAAATCGATAGGTGCCCGTCATCACGCTGCTTTCGTGCGCGTAGTTCAGTCTGTGTTCGATTTTTTCGTTCTGGATCCGGACACACAGTCCACCGCGGTCTTTCAGAATGTTTATTATCTTAATGCGGAAGAGTTCATTGATCTCCTCAATCCCGTTGTAATGAATTGAATTCCGATCCTGTCCGGCCATACTCACTTCCCAGGTAACAATCAGATCCATGTTGTCGATCTCTATCGTATCCTCCGGAACGTCCTGAATACGATAGACCACTGGCCAGAATGTCGGCTGCTTCAGATTCTGTTTATTTTCGTTTTCGGTTGTCATGCCTGCCGCCTCTTTGAGAAGTTTCCTGCGTTTTTTGTATTTCTATCACAACTTCCGTGCCGCCCTGCGGAGGCTTTCTTATACCAAAGACGCCTCCAAGCATGGAAGCGCGCTCCTCCATAATGAAAGTTCCCAGTCCCTTTGAAGACTTCAAACCAGGACTCTTGCGCACTTTGATTCCTTTTCCGTTGTCACGAATCCGAACGGTAAGACTGTCTCCGGAGCGCTGCGCTGTTATTTCAACCCGGGTCGGAGAGGCGTGCTTGTACGCATTGGTAAGAGATTCCTGAATAATTCTGTAAAGATTGATCTCCCAGTTGCCAGGAAAGAAGCCTTCAAAATCATCGATATCAAGAACCAGCTCTATTTTTCCGCCGGAACGAAATGATTCTGCCAGCTCTTTCACGGCGGAAATCAATCCGCCTTTGGCCAGCCCTATCGGCGACAGAGTGTGCGAAATTTCTCTTGCATTGTTGATAACTTTCCTGGAGTATTCAATGATATTGGCGCAGTCTTTTCGGAGAATCGGATCCTTCTCCACCTGAATCAGCAGATTCTGGACAAGATAATTCAACGCCACCAGCGACTGTCCCAGCGAATCATGAATGTCCGCCGATATTCTGCTTCTTTCTTCTTCCTGAATCCGGATGATCATCTGGGTCAGCAGATGGATATCGCTTTCTGCCTCCTTGATCCGGGTCAAATCGCGGATTATGCCGGCAAAATAACGCCTGTCGTGATGAAAGAATTCTCCGAGCGACAGATGCAGAGGAACAAGCGTGCCGTCTTTTTTTTTCCCTGTGACTTCCCGTCCGATGCCGATCACTTTCGCCTGTCCTGTGTGGATATAGTCTCTTATGTACCTGTCATGATCACGCGAATGAGGAAACGGCATCAGATGACTCACATTTCTACCGATCACCTCGTCGGCAGTGTATCCGAAAATCCGGACCGCACTCTGATTGAAAGTGCGGATTATGCCCTCTTCATCAACGGAAATGATTCCATCGACAGCTGTTTCGACGATGGAGTTCATCATCGCCGCCATGCTTTTCATGTTGAAGAGCGAAATTTTGTCGCGCACAACCATATTTGCCGTTATCAGAACGATCAACACGGCGAACAGGCTGAGCCCAAGAATCAGAAACTCCGGAATGTTGAATTCAACATACAGAGGCCCCGGCCGGATCGTCTGGGCCAGATCGTACATGCGCAGACCGGCCATCAAAAGGAACATCACCGGAGCTCCCAGTATCCACCATTCGCCCATTCTGATTACACCGACCAGCGTGAATCCAGCCGCGAATAGAAGCAGAAAAAATGAAATTAAGTAAATTAAGTTCATGTTATTTCAGATTCAAATCCCCTTTTCTCTGACTGCCGGCCTGGCGGCGGCAACGGCAACGGCAACGGCAGTGGCAGTGGCAGTGGCAACGGCCGTGGCGGGGCTTCTGAACTGCTTTCCTTTCAGTGTAAGTTGCCTCCCCGACCTCAACCTTGATTCCATTCTGGGTTGATTTTTTTGAGAATTCCTATGACAATAGTCATATACTGTTTATGCTGTCTATATTATCTTTGAATTAAGATGTTATTTACAAGTAAACAAAACAAATCGGCCAGGCCGGTGCTTTTTTCTTACATGGCGCCCAATGCTCGGGAAGTTTTTTTGGGAGGAACGTTCAACGATTGGAATTCCAATACCATTGGCATGCTGAAAGGCCGTGACGGCGCCTGGACCGTGACCCTGCATCTGACTCCAGGCCGTTATGAATACAAGTTTTTTGTAGACGGAGACTGGAAATGTGATGAAGGCTGCGATCACAGTTACCGCGATCACTGCAGTTGCGTTGTCAATAGCTTTGGCACGACAAACCGTGTCATTGATGTAGTCTGATACATTCAACAGGATGAACAGGATTGTCAGGATAAAACCTTAAAGGCTTTCCCTATTTCTTCTTACTCCTGTCTATCCTGTTCATCTCGTAAATTTTGGCTTTCTCAGGACTCCAGCACGATCTTCATCAGAGCCGGTTCGTTTTTCAGGAGCAGTTTTCCTTCAACAAAATCAACATATCCTCTGGATTTGAAATCCGACAGAGCCCGGATCACACTCTCTGTGGTCGTGCCCAGCAGTGTTGCCACAGTTTCTCTGGTATAGGGAAAATCGACACTTTCCTCTTTGCTCAGTTCTGGATGCCCGTTTTTAAGATTGATCAGAAAATCTGCCAGTCTTTCTACTGTTTTTCTGGCCCCCAGATTGTATGTCTGCTTTTCTGATTCCTGCCATCCGCCGGCCAATTCCGAAATAACGCGGGACATAAAGACTGGATTCTTACCCATCATTGTAAAGAATTCTTCTCTCTTTATTTTACAGACAACAGTACGGGTCATTGCGCGGGCATTGTGCTGATAGGGAACTCGGGCCAGGACGTCTCTGTATCCGATTGCGGCGCCGTCAGTGACAATGGCAAAGGACTGGTCTCTCATCTGGCTGGACCGAAAAAGCTGCACCATTCCGGAACAGATGCAATAGACATATTCGGAGGGATCGCCATTGTGAAAGATGGTTTCCCCTTTTTCAAATGTGAAGCTCATCTTTTGAGATTCGAACTTCTCTGGACAGCCTCCATCAAATACCTGGAAAATACTTCTATTCTTAACCTGGCAATTTTTACAGCTTTGTCCGCATATTGAAAACATATATGACCTCCGTACCTTAATTAGATTAATAACAGATATAAAGTCAGGAGTCAATGCGTGACATGGCGAGTGTTTCTACGACAAAAGTCGTATTTTCTTAAAAAAAAATCGATATTTTGGAAAAAAAATCGGAAAAAAACCCTTATTTTGGGAACTCACAATTACAAAACGCATACTGGCGTACTGATTTTGCTCACATTACTGTTTGAAATTCGGCCAGAATCCATCAGCCATATCCTGGATAGTGGTGGCCGTCATATGATCTTGCAAGTCATTCTTGAATACCTTCCATCTTTTATGAAACGGACAGGGATTGTTATCTCCGCATTCAGCCCAGCCGAGAAGGCAGTTGTCCAGAGCCCGGGCATCATCCATGGTGCGGATCACTTCAAGAATATTGATCTTTTTGGGATCTCCATTCAGACCAAATCCTCCTCTGGGGCCGGTAACTGAATTTAAAAAACCATGGCGTGTGAGCTTTTGCAGAATTTTGGCCAGGTACGAGGTCGATAGCTTAAGTTGACTGGACAGTTCTTTTACTCGGAAATTATCGGTTTCCGGAAACTTAGCCATATAAGCCATCGATTTTAAGGCATACTCTGTAGATTTTGTGAATACCATCTAGTTTTTCCTTTCGATTCAGAGTCAGACACCCTTTGCTACTGTATCAGGCATCCCTTTGGACTACAAGAATTCTAGGACTCTTTCATCCGAATCAGGATATGATTTTTCTCAGCCGCGCAGTCCTGAGTTTTTTTCCTGTACCGGTTAAAAAAAGCTTGCCAGAATTTCGGATTTAATACTCCGATGTCTTTAATTGGTTTAGGATTTTTTAGGGCATGGAAACGGCAAGCAAAAATGTAAGCATCGCCGGTGTAAGACGCTGGCTTCTTCTTTCTGTAGGTAGTTTGATCCTGAGCGGACTTCTGGCTCTTGTTCTGAGCATTGCCAGAACTCCGATTCTGGCGGATTTTTTTACGGATCCTGTCTTTTTCCGTCGCTGTCTTGTGGTTCATGTAAATCTGTCTCTGGGTGTCTGGCTACACTGTTTTATGACTGCCATGTATTTCTTGCTGCCCGGCACAGAAAACCGTAGAGCCGGAGTTGGTTTTTATCTTACTGTTGCCGGCATCCTTCTATTGATAGCAGCAAGCGCCTTCCAGGGCGCGCCGATTCTCTCCAATTATATTCCCGTTATCGACAATCCCGTTTTTCTATCCGGACTCATTCTTTGCAGCGCCGGGATTTTGCTGACCATCGTCAGCAGGCGCCTGATCCCTTCGACCGGAGAAAGCCTTCTGCCGGCAGCGGCTTTTATGGGCCTGCGGACAGCGGCGATTTCCTTCATCGCAGCAATGATAGTTTTCGCAATATCGGCGATGACGACGCCGCGCAATCTGCAGCCGGAGAGCTACTATGAGCTTCTGTTCTGGGGCGGCGGGCATGTTCTGATTTTTTCCACGGAAGCCGTGAAGCTCGTTATATGGCTGGCGCTGCTGACTCTTATCACGGGACGACCGCCGATCAGCCGCAGCTGGTCGTCCGGACTGTTCGCCCTGCTTCTTGTGCCGCCTCTTATTTCTCTTGCCGCGGCAATGCAGGAAACATTCCGCTCGGACTACAACTATTTCTTTGTTTTTATCATGCGATGGACGATTTTTCCAGTCACTCTTCTGTTCCTGTTTTTCTGCGTCCGCGCTCTGTATCTTTCGCGAAAGGAATCACATCTCAGTGTGTATGATTCACGCATAGCCGGCTTCGCCTCAAGCGCGGCTTTGACTGTTACAGGTTTTATTCTGGGATCTCTGATTCGAAATTCTACTACTCTGATTCCCGCGCACTACCATGCGGCAATCGGCGCCGTTACAGTATCGTTTATGGCAATAGCCTATGATCTTCTTCCGCGAATGGGATTCGACCTGACGGCGAAATCGCGCTGGCTTAGCGTAAGGCAGCCTTATGTTTTTGGCGCGGGTCAGATAATATTTGCGACGGGATTTGCTCTTGCGGGCGCGAACGGCATGGGCCGCAAACTTTATGGCAGCGAACAGCATGTGAAAGGACTTCTCGATTATTTTGGTCTGGGACTCGTGGGACTGGGCGGACTTGTCGCTGTGATCGGTGGATTGATGTTTCTGTACATCGTAATATCTTCTGTCTCAGGCAGCATACGAATCAAAAGATTAAAGGATTTTTTTTATAATGCGGCAGCTCACAGCGGCCGCGGCGAAGTTAATAAAAGAATATTAAAGGAGGAGCAAGCTGTATGGAAGACAATAGAATAAGTCCCATTCAGAGGTTACTGGATAACCCGTGGGTGTTACTGGTTCTCGGAATTGTAATCCCAATCGTGTCGTACACGCTCTGGGGATTGTACGAGTATATGACATTGCAGAGGGCAACCCTGCCATAATTAAAAAGGAGCAAAAAAAATGAGTATATATGCGCCAGAAAAAAACTGGTTTCACGCTCCCGAAGGAGCTGAAAGAGTATGGATAGGTCTTGCATTGACCTGGTGCCTGGTGATGTTCGTGATGATGACCATGTGGCATTTCAAAGGCAAGCAGAACAGCACAGGCGAAGCCTATCGTGTTGACCAAACGGCATTTGCCGCGCGCGTCGACAGCTTTGTAAAATCCAATGCTGTTCTTGACGAAAAGGGGAATCCAGTTTTCGCGGAAGTTCGTGACGACAAAGGAGTTCTTATTACGGACACCAGGTTCCCCGTTGTTGAACCATCGCCCGGCGGTGATGCCTATCTTTATGCCCGACTGTGGTACTGGACACCGGTTCTCAGACTGAAAGCCGGTCAGACTTACAGAATCCACATCTCTGGAGAAACATATCAGCATGGATTTTCATTGCAGCCAATGAACATGAATTTTCAAATTTTACCTGGTTATGACCATGTGCTGACCGTAACGCCGACAAAAGGTGACTATCAAATCATCTGCAACGAGTTCTGCGGCCTCGGACATCACAAAATGACAGGCAAAATCGAGGTAGTGGAGTAAAATATGAGCGTTAAATCGACAACAATGAACGAAGACGCGCTTCCGGCCCGGCCCAATCACAGGGCAGCCGAAGTGCGCACATGCGACACCACCGGTCTTTCTGTCTGCCTGAATGCGCAGCTCTTTATCCGCCTGAACGCGGTGATGGCTGTTGTATTTCTGCTTGTGGGAGCCGTCGCGGCAATCCTGCTCGCACTGACCCGCTGGCCGACACTGCATCTTTTGAATGAAGTCTGGTTTTACAGAATCCTGACAATGCACGGTCTTTCCATGCTGATCTTCTGGATCATTTTTATGGAAATCGCCATCCTGTATTTCGCGGGAACCAGTCTCTTGAATTCCCGGCTGTTCTCCAAAGGAGTGGCCTGGGTGTCATTTGGATTGATGGTGGCGGGATCGCTGCTGGTTGAAATTATGATCCTTGACGGAAGATCCGATGTCCTGATGACATCGTATGCGCCGATCATGGCGCATCCTTTCTTCTATCTGGGAATTATCCTTTTTGCAGTGGGAACCCTGACAGGCGTTTTTAATTTTTTTGCCACTCTGTACATCGCCCGGCGCGACAAAACCTACGCGGGTTCTGTCCCTCTTGTTGTGTTCGGAGCCATCACGGCCGGCATCATCGCCGTTGTAACTCTGCTTCACGGCGCGGCAATCTACATACCGTCTTTTATCTGGTCCCTCAATCAATGGGGCATCAGCATCATTCCGGTAAATGGTCTGGATGCCGGAGTATACCGTCTGGTATGGTGGGGCCTCGGGCATCAGTCACAGCAGATCAATGTGGCGGCAATGGTATCCATCTGGTACATGATTGCGACTCTGACTGTCGGCGCCAAGCCTCTGAATCAGGCCGTCTGCCGGGTGGCATTCGTGCTGTACATTCTGTTTATCAACATCGCTTCCGCGCACCACCTTCTGGTGGATCCAGGCGTGAGCGCCGGTTGGAAAATCTGGAATACAGGCTATGCCATGTATCTGGCCGTTCTGGCTTCTCTGATCCATGGATTCACGGTTCCGGCTTCTATTGAGTCGGCCATGCGGGCCAAGGGACACACACGCGGCGTTTTCGGATGGCTGCGCGCTCTTCCCTGGCGCAATCCGGGATTTTCATCGATATTCATGTCGCTTGTGATTTTTGGATTTATCGGCGGTATAACAGGCGTTACACTCGGCACACAGCAGATCAATATTCTGGCGCACAACACTCTGCGCATACCGGGCCACTTCCACGCTACTGTCGTGGGCGGAACCACGGTAGCATTCATGGGACTGGCATACTATGTCGTTCCTCTGATTTTCCAGAGAGAGTATGTGCTCAAAGGACTGGCAAGAATCCAGCCGTACATTTTTGTAATCGGCATCCTGATGGTGATTCTGGGCATGCAGTTTGCCGGATCGTATGGTGTTCCGCGTCGTCACTATGATGTGAATTTCGTGGGCGCGCCTATCAAGGCCGAGTTTGATTCGATCGCGCATATGTGGCTGGGAATTCTTGGAATCGGCGGTATCATCGCCTTCAGCGGACTCTTGATATTCATACTGCTGACTGTGGTGACGGTTTTCTTCGGACGTTCCAATGCGGGACAGAAGATGGAAGACTGGGGAGTCGCGACGACTGTCGGCGGCAGCGGAGACGCGCTGAAATCAACCGATTCACAGAAAGACGGACATAAGATACCGGGCACGATGGTGCTTGTGACGATTCTGCTTGTCAGTTTCATCGTATATTACTTTGCAAACTGGAAAGCGCTGGCCGACGTCTGGCCGGTTCGTTAAGATATAGAAAAGGAATAAATTTCACGCAGAGACCGCAAAGAGCGCAGAGCAAAACAGGAAAGAAAAAACCTGAACGGTGAACCGGATACATTGAGCCGTTGCACCGATTCAAATTGCTTTCCCTTCTCTGCGGACTCCGCGACCCTCTGCGTGAAATCCCTGGGTATGCAACCGTTGTTCAATACCAAGGCCCTATTCAGGCTTGTATGGAAAATATAGAAAATATTCCAAGTATCCCGGAGCCTTCAGTTTCAAGGGGTCGTTTTTTTTCCGGTCATACTTTTCCTCTTCTGGGGCTGTCTCTTTTGATCTCAGTTTCTATTCTTGTTGGTGTTCTGATTTTGTTTCCGGCGACCGACGGAGCGCTCGGCGCGTTTGCGGCTGACTTCCGCAAGTGGTGTTTTGGCGCGGATGAAGACAGCGATGCCCTGGTAAGCGAAATCATGTTTTTTCTCGATCCTCTTGTTCTGGGTCTCATAATATTTATTGTATGGCGGCGGACCATACTCGAAGCTCCGCGGCGGGCCGTTATTCTGCATTCATTTATCTCTTTTGCGGCTGTTTTTGCCGCCGCCGCCTTTTTTGCCCTGACTTTCAAACCGGTCACAGCGGACAGCGTCCATCTTAAAGATTTGCGAACATCTCTGGCCGGTCCGGCAATCCGTTTGACCAATCAGGCCGGTCGTCCTGTGTCGCTTGCGGATTACCGGGGACGGGTTGTTCTCATTACGGCATTTTATACAACGTGTCACAATACCTGCCCACTGATCATCAACCAGATAAAAAAAGCGGTGGAGGCACAGAAAAACTCTGACGATCTCACCGTCATGGCACTCACGCTCGATCCGGAACACGACACCGTCCAGACACTGGCCGCCGCATCCCGATCGCAGAATCTTCCTCTGCCCCGGTATCAGCTCCTCACCGGCGATTCCGGCCAGGTTCATGATCTTTTAACAACACTGAGCATTGGATCCCGGCGAAATCTTGAAACGAATGCGATCGATCATGCCAATGTGATACTTCTGACCGATAGAAATGGAAGAATTGCATTTCGTCTTGGCCTGGGCCCGGCTCAGGAAAAACTCCTGACTGAGGCCGTTACGCTTCTTCTGGAAGAAAAAAGGTCGATGCAGTAAACTCTCCTCAATTTCTGGCTATTCATGAGCGCTGATTCCAAACTTGCCGTAAATTCCGGAGAAAGGACCGATGTCCTTTTTCGACCTGTACTCAGGCTGTTTCTCTGGCCAAACAAAATCATACACAAATTGATTCCTGTTTCTCTCAATCCTCTCACACAGCTCGGAGCGATTGCGAATACGCTTCTGATCATTGCAACTGTGTCCGGTATCTTTCTGCTCATCTGGTACACTCCCAGCGTCTCGCAGGCCTGGTCATCTTTGGAGAATTTGAAAGATTCGTTCCTGCCTCAGCTGATGCGCTCCCTTCACCGCTACAGTTCTGACGGGGCCATCGTATGCATTTTGATCCACGCTTTAAAGATATTTTTCGCAGGACGATTCACCCGGGTGCGCTGGATTGCCTGGATCACTGGACTTCTTGCGCTTGCAGTTCTCTGGGTCATCGGCTGGACCGGCTACTGGCTTGTCTGGGATGTGCGAGCCAGACAGATCGCTCTGGGCAGCGCGAAACTTCTCGACATCATTCCCATCTTTGACGAGCCGATGTCGCGTTCATTCCTTACCAACGATCATCTGAATTCTTTTTTATTTTTTATTGTTTTTTTCTTTCATATGCTTTTGCCGCTTTTCATGACCGCTTCTCTATGGCTGCACATCGCCCGCCTGAACAGGCCGAATTTTCTGACGGGCCGGACCATGACGATCTGGATAAGCGCATCGCTTGTGGTTCTGTCCCTGCTGAAGCCCGCATACAATGCCGCGCCTGCCGACATGGCCGTCTCGCCTCAAATGTTTACGATGGACTGGCTGTACATGTTCCCTCTTTTTTTTATAGAAAGAATGAGCGGCGGCATATACTGGGCCGGCTTTCTTCTGACGGGAATCGTGCTGTATTCCATTCCCTGGCTGCGCCGCCGCGAGAAAACAGCGACGATCAGGGAAAAATCCTGCGACGGCTGCACGCACTGCTACCGCGACTGCCCTTACAACGCTATCACAATGGTCCCGCGAGGCGAAGGTCAATCGCTGCTTTCGACAATCAATCCTTCTCTGTGCACAGGCTGCGGCATCTGTTCCGGTTCCTGCCCGACTCTGGCCGCAACGCTTCCGCACAATTCATCGCGCGATATGATTGATGTTATGGACAGATGGTTCGAATCGTCTCAGAAAAATAGAGAACCGCTGTTTGCCGTCTTTGTCTGCTCTTCTTCCGCCGGCCGCTCTATCCGTTTTGACCGGGAGTCTGGAGTTTCGCAGGAGCTGCCGGGCTGCCGCGTTTTCTCCGTGCCCTGCACGGGCATGCTTCATTCGCGGCTGATGGAAAGACTTCTGAGAACAGGCGCGGCCGGAATCTGCATCATCGGCTGCGGACCGGGCGAATGTTCTTACAGGTCCGGAGGAGACATCACCCAGCTGCGATTGTCGGGAGGCATTGATCCTGAATTCCGCGCGGACCATGCCGCAGAAGGGAAGCTGGCGTACTTTCAGATCGACGGTTTGAGTTCAGGCGAGGCGGTAAAGAAAGTTCTGAAATTTCAAAAGGAAACGCTGGAGAACCATCTGCCGGGAACTCTGCTGAATTCGGCAAGAAAATACAATGCATTCGTATCGGCAATGGCGGGTATCTGCCTGGCGGCCCTCCTTTGTTTCTTAACTTTTATCGGAAGCGACCTTCTCTACTCCACGCCCTTTACCGGCGATCCACTGCTCGTTGTTTCTTTTAACCATCCTGGAGTGGTTTCAGAGAACTGCCGGCAGATGACGGATGAGGAAATTCAAAGACGGCCGGCACACATGAGATCGGCCTCCGGCAAGGTATGTGAGAGAAAACGGGCTGAAGTGCGAATGCGGATTTTTGTCGATGGAAAGCAGTCTGCTTCCGGCTCCTACAGAGCTTCCGGACTCTGGCAGGATGGAACGAGTCTGGCCATTGAAAATATTCCAGTTCTGGAGGGAAAACACAGAGTCCGGATTGAAATCGGCGACACACTGGACGCTTCCGAATGGAAGTTTGCCGGAGAAAATGAGATGGAATTCTCAAGATGGAAAAGAAAAGTGGTTCTCTTTGACAGAACCGGAGGGTTCACCTGGTATTGAGAAGCATTGCAATGGAAAAAAGCGCGTCACAGCGGTCCCATGTAAGCGCCGCCGCTTACATCAAAGATCTGATCCTTCTGGTGAAACCCAATGTCCTTTTTATGAACGCCCTGATGACTCTGGGCGGATTTGCCATAGCTCCCCGTTCGGATCTGCTGCTCTGCCTGAAGGCCATTGTCGGCACCGCCCTGGCAATTGCCAGTGCCGGCATACTGAATATGTATCTGGAAAGAGACACGGACGGTCTGATGAAACGCACCGCCGACCGGCCGCTGCCGCAAAAACGAGTGTCTCCCGCTGTCGCGCTTACGATCGGACTGATATGCGGCATTGCCTCCATGGTCGTTCTGTATTTTACCGTCAATCCTCTGACAGCTCTCCTGGCCTTTGCCGCGCTTTTCGTGTATGCGGGGATATACACTCCACTGAAAACCGTGACTCCTCTGGCTCTGCAGATCGGAGCCTTTGCCGGCGCCATGCCCCCTCTCATGGGATGGACGGCCGCCACAGGAAAGATTGAGCTGCCGGGTCTGGCTCTTTGCGCCGTGCTTTACATCTGGCAGCTTCCTCATGTAATCGCGATTTCAATATACCGGCGCGAGGATTATGAAAAGGCCGGCATCCGTACCATCGTCGTTGTGGCGGGCTCTGAAAGGAGCGCTCTGCATGCTTTTATCTATACGATTTTCTTAATGTTTGTGGCGGCTCTTCCCGTAGTCATAGGAATGGCGGGCTGGGCCTATCTGACTCTGAGCATCATCGCCGGATTATTTTTTCTCCGATCCGCATTTATATGCATGCGAAATTCATCCGGTGAGAACGCCAGAATTATGTTCTTTACATCACTGTTCTATCTGCCGTCCCTGATCGCCGGCTTCGCCGTGGACGCAATTGTGAAGCAATTCATTTAATATACATAGAGAAAAAGATCTCACGCAGAGGGCGCAAGGAACGCAGAGGAAGGATTGAGAATGCTGCGAATGGCGGGCATCACCAAGTCCAGGCGGGACGCTTTCCAGCGTCGTCAGCTTCTATTTTCTTCCCATGATTTCTTCTATCTCTGCGTCTCCTGCAGGCTCTGCGTGAAAAAAATCTTACCCTTCCCTAATCAAAATCAGGCTGGCCGGTGCTTTCCTTTACCATGGACCAGAGATAGCCTTTTTTTTCCACTTTCTTTCTGCGATTGATAATTGAGGACAGCGGCACAAAAGTGAAATACGAATTCCAGAAGCCCACAAGCATGCCAGACTTGCCGGCCATCGCCGCATGCACGGCGTTCTGCGCCAGCATGATGCAGAAAACCGCGTCTTCCGCGGACGGGGGATGACTTCTTATCAAATAGCTGGGATCGATGTATTTTATTGTCACGGGGAATTTTTCGGCATCGTAATGTTTCTTTATTTCGTCGCGCAGGTATATTCCGATATCGCCGTGTTTGACATTGCCCGATGCATCCGTCTCCTTCGCCGTATTGAAATACTCCTGGCCGGCGCCCTCCGCGACAAGAATCACGGCGTGCTTTTTTCGAATCAGTCGCTCTTTCAGATGATTAAAAAAACCGCCGGGACCGTGAAGACGAATCGGCACCTCCGGAAGAAAAACGTAATTCACCTGGCTCGACGCAAGAGCCGCATAGGCGGCGATGAAACCGGAATCGCGGCCCATTACTTTTACCAGACCCACTCCGTTTTTCGCTCCGGCAGCCTCCGCATGCGCGCCCAGAAGCGCCGAATGCGCGTGGGACACTGCGGTTGTGAATCCAAAAGTCCGGTATACGAAGACGATGTCATTGTCGATTGTTTTGGGCACTCCGACAATGGCGATTTTCAGCCCCCGTTTCTTCACTTCTTCAAAGATGGCATCCGCGCCGCGCAGAGTGCCGTCGCCGCCGATGGCGAAAAGAATTGAAATCTTGTTCTTGACCAGAGTGTCCACCATCCGTCCCACATCCTGGTTCCCGCGCGAGGATCCGAGAATGGTGCCGCCTTTCTCGTCGATGTCGTCCACAGTCTCCAGATTCAAGTCCATAAATTCATGCCCGAAATCCGGGATCAGCCCTTCATAGCCGTAACGAATTCCCAGGATTCTGCTCACGCCGTACTGGGAATACAGCATCCGCACGATACTCTGAATAACATTGTTCAGACCGGGGCACAGCCCCCCGCAGGTGACGATGGCAGCCGTTGTTTTTTTAGGATTGAAATAGATCTTCCGGCGCGGCCCGGCATTTTCAAAAGTGGGGGGCGCTTCAACCTGGCCTGGATTGTACTGCACATCCACAAGAACGCGGCTGCTGTCGTCGATGAAGAGCGGGGTCTGCAGCGGTGAGTCAAACGTGCATTCGCCGAGGTTGAAGACTGTCGTGTTTTCAGGATTCATAGTTACCACCTGGTTGAGGCACAGAGCCGGCCACAAGCCGTATTCCGACAGGATAATTCTAAGAAAAGCCGGAAAGAGGAATTTTAGCCACGAAAACACACAAAAAACACGAATGAAGACATCACGATTTCTCAGGTCGGTCGGTTTTCATTGAATGATTATCTTTCTCTCTCCTATTTTCGTGCCTTTCGTGAAATTTCGTGGCTGATCCCCTCTTCCCACTTACGTGTCTTTCGTGAGTTTTCGTGGCTGATCCCCTCTTCCCACTTACGTGT
>VFLI01000002.1 GCA_009885105.1 Spirochaetia bacterium | reverse complement strand
TGAAATGACGCTCATCGCAAAAAGATACGGCGCTACCATCGACAAGTTCATCGGCGACGCCATTGTCTGTCATTTTGGAAATGACAATTCCCTTGGCGAGAAGGCGGACGCCGTCGCCTGCGTGCAGATGTCAATCGATATGCAACTTCGCATGAGAGAACTGGCGGCACAATGGATTGAGCAGGGATTCATGGAACCGCTTCAGATTCGCTGCGGGATACATTCGGGCTATGCCGCCGTGGGAAATTTCGGATCTCAGGAACGAATGGAGTACACCGTGATCGGGTCAAGCATCAATCTGGCAAGCCGGATTCAAACTGAGGCGAATCCCGGCGATATTTTGTTGAGTCATACAACATGGGCCCTGGTGCGAGGCGATTTCAAAATGGAAAGTCTGCCAAACATTAAACCAAAAGGATTTCAGAGAGAGATTCCAGTGTACAGAGTTCTTTTTTAGCTTCATCGTATCACAAAATTCCGCAAATCGGGCCGAACAGTTCGTCTCCTCTGCGATTCTTTTTCATATACCAGACGGCCCAGCTCCGCAAGGAACGGCATGCCTATCCGGTCGTAATCGTAAACATCGTCGCCCATAACTCCGTCTTCATTCACGTAGAGAACGGCCGATACAAAGAATTCTATCTTTTTATTGTAATCCACTATATACGCGCTGTCGCCGATGTATCCGAACGCACGCGCAACGACATTAAAGGATCTGATATTCGGAGGGATGCGTCGGACCTGTCTTGAAAAAAGCAGAAAATTTGCGAAATTATCGGGCAGACGATATGCGGGATCCGGGGATTCGCGGGGGCTCATTCCGATAAGCCTTCGCAGATAGGCGAAATCCTCAGCCGGCAGATTGAAACGCCTGCCCGGTGTGGCTTCCGGAAATATTATAGACATCAGTATTGAATGGATATCCTCCAGTGAAAGCCTGTTGCGGTATGAAAAATCCTGGCCTCCGTCGATTTGCACATCGTTTTCGATATGAGCCCTTCCCCGAACTATATGCCCGAGCGGATTCATGTAATTCTGCCGGCTGTGAAGCATAGGCTGCTCCAGAATCACGCGCTTTCTTTCATCGTAAAAAGCAATCGGATTCGTGACAAGATTTTGGTCGGGACTGCATTCTCCCGCGCGCTGAAATATTCTGGCTCCGTTGTATCCAAGTTCGGCCAGGCGATCGTTGATAAAATCCGCGCCGAGAAAATCATACAGGGCATTGTAGGCTTCATTGTCGCTGACAAGCAGCATACGTTTGAGATACTGCTGCAGAGAAGGCGCGCTTCGTGTGCGAAAATTCATACGCTCTACTTTGCAGTCAATCTGGCCCTGGTTTTCCATTCTTGCCTGCGCGAGGCCTGGAATGGAAAGCCTGCGAATTTTTTCCAGAGTCAGAGCCGCGACAGGCAGTTTTACAAAACTTGCCGGGTAGAAGTATTTCCCCGCGTCGACTCGAAATGAAAAAGTGCGAAAGGACGGTCTGTTCTGTCTGTCCCGGTCGATCTGAGTATATAGAATCTGAAGTTCGTTTGTGTCAACGCCGCGCAGGACTCCGGAAAAAAAACGCGGACGTTCCTGCATCCAGCGAAGCAGCAGATCGGAATTGGCGGCGCTCTGCGCATACGCGCCGGCGGAGGCAGCCAGGAAGACGGACAGGATCAGCGAAAATTTTCCCGTAATTAGGATTTTGTATTTTCCGTGTGAAGTTATTTTTTCACTGTCCGGGTTTCGTGTCCGCGTCACTTCTTTTTACTGCCAGCATCAAATTATTTTTCTGCGTATACCAGTGATAGCCCAGCTGAAAGGGAATCGGAATTGGTTTTCCGTCCTTATAGGCTTTATTCAAATCCTGCTGATAGACGCCGCTGAAATCTCGAATTGGCTGAATGTACTCGCCGTAGAGGCGGAATTCCCACTGACGCGGCTCAAAAAAGTGAAAAGCGATTCCTGTGTCATCCTGTAAAATGTATTCGCCCCGGTTCATGGCGATTTCGCGCATCCTGGAAAAATTCGGATAGTGCATCAGATACGAAGCTGATTTAACATAGACGATCTTTGCGTCGTTGCTTCGCAAGAGCTCTACAAAAGCGGGCTTTTTTGCAAGATTCTCATCCGAAACATCAAAACGATAGTAGAACAGATCCCGCGGAATTTTTTTCACGGCGTCCATGAACCGGATGTGAACGCCCGTAGGTCTGTCTTTAGAATCTGCGGGTCTGTCAATAACAGCTCCGTCTGCGGCATGGGCCAGATACTTTACGTCCAGGATTACATTGTTGGTGCGGGCAAGAAAAATAAACATCATCGGTATAGTGCCGTCCAGCTTGCTGCGGTTCAGATCCGATGTCATTGTCATGGTGATGAAATAACTGCGCCGGAAAATATCGCGAAGCGCAACCTGGGTCTGCGAAGTGAGGAGACGAAGATTCGCCTCATCCAGTTTTGAAAAATCGGGAATGGTTCCTGTATTCTCCAGCCCGATCATTGTGTAAGATTTTACGTCCGGAAAAAAAGTGTTCACGTGCAGAAAGTCCGGCCCGGAAAAAGGATACAGAACGCTTTTATCCGCTTCTTCCGTGATTCGCAGTTCCTCCGCGGCGAACTTCCGCATTTTGCTCAACCGCTGCAGTTCCACCGCCGCCCAGTTTTTATCCAGAAGCGCTGCGTGTTCGATCCAGATCTGATTTTTCATCCAGGAGGCAAGCGGACTTTCCGGACGAACGGCCATGCCGGCCATCAAACGGGCTGCGTCGTCAAACTTATGATCGAACTGCATTTCCTCGGGCGGATCGCTGTTGCGGCTTGACTCTGAACCGGAAGAATCCGGCGAACAGAAAAGCAGGGCGCCTGTCAAGATTGTGGAAAAAAGAATCAGATTTCTGCGTAATTGCATAATAGAATCAACGGATTGTTCAGGATAAAAACCAAAAAAAAGTGAATGCCTGACCTGAAAAGCAATAAAAAAAATGCATATATTAATACTACTTTAGCCACGAAATTTCACGAAAAGGAAAGGATAATCCCAAAACGCCTAAATTCTTTCGTGCCTTTTCGTGGCAAATTCCGAACTACGGTTGTCGTGTTAAGATATCCGCCGTTCTTTTGCTTCATACCGCCAGAGGGGGGCCTACGACTCTTTGAATTCTGTTATTGAGGCACGGGCCAGTTGCCGGTCGGTCCGGAGGGCACCGTTACGCCAAGTTCCCGCATTCGCATCGTTTCAACAAAAAAAACATGAAAACGGTTCATGTCCTGACTGTCCTGAGTGAAAATTTTCACAATCGAACCGGGGCGGTTCTCAAAAAAAGTTATCTCACAGATAGTCTGTCGCGGCTGGAGTAGAAACACAAATCCCTGCTTGCCGTCCCGGCTCTCATTGAAAACCCGATTGACGGAGAATTGAATTCCGGTCCGGCCCAGAGCGTCAATGATCGCGGGTATCAGCTGTCCCACGGGAGTACTGGATCCGTACATCCTGTTTTCCGCAAAAAGACTGCCGCCGGCCGCCAGCGTCAGAATGAAGACCGATCTCAGAATCCAGTGCAAAGTAAATCTCATAATAATAAAGTCGGATTTGACAGGGAATTCTTAATAACCATTTTTTGACTGATCCGGGCTCCGGTCAACCAGGCCTCCATGATAAAAAATATCAATGAACTTCTTTTCTTCGACAATATGGCCCTGCACTATCTGGCCGCAGAATCGCCGCCGAGACTTCTGGCCCGGATTTTTCATGCAGTGGATCCTCGACTGAGCGGAAGCCTGCTGGGTGTCCTGGACGTGAAAAAAAGAGAGATTCTGCATGCGCTGATGTCAGAAGAGCCGGAACCGGACGAGGTGAAGAAAGCAGAGGCCCTGGACGGATTGAGGCTCATAGCCCGGGGGCTGATTGAAAGGGGATTTATCGAGAAAAGAGGGCGCCATTTCTACGGTTCAGCGGCAAAATAACAGACGGCATTGAGTGCGGGAGTTTTTCAATTGACTGTTTTTACCAGGCATTTTCAAAGTTGTTTTAATTTTTAAAGTATCATGAAAAATTATGTTCCGATTCTGGTATTTCTGTGCCTGAGCGCTGCAGGCTGTAAAAGCGACGTTCGGGTCGAAATGAATAAAAACTGGACCTATGCAATTGTCACGGAACAGGATTCACCGCGAAGCATCCAGCAACTGCGATTTCAGGCGGTCGTGGATCTCACGCAGATTGTAAATCATCATCCCGACAGAAAAGGGTTTCTGTTTCTGAAAAATGAGTTCGCTGTTCCAGCGGAGCTTTCCGGGAAGAATCTGTCGTTTCTGGCCGGCAGAATCATATGGGCGGATCAGATTTATATCAACGGTCATTTTATCGGCGCGACGGGAAGTATGCCGCCAGAGACGCCTCAGAACTTCTGGAACATCACACGAAATTACAGCATTCCCACGGAATTTCTGCAGACCGGAAAACTAAATACAATTCTGATTAAAGTCTATGTCGATGCGGAAGGAGGCCTATCAGACACTCCGGTCGTCGGTGAGACAGGAGATATGGCGAATATTCAAAAAATTCGCGATCTGACTCATGTGCGTATCAATTTGGTTATTTCTCTGCTGCTTCCGTTCGTGGGCACATACCACCTTCTGATTTACCTGAAGCGAAGAAAAGACAGAGTGAATCTTTACTATTCTGGTCTTCTGTTCGCTTTTGGTCTGTATAATGTCAACATGTTCATCTGGTCGCTTCCTTTTATTCCTGCTGTGCAGTATCTCCACACTCAGAAAATACTTTTTGGTTTATTGTTCGTGTGCATGGCAGTATATATAAAATTCTTAATAGAATATCTGGAAATCAAACCCAACCGCTGGCTTGTTCGCGGGATTTATTTTCTGCAGCTTGTTTCTTTCGTCGTGCTGTCTCTTTCGCCCAACTATCAAACTTTTTTTACGATCCGGGGCTTCACCCAGATGCCTTTCCCGCTTATACTTCTTCTGGGAATTTACTGGACTCTGCGCAGAGCTCTTCAGGGTATGCGGGATGCCAGGCATCTTCTTCTGGGCATGTCCCTGATCATCATTCCCATTCTTCACGATCTATTTCTGGTTTATTTCAGTATCAACAACGCCGTCTATCTGTCTTCGTACGGATTCCCCGCATTTCTCTTCAGCATTGCCTTTTCTCTGGCGAATAAATTTGTGAATGTCCACAATCAGGTAGAAGAGTTGAACATCACTCTCGAAGAAAAAGTCACCGTTCGAACCGCTGAGCTGTCCCGGACTCTCGATGAAGTGAATATCCTGAAAGAAAAACAGGACGGTGATTACTTTCTCACCTCCCTTCTGCTGGCTCCCCTGGGAGAGAAGAGAGTCGGCGACGGCCCGGTGAAAGTGGAGTTCTTCACCCGTCAGAAAAAGGTTTTTCATTTCCGCAAATGGAATGCGGAAATCGGCGGCGACCTGACCGCGGCGCATGAAATCAGTTTAAGGAATAAAAAGTACACCGTGTTTATGAACGGCGATGCAATGGGCAAATCGATTCAGGGGGCGGGAGGAGCCCTGGTTCTGGGTACGATATTTAAATCGATTGTCACCCGCACTCAGATTGCTGCGGCCTCCCGGAATCGATTTCCGGAACAGTGGCTGAAAGAATGCTTTCTGGAACTTCAGAACGTGTTTATTTCTTTTGACGGAACAATGACGGCATCGATGTTTCTCGGCGTGATAGAAAATGAGACCGGACTGCTGTATTTTTTTAATGCGGAACACCCGTTCCCGGTTGTTTACAGAAACGCGAATTCAACTTTTATACCTCAGGCCGCGCACATGTACAAAATCGGCGTGGGAGGACTGGACTCCGAGATGAGGATCAATATATTTTCCCTGCAGTCGGATGATGTGATCATTGTCGGGTCGGACGGGCGCGACGATATTGCTATCGGCATGGATGCAAAAGGCAATCGTATGATCAATGAAGATGAGACGCTCTTTCTTTCCGTGGTCAGCAAATGCGGAGGCAATCTGGAAAAAATCGTCAACGAGCTGACCGGTATCGGCGAAATTACGGACGATCTGTCTCTGATCCGGATCGGCTACAGGGAAGACTACGCTGTGCCGCCGGTTTCCGACTCTGAAAGAAAAGAGCTGGAAAAAGATATCAAACTCTTTCTGTCAAAAAAAGATTATTCCAGAGCGGTGGAACTTCTGTATATGTATGTCGATATGTATCCGGAGAAAACAAAGTATCTTTACTATGTTTCTGAAGCTCTGAAAAGGACCGGCGACCTGCAGAATGCCGCCGATTACGGGGAACGGTGCCGCCTGCGCGAACCGGATATGCCGCTGAATATTCTGAATCTGTCCGAGATCTATTTCATGATGGGAAACCAATCTCGCGCTGTTGCATTTGTGGACCGCGCCAGAAAATTTCCCGGTGTACAGTCCAGGATCGATAAAATCGAAAAGAAATACTCGTAGAAAAATCAGGAACAGGTTAAAGCCGCATGCTTCGAAATTCGTTGGTTTTCGCATTGATATGCTCTGTTTTCCCCTGGCTGGATGATTCTGGTGAAGAGAAAAGCCGGTCCTGCTTGAATTGAGGCACCGGCCTTTGTAAGATTTCCGGGTCGATTACATTTTTTGGGCAGCTTTGATATATTTGTCGGGAGATTTCAGAAATTCTGTTTTCTCTTTCTCGTCGCATGTGTAGTATGTTTTTCCCCCAAAATCCACAGCGAGCATATCTTTTTTGTTCATTGTCATGCCGTCATAAATACATGTTGCTGTTTCCTCGGCCTTTTCAGCCGCTGCGGCGCTGGACGGTGATCTCGGCCCGCAGTCGGCCAGGGCAGCTATACTGAAGATCAGCAGTGTGGATAAAATAAATTTTTTCATGGGTATCTCCTGGCAGTGATTTGGGATTACAACCGGTTTCCATGTAGATTCTTGTAACGTGGGTTCCGGTCAACTAAAAAATCGGCAGCACATGGTCGATAGGTCTGTTTTTGGCTACATTTAATAACAGAATCCGGTCGGCAATACAGAGAAAATACTCCATGAATATTAATGAATACCTGCGCCAGTATCCCTGGCAATCCGGTGAAATGTTTGATACAGAACCGGCAGACTTTCTGTGGCAGTTCCACCTCAACGCTTCCATCACGGATCTATGGCCCTTTCTAACGGATACCTCGACCTTAAATAAATTTCTGGGTCTGCCGCAGATGTACTATCAAGAACGCGGCGGGCGGTTGTTCGGGAAATCCACAAATGCAGGCGTCGTTTCCGAATGGGAGGAAGTGCCCTGGGAGTGGGAATTTCATAAAGGATTGAACAACGCGCGAATTTATTCAAAAGGGTTTGCGCATTATCTTCGTTCCCGTTATATCCTGGAGCGAGTTTCTGATCAGGAAACAAATTTTTTTGTGCACTTCGGATGGATTCCCAGAAATATTGTGATGCGTCTTTTATTGAAAGTCGCAATGCCGGATCTTCGCCGAAAATATTCAAAAGCGCTGCGTAAGATTGTCGTGTTGATACAGAATCGAAAAGATATTGAAAGAAGGCAGACGGAATTCTACAGTATGGCCGGAGAAGTTGCACTGAATGGAAATGCACTGGAAAAACTGGAATCACTCTGCCGGCTGGCAGTCAGAGAAGGCGCTCAGGCCGAAAAGATGGATCTGATAAAAGATTACATCCTGACCGGACCCGATGAAGAGCTAAACCGCATTCGCTTAAAGGTACTGGCGCGTCGTTTCGGACTGCCTCTCAATGAGCTGACGGCCGTTTTTCTATACGCTTCGCGCGCGGGAATATTTAACCTCAGCTGGGATGTTACCTGTCCGCACTGCCGCGGTGTTCGCGAATCTTTGAATACTCTGGGCGATATCCCGCTGGAAGGACGGTGTGATGCCTGCGAGATAACTTTTTCAACGGAAGACATCCGCGCCCTTGAGGTCATATTTCATCTGAATCCGGACATCCGCGATGTTCCCAAAAAAATGTACTGTGCGGCGGAACCCGCGACAAAACGTCATATTCTGATACAGAAATCTATACTGCCCGGTAACATCGCCGATCTGACCGTCGACCTGGAGCGGGGACGATATCGTATCCGTATCAAAGGAAGAACAGAGTATTCATTCCTGGATGCTGGTGAGGGACCCGATACGGCCATTCGATACGAAGGCGGAGAAACAGAATTCCGAACAGTTCAGAAGCCGCAAATTACGGCTGTCAACAACTCATCGGAGCCGGCTGTTTTTATTCTTGAGAGAAAAGAAGAAGACAACGATTCGCTGCGCCCCGCGGAACTTTTCAGCTTTCAGCTTTTCCGCGATATTTACGGAAATCAGAGTCTGGCCCAGGGAATGAAAATCGAACTCGGCCTGCAGAATATACTTTTTACGGATATTGTCGGTTCAACAAAGATGTACAGTCGAATTGGAGACGGAGAAGCATTCGCCTCCGTGAGGAAGCATTTCTTAAAAATCTATGAAATTGTCCGGAGTTACAACGGGGCGGTTGTCAAGACAATCGGGGATTCTGCCATGGTCGCTTTTTCAGACGCTCTGTACTGCATGCAGGCGGCGATTGATCTTCAGAAGGCTTTTGCGGGAGGTCAGGATACAGGCGGAGTATTTCTGCGGATTTCCATTCACTCGGGTCCGTGCATTGCCGTGAATCTCAACAGCGGAGTTGATTATTTTGGTGGCACTGTGAATCTGGCCGCAAAACTGCAGTCGCTTGCGGAGGCGAAACAGATCGTTTTCACAGACGATCTGACGCGTGATCCAAGAGTGCAGAGCTGCCTGAAAAGTGTGGGATACCCCGTTGAAAGAGTGGAATTTTCGCCGTCCTGGATGGATAAGCCGGTGACAGTGCGCAGAATCACCGTTTGAATCCTCGGGCGGATTCACCTCGCATCGGCTTAAAAAATTGTCGACAAATATCAGGACTTGCAAAATATCCTGAGTGTTATGATAAGCCAGCAAATCAAAGAAAACATCACACTTCTTGATCGGGATCCCGACACCCTTAAAAAAATGATCCTGTGCCTTGATGTTCTCGGCAAGCCTTTTTATAAAATTCTGGAGGGCATGGATCCGTCCGCGCTCCAGGTGTTTTTCTCCATGGTTGACCTCATTATGGAATACTATATGGGCGACGACGCAATAAAAGCTCTGGCATACAAAAAAAGCGTCCGCTGTTTTGAAGGGATGTATCATCTTTTTCGCGACGAAGACTTTTTAAAAATATTTAATAAATTTCAAAAAGATAATCAAATAGAATTGATAGATCAGGTGACCACCCCCACAATCAATGAAGACGGCACACTGACCCGCTGGTTTCGAGTTGACTATGTAAAGTACTTCACGCCCGGTTTCGAGCGCGATGATCAGGAAATCGAAACAAAAATCAAAGGTTACAGCCAGTACATTTCAGCGATGATCCCCGGCGAATATCATCTAAAAGTTATGGGGACCAGCATCACAATGGGACCGCAGGAAAGCGGCCGTTATGAAAGACGGCTGGAAGGATTCGGCGTTATATTCGGATTCCCCGGCCAGTGAGCAGGATAGAATAGCAGGCCGTTCCATTGGCGCTGCCGGAGCCTCTATAAAAATTATGCACAAAGGAAGACTGGAAGCTTTCAGCGACGGCGTCATCGCCATAATCATCACCATCATGGTCCTGGAACTGAAGATTCCGCATGGAAGCGATCTGGCGGCGCTCGCTCCACTTCTGCCGGTTTTTCTGAGTTATCTTCTCAGTTTTGTATTTCTTGGAATCTACTGGAACAACCACCATCATATGCTTCAGGCCGTGCGTCATGTAACGGGTGGGGCGCTGTGGGCAAATCTGCATCTCCTGTTCTGGCTTTCGCTTGTGCCTTTTGCGACGGCCTGGATGGGAGAAAATAATTTCGCATCATCGCCTGTTGCTCTGTACGGCATAGTGCTTTTATGTTCGGCGATCGCCTATTATATTCTCTCCCGGGTGTTTGTGGCAAGCCACGGCCAGGATTCACCTCTGGCAAAAGCAATGGGAAGCGACAGAAAAGGAAGGCTATCGCTGGTTCTATATTTTTCAGCAGTCGGACTTTCCTTTGTGGATCGATGGGTAGCCTGCGCCATTTATGTCATTGTCGCAATTATATGGCTCATACCCGACAGGCGAATAGAAAAAGCGCTCCAGGCTGCAGATCCGCCGAAAAAATAATAACCATAACTATTCTGCCTATTGTTTGACAATAAATTCTTCGATCAAATCGGCGGCCAGACGGGAACCTTTTTCGTTCATATGGAGGCAGTCTGTCAAATAATGGAAGCTGTAAAATTCGCTGATCTCGTTCCATGATTTTCTTAAAATAAAATGCTGCGCCACAGCCATTGCCACCAGCAATTCTTCATTGCTCTGGCAGCGATTGTTTGCGGTGAATTTCTTCAATTGGGCTGACATTCTTTCGTTGAGCGGCAGCGCTGCAGTTTTCTGTGCGGCGGCCGTTTCCCGAATGATCTGGTTGTACTGACGGACAAGATGATTGGGCCGGCTCAGTGGATCCTCCCCGATCGGGGGGAGAGTCATAAGAGCGATTTTTGCGCCAGTGCTGCTGCGAATTTCGCTCACCAGAGCGTTTAGATTTTCACGGTACCAGTCTCTGTCAGGAGGACGAGGGAGTTTCATATTTTTAATGTAGCGCTCCTCGCTCTCGGGAGATATTTTCGCATTCACGTCGTTGGTGCCGATCAGGATTGTTACAAAATCCGGTTTGCACGCGGCAATATCTTTAACCCGTTGCAGGGCATTGTAGGCCAGCTCGCTGTTGATGCCGGCGTTGATGAAGACGTGGGATCCGCTGCGACGGGACGTCAGTTCATCCACGTAATTGGCGCTGACTCGCCCGTGTGTTATGCTGTCGCCGACGGCAACAACCACTTTCATCCTCTGCGGATTGAAATCGGGACTGCGGCAGACTTCCGGATTGTTATCCGGAAGGGCCTGCGCTTTCATACGCACGGCTCGATCCACGGCCATGTACAGACCGCCCACAACCAGAATCGATCCGACGATGATAAACGCTTTCTTCCTCATGGATAATAACCTGTGAATTTGGGTATACTGTCAACCATAAAAGCAGATTGCGCTCTTGCAGAATCAGATCTGAACTGAAAATTAATTAAAATTATTAATAATAAAATCCAGGGCTCGTTTTTCCTCATTCCGGGCCCAGCCATTCCGGGACTGATTGAAATTGTGTTCGGCGCCTTTTACGATCTGCAGCGTGACATTCCGGATATTCCTCCCGGCCGCAGCGTTTGCGAAACGAATACTCTGTTCCGCGGGGACCAGCGAATCCGAGTCGCCGTGGATCAGCAGCGACGGGGGGCAGGCCGTGTGCAGATTGTCCACAGGCGAAATATCCATCAAGGCGCGCCGCAAAAAAGCCTCTCTGGATTTGCTTTCGTCCTCATCGTCCGGAATCTGCGAATCCGGCAGATAGTTCAGCAGCAGACGGTGTATGTTTTCATCGCCGGAAGTGAACATGGCCGCGGGATCCAGCGGCGCGTAGAATGAGACAACCGAGCGGACGGCGCTTTCTCTCCGGGGAATATTTTTTGACAGAAATAGAGCGGTCATGACGGCCAGATGTCCTCCGGAGGAAAAACCAACCAGCGCGATGCGCCTCGGCGGAATGCCGAACCGGTCCGCATTGTTCTGTATGTATTGAACTGCCTTGATGCAGTCTTCGATCTGGTCGCGGCCGCGCGCGGCAGGAGCCGTTCTGTGTTCTATGGAAAATGCGCGAAGGTTTCTGGATCGAAGCTCGTTCTCCCAGTCCTGAAATAACGGGATGTCTGAGCCGCCAATCCTCCAACCGCCGCCGTGAATGAAGATTACAGCGCCGGCCGATTTTTCTCTGGCGGCGGGGTACACTGTAATGTGCAGCCGGGAAACAGTTTCGTATACTTCGACTGCAGTTCCGGGCGGACGATAGAAAAGCTCCTGGGGCGATTTGCAGCCGGCCAGCAGAATAATGCCGAGAAGGAAGATATTACACAGAGGCGCACCGGCGCAGAGTAAAAATCCGTTGTGAAAAATCAGAAAAGAGCGCCGGATTGACGGCCTGCCGGTAATGTTTGCCTGTTTTTTATTTATTCTCCTTTTCAGTGCCTGTGCCAATGGTATCATTTTTATGACAGCATGGCGCTAAAAAATCCCCAGCTGCATCTGCGCTTCTTCCGTCGCCATTTCGCGCGGATCCCAGGCCGGAGTCCAGACGATTTCTACCTCCGCATCTTTTACGCCTTCCACGCGAGTGGCTGCCGCATGCACGGCGGCTTTCATCTGCGGACCCACGGGACAGCCCATCGATGTGAGTGTCATTTTTATATGCGCCACAGAAGCATCGTCGATATCCAGCTCATAGATGAGTCCAAGTTCCGTCAGGCCAATTCCAATTTCCGGATCGTCTACGGTGGCGACTTCTTTCCAGACTTTATCTTTCAGGCTTTCTTCCATAATTCAGCTCTTCTCTGAGAAAAATAACGACACGGCGGTGTTAACGGCGATAAAAAGAAATGCAGTGAGAAATTGTCCGCCCATGATTGCCTGTGATTCCGCGATTATCACAAGGTCCCCCAGGCCAAAATTTTCCAGCATTTCGATAAATTCGACAATCAGCAGCAGCATGGAGAATCCCGATGTCCAGACTGCGGCCGAGGACCACAGACCGGCGGCTCTGTAACCTTTGATGAGTCCCATAAACAGTATGTAAAGAATCCAGATTGCAGCGGTGAACACAAATCGCACGGAGTTGATTTCCAGTCCGGTCCACGGAGGCAGTCTTTCCGGGGCTGTCGTTTTGGGCGCGCCTCCAAACATAATAAAAAAAGCAACAAGCACGGAAAAACCCAGGGCAATCGGAAGCAGACCCTGAAAGGCAGTCATGGCCGTTTCTGAGAAATTTTTATTTTCACCAGCTTCCAGAGAAGCCTGTGATGCCTGAGGCATGAGAATGAACACATTCAGGCAGAGCGCATAGAAAGGTGAAAGCACGGCGGTGGAAAGGTAATTGCCGATAATCGTCGCGTCTCCTTTGAGGGCTGGCAGAAGATTGGAGATTGTGTAAAAAGAATACAGACAGGAAAAAAACCAGACAATATTTATTAATATTCTTAAATTTCTGGATTTTTTTGCAGGATTGTTCCGCTGCATCGCAAATACCGCCACGGCTGCGACGGCCGGAAGTGCGTAGTAGACAATAGATTTGTCCAGCAGATGCTCCAGCCTGACTGCGTCTCTGTAAACCAGCAGGGCTCCCGCCGCAATTCCGAAAAATGTGACTATCAGCCCGTACACCCGGTCAGGAAAACAGGGCCCTATTTGACTTCAAGCTTTTTGCTGATTGATCGATATTGTATCTGGAATGATTAAATACCTTCTAATCCTTGCCGTGGCGGCCGGCACCATTATGCCTTTGAATGCAGGACGGGAAAAGGAAGCTGCGGAATACCTGAATGAGGCTGTGGCCGATTATCAAAATGGCAGAGACGACAAAGCTTTTTTTCATCTCGCAATCGCCGGAGATGTTGACAGGGCATTTATCATGGCCAGCGCGGATGCGTATCGCCTGAGAGCTTTCCTGTATCTTTCCGCGGGCCGCCGTTCGGAGGCGATGGCAGAACTTGTAAAATCTTTGAAAATTCGTCCCGACGCTTTTTTGTTCTATCTGCTGGGTTCTTACAATCTGGGTCTTCGTTCGTTTGAGCAGGCCCGCAATGCATTTCAATCCGCGGCGCAGAATCACCCGCCAGGCGTCTCAGCCGGACGGACCCTGCGCGAAATCGTACCCTTTGCCTGTCCCGGAGACAATGATCTGCCCCTTGAAGAAATACGGAAGGATCCGTTTCGCAATCCCGATATGTTCTCGCGCATCTGGGAGCAGAAGCTCAGCGAGGAAGAGTATGCACTTTCCGCATTTCTTTCCTTTTCTATTTCAAGAAAATTGAACGATCAGGCCGAGGCGCAGAGTTCTCGGTCTCTGCTTGCTCAGTACGCATCGCGCGCCGTTTTCGTTTTTGAAAGACTTGGCAATCTTCTGAAGAATCCAGATGCCGACGAGGCTCACAATATCTGTATCCGAAATCTCGAACAGATGGAAAACAGAGAAAGAAATGTAATCGATCGGGGCTCGCTGGATCCCTCCGCTCACAATCTGGAGCTGATTGTCGAGTTTCTCAGAAGGAACTACTGGATCCGTTCGGCTCTGTTCGGCGATGTTCGGTCGTATTTTGCTTACGGGACCTTCCTTCTCCGAAACAGGAAATATCTCGAGGCTCTGTACGTGCTGCGAAAAACTCTTGAACTTTCAGCGGCGGCTCCGGCAGATGCGGACGTATCAGTCAGCTATTTCGAACTGTCGCAGATATACCGCCAGCTTGAGTCGGCGTACTCCGGCCTCGGCAGGGCGTCCGATGCAGTAACAGTCGGTTCCTTCGCTCTGCTCTACGAGCAGTTTGAATCCTATGCCGCGAAATCGGGTGTCGATCAAGCGTCGCGGAGGCTGAGCGCCGGTCTTCGTCTGAAGGCCGGAGAAAATCTGGCCAATCGGGAAGCGCTGTCCTATCTCATCCGCCAGTATCGCTCCGATCCCGAAAAGTTTAGAAATTACAGCCGTCGCCTCATGGAACGCGATAGAGTCTGGGAAGATGCCGAGCTTTCGGCGGCTTTCGGCGGTTTATGAGAAGAAAACTTCCATAATTTTCTCCTGAAAGAACAGATTCTGTTTATGCGCCGGCACGCCGGACCGAAACTCATTTCCAGTTTTTACAAGAAAGGCATACAGAATGGAAAGTCTTTTATTGTTGAAATGACGAGATTCGTCCGCCAGTCGGCTGAGAATTTTCTTCTGAATGAATGGAGGTCTGTTTTTGATATCCAGAAATTCAAGAATCTCAGATTCGGACATGCCCAGTTTTCTGCCCGTAAGGAATTGACGTATTTCGTTGGCTCGATTTAAGATCAATTTGAGAATTACAAGAAAATTATCTTCCTGCGGATTGAAACGCAGGAGCTCTTTCTCGACCATCGTATGATCCTGGGCAAATATTGCGTCAACCAGAGCGAAAGGCTGGACTCCGGGAGCCGGGAAAAGAATTTCACGCACATCTTCCACGCTCACAGCGCGGTCTTTCACGATTCCCCGAAGGCGCTGCAGCGCTGATTCGATGGCCGCTGCCTTCTGGGGAACACGGTCGCGAATTTCATAGATCGATTCGTCCTCAAGCTGAATGCCCAGTTTTTTGGCGGTGGCGCGCACAACATCCAGAACCTGATTTGAATAGAGCTCTTTTGTCTGCAAATGACAGAGCTTTCCCGCAAAAAGATCCAGAAACTTTGCCGGCGGATTTCCGGAGAATTCGATCAGTATCAGGGTACGATCTGGCAGTCGTTCAAACTCCCGTTTCAGAGCGGCTGATTCGCTTTTGCGCGAAGAATTTTCAGCGCCGGGCAGATAAGGAGCAAACAATTCTTCTCCGTGACGGACAATAAAGAAACGGTAGGGCGCAAACAGAGGAATGTTGAACACTTCCTGACGGAATCGGCTGTCCTCTCCCGGTTCCGCGGAATACACGGTGGTTTCAAACGCGCCGATTTCACGCTGCAGCCGAGCTTTGATCATCAAGGCCGCGGTGTCGAGAACCCCGGTATCAGAGCCGGAAATAACAATAATCTCCGGTGTTTCGAGCGGCATGCGCGATAAATGCTTCTCGAAACTGCCGGGATCTTTTATTTCCATATCTGCTTATTTTCCGCCGTCAGTTCGGCGGGGCCGGAGGTTCTTCTTCGGATGAACCGGCGGCTGCTTTCTTCAATAGAATGTTGTCGTCGGGAGCTTTCATCAGGAACAGATAATCGTCGTAGAAGCCGAACTGGAGTTCATCCGGTTTGGCCGTGCCGTTTTTTTCACCGAGCAATAGAGTTTTTCCCCTGAGCATCCAGGTAAATTCTTTGCTCTCCATCCGCCCCTGCTTCTGCATTTTAATAATTCCGGTTCCGTTTGCGAAAAATTCCCAGTTTGCGACGGCGCCTTCCGGAATTTTACGTGTTTGAGTTCCGCTTGTTATGGAAATCATGTTCCATTGGCCGGTGAATCGGTCTTCATACCGTGCGAATACACTCGAAAGCGAGGCGCTTATCATAAACACTAAAAAAAATCTTGCTGCAGTTCTCATTGTTGCTCTCCTTTTTATACTGTATGCTTTCTTTCAGTAAGATTTCAGACGCCCGAAGGCTGCGTAATTTTGGCCAGCATGCCCGTTTCAAACTTTTCTGGCAGTGTTATATGCACGATCCAGCCGTCGCCGGGAGCTTCCTGCAATGGCGCGCCGGTTTCTTCTTCCATGCGCTCCAGAGAAAAAAGACGATTCCCTGAGGGGTGGACAATCTCAATAAGATCTCCCACGGCAAAATTATTTTTCACGGCGATTTGCGCCATGCCTCTGTCTTCATTGTATCCGAGAATATCGCCGACGTAACGGCCTCCGCTGTTTTTTGAATGCCCGGAATCATAATTCTGCATTTCATTTGGCCGCTTCCTTTCAAAAAAGCCGGACACATAACCGCGGTTCGAGAGAGCCTCCAGCGATTGCGCGAGTTCCGGCCGGAATGAAATACCGGCAGCTGCATCATCGATTGCCTGACGGTATGTTTGAGCGGTTCTTGCAACATAGTAAACAGATTTTGTTCTGCCTTCAATTTTCAGGCTGTCTATGCCGATCTCGGCCAGTTTCTCCACGTATTCGACGGCGCGGAGGTCCTTTGAGTTCATAATATAAGTGCCCAGATCGTCTTCCATTATGGGCATGTAATCTCCGGGTCTTTCGCTTTCTTCCAGCAAGTAGAGCCGGTCCGCAAGCGGATGGCGGTTTTCGAATCCCATTCGATCCTCGGAGGCCGGGTATTTTGATTTTTCAGGTCCGCCTGTCGCGTCTTCGCTTGCGTCGTGCACACGATAGCTCCACCGGCAGGAATTGGTGCAGTTACCCTGATTGGGATCGCGGTGATTGAAATAGCCTGAAAGAAGGCAACGGCCGGAATAGGCGATGCACAGGGCGCCGTGGACAAATACTTCCAGTTCAATATCCGGACATAAATTTCGTATTTCCGCGATTTCATCCAGTGACAGTTCGCGTGAAAGTATCACGCGTTTGAGGCCCATAGATTTCCAGAATTTTACAGAAGCATAATTGACAGTGTTGGCCTGAACCGAAAGATGAACAGGCATATCCGGCCATTTTTCCCGGACCATCATGATGAGACCGGGGTCCGCCATGATCAGACCGTCCGGATTCATATCGATGACTGCTTCCATGTCCCGGATGTACGTCCGCACTTTTGCATTGTGCGGCATGATGTTCGACGCCACGAAGAATTTTTTCTGCCTTTCATGCGCTTCCCGGATGCCTGTTCCCAGTTCTTCCAGCAGAAATTCATTGTTGCGGGTGCGCAGGCTGTAGCGTGGCTGGCCGGCGTAGACCGCATCGGCGCCGTAATCGTATGCTGTCCTCATCTTTTCGAGGTTTCCCGCCGGCAGGAGCAGTTCAGGTTTCTTTTTCATGCTGATAATGTCTTTGTCCGAAACGCTCCCGGTTTGACAACCAATTCAGCTGTCCCAGTCGTAGGAAACGTGATTGGCTCCGGTTTGAGGGCTCAGTATTCAACCGCGGTGAGTTTGGTTTTACCATATATATTAAGAATGCCATATCGCCATAAAAATATAAGCACAAAGGGAGCCTGTAATGCAGACTACGGTCAGGCTGGACCAGGCGTTATGAATTTTATTGCGCTCGGATTCAAATTGTTCGTTGCGATTGATGGCGCTTCCCTTGTACAGAACCCATAATTCAGAAACAATCTGCGATCCAAAACCAAAAAGTATCGGCGCCGATTGTGACAGGTTCAAGAATGCTGTTTTTTTGATCAGCGGACCAAGCATGAAAAAAGCAAGCAGATAGAGCGGCAGACTGACACTCAGAAGAAGTCCGCGGTCGAAAGTTTGAAGATTCCACTCAGAGAAATACGAATTTTCAGGAAAAAAAGAAAGTATCAACCAGCCCGAAAGAAAAAGGCATTGAGCCGTAAGAGATACGGCCAGCACGCTGTAAGATCCGAATATAAGATTGGATGCGGTGAATCCGGAAATACAGAGGTTGACGATTGGACCCAGAGAAAAGACAGCCGCGCCGCGTGCGTTCACGGGATATGCGTAACTGTGCAGACCAAAGTACAGCAGCGCCCAGAGAGGCGCCCCCAGCAAAGTAAGGAGTCTGGCAGCGGAACTTCCGGGAGAATCAGAATAGAAACGAAGATAATAAAATGCGGCCGGAAGACATGTGGAGACCACCAGGAAGTGGGACGATCGCAGAAGGAAATAAACGATTCGTTCAAACATAGTTTCGCCGGGAAGAGAATCTGCTGCCATCTATTTAATCGCGGCCGCAATCAACAGCATTTTTCCAGTCTGTACCATATTGTGAATGCATACTGGTCTGCCGCGGATTTCAGCGCAATAGAAAATAAGTCAATTCTCCTAAAAATTACGGAAATATTTTCGTCATACAGGACATGAGACACTCAGGATTTCTGACAGCTTTTTTGCTGCCTGTAAATCCCCGCCTTTTTGCGGCAATTCTGGCCCTGGCATCGGTTGGTTGCCGTAAAACAGAAGAAGACGACTCAATGAAAATGCTCGCTCTTCCAGCTGGACCGGGATGCGGTCTGGCCTGGGCTGCGATGTCAATCGCCTGTCTTATCCGCAGATATACGACGTTGTCACCGATCCCGGAAATTCTAATAAAGTCTACATGGCTGCTGTCGCCGCGCCCGGTCCGCCGGCCGATCTCAGAAGTGGACACGGAGGATTCTACAGAAGCCCAGATGGCGGCGCAACGTGGAGTTCGCGAAATCCAACAGCGGCCGGAGGAGGCATGGTAATGCATTTTGACGTGTTCCGATCCAATCCGAATATCGTTTACGCGAACGATGACCGCGCGAAAAGAGTTTATCGAAGCTCGGATGCCGGACTCACATGGACGGTTACGAATGTCAGCTCATTCGGACCCTTGAATATTCATCCGACCAACAGCGCCGCCTTTATAACTTCCAGTTTTACGAAACTGATAAAATCCACGGACAGCGGAAATACCGGAGTAACTGTGGCCGACTCGGACCCAACGGGCAATGCGCCGCAGATGAAGCCGCAATTTTTGGATGTGGAATATTCACTGACGAATCCGCTCGTAGTGTATGCGATTGCAAAGGGCTATACTGTCTGGAAAAGCACTGATGGCGGGAGTTCTTTTGTTCCGGTGATTGATTTTCATACTCTACTCTGGCCATGACCTTCCGGCCGGATTGAGAAGTCCACAACGCCGGTTGTTCTGTTTCGTGCAAACTGACGAACATCAAATAAAATCGGTGCGGACTTTGTGACTTCTTCCGTTTGCGTCGTTGATGTTTGAGATGCCCTCGTAGCGGATTGGTTTGCGCAAAGTCAAATCGTATGTCATACGAATTGAATCGGCCAGCGCTTTCAGAAGGAAATTGCTGATCTCGATTGTGAACAGAACGCATTCCCGGCCGCCGGTTTCTTCCTTCGACGTCAGACTCAGTACAAATCTGTAGAAATCGAGCTGGAAGGAAATCCCCGCATTCACATTGAACTGCTCGCCACGAAGCAACGCGTCAAAATTATCCAGAACAAAATGATCAAAGCCGCTGTCGATGACGGCCGGTTCCGGGATCTGGATGATCCGTTCGCGCATCGGTGACTGAGCGTTTCTGCGAAAGTAAAGCCGGGTTCCTGTGTCCAGATGCTCGGCCCCTTCTTCATAGCCGTCACGAAAATCCTCCAGATGAAAATCCGGAGCGGTTTTACTGCCGGAGAAGCGGGAATTTTTTCTTGCGATGAGCCTGTTCGAAGTGTTGTATTCTACAATCGACTCCACCAGCTCACCGTCTTCATACATGTTTTTATGCAGCTCGTCGAAAAGAAACGTTCCGGTTTTCAGATCGCTGCTGCGGCATTTAAATTCCTTTTCTTCCAGCATATTGGTCCAAGGGCAATCTAAAGTTTTTTGCAGAATATCTGTCAAGTAAAAAATTTCCTTAATTAAGGAGATCCGGATTGCGGTCTGCGGCGGATGGAATCCTCGCACCCTTCGATGTCGACGCCATGCAGGCCCGGACAAAAAATTTTTCTCTTTCTGAAAAATTAGGATCACTCAGACCTCTGGAATGCTCTCTTTAAAATAGGAGAATCCGCCATGAAAAGCGAAAATCTGACGGACATGGGTTTTACAACCCAGGCTTTTCCTGCTGGCACGCATATGTGCATGATTTATACAGATGACACTGAACGGCGCGCCGTAATCGGCAGGTATCTGGAGAGCGGTATTAAAAGCCTGGAAAGAGTGGCCTATTTTGCCGACACGATGCAGCCGGAAGAAGTTCAAGACTGGCTGCTGGGTATGGGAATTGAACTGCCGACTGATGACAGATTCTCCATTCTTCCGGCCGATCAAACCTACTGCCCGGGCGGAAAATTTATTCCCGAAAACATGCTCAACACCCTGCGTGATTTTTATGATCGGGCAAAGAAAGCCGGTTATCCGAATGCCCGTGTAAGCGGCGAAATGTCCTGGGCTCTGAGGGGCATCCCCGGATCGGACCGTCTGATGGAATACGAGGCTCTGGTGAACGAGGTGCTGTTGACGCATCCGGTGAGCGCCATCTGTCAGTACGATGCGGGAAGATTTGACGGCGTAACGATTCTTAATGTACTTAAAGTGCATCCCATGATGGTTGTGTACGGTCAGATCGTTCACAATCCCTATTATTTGAAACCTCAAGACTTTCTGAAAGATTTCAGGGCAGAACATGAACACGTCAATTGATCTGAGGATTGTCGGGCAATTGGTTTCCGCAATCAGTGTCCTGCATGTGTATCCAGACGAGCAGAGATTAATGGAATTCCTTGAACCTCTGCTGGCCGATATTCCAGGCTGTCTGTTTGCCAGTTTGTGTTTTCGCGGCTCGACTTCAGCCAGGAGCTCCGGAGAGAAACTCTGTCTTCAGTGCCCCGGACAGGAGGGGCTTTCGCCGGGCGTCCGATACCCCTGCCTGCTTGCTGAAAAGGAAAATTATCGCGTCTATCCTCTGGAAACTATGATCCAGACGTATGGATATCTCGCAATTATGGTCGTCGACCCGGCCGAATACACAACGTACGAGCCGTTCGTCCACAACCTGGGAAATATTCTGGCGATCACTCTTGAAAATCGCCGGCATGTGAAGGATTTGAAGGATGCCCGCGAATCTCTGGAGCAAAGGGTCGCCGAGCGCACGGAGGCGCTGCATTCCAGTGAGCAGAGATGGCTGCTTGCGCTCGAGGGTATCGGTGACGGCTTATGGGACTGGAATGCGCAGACAAACGAAGTGTATTTTTCCCCGGAATGGAAGGCGATGCTTGGATATGGCGACGACGAAATTGGAAACACGCTTGAAGAGTGGAGCAGTCGTATCCATCCGGAGGATGAAAAACAATGCTTCAATGACCTGGAACGACATATTCGCAAAGAGACGCCTTTTTACAGAAACGAGCATCGCGTACGGTGCAGGGATGGAACGTACAAATGGATTCTCGACCGCGGGAAAGTCGTCGACTGGACGGACGACGGCAAGCCCCTGCGTGTGATCGGCACGCACTCGGATATTTCAGAAAGCAAAAAGATGGAAAAATCTCTGGCTGAGAGCGAGAGACAGTACCGATTGCTTCTGGAAAATATTCCGGACGTTGTGTATCGTTTCTCTGACAAACGCGGCGGTCTTTTTTATTCTGCCCAGGCTGCAAATTTGTTTGGCTGTCCGCTCCAGAAACTCTACGACAATCCCATGCTGTGGAATGAATCCATTCATCCGCAAGACAGGCCTTTAGTGTCGCATGTTATAACAGATATTCAATCCGGTAAAGTTTTCGAGGTAAGCTACAGGATCAGAACCCAGGCCGGTGAATGGCGCTGGATATGGGATCGCTCCGTTGTTATCAGCGGACATGGAGATGAGACGATCATTGAAGGCATTGCGCGCGATATCACCGAACGAAAGCAAGCGGAGGAACAATTATCCAGAATATTACAGGAGCAGGAAACCATTCTGGAGACTGCCAGCGTCGGCATTACCAAGATAATTGACAGAAAGCAGGTATGGGTAAACAAAAAAGTTGAGGAAATATTTCAGTATTCAAATGAAGATCTGGTGGGTCAGACCACAAGAAAATTATATCTCTCCGACGAAGCGTATGAAGAACTGGGAAAGACCGCCTATCCTGTGCTCGCTCAGGGTCATACCTACGAGACAGAACAGATGTTGAAACGCAGTGACGGCGCTTCTATCTGGGTTAAATATAATGGCAAAGCCATAGATCCGTCCGACATGTCGAAGGGAACTATCTGGATTCTGCAAGACGTCACTGTGCGAAGAAAGACGGAAGAAGCTCTGCGAGGCTCTGCTATTTACACGCGCAGCCTGCTCGAAGCCAGTCTGGACCCGTTTGTAACGATCAGCCCGGAAGGCAAAATCATAGATGTAAACAGAGCAACAGAAGATGCCGCAGGCCTGAGTCGTGAGAATCTCATTGGCAGTGATTTTGCAGATTATTTTACAGATCCGGACCGGGCGCGCGCCGGATATCAGCTGGTTCTTGAGCAGGATTCCGTGAGAGACTACCCTCTGTCAATTCGCCATGTTTCCGGTCAGACGATCGATGTTCTTTACAATGCGGTTATCTACAGAAATGAAACAGGCGAAGTGCAGGGCGTCTTTGCCGCAGCGCGCGATGTCACAGAGCGCCGACGGGCGGAAGAAGCGCTCCAGATCAGCGAAGGCCGGCTGAAGGCAATTTTCGATATTGCTCCGATCGGCATTTCTATTACGGATGAAAAGGGCCGGATCGTTGATCGTAACATAACTTCAAAAGCTCTGCTGGCCATAAACAGAGTGGAACACCTTGCGGAAAATTCCACAGGCGCTGAGTGGGATATCTTCCGCACAGACGGCCTGCCGATGCCGCCGGAAGAGTTTGCCTCGGCGCGCGCTCTGACAGAGGACCGCTTGATCAGCAATCAGATCCTGGAAGTTCGAACACAGCAGAAGAGCGTATGGCTTATGGTCAGCGCAGGGCCGCTCCATCTCCCCGGATACGGTGCGATTATCGTGTATGCCGATGTAACCGAACGCAAAGCAGCTGAGGAGTCCGTCTTTCGCATGAACGCCGAACTGGAAGAGCGTGTTATCCGCCGCACGGCGCAGCTGGAGGCGGCCAATCAGGAGCTGGAGGCTTTTTCGTATTCGGTTTCGCACGATCTGCGGGCCCCCCTGAGACATATTGACGGGTATGTGGATCTTCTTGTCTCGCGCTCCCGCGGCAGTCTTGACGACAAAGGGAAGCACTATGTGGATACCATCGCCGCGGCTGCCCGCCAGATGGGAGGACTCATCGACGACCTGCTGCAGTTCTCGCGGACCGGGCGCTCGGAGATGCGAAAGGACAACATCGATATGAACAGTCTGCTCCGGGAAGCGCAGGAAATTTTAAAAGAGAGCTATACGGGCCGCGCCGTCGAATGGGTTGTCGGAGGTCTGCCCTCTGTCCGCGGTGATCATTCCCTGCTCCGTCAGGTCTGGATCAATCTTCTTGCGAATGCCATAAAATTCACAGCAACCCGGGATGCCGCGCGGATTGAGATCAGCGCCCGGCAGCAGAATGGCGAGACGATCTTTGCCGTCGCCGACAACGGAGTGGGATTTGATATGAAGCACGCCGCCAAACTTTTTGGAGTTTTCCAGCGTCTTCATACGCAGGAAAAATTTGAAGGCACAGGAATCGGTCTGGCCACGGTGCAGCGCATTGTTGCCCGGCATGGCGGCCGAATATGGGCGGAAGCAATGCTTGATCAAGGCGCTACGTTTTATTTTTCGCTGCCCATTGAGAAGGGGGATCCATGACTGAACGCAAACAGATTCTGATCGCGGAGGACAATGCACGAGATGCGGAGCTGACTCTGGAGGCCCTGACTGAAAGCAGACTGGACGACTGCGCCACGATTGTAAGGGACGGTGTGGAGGCGATGGAGTTTCTGCGCTATGAAGGCAAATACAGGACTCGCAAGCAGGAGCGTACGGGTGTTGTTCTTCTGGACATTAAAATGCCGCGCATGGACGGAATCGAGGTGCTCCGGGCAATCCGCAATGATCCGAAACTGAGGCTCTGCCCGGTCGTGATGCTCACATCATCGCGTCAGGAACAGGATTTAATCCGCAGCTATGAACTGGGAATCAACGCTTACGTGGTAAAGCCGGTGAAATTTTCTGAATTCATCGAAGCAATAAAATATCTGGGAATTTTCTGGGCCGAACTGAACGAGCTCCCGGCGGGAGGCTGATGCATGAACAGTGAGATCAATCATCCCGGCATTCGGATTCTGCATCTCGAAGATTCGCCTCCGGATGCGGAGATCATCAGGGAAAGGCTGATCGATGCCGGTTTCTCTCTGCACCTCGACCAGGCTGCGAATGAAAAGGAATTCAATTCTTTTCTGCAGATCGGTGGATACGATATTGTCCTTGCCGACTATCAGCTGCCCGGCTTCGACGCGCCCCTGGCGCTTCGTATGGTTCAGGCAGCGTATCCGGGTCTGCCATTCATCTGCGTTTCCGGAGCAGTCGGAGAAGAGAAGGCGGTAGAACTCCTCAAGCTGGGCGCCACAGACTATGTGCCCAAATCACGGCTGGAAAAACTGCCGCTTGCGATGATCCGGGCGCTGGATGAGGTTCGGGAACGCACAGCCCGTCAGCTCGCCGAAGAAACGCTCAGAGAAAATGAGGAGCGTTACAGGTCCATCATCCGGACCTCCATGGACGGTTTCTGGGCCATTGATCTGGACGGCCGCTTCCAGGAAGTCAACGACGCCTATCTCGCCATGAGCGGTTATACACGATCAAATTTGCTTTCCATGAGTGTTGCAGATATTGAAATAACAGAGTCGCCGGATATGGTCCGGGAGCACCTCGGACGAATCATTGCGCAAGGATATGACCGTTTTGAAAGCAGGCACCGGCGCGCTGACGGCCACGTCATGCATGTGCAGGTCAGCGTGATCGCTCTTGTATCGCAGAACTTGATGATCTGTTTCATAAGCGATATCACCGAACGCAAACAGAGCGAAGATAAAATGCGAAAACTATCCCAGGCGGTTGAGCAGAGTCCGGTTTCCATCGTTATCACCGACACAAAGGGCTACATAGAATTTGTAAATCCAAAATTCACTCAGATCACCGGGTATGAAGCGGATGAAGCTCTGGGGCGAAATCCCCGCATTCTCAAATCGGATCATTATTCTGCCGATGTGTATCAAAATCTTTGGGCCACAATTTCATCCGGAGGCGTCTGGGAGGGCGAATTCCTCAATAAAAAAAGAACGGCGAACTTTTTTGGGAGGATGCGACAATCTCTCCGATCAAAAACCAGGACGACGCCATCACGCACTATCTGGCCATCAAGGAAGATGTGACTGCTCAGAAAAAACTGAAAGACCAATTGCTGCAATCGCAGAAAATGGAGGCCATCGGGCAGCTGGCCGGCGGCATCGCTCATGATTTCAACAATATGCTGACCGTGATCATAGGCTACTGCAATCTGCTGGCCATGCGAAGCACATTCGATGAAAAAGAGAAAGACGCCCTGGCGCACATCCTTTCTGCCGCAGAGAAGGCGACGCATCTGACAGGAGGCCTGCTTGCGTTCAGCCGCAAGCAGCTTCTGGACATAAAGCCCGTCAACGTGAATGATGTTGTACAGCAGGTTCAGAAATTTCTGGTGCGAATCATCGGCGAAGATATAAAACTCAGAGCAATTTACAATGACGCGACTCTTCGTATTATGGCCGACGCCGGTCAGATCGAACAGGTTCTAATGAATCTTGCCACGAATGCACGTGATGCGATGCCCGGCGGAGGATCGCTGACTATTGAGACAGGATCGCTGCAAATTGATGATCAGTTTTTGAAAAATCATGGCTGGGGAAAGCCGGGAAATTATGCGGTGATCTCTGTATCGGACACCGGCTCCGGTATGGACGAACCAACACGCAGCAGAATCTTCGAGCCGTTTTTTACCACCAAAGAAGTCGGCAAAGGCACAGGACTGGGTCTGGCCATCGTCCACGGCATTGTCCAGCAGCACAATGGATTTGTGTACGTGTACAGCGAGCCGGGCAGTGGAACAACGTTCAAAATTATGCTGCCTCTTCTTGGAAAGGAAATGGCTGCGGATGCAGAAGTTATCGTTGAAGCGCCGCCCAGAGGAGGCACGGAGGTCATTCTTGTTGTGGAGGATGATGTTTCCGTGCGTATGGTTCTGGAAAGGATATTGAAAAATGCCGGTTACGAAATCATCTGCGCGCAGGACGGACAGGAGGCCGTGCGCGAATTCAATGCGAACAGTTTAAAAATCAAGCTTGTCATTACAGATATGATCATGCCACTGATGAACGGCCTGGATGCTTACAGAGAGATCAAATCGCTTCATCCCGGTGTACGGGTTCTTTTCACAAGCGGCTATACGGCCGATTTTATCAAAAGCAGGGGTGAGCTCGAAGGAGGAGCGGATTTGATTATGAAACCTCTCAAACCTGTTGAATTATTGAGGAAGGTCAGGGAAATTCTCGACAGGCCCGCCTGAAGTTGACAGGAGAAGCCTTCCAACTAAAATTGACTCATGTTCCCTCCAGGTTTTCTCGGCACACGCGGCGATCTTCTCATGGACATTGTCGTCCTGTCTCTTGCGGGAATATTATTGATACTGTGGTATTCTTACCGGCTGGTTCTAACCGGCCGGTATGCCGCTCACAGAAATGTTCAGACGGCGCTGGGTATCTTTCTTATCATAGTAGTCGCTGTTTTTGAGACAGACATACGGATGGCCGGCGGCATGGCCGCTCTCTCTAAAGGCGGCCGATTTGATGGGACAGTACTTCTGAGCGCTTCCATGACGATACACCTTGCGTTGTCCAATATAACGTTTATCATCTGGGTTGTGCTGATTCCCCTTTCCTGGTTCAAATTTCCGCGTCCGCCTGCGCCGTCTCCCTTCAGCAGGATGCATCGTCTTGCCGGGAAAATCGGCATGATAGGAATGATTCTGACCGGCATAACGGGAATTGAACTGTATATCGTCGGGCTGGCTCTGTAAACTTCCTGTTGAAAGCTCCGCGATCATTCCTGGTCAAAGCGAAACAAACAGTCTGCTGCGGGATGAACATCAGACAGCTCTGCCCGCGGCCTTGATTTTTTTTTAGTTTCTGTTCTTATCACTGAGAGTTTTCAGGAAAGTCACAATCGATGCGACTTCTTCCGGCTTTAATTCTTTTCCAAGCTGCAGATGAGCCATCAATCGGACAGCCTCGTCAAGTGTGGCAGCGCCGCCGTCATGAAAATACGGCGCTGTCAGCGCGATATTCCTGAGCGATGGCACTTTGAAAAAATATTTGTCCTCGTCTTTTCCCGTTATTTTCTCACGGCCAAAATCATCCATGTTTGAATATGGATTGACAGCCCCCATTTTCTGATAGCTGTTCCCGCCGATCAGCGGACCGTTGTGGCAGGCAGTGCATCCCGTGCTCATGAAGAGATCGAGACCCTGCTGCTCTTCCGCAGTCAGAGCGCCCGCGTTCGAATTCAGAAAATCATCAAAACGATCGGAAGTGCGAAGCGTTCTTTCGAAAGCTGCAATCGCCTCTGTAAGATTTCTGTAGCTGACAGGATCCGCCGGACCCGGGAAAGCTTTTGCGAAAAGTGGGCCGTATTCTTCTATGGATTTCAGTTTCTTTATCACAGCGGCCTCATTTGGCATGGCCATTTCAATTGGATTGAGAATCGGTCCTCCGGCCTGCTCCGCCAGGTCCTTCGCGCGGCCGTCCCAGAACTGCGCGATATGAAAACCGGCATTCAGCACCGTGGGAGCGTTCCTTCCTCCGAGCTTGCCGCCGACACCTGTAGAAGTTTTTTCATGTTCTGCACCGTTTTTACCTCCCTCCAGAACATGGCAGGTGGCGCAGGCAACCGTATTGTCCATGGAAAGTCTTTTGTCCTGGTAGAGCCTGTTTCCCAGCGCAACCAGATCCGCCGTATCTTTTTCCGAACCAGGCATTGCATCCGGAATCGTGCCGAGAGCTGCCCGTGCCCGGTCCATTCTCTCCTTGACTTCTTTGCCCGGTCCGCAGGCAGTAAAAACGATGGAGAAGATCAGTATTATTATGGATAGATGTTTCATAGTACAAATATAATCAAAATGCCCTGTTTGTCAAAATGAATCTATAAATCCCGGCTCATGTCGTTTATGACCTTTATTTTATAGTATTTTTCCACAGTTTTTACCAGTTTTAGTTCATCCAGGGGATTGTTGAGCATGATGTCTTTAATTGACAGCTGCTGCAGTTCGTGAAGCATGCTGCGTTCAAGCCTGGCAATAAATCCTACAATCGGCTTGTTCATAGAATCCGTTTCCTTTCTGAATTTTCCAGCAAAATACAGACCCTCGCCCTTGGGGAAATCCAGATTGATGATAAACATATCCGGGATAAATGAATCAACCGTGCGGGCGATGTAACTGGCATTTTTTTCCGCAGCCACCTCAAAACCTTTCTCTTTCAAAATTTTTACCATGAAATTGCGAGTACGATCCTCATGGTCGATGATCATTATTTTGAAAGGTATTATCCAGTTCTCTTCGCTCATGATACGTCGATCTGCCCCGTCGGCGATAAAAATACTGCCGCCGGAACGGGAAAGTGAAAAAACTCAAACAAAAACGGCATTTACGAGGCTCCCCCGCGTTTGCGGCCCAGATACAATTTGTGAGTTTCCGGATCCAGCGACATCAATTTGTCCTCCAGATCACGAGCCATATCCGTGTCCTTTTCTGAAAAAACTGCGCTGTGCATCGCGGCAAGATAATAAAAAGCAAGTCTTGCGATGACTCTGGGTTTGTATTTATCAATCACACGGTTCAGGTCTCTTTCAAGCCTGCCGATTTCCCCCATCACGGTATCCAGTTCCTGGGCTGCGATTTTTCTGACGGCAGGCAGAAAAGATTCGATCATCATGCGCGAAGGCATCCAGTCCAGCACGAGTTCTAGATTCTGTTCCTTCTCTTCATACAGTTTCTTGAAGACATCGGAAGCGGGATGAGAGGCAATCATCGTCGGATCCAGCGCCGCCGGATCAATCAGGAATCCGTCCCGGTAAAATCCCAGTCCGCGATTCTTAGAATCTTCCGACATGATGCAGCAGAGAGACTCACCCAGAAGAAAATTGACAGCCGCTGAGGCTGAATGCAGTCTTCGCGCATAGAGCAGTATGTCCGCCGCGTTCGCATAGTCTTCAATGCGTATCAGGCAGCGTCCCAGTTCCAGTAGAACATCTCTGTCGAGAGTTCCGTCTTCCTGAAAGGCCAGCCTGAATTGATCCGCAGCCTGTCCGAGAAGCGCCCTCATCGCAGTCCGGAATGAAAGACAGCCCGAGTATCCTCGGTCTTCCGCAATGCGCGAAAATTCTTCCCATTCTTTCACGAGATAAGAGCCGGCTGCGCGGCCCGGCCGCAGACGGGCCGTGAATTCGCGCCTGTTCTCCCAGTAACCCGCGCTGTAAAAACCGCTCTGGAATTCAAGATCATCCGGAGAGCTGTCCAGCAGTTCTCCAAAAAGTTGTCTCGCACGAGGAAAGTCCCCCGACTCCAGCGCAGTCATGGCATTCTGTGCCTGATCCGGTTCTGTCATGCAATCAGCCGCGAAAAGACACAAAAATCACAATGAGATTCAGCCGGGGCGCTATCTGTAGTTTGTGTATGTGGCGTCAAATTCTAGTTCTGCCTCTCTTACCAATTTCTGCACTGCCTGCAGATCATCTTTTGCTTTTCCGGTTACCCGGACCTGGTCTTCCTGGATTCGGGCCTGGACTTTAAGTTTAGAATCTTTAATTAATTTTGTAATTATTTTTGCCTGATCGGAAGTGAGGCCGTTCTGAATTTCAGTCTTGCATTTCACGGCGCCGCTGACGTTCGTCTCAAACTTTCCGAACTTGAAAGCCTTCAGGCTTATGTTGCGCTTGTTCAATTTTGTCTGGATGATGTCGATCAACTGTTTCATCTTCATCTCATCCGATGTCTCCAGGGACAGTGTGTCCTTTTCCAGATCGATCTTTACTTTTGCGCCCTTGAAATCAAATCGATTGTCCACTTCCTTTCTTGTGAGATCCAGAGCGTTGCTCAATTCCTGCTGATCCACTTTTGATACTATATCAAAGGAAAACTCCGCCATTTCTTTCCTCCTGCCGCCGGTCTACCGGACTACTCTCATCGCAACGTAAGCAGTAAAACGACAGGGTGTCAAGTAATTTACACGCAGCCCGGCGGGGAGATTCGGGGAGATGAGGAAAAAACCACAGAGGCCGCAGAGGACACAGAATTGGAAATCGACTCAGGACGATGGCGGGCTGCTACCGTGCATAAGCAAACGGAAGCAGGGGAATCCAACGAGGAAACTGGCAGCGCACCGGCACAGGAAAACGTGACCTGCCTTCGCTTCAGTGTTCTCTCTGACATCTGTGGATCATTTCTTTACTCACAGGTTCCTGTGATATACTGAAATATTTATTTTCTTGACTTTCCCCGGCACAGCGCCGAATTTCAACGCCTCAATCCATTCTGTCGAGGTTCCCCAAAGACATGCCCACACTGCGGCCGAGAAAACGCTGATGACGCCAAATTCTGCGCCAAATGCGGTCAGAATATCGCAAAAAAAATCACCGCCGATCCGGATCTTGAGGTTTTGCAGAAGGCCCTGTATCCAAAATTCCAGATAGAGAAAAAGATCGGCCAGGGCGGCATGGCCGATGAACGTCCGTATTTTATCATGGAATTCTGTCCCAATGGCAGTCTGACGGACCGCATCAAAAAAACGATCGATGCGGGCAAGGCTCTTGATGTTAAAGAAGCTATAGTAACCACGGCCAGGGTGCTCAATGGTCTGTCAGTCGCGCATCAAAAAGGCGTCGTACACCGCGATATAAAGCCGGACAATATTTTACTGCGCGAAAGCAACGATCCGGCGATTGTGGATTTTGGAATTGCGAAAGTAGCATCGGCCACGGTCAAAACCCAGACCGGCATGACAATGGGCACCGTGAACTACATGTCGCCCGAGCAGTGCCGGGGGGACGCGGACATTGACGGCCGGAGCGACATCTATTCCACGGGCATCATGCTCTACGAACTTGTGACGGGCGAGGTTCCCTTCACCGGCTCGAATCCAATGTCGATTTTGAACAAACATATCAGCGAAAAGATGCCGTCGATAATAGCAAAAGCCCAAAGTGTTCGCAAAAACGACGCGCAGTTTACCAAAATCGGCCGGGATCTGGAGGTGATTCTTGAGAAAGCCTGCGCCAAGGACCGGGCCAACCGGTATGCGAACGCAACGGAATTCGCGAACGCTCTGTTTCATCTGACCGGCACGGGAGGCGCAGCGCCTGCGGCTCCGACACGAGCTTCTGTCAAAGAGCGCGAAAACGAATATCTATCCTCTCTGCGTGTCGCGTACAAAGACGGCGATGTTTCGGAAGAGCGCCGCAAACTTCTGGAGAACAAAATTCTCGAACTCGGCCTTCCCATGTCGCGCGCAGAAGAACTGGAAGACCAGGTGCGCAAAGAACAAAAACTCGGCAAACTGGAACGAGGCGCGGGCGGCGGCATATCTAAAAAAACACTCGCTATCGCAGCGGCAGCGCTGCTTGTGGCAGTCGGCAGTTTTTTTGTCTACAAAAAAATCACCGGGCCTTCTGGAAACATTGTGATACTCTCCAACCCATCCGGCGCGAAAGTCATCAACACGTTTACAGATAAGGAAGAAGGTGTCACACCTTTCGGCGTAACAAAGACAGAAGCCGGCGAATACAAATACCGCCTGACGCTTGCGGACCACACAGACCAGCAGGTCGACATAGTCCTCAAAGACATCAACACGCCCGAACGCCGCGAAATAACTCTTGTGAACCCGGCGGAAGAAGCCCGCAAGAAAGCAGAAGACGACAAACGCATCGCCGACGAAGCGGCAAAGAAGGCGGCATCGGAGCCGCAAAGACCGCAGCCAGCTGCGAATACTGGCGGCGGAGGCTGGAGTGCGTATCAGGGAGATATGAACTGGAATACGGCTACGGCACGATGCCAGGGTATGGGTATGCATTTGCCAACAAAAGAAGAGTTCGATGCGGCTTGCAATGCTGGATTGAGAAAAACGTGGGCAGAGGAGGCTTACATCTATTGGTCATCCACACTATCCTCTGATGAGGGCGAGGCCTTGACTCTTTCCTGTTACGGCGCTGGTTCAGCTCGTTTTGGTAAAGCGGTAGATGTCCGCTGCATCCGCTGACGGAACGATATATAGCACACATGGATTGAGATATTCGCGGCGCCTGCAGCAGGTGGAAAATCCATAGAAGCCGCAGAAAACACAGAATCGGGAATCGACGCGGCCGGCTGTCCAGTGAAATTGCGCCGCGGGAATGGCGCGTAAACAGAAACACATCCTTCTTTTCTTCTTGCTTTTTGACAGCAGTCGTCTATTCATGAACCATGTCTCCGGACCCTCTAAAACTGCAGGAATTGGTGAACCGAATCCTTTCTGTCACAGATACGAAGAAAATCATCCTCTTCGGTTCCGCGGCTCGCGGAGAAATGAGGCCCGACAGTGATATTGATGTTCTTGTAGTAATTGCGAATGGAAAAAACAGGCGGGCAGTCTCAGGAAATATTTATAAAAATTTAATAGGATACGGCATACCGGTCGATGTCATTGTGGCCACCGAGCAGGATTTGGAAAAATACGGTGACAATTACAGCCTGGTGTACTTTCGCGCTTTGCGCGATGGAAAAGAAATTTATGCCGCATGAAAAAGGGGCAGGATCGCCTCAGGATTGGCTGAGGCTGGCCAGGGCAGATTTAGCTCTTGCCTCAATCGAAAAATTGCCTGGAATTCCGCGCCTTCTTCTATGTTTTCATTTGCAACAGGCTGCTGAAAAAGCAATCAAGGCTGTACTTGTAAAAAATTCGACTATTTTTCCATATACTCATGATCTGGCTGTGCTTATTTCATTGCTGAAAAATTCTAAAATCAATATCCCGTTGAAAATAGAGGATGCCGTAGAACTTACACAATTTGCCGTGGCAGCAAGATATCCGGCGCCTGAGGACGATATAGACGATCAGGAATTCGATAAATATTTAACCCAGGCCCGCTCCGTGGTTGAATGGGCGGAAGCACACCTATAATGACGTCAACCATAGCCGAGAGCTGCTCTTTGCGCCAGCGCTCCCCGTAGATTCTACACATTGCCAGTATGGTGCTTATAATAGCACCCGAGACATGAATTATAATGTCCATGCCGTGCCCTGAATGAGGATAGAAAACACAGAATCGGGAATCGACGCGGTCGGCTGCACTTACTACAATCCCGAATGCGATTTTCTGTGAGCAGGGGTGTAAGGCTATTTCGTTCTCTTGACTGAAAAATAAGATGCAAACTACATGAATAATAAATATAAGGTAAGATAGATTATGCAAACATTTTACAATATTCTCGCCTTCTGTACTTTTGTCGCTATACTCATCGGCGCCAACATGCTCTTTGGGAAAATCGCAAAGGGCAATGCCCGGTCGCTCGCTCTGGGAGCTCTGGCAAAATTGGGTTACAAGAATGTTCGTATTACAAAATTATGGAACTCCCCGTCAAGTTCCCGCCGCTTTGTCGAAATTGAGTTTAAAGCCAGGCCCCCGGCAGCGAACGGTTCCGAACAGAATGTGCGGAAATTCACCGGCAGAATTCAGGGCGGTAATCTCCAATTCGATCCCATATAATCGCGGCGGCTTCATTGAATTTCATTTGCCATCTTCCTTCGTTCCCACGGAAGTGTACTTTGCATGTCCGCATTGAATGAAAAAAAGACCGGCTGGACCGCAATTCTGCGGGGTCTGGTCCGGCTGATTGTGATCATCCTGGGCTTTATGCCGCTGGCTCTGGATTTGTGGACGGACCGGGTGCTGGCGTCCTCTCGAACCGGAGGATTCAAAAACAGAGCCAAACTTTTCTTTGCCCGCCGAATTGCCCGGAAAAGACCGGCGGATATCCAGGATGAACAGAAGCGCCGGGCTGTGGCGCTCAGGCTCACCTTGATAAAACTGGGGCCAACATTTATCAAGGTAGGGCAGGCGCTTTCCACCAGGCCCGATCTGGTTCCTGTCGCCTATCTAATGGAACTGGAAAAACTGCAGGATCAGGTGCCTCCTTTTTCAAACAGACGCGCGATGCGAACCATCCAGAAAGATTTAAAGAAAAAATTATCGACAGTATTTCCAGAAATTGAATCGAGTCCCATCGCCTCTGCCAGTCTCGGTCAGGTGTACCGTGCCAGGCTGCCGGAGGGCACCTGGGTGGCCGTGAAAGTGCAGCGTCCCGGACTGCAGCGTCTGCTTCGCAAAGATTTTTCCGCTCTTCGACTTCTCGCGCGCTTTGCGGAAAGAAGAAGAGACATCGGGTTCGGCATCAACTGGACAGACGCAGTCGAAGATTTTGCGTCCATGCTCTCCATGGAAATCGACTACCGGCGTGAGGTGAAGAATGCGGAGATGTTTCGCAAGAATTTCGCAGGCTGGAGATCCGTGCATGTGCCCAGGATTTACAACGATCTCTGCGGCGGAAAAACCATCACGATGGAATTTATCGAAGGCGTGAAACTCAACGATGTGGAAGGCCTGCGCGCTATGAAGGTCGATCCGATGGAGGTTGTCGAGCGGATGACCCGCTGTTATCTGAAGCAGCTGATTGAGGATGGATTTTTTCATGCCGATCCGCATCCCGGCAATCTTCGTCTAATGCAGGACCAGCGTCTGGCTTTTTTTGACTTTGGCATGGTCGGACGCCTGGAAATGAACCAGCGTTCCCGATTTCTGGATGTGCTGATTCATATCGCGGAGCGCGACATACACGGAATCGCACAGGATCTTTCGCTCCTGGGATTCCTGCGGCCGGGCCGGAATGCCGTCGAATTTCAACCTGCCGTCGAGGAGATACTGAACCGATATCTGGGGAAAAAACCGGGACGGATCCGCTTTCACGAAATCGTGTACGCATTGTCTGAAATAATATATAAATATCCTTTTACAATTCCTTTCCAGTTCACCTTCATTCTGCGCGCCCTTCTCACCCTGGAGGGAATAGGAATTCGCTTTGATGAAGAATTCAGTTTCTTCAAGGCGATCAAACCGCACGCTCTGGAATTTTTATTTTTCCGAGAGGCAAAGGACGTTGTCCGCCGCATATTTTCCGTCTTCACACAGGACGATGTGGAGGCCTTTTCCTGGGAGAGAACGAAAAAACTGGCCGGTATGTTTTACCGGCAGGTGCGGAAGTCACTGGAAACGCCTTCTCTGGCCGTTTCGCAGTTCCAGATAGAAGCGCCGGCGAACCCGGAAGGGCCTGCGGACTCAGCGGAATCAAATGATTCACTTGATTTATCCGACCGGCAGACTATGCCGGAACGCAATGATTGATCTGGATCCACGACGAGAGACCAATGAAACAGTGAGGACGGCGCTTGCTGAAATTCTGCTGTATATCGGTTTGATTGCCCTGTTCTTTTGCGGCGAATGGATCCCGGGCGGCCGATTATATGCTCAGGATTGCGCTTCAGCTTCCGATTGTTTGAAAACTGCTGAAGCATTGAGCAATGACAGGGCTCTGCAATACTACCAGAGAGCCGCTCTTCTGCAGCCCGCAAACGGTTTCTTTCATGCCAGACTGGGACAGCATTATTACAAGCGCATGAGGGATTACAGGCATGCTCTTGATAGTTTTCGCACAGCTCGCGCGCACGGATTCCGGCAGGATTGGGCTGTGCTCCAGCAGGTCAGCACACTTTCCATCCTTGCCGATATCGAATTCGGCAATGATCGTTTCCAGGAAGCGGAACTGTATTTGCGTGAAGCGGTGTCAGTCAATTCAACAGAACGGTTTTCAACGCTGGCCACGAGGCAGAAACTTATGATCCGCAGTATTGCTTTGCCCGTTCGGCCGGCGGAATTCCGGCACAGGCTCCTTGTCATACTGCTGACCGAAATCCGCACCGGGATGCCGAATTTTGATGGTGTGCTTTCTCAAATTGATATTGAGAATACCAGGAACTCAGTTGAGGGTCTGAAGAATTATACAGAGGCTCTGTCTCAAAAAAAACTTACGATAGAATATGATTTCTTAACAATCCAAACGCCTGTCACTCGGCTTGCGAAGAGCAGCGATACATCGGCCCTGCTGAATATAGAAGAATTGACATTTGATACAAAAGAGATTGCTCTAAAAATACCCGACTACGACACCTTTCTCTTTATCTGGCCGGCTCATACTTTTCAGGCTTCAAAAGGCGGCGCCGGCCGATTGTCCGGTATCGGAGAAAGCCAGGGGGTCTGGCGCGGTGTCATGCAGATTCCTGCCATGCGTATGGCGGCGGATGGACCATCTCTGACGGGAAGTTCGCTGGTATTGCACGAGTTTTTTCATGTGCTCGAGCGCCTCATCGAAATAAAACCCGAACATGGATTTCAATTGGAACTGCGCAAGAATTTTCCCGGCTGGACAGGCAATGATGAGCTGGATTACTATGACTGGCATTTTCATTCCACGATACCGGCCCAGGGCTGGCAGCTATTGAATTTTCGCGCACGTTATCCGGTTCAGATTCATTGAAGCGATTTTTGGCCTCCCGCGATCCGAAACGACTTGACTCCTTTCATGCTCGGCAACCGATTGATCCTTATGGAAGACGCACTTCTCCTGGCAAGGCTTCAGTTCGCCTTTACGATTATGTTCCATTATCTGTTTCCACAGCTGACAATGGGACTGGCGCTATTGATAGTCATTCTTAAAGTTCTGTTCATCCGAACCAAGAAACTCAGTTACAATCATGCCGCTCAATTCTGGGCGCGGATTTTTGCCGTCAATTTTGCAATGGGAGTCGTCACAGGTATACCCATGGAATTCCAGTTTGGCACAAACTGGGCCAGGTTTTCCGTATTTGCGGGCGGCATCATCGGGCATATTCTTGCGATGGAAGGTGTGTTTGCTTTTTTTCTCGAATCTGCATTTCTCGGATTGTTCCTTTTTGGTGAAAGACGACTGGGCCAGGTTGCGCATCTATTCTCTGCGATATTTGTGTTTCTGGGAAGCTGGCTTTCCGGATACTTAATTATTATTACCAATGCCTGGATGCAGCATCCCGTCGGAATCGATGTCTCGGCGGCGTCCGATCCCAATCAGGCTCTGGAGCTTATCAGTTTTTCCGCGCTCTTTTTCAATCCCTGGGCGATCTGGCAGTACTTACACAACATGCTCGGAGCCGTTGTTACCTCAGCATTTGTGATGGCAGGCACAGGAGCGTATTATCTTCTTTCAAAGCGGGATGAAACATACGGAAAAATTTTTGTCCGTCTCGGTGTCGTCACAGGTTTTATCGCCTGCCTGCTTCTTGCTTTCCCAACCGGCGACGGACAGGGAAAAAATGTGGCGCAGTATCAGCCTCAGACACTGGCGGCGATGGAAGGATTGTTCGAGACGAAAAAATCGGCGGAGATGATTCTCATCGGCCAGCCGGATATGGAAAAACTTCGCATCGACAATCCCATTCCTGTTCCGGGAGTCCTGAGTTTTCTCACATACCAGCGCTGGAATGCGGAAGTAAAAGGCCTGGATGCATTTGACCGCAAAGACTGGCCGACCAACATTCCGCTGCTTTATTACAGCTACCACATCATGGTCGGGCTGGGAACGATTTTTATTGCGGTGCTGGGCATAGCTTTCCTGCTGCTGCGAAAAGAGCGGCTGTTTAAAACCGGCTGGCTGCTGTGGATACTGATGCTCTGTGTGCCATTGCCATACATCGCAAATACGGCCGGCTGGATGACGGCGGAACTCGGACGTCAACCCTGGCTGGTGTACGGAATTCTCAGAACGGCGGACGGCACCTCACCGCTGGTGTCGGCGGGAAACAGTCTGTTCACTCTTCTGGGTTTTATGGGAATGTACGCGCTGCTCAGTCTGATTTTTATTTTTGTTATTTCAAAAGAAATTTCTAACGGACCGGAGCATCTCAGTCATCATTGAGGTAATAATATCATGGAAACTTTCTGGTTTGCGGCTCTGGCCTTCATGTTTGCGATGTACGGCGTTCTGGACGGTTTCGATCTGGGAGCCGGGATCATTCATCTGCGCGGCGCCCGCACCAACGACGAGAGAAGAACGATCTTCAACGCAATCGGTCCTGTATGGGACGGAAACGAAGTCTGGTTGATTGCCTCCGGCGGTGTTCTGTTTTTCGCTTTTCCAAAACTGTACGCGGCGAGTTTCAGCGGATTCTATCTTCCTCTGATGATAATGCTCTGGCTGCTGATGCTTCGCGCGCTTGCGATTGAATTCCGGCGGCATATAGCCAATGAACTCTGGCAGACGCTCTGGGATTTTGTTTTTTTCGGTTCGAGCCTGCTGCTTGCATTTTTTTTCGGCGCGGCTCTGGGCAATATTGTGCGCGGTGTGCCGCTGAAAGGAGGCTATTTTTTCGAGCCGCTCTGGACAAATTTTCGAGTTTCGCCGGAACCGGGAATCCTGGACTGGTTCACAATTCTTTTCGGTCTGCTGTCCTGCAGCATACTTGCCTGGCACGGCGCCAACTACATAGCTTTGAAATCCTGGGGAAACCTGTATACCCGCAGCCGGATCCTCGCTAAATACGCCTGCCTTGCCGGCGGTTTTCTATCGGCAGCGGCTCTGCTGTCCACATTCTGGATTCATCCGGAGTATTTCACAAAATTTTCCGATCGGCCGTGGGGATTTGTATTTCTCCTGCCCGCAATATTTTCGCCGCCTCTGGGCCTCTTCTTTTCCTGGAGGGGGCGCGATCTACTCGCCTTCCTGTGCTCGAGCTTGTTTATCTTTTCTTCCGCTCTCGCCACCGCCTTCGCAATGTATCCGGTCGTGCTGCCTTCATCCGGCGACCCTTCTGAATCTCTTACAGCTTTCAATGCCGCGGTGTCAGAGTACGGTCTGAGGATTGGTCTTTGGTGGTGGATACCCGGAATGGCGTTGATAATCGCGTATTTTATTTATCTGTACTATACTTTCCGCGGCAGGATTGGAGCGGCATCGCGGAGTACCTACTGAGGTTTCAAATCCAGTTGAACGCGAAAAGAAATTTTCACTTCATCAGCCACAACAAGAAAAAGAACCCGGGGTCTTTCCAGTCCGAAATCCGTCATCAGAATTGTGAAGTCGCCGCTCACAATCCAGTCAGCGTCTTGCTTTTCTGCCTTCGCTGAAAATTCAATATTTTTTTCAATGCCGTTTATCAGGAGCACACCGGAAATCCGGGCCTGGGAGCCGTCAATCACCGTCTGATTTGCGCGAAATACTATCTCGCGGGTTTTTGGATAACCGAGAGTGTCGAGCATGTTGGAATCCCGGTTGCGGTTCTCGGTCGTCATTGTGCGGATTGGCACGCGCACGCTGAATCCGCCCCAGCCCACATCCTGCATCCGCCGCGCCGCTCCTGGGCCGCCTTTAACTATTTTCGCGCCCAGCACGGGAAGAGACAGCATTGCGGCAAAATGAACAAGCGCCAGCATTTTATGGATCGATACTGTGTCCCATCCTCCGCTCTCAGCCTCATCGAGGCGAGAAGGAGCAAAGAGCGCAAGCGAAGCCGTGACAGCGTACAGACCGAAGGTGGCATAGGCCAGGGATTTGTGACTGTCACCGCCGGACCTGGCAAACCATTCCTGATTGTTGTGCATATAAAGGTAGATGGGCTAATTTGCCTGTGGATTCTGCAGCAGAATCAAATTCGCAAACGTTTCCGTCGACTGAAGAGATTTCATTGCTCTGTCGCCGGCCAGGTTTGTCGCAAGCCAGGTTCCCCATGTCGCAAATCCCGCCGCCTGATGCCAGAAAAGCATGCTCCGCCGGGCGCTCTGTGAGGATTCCGACTCACTGTCTTCTTCCGCGGCTGCGGTATCTGAACTTTCCGCGCGTGCGGGAATGATGGATACAATCATCATGCAGATGAAGATGAGCGCTGAGAATTCTACCAAGCAAGCTCGGTAGAATTCTCATGAGTATCGTCCGTTATCGAGGCCCAATCTCGCCGTCTTTGATGATGTATGATTTTCCGTCTTCCAGTTTGACCGCCGGAGCCTCTTCATTCAGACAGGCCCAGCCTGATGTGGCGCTTGTAGAAGTATTGCCGCCGATCGTCGTGTGGGTTCCCGAAAAACACGATTCGCTTGTATCCAGAAGCAGTTTGTATGACGCCGAATCGGAATTGTAAAGGTCGGAAGATGCAGAAAGACCCGCGGTAAAAAGAGTCGCTGCTAAAAAAAGAACCAATGCTGTGCTTTGTTTCAATGGAAAACTCCTGCCCGTAATCCGGGCTGGTCGAGTTTAATGGGATTGTTTGTTTCAGTCAAGAAGAATATTGCCGTGTGCGAATTTCCCGTTATTGCCTCACAGTCTGTCTCTCGCCTCTGCTTCCGCGACATCCAGCGCTTCGTTTACGTTCTCTGATATTTTTCCGCCAGCCTGCGCCATATCCGGTCGACCTCCGCCTCCTCCGCCCAGAATTGCCGCAGCTTTGCGAATGAATTCTCCGCAGTGGATTCCGGCATCAACAGCGTCCCTGTTGGCCATAAAAAGCAGAGTCGGCCCTTTTGGCGACTTATTGGCAAGAAAAACCGCTACATTTCTGCGTTTCTCTTTGAGGGCATCGCCAAATATTCGCAGGCTTTCCATTTCCTGGTTTACGAAAACACGACGCACAATTGTTGTCTCTCCGATTTTCACAGCGGACTCCAGGGCCTGCTCCACCTCGCCCAGCAGTTCCAGTACCCCTGAATTCGTTTCCTGTTTCTGCAGTCTGTTGATTTCTTTATCTTTTTCTTTAATTATATTTTTAAACAATGTCAATAAATCTCCCAGCGCCGTGGAGCCTCCCTCCGATCCCAAGAGCTCGAGTATCTTTTCCGGATCGGGAAGTTTTTCCTGAATCATCAGATCTTTATTCTGTCCACTGCCCTGAAACTGCGAAAGAACTTTCTCATTGAATGCCTGAATCTGAGCTGACATTTTTTGCAATTCCTCTTCGAAATAGGCGACGACGGAACCGCCGGCCAGCGCTTCGATGCGCCGATTTCCTGCGCCTGGACTCGATTCTTTTAATATATGAAAATATTTTATCTCTCCTGTATTTTTTACATGACAGCCGCCGCAGAATTCTATCGAAAACTGCCCGGATTCGCCCATACTGACGACGCGGACTTCTTCGCCGTATTTTTCTCCAAATGTGGCGACCGCTCCGGTCTTTCGCGCTTTCTGCACCGGCATGAGCTCGGCCTTTACCGCCGCGGCTGCTCGAATCGCCCGATTGACTTTTATTTCAACTTTTTTCAGAATCTCATTCTCGATTTTTTCCGAATGCGAAAAATCAAATCGAAGATAATCGGGAGCGACCAGCGAACCTGTCTGCTGTATATGATCGCCGAGGGTTTCGCGCAGTGCGCCGTTCAGAAGATGTGTGGCGCTGTGGTGAAAGGTTAAATTCTCGCGCCGATCCGAGTCCACTTCCGCTGTGATTCTGTCGCCTGTCGAAAATCCGCCTTCCAGCGCCTCGCCGAAATGCAGAATCAGCTGATCTTTTTTCCGGGTGTCCCGCACCTGGAAGATGGCTCCGCTCGCAGAATGGATCCGGCCCGTGTCGCCGACCTGACCGCCGCCCTCCGGATAAAACGGAGTCTGTCGCAGCACAATTGCGCATTTATCTCCCGCCGCTGCTGAATTCGACGCGGAATCTTCCATAATAATTCCCGCAATCTCCGAATGGTCGACATGGTGTGTGTAACCCGTGAACTGGGAAACCTCCCAGGAAGAAGCCTGAGCGGGCAGGTCGATATCTTTCCATGCAGCCGCGGATGATCGGCGCTGCTTTTCCATGTGCTCGTCATACGATGCCATATCCGTCCGCAGACCGGCCTTCATAGCCAGCTCAACGGTCATTTCCGGAGGAAAGCCGAATGTGTCGTACAGTTTGAAAATTTCATAACCGCCAAAAATTTTTTTTCCGGCGCTGCGGTGTTCATCCAGATATTCGTTCCATTTTTTAAGTCCTGTTTCCAGTGTGCGAAGGAATCGCTCTTCTTCGCGAAGAATGCGTTTTTCAATTTCAGACTTTTTTTTAAGAATTTCCGGATAGTATTTTCCGTAGATGTCGCAGATAAGCGGCACGAGTCTGTGCAAAACCGGCGTGTTGAATCCGAGTTCCTTCGCGAAAAGCAGTCCTCTTCGCAGTATGCGTCGCACCACGTATCCCCGTCCTGTGTTGTCGGGGATGATGCCGTCTGTGATGGCGAAGGTCGCTGCGCGCGAATGGTCTGTCATTACGCGAAACGGCGGCGCATTTGAAGCGTAGCTGATCCGGCCTTTATCGCCGATTTCCTGCGTCAGTTCCTCAATACGGAGGATGATATTCTTCATCTCGTCTGTGTCGTACACGCTGTCCAGTCCGTTGAGAAGAGCCGCCATTCTTTCAAGCCCGGCGCCCGTATCGATTCCTTTTCCCGGCAGCGGATTGAGCTGACCGGAAACATCCTGATTGAATTCATTGAAAACCAGATTCCAGTATTCCATAAAGCGGTCGCATTCGGACCCAGGCGCGCAGGTGGATTTATCGGCGCATGTGCAGCGTTCCACGCCCCGGTCCAGATACAGTTCCGTGCAGGGTCCGCAGGCGCCGGAGTTTCCTGCCGGTCCCCACCAGTTGTGCTCTTTGCCCAGTTTTGTAATACGATTGTCCGGAATGTCCGCCGTTTCTTTCCAGATGCGCACCGCCTCATCATCATCCTGGTAAACAGTTACATGGATTTTTTCCGGATTCAGCAGAAGCCGGTTAATGGAGAAATCCCAGGCGAATTCAATGGCTTCTTTCTTGAAGTAATCGGCGAAACTAAAATTGCCCAGCATTTCAAAAAATGTGCAGTGCCGCTCCGTCTTGCCGACGCTTTCGAGATCCGTTGTACGCAGACATTTCTGTATTGTCGCAGCCCGGCGATAGGGCGGTTCTTCTGTCCCGGCGAAAAACGGCTTGAACTGAACCATGCCGGCGGTCGTAAAAAGGAGAGTCGGATCCGCGGCGGGCACAAGACTGGCCGAGGGAACATGAGTATGTTTTTTTTCTGTAAAATATTCGATCCAGGCATCGCGGATTGCCGCCACCGTCCAGGATCGAGGCTGGCCGGCCGTTTTTCCTGCAGTTTTTGGGGAATTCTGTATAACAGGTTTTTTTACTTTATTCTTTTTTGCTTTTGCCATGATCGTACCTGAATCCAGAATGGCCCTGAATTTGAGAGTCGTGCCGTCAACATTGTCCGGGTGTCTGAAATCTCAGCCATTTTTTTTCAAAGCGGCCAAATCCGCAGTCCTGTTTTTGTATCTGATCGCGTTTCCCGGTTCCTTTAATGCCGAAAACCTGAGGTCGGAAGGCGGTGAGGACAGAAATTTCCGGATCCGGGGAGAAATACAATCGGGATATGAATACAGGGACAGGGATACGCACACAGGGGTTTACGATACAGACGGCCAGTCTCAGGGATTCAATCTCAGGCAGACATCCATCACCGTAGAAAAGCTCATTCCAGAATCTCACCTTGTAGCACGCGCGCGATTTCTGGTGACCCGGGCTGATGCGGTCAATGAGGATGCCGGAGCTGCGAAAAGCAATCCCTATGTTCTTTATGCGAGACAGGCATGGATCGGCTGGCAGTTCAATTCGGTTCTACGAGGCGTGCTCGGCATTCAGGAAGTCCCCATGGATTACAGCATGATCCGGCTCTGCTGGGCTCTGAACTATGTCCTGCCGGAGCCGCACGAATCCATGAGAATCACCGATTCGCGTTCGGCCGCCGGCATTGGAATGCAGGCGAACTGGGATCACTTTATAAATTTTAATGTGATGATCGCAAATCCTGAGCCCGAGTTTCAGGCGCATGGAACACAGTCGAACGGTTATGATGCCATGGCGCGCTTCTCAGCCGTGCCGACGGGGCGTATCGGCCGGTTTCATTTTGGATTTCATTTCTTTTACCGATGGAAAAATATTCTCGGAATCACCCGCGGAGAATGTCAGGAAGGACGAAGCAACTGCCTTCGCGATGACGGAAACGCACTGACGCTTCGGAATATTGAACCGCACAGCAATCAGGACAGAATATACGGAACGGAGTTTACCTACAGACAGAATCCCTCCGTCGATTCGGGTATCGGGTTTTCTCTGGGAGGTTACGTGATTGAAAATCCCGGCGGAAAAATTGTGGATTCTCTGCATCCGTTCAACATGTCCGTGTACAGACCTCCGGCGGAGGGGCAGGTTGTATTTATGTATCTCAGGACCGGATTTCGAAATTTTACTCTATTCTACCGCTACCAGGCGGGAACGGGCAGCACAGGTTATCTGACAGCGGCCCGTTCGCACATCAATCTAATACAGGCGAATTTTGATGAACAGGGCCGGCTCCGCACGCCGGGAACCACGCTGTACGGCGACAGATCCTTCTTCAAGAAAGACCTCTACGGTATGGAATATCGCCTTGATGAACGATGGTCATTTTCGATCGGTCTTGAGAATACCCGCCTTTTCGGAGCGACTGGCGAAGAGGACAAAGTCTACGTCGATCCGTCCGGTCGCCAGCGCACTCAGGATGATTTTCGCTCACAGTTTCTGCCGGGAGGGCCGGCGCAGGGGATCACGCCGTACTCGCGAAATTCACGGCAGTATTTTTTACGGACGTCAATAGTATTCTAGGATAAATGTATGATAAAATACAAAATATATAAATACAAAATATATAAATATAAAATATATATCATTTCCGTGGCCGCCGCGCTTCTCTTCTTCCTTTGCATATCCGCGGCCGGCGCGGAGGACATCGTCACCACAACAGAAGATGCGGAAGACTACAATGGATTTCGAGTTCAGACTCTGATCAATCCCGCTTACGAGAATCGAGACAGGGATGTGCATTCTGGTGTGGGATTGAGACTGCCAGACGACAGTTACGGATTCACGCTCCGTCGCAGCCATCTGAGGGTTTCCAAGGAGTGGAAAGATTCGAATATTGAAGCGGCATTTCAGGCCGATGTGATTCGCAATCATGAACTGAGCCGCGATACGGCGCTCAACAGCGGCGCCAAAGCTGATCCGTATCTGGTGTATGTGTCCAACGCGTATATTCAGAAGGGATTTCAATCGGGAAACTTATTCAATGGAATTCGGCTGGGTATCCAGGAAGTTCCAATGTACTATTTCTTTAAGAAATCGGACCAGGTCCATTATCTTTTCGGAGCGCCGGAGGAGCTGCAGTTAACGCCCAATCGTTCTGATATCGGCTTAAGCTGGTTTATGCGTTACAACTGGTTTGCTGTGCATCTGATGGGAGCGAACGGCGAAGGAGCTCTCCAGGCGCAGGGTAAAGAATCGAGCGGTTTCGACGCGCTCGGACGCGTCAGTTTTGAGCCGCCGTCGGGAGAAATCCTCGGATTTGAGGCCCATCTGTACTATCGCCGGGCGAATATTGCCGGCTTTTCCGGCAATGAATGCCGTGAGGGAAGAACACCGTGTCTTGCCTCGGACGGCAATGCCGCCACAAATCTTGAAAAAGATCTGCGTTCGCTCCGTAACGAATACTACGGCGGTGAATTCGGTCTGCGAATATCCGACTATTTAAAAATCACAGGGGGTGTTTTCTGGATGCGGGATCTGGGGGGCCGCACTCTGGATCTCGCGCCCGGCCGTGCTGTGCGCTATGAGGCGGATAAAATCGGGATAGCCGAGTATCTGGGATTCACGGTCGGGCCGGCTCGAATCAAATTTTTCACGCGTTTTACTTTTGGAACCGGCAGCAATGGACGACTCACGGCAACGAGGAGCCGGGAGCAGCTTATTGAGCCCTATGTCAGTCCGCCGTCTCCTGGTATTCAATCACCTCTGCTGATTTTCAATACGCCGGACCGTTTCGCCTATGAAGACAAGTCTGTTTTTCGTAAAATAGCGGCCGGTGCCGACTTCACGCTTCTTGAAAACTGCAAAATCACGGTTGGCGCAGAATTCTTTTCTTACACTGATTCTTCCGGCGGGCCTGGAAAATCCTATGTTGATGTTCTCGGAAATGAACGAACAAAATCCGAATACACGGACCAGTACAGGCTCTTGAATCCGCAGGGCATTGCCGAGTATTCGCGGAAGACGACGCACTATTTTGTGCGCGCAGGAGTTTGGTTCTGAGGGAGATATATTACTGTATTGACAGAAAAAACGGGATGCTTTGAATTTGCTTTCCTGAAAAGTTGAAACCATATGCAACATCGATTCGGACCGGGCCGGCTTTTTCTTCTGTTTATTCTGATCTTTTCTGTTTTTTTTGCATCTTCGGTTCTGTGGTCGCTGCAAAAAAAAGAAATCGATAGTATACAGAAATCCAGAGAACTCTATCAAATAAATTACTTTGTCGGAGAAAAATTTCTCAGCGCTTATCTGAAATACAAAATCAATGACAGCCAGGCCTGGAAAATCCTGATAGGGGAAAGAAATCATCAAAGAAAAGAGAACCCCGATCCCTCGATGCCAGGTTACACGCCCTCCTTCTTATCGGAAGCAGAGCTTTTTGCGCTCATGGATCAGTCCGGCCAGTCATCCAGGCTGCGGACTCTGTATAGAACAACAAAGGTCCAGACCGGCGCGCGCTTCCATCCCGTCGGTACGACCTCTGACTCACTCCTGCTGGCCGATGCAGGCGATGTGCTGGCGATCATGGATGAGAACATTGAAGCGCTCGAATGTTACAAGAAATCCAACCGGCTTCGTCCCTCGGATGAAGTGCGGAGAAAAATATTGGAGACGCAATTGTCCGCAGAGCTGTACACCGAGTTTTGCGCCGCCATGCGTGATCCGGCGTTCTTTCAGACTGCGGGGGATGAGCTTCATTACAAGTTTTTTCTGAAAGAAGGACAGTATCAGAAAATGGCATTCCCGCTGTTTCGCAGCCAATTTCAGAAGTATTCGTGGGAGTATGTGCTTGCAGCCGCTGTTTCGGGATTCGGATGGCTCATACTGTGCCTCCACCTCGGCAATGCCTGGCGGTGGAAATTTCGTGAAAAACTTTTAATACTGCCGGCGCTTTTCCTGGGCGCGGCCAGCACATATGTTACAATTTTAGTCGTTGTGATTGAGGAAAATTATTTCCCGTACAGCCGAATTAAAAAAACAGTAATTATTGATTTGCTGTATTTTGTGCTGGGTGTGGGGCTGCGGGAGGAGACTCTGAAGCTTCTATTCGCCGCGGCGCTGTTTCCTTTTCTGAGAAAAATGGAACACTTGAAAATAGTGATTCTGATGTCCATCGTGGGGCTGGGATTTGCGATTGAAGAAAATGTTCTCTACTATAATATGCAGGGCGGCATAGCGGTGATGGGCAGATTTCTCACCGCGAATTTTTTTCATATGACGCTCACCGCTTTCTGCGGAACGTCTTTATTTTACGCCTTCAAACGGAGCGAATGGGAAATCTTTTTTCAGACCTTCGGCCTCATGATACTTCTGCACGGTCTGTATGACTTTTTTTTGACCCAATCAGATATTCTGGGCGACGCTTCCATTCTCGCAATGATCGGTTATATATGGCTGTCACGGCAGTATTTCATCATGCTGCGCGAAGGCGGAAGACTCGAAAGGCCGAAATTCCCGCTTTCCGCTGTGTTCGTTATCGTGCTTGCTGTTTCGGCCGGAATTGCGCAGCTGATGCTGGCCGCTGATTACGGCCCGATCCCCGGATTTTTTAGAACCGTCGCCAGTTCTCTTGGCTTTATTCTGATAACCGTAATGTTTTTCCGCGAATTCGGCGATGCATGAGGCTCGCCGCTCCCTTCGAGGGCACTATCATCACTCGCCTGGATGATACTCCCTCTCCAAATGTTCGCGGATTTTCGCTTCGGAGCGAAGTGTTTTTCTCATCAGCCGCTGTGTGAACATAGAGGCCTGATCGGAATAGTGTTTTGAATCCGGATGATTGGATTCTCCGTACTGGTGCAGGGACCAGGATCGCACGCCGTCGGGCGCGAATTCCACTATGATGATGTAACAGTCGCCGGCCCAGCCCTCAAGACGTCCTTCTTTTTCAGTAAAATATACAGCGTTTAGAATATCGGGTCCGCCGCCCAGGGGCAGATCCACATTCCCCCGCCGCAATCTCTGCGCCTGAGAGAGAGGCACATCCAGCTTACCGTAGTGCCGGATGAGATACTCCATCGCGCGGCGGAATGTGATCACGGGATCCGGCGGATTTTTTGAAAGCTCGATTTCAATCGACCGCCAGATCGGCCGCCAGGTGAGGATGGCAAGCAGGGCTGCCCGCGAATCATCATCAACGCGGCCGTCCCAGCTTTTTAGAAGACGGATTCCTTCTTTCTCGAATTCCGACCGCGGCTGAAACTGTGTTAATAAAATGTCGACAGCTTCGGAAAAAATCGGCGCGCGACGCGAATACTGCCGGTCAAATTTATACTGGAAAAATTCTTCCATAGAAATGGAAGTGTCGCCGCCGAACAGCTCCAGAGATCGGATCGCCCTGTTGGTCATGCGTTCGTTGATTCCAAAGTTCGGCGAGAAACGCGCCCGGTCAGGATTGCCCGGGCCCGTAGTCGTGCGATAGGGGCTGGAATTGCAGTTCTGTACAAAACCGGAAGGAGGATTTAAAACGCTCGGAAGCTGATCGTAGGGAAGATAGCGCGTCCAGAGTGATTTTCGTGTATTGCCCGGCACGATGCCGCTGTATTGAAAGCCGTCCTGCCGCAGCGGCAGAAGTCCGTTATGAACATAAAATATATTGCGCGCATCGGTGTAGATCGTGTGAAACATGGGAATCGCCTGCATTCGCATGGCGTTCTGCCACTGGCCAAAGTTTGACGCTTTGTTCATCCTGTACCACTGCTCAACGGCTTTCATCAGCTGGCCGCGTCCGGCCACCCGGAAAGAAAAAGTTCCTTTATCAGTCTGCATCACCGGTCCGAAAATGCTTTCGCGCATGCGCGCATGATATGTGAATGTGAACAGCTTCAGATCAACCGAAATCGGAGATTCCCATTCTTCGAATTTCAGCCACTGCCCGTCGACACGGTACCTTGAGGCATCAGACGGGTCAACTTCAAGCCTGTAGGTGTCAACCAGGTCCGGCCGGTTTACGGTATGCGCCCATCCCAGATGATCGTTGTGACCCAGCAGCACCAGCGGCGTTCCGGGAAAAAGACCTCCGGTCATATTCCAGCCTTCTTCCGAATGCAGATGAGCTTCATACCAGGCGACGGAGCCGGTCCAGGGCTGGTGCGAATTTACATTCAGCCGAGCCGTTCTGTCGGCCGACCTTCCGGACGCCACAGCGTGGGCATTGCTGCCCATAGAGGCGGAAGACGGCGATATAAAAACAACTTCCTCCGGATTGAAACTTTCGCCGCGAAGGGACAGCATCTGCTGCAGCAGTCCCTCAAACATGGGAAGACGGTGCGCGAATCCTGTGGCAATGTCAATGCCGCGGTAAGGCATCAGTCTTCCGTCTGCTTCATTCGGATGCTTCATTGCATAGTAGGTCAAGCCTCTGGCGTATCCTTCCAGTAGAGCGCGAGTGGCGGGCGACAGCTGGCGTTCGTACTCGCGAACGCCCTCTTCGCGTATACGAAACATCCCGGAATAGTAATCGTTTCCTATACCCTTCTTTGAAAGTTCCAGCAGTGAGAGAGATCCGCGCCCGGATGCCAGTGTTTCCTGAATTGTGGCAAAATCATCCTCGGCATGCGCGTAGGCCAGTCCGAATGCCGTGTCTGCGTCAGTTTTTCCGAATATGTGCGGGATGCCCCATTCGTCCCGCAGAATACGGACCTTTGCAGCCTGCTGCGCCAGTTCGGCCGTCGGCGCGGGCACTCTTTTTACCCACCAGGATCTTCCGTAGATCCATGCTGTCAGAATGATCAGAACAATCAGCACGTATCGGATGCGACGTTTCCAGGAATTGTTTGTATTCATAATAAAACCCTGTCGAAAAATGAACGCCCGGCCGTTGCTGGCAATCTAAAACTAAGTGGCGAAATATTGCGGTCCTCGAATTTCTGGAAAACGGATGAAGAATTACGCCCTGTTTTTCCTTTTGAGCCTTCTGGGTCTTTTCTGCGGTCAAATGGGAGACAAAGAACTGGAATTGGTTTATCACGGCAAAATAATCAACAGGGGGCAGGCCAAGGCAATGCTCCGCGCCGCTGTGGGAATCAACATGGTTCTGTGTCCGGACAATGCAAATGCTGCTCTGTATGCCCAGGATTTTGTAATCCCCAATGAACTGGACAAGCCGCATTACAACAAAGACAGCATTGACGGATGTTTTGTCGCGCTGCTTCTGACTCCCTGTGATCTGCGTCCGAATACAAGTTTTACAGTTCTGTCCTACATGTACACTTCAGTGATCCGCTCCTGCAAACCTGTTCCGGTGGGCCTGAGCGCCAATCAGGAATGAAGCCGCTCTCCTGATTATGTCGCATAAATGCTTCCACTATGGGCCCGGACTCATAGAAAACCTGTTTTTGAATTTTTTTTTACTTGCCCTTAAATATCTTAAGTGCTAGAACCGAATAAGTCATACAGGAGAATTTCGCCATGAAACGACCGTCTGATATTATTCCAGCTGCAATGTCCGCAATTGCGGGTATCGCACTTTTCGCGGCGACCCTGCAGGCTCAGACGCCTTCCGGCGGAACGCCGGCGGCAAACACAAGCGTTCGACTCAGGGAGCCAACGGACGTACTTCGCAAATGCACCAATCCCGAGCTGCTAAAACTCAACTCCACAGATTCTCCGGTGCTCCAGAACACATCATCGATGGGCAGCGACGGCAACAATCCCCAGGAAGTGGAATACTGGCGTGAAATCCGCAGACTTCTCTTAATTGAAATTCAGAATGTAAAAACCGCAATGGGGGAAGTAGAGAAAAAGCATCTGGCTCTTATTACTCTGTATCCCCAGCTTTCGCGCTACCATGAAATTATTATTGAAGATGTTCCGGGCGCCTGGGGGGACGGCGTTTTTGTAAATTCTAAGATCATTTTGAGTCTGCACTATGATGACAAACAGCAGATGAATTGTCTCGTTCTGGATTCCATGATACGAAGCGTGTACAATCCGGATCAGTACACCAGAAAATTGATTCGGCTGTATGCCCAGAATGTTCAGGCTCTGGAACTGGAAACTCGCCGTCATAATTTCAGACTGATGGAAAATCTGACCAACACGGCTCCTGAAATTCAGATTAAGGCAATGCGTCTTGTTTATCAGAATCTGCGCACAGCTTTGTATTCCATGGACATGATGATTGCCGGCTATTATCAGTTCAAACTCAAACAGAACGAGTGGCAGATAAACCTGTAGGTTAGCGTATACAGGTGGACCTCGGATTCCTTGCTGATCGGCGCAGAGGCGCCGGAAGATGGTCCGCGGACAACTAAAATCCAAACACCTTCCGAGGAGCATTGAGCAGATCTGGGTAGAACGCACAATGGCCGGATTATGTCTCATATAGGCCCCCTTTCACCCTCAATAAAGTAGATTTTGGCGACTATTTTTTTTCGAGCAAATTAATAAAATAAGTTGATTTATTTTATTAATGTAGAAAAAATTGGTTTCTACAATTTTTTTTAGGAAAAAACCGCGCCCATCTTCATAGTAAAGATACACGATAAAGCGCAGGGGACGCAAAATAATGAAACAATTTCATAAAATCATATTCTTAACAGCACTACTAAACCTTGCGGCCTGCCCCGGAACCAAGGGTCCGGATATGAGCTGGCTCGTCATTTTAGGTCTTGGTCCAACTCCGCCAGCGCCCACCTACACAGTCGGGGGAACCGTTACGGGTTTGAGTGGCGGGCAAAATGTTACGATTCAGCTGAACGGATCGGAGACTGTGTTGGTTTCCACCAATTCGTCTTTCACTTTCACGACCAAACTGAATGAAAGCGCTTCGTATTCTGTTCTCACGACGGCGGCCACCGGCACAAATTGTATGGCGTCTGCAAATTCGGGGACCCTGGCCTCGTCGAACGTGACAAATGTGGCGGTCGCCTGCAGCACAACCACCAGACTTTTGAGTGTGAGTGTGACCGGACCGCTTTTTACCGGATCAGCTGTTGTTTTTCAAAATAACGGTACAAACAATCTTACGGTTACGGGCACGGGGGCCGCTCCCGGGGATTCGCCAAAAACAGGCAGTTTCTCCACACAGGTCCTGTCGGGGCGGGTTACAATGTCACTGTAAAAACTCAGCCGGCTTCACCGGCGCAAACCTGCACACCATCTGGAAATACCGGTGTGGCTGGCGGTGCGAATATTACAGTAAATGTGATTTGCTCCCCGGATTTCTACACGATCAGCGGTAACTACACAGGCTTGAATGGAAACGGCCTGCAGATAAAACTCAACAATACGGGAGAGGCGCTGACATACAACAATCCGCCTCCGGCCGGGCCTTCCGGCGCCACGTCGTTCAGCTTCACGCAGGCTGTGGCGAATGGAACGAATATGGTTGTCGTTGTGAATCAAAATCCGTCCGGCCTGAATCAGACTTGCGGAGTCACCAATGGAACACAGACAGTTTCGGGCGCCAATATATCGAACGTTACGATAACATGTACAACAAATCCGTACCACGTTTCCGGCGCGGTGACCGGCCTTCTTTCGGGCGAATCGTTCACTCTCCTGATGAACGGCGGAAGCAATGATACGATCACTTTTGCCGATCCGAATTTTGACTGGACGCTGAACGATGGCTCTACGTACGCCGTGACTGTATCGGGCGGCAGTGTCGTCCCCGGCATCGGCAAAACATGCTCTGTGACAAATGGAAGCGGCACGATCGCCGGCGCGAATGTAACGAATGTCACTGTCAGTTGCGCTTTTAACACATTCACTGTCGGCGGAACGGTCACGGGACTGTGTTCGGATCAAACGATACAGGTGCAAAACAATGCAGCCAACACGCAGACAGTGAGCAGCAGCGGTTCGTTCAATTTTACATTCCCGGCGCAAAACGATCTGTCCGCTTACAGCGTGACTGTCTCCTCAGAAACATACGCGAACCTATCCTGCAATGTCACGAATGGATCGGGAAATCTCGCCAACGGAAACGTGACAAACGTGGCGATCGCCTGCACGGGCTGCATGTCCTGTGCCGGCGCTACGACAATAACGATGTCATGGACAGCCAACCGTTCTTATGACGTGCGGAACGCGACCGGCGGAGGCCACAGGATTTATTTCGACGTCTCACCAGGAGTGACAGTGTCGAGTCCGGGAGTGAAGGATATTCCGAACACCACTTCCACAACAACGGGCGTGATCTCAGGCCGGACAGCGGGCTGCACATACTACGCTAAGGTTCAGCCTTACAGCTCAATCCGCCCGGCAGGTGCGTCCGGCGCGACTTTATCGTCTGAGTTCAGTGTAACACCATAGTTTGTAACACCATAGAATGGAAAAAAAGGCAGCTTTATGAAAACAATTTGGAAAAAAATCTCGGATCAATCCCTTGCAATAAAAGTATTCATCGGCGCTATGATAACATTCGCGGCGTTGTATGCGGATCCCAATGTTGAGAATTTCAACCAGCAAAGGCTGTCGGGAGTCCGACCCAGTATTGAGTTTGTTCCGGGCGAAGTGCTGATCCAGTATAAGAATCATGTGAACCCGTCGTCCGCCCCTTATTACACCCACAGAATGACGGCCGGCGTCGTCAGGGATATCCAGCACATGCCGCATCACAGAGGACCGCTGCACCTGGCAAAGTTGCGCGAAGGACAGAGCGTTCAGGAGGCAATAGCGGATATTTCATCCGATCCGTCCGTGGAATTTGTGCAGCCCAATTATATCTACCATATAAACGTTGCCCCCAATGACACAAGTTATGGGCAGTTGTGGGGCTTGAAAAATACGGCACAGACAATCACCAGTCCGGCTTATTCCACAAACAATCCCGGCACCTCCGGCCTGGATATGGATGCGGAGACTGCCTGGAATACCATTACAAATTGTACATCCGTGGTTGTGGCTGTGATCGACAGCGGTGTGAATTACAACCACGAGGACCTGTCCACAAACATGGCGACAGGCACCTATACCTGCCCGGTGGGGACCGGCAGTGTTGGTTGTGATTTCGTGGGCGCGGGAGACGCCGATCCTATCGATCCCAACGGACACGGGACACATGTCGCCGGGACAATTGGAGCGATTGGAAACAACAGCAAGGGCACGACGGGCGTCTGCTGGACTGCGAAAATTCTTGCTGTACGCGTCATGGGCGCGAACGGATCTGGTTCCACCGCTGATATTATTGAAGGCCTGAACTGGGCGACGGCGACTGGCGCTGGAAACGGAAACGCGAAAATTGTTAATATGTCGCTGGGCGGCCCCGGCGGTTCCCTGGGCGACGCCTTCGATCTCGCTCTTGACACGACTGTAACCAACGACGTGGTCGTTGTAATTTCAGCGGGAAATTCTACATACGATCACAACACGGTATCCAGCTATCCCTGCGACTACCCGGATGCGAATATTATCTGCGTGGCCGCGGTGGACCAGGCGTACAGCATCGCGTCTTTTTCAGACCGTGACACGAACGGCACAGCCGCCAGCCGGAAAGTAGATATCGGCGCCCCGGGAACGAACGTTCTGAGCACATATCTGACCGTTACAACTGTCAGCGACAGTTTTTCTTCCGGCTGGACAACATCACCATCCAATTACTGGTCTTATCAATTGTGCAACTTCGGTGGATTTCATGGCTATGGAACCATCGCACAGATGGGAAACCCGGGATCCGCAGCGGGGACAACCTGGTGTTCGATGGGCAGCGGGAGCGTGGGCAACAGTCGCACAGACAAAGTTTATAAGGATCTGAATTTATCAGGCATGTCCGGTTACGACTATGTGTCCTTGAATTTCTATGTATGGTACGGCCTGAAAGACGCGACCGACAATCTCAATGTGAATTACAAATCCACCGGAGGGGATCCATTCTCGTCCGGAACTCAGATTGTGTCATACTCCGGGCTGGCGAACACAGCTCAGTATTATGAGTATAAAACTTTTGACATAACCTCTTCTGGATGCATGACTTCGACATGCGCCATCGGATTTCTTATGCAAACGGACGCCACTACAAATAACTCGGGCGACGGCGCGAGTCTGAGCACACTTTCCGTAACCGGCAAACAAATTTCGAATACCGCCTACGGAGTATTGAATGGAACCTCCATGGCATCGCCTCATGTCGCCGGGATTGCGACCATGATCCGCGCGCGAAACCCGCTTTATACCTATACGGATGTGGTCAACGCTATTCTGAACGGCGGAGACGCGGCGACTTCCATGACGAGCACGACGAAGTCTGGAAAAGTCGCGGACGCGTTCGGAGCGCTAAAACAGATTCCCGATATCAGCGGTGTGTCGCTGGTTACGCCGTAGTCAATTGGGCCGGCGCGCAACTGCCTGAGGTCTGGCGATAATCCGGGTGTATCGAAATTCGTAAGATCGAAATCTCTGGCAAAACGCCTGTTGCTGCAAAATATGTAAATAATTCAGTTGACTGAATAATACTCATGTGTAAAATTCAGTTGTATGAATATTGCCAGGACAATCCGGGATTCGATCAAGCAGGATCTGGGAAAAAAGATGGTGTTTATAGGCGGCCCCCGCCAGGTGGGAAAAACCACGTTGGCCAGAACCTTCATAACAGAAGAGAATCAGTATTTCAACTGGGACGATCTGCAGGACAGAGAATCAATAAAAAAACATGAAATCAATCCGGATTTGAAAGTTGTCGTGCTTGATGAAGTACACAAGTATGCGCGATGGCGGACGCTGCTGAAAGGATTGTTTGACAAATATCACAGAAAACTTTCGGTTCTGGTAACCGGCTCGGCGCGGCTGGATCATTTTCGCAGAGGCGGGGACTCTCTTTTCGGAAGATACCATTACTACAGGCTGCATCCCTTTACACTGCGAGAAATCGACAGGCATCTCAAAAGGGAGACGACAGAGCGGCTGTTTTGTTTTGGAGGCTTCCCCGAACCTTATCTGGAAGGCACTGTTCGCACACTCCGCAGATGGCACAGAGAAAGAAAAAACCGCGTCGTATATCAGGATCTTCGCGATCTGGAGACAGTGAAAGAGCTTTCGCTTATTGAGCTTCTGGTTGACGCTCTTTCTTCAAGAGTCGGATCCGTGCTGTCTGTGAGAAGCCTTTCAGAGGATCTGGAAGTGTCTCCCAATACAGTCGCGCGCTGGCTGCGGATTCTGGAAATGATTTATTACTGTTACAGGATTTATCCTTACGGCGCTCCCAGGATTCGCGCTGTAAAAAAATCAGCCAAACTTTACCTGTGGGACTGGTCAGAAATTGAAAATTACGGATCCCGTTTCGAGAATCTTGTCGCAGGCCATCTGCTGAAATTCTGTCATCTGCTTGAGGACACCGAGGGGCACAGCATGGAGCTGCGATACATTCGAGACACAGACCTCAGGGAAATCGATTTTGTCGTGATTCAGAATAAAAAGCCTCTGTTTGCAGTGGAATGTAAAACAGGCGAGGGAAGTATCAGCCGGCATATCCGCTACTTTTCTGAAAGAACCGGCATACCGAAATACTACCAGATCCATCGCGGCACAAAAGATTACCTTGATGGAAATATCCGGGTCCTTCCTTTCGAAACGTTCTGTCGAATTGAAAATATTCCCTGAGTCTGTCGTGATCTTGGATCTCACTTTTTTTCCTCTCTTGCAGTCAGGGGCAGTTTGCATTGCGGCAGATTTCCTCCGGCTTTTCGCAATGGCGCGAATAAAAGAGCGCTGCAAATAAATCCTCGTAGGGATGCACGAAGGATTGAAGGGTGACGCGAATTGGGGACATTTCGCTTGACAGGATAAGAGTCACATAAAATTTAGATTCTCGTCAGCCCGTTAGAGCCTGAAAGCCATGAGCTATGAAGAATTGTAAGCATATGCTTGGTATAAGTGCATACAGGCCAATGCCGGCCGGCACACCCAAAAAAAACCGATGCCGCTCCGCTCTTTTGCCGTCGGTTATTCCAGTATTTTTTATCATCGCGGTCGGGCTTGTATTGTTCTGCGCGCGGAGCGCTCATTCGCAGAGACCTGGAAATTTAACGCCAGGTCAGTCTAAGCCGATCCAGCAAACGGTCCCCAATGAATATCTGGTCACTGTAAAACCGGGCCACGGAGAATCCGCCGCCAGAACCGCACTGTCGTCTCTGGGAGTGCGTGAAATTTCGCGGGTATCCGACCGACTGTTCCTGGTAAAAGTTACGAACGACCCGGGTCTTGCCGAAGTGGAGAAATTGGCAAAATTGACGCCGGGGATCGAGGCTGTTCAGCCCAATTTTATCTATTCCATCAATGTCAATCCTGAAGTTCCCGACGCGCCGGGCCTGCACAGGCCTGAGAATGCTCATTAATTGGCATTTAGACCCAATTCCAATTTCCCTGGAAACCACTACCCATCGTAATTGCATTTAAAATTGATTTGTTACAGGGTATGGCTGTAAAGTCGGGAATTAACAGTTTACCGGCAGATGCGTTTTTTACCGGGCCGATAGTAAAAAAACGCCGTCGACTCGCGAAGGACATCTCCCTTCGGGCTGGCAGCGGATACTCGTTCGGGATACCTCCCTTCGCGCTGGCGGCGGACCGCCCACGCGCTCGGAAGGCACCCCTCACTCGTTGATTGAAGAAAGAGCGCCGAGCGTCCTAGCCTATAGCGGCCTTTCCTCTCTCGCCCGTGCGAATTCGTATCACCTCTTTGAGCTCGGTCACGAAAATTTTTCCGTCTCCGATTTTTCCCGACCTGGCTCCGTCAATGATGGCCTTGATCGTGGGTTCCACGTATTCCTCATTCACGCCAATTTGAAGCATCACTTTCTTTAACAGATTTACCTCAAGCACGGTGCCCCGGTAATTTTCGTCAAAGCCCTTCTGCTGGCCGCAGCCCAGGGCGTTTGTCACGGTCATTTTTGTGACTCCCACCTGGAAGAGCGCGTCCTTCACATCCTGCAGTTTATGCGGCTGTATCATTGCTGTAATCAATTTCATAGCAGTTCTCCTTTATATCCCGATTCGATTACTCGACAAACAGCTGGAAGCCGTTGTAGCCTTCCTCGCCGTGTTCTGCAACATCCAATCCCTGAATTTCTACGGATTCCACCGGCCTCAGGCCTATGGTGAACTTGAGCAGATACGCCAGCGCTGTGCTGCCGACAATCGCAATACCAAGTGTTATGCCGATTGCCTTGAGCTGTTCGAGCCAGAGCATTCCGCCGTTGATCAGGGCGTTGACATTCCCCATGTTGCCGTTGACCGACAGAGGGTTGGGTGTTCCGTCCGGCAGCTGGCTTGAAACGGCAAGTATGCCTGTCAGAAGAGCGCCCAGCGTTCCTCCGACGGCGTGCACGCCGAATGTATCCAGAGCATCGTCGTATCCCAGCCATATTTTCAGCTTGTACACGGCAAAGAATGGAATTGTTCCTGCAAGCACTCCTATAATCATTGCGCCCTTTGTGTTAATGAAACCGCAGGCAGGCGTCACAACGACAAGCCCGGCGACGGCTCCCGAACAGAAACCGAGAACGGTCGGCTTGCCTTTCAGGATCCATTCAATCAGCGGCCACACGAAAGCGGCGGTTGCCGTGGCGAGAGTCGTTGTCGTGAAGGCATTGGACGAAACTGTGTCCGAGGCCAGCGCGCTTCCCGCATTGAAACCGTACCATCCGACCCAGAGCATTCCGGTTCCGATCATTGTCAGCACCAGATTGTGAGGACTCATATTTTTCACGCCGAATCCAAGACGCTTGCCCAGAATCAGGCACAGTACCAGCGCCGACCAGCCGGAAGTCATGTGGACCACGGTTCCACCGGCAAAATCGATCGCCTTGATAGATGCGTTGGGATTCCAGATGCCGTTCATCGCGCCGTCAATCCCCCATACCATATGAGCCATGGGAAAGTATACGATGAACATCCAGCCAACCACAAATAGCATGAGCGCTGAATATTTCATTCTCTCTGCGATCGCGCCGATTATCAGAGCCGGCGTGATGATTGCGAACATCATCTGATACATTGAAAAGACATTGTGCGAAATCCAGGCAGAGTAGTCGCCGTTTGGCATGGAGTCGACTCCGTCAAAAAAAGCGAACTTCAAGCTTCCCAGTATTGTCGAGCCGGCCATGCCCGCTCCGTTCGCGTCGTAATTCGACCAGGAAAAGGCCAGACTGTAGCCAACAGCCCACCACAAGATCGTCACGAGGCCCGCAATGCCGAAGCACTGCGCCAGAACGGAAAGTATATTCTTAGAGCGGACCAGACCGCCGTAAAAAAGCGCCAGACCTGGCAGCGTCATGAACAACACCAGCGCCGTGGCCACCATCATCCAGCCGTTGTGCCCCGGTCCCGGACCGCTCACCTTCGATGTTCCCGTTTCGGTCACCCGTGCCGTATTGTTTACATACGCCTCCAGATCCTGTATCCGCTTTTCAAGCGTAGGATTGGTTGCCTGGGCGTTCACAACACTCGCACTCAAAATAAGACCGAAAAACAGGGCAACAACATATACCTGCGTTTTCAATAGCATATGCAACTCCTGCAGTGCGAAATTTATATCTCGCACAAATTAGATTTGGACCTGACGGTCCGACAGCGGAGATGCAAGATGTATGCCAGTTAGAATTATTCTAAAAACATGGAAATGTCTTTTTTTTTCACTCAAGAAACATCCAATATGCTTAAAAAATAGGCAAATTGCTCTCAAGTAGAGCTTGGGGCCGCTTCGAAATTGAAAGAAAATATAATAAACTATGGGCGATTGTTGTGACAGTCCCCTACTCAATAATTGTAGGAGCCCAGCTCCTGGAGGTTGCGGATATGAACGAGATCACCATTTTTGCACTGGCTTTATTGGCTGTGCCGGTATTTGCCAGATTTGCAAAGGAAACCACAGTAAATGGCCGAAGGATTTACCATCTTTTCGGGCTCGGAGGTTTGTTCCTTCTTCTCGGCGAAATTACGAGAATAACCTCAGTAAAAATCGGTTTCATAGCGGCTGTCATGCCTGTTATGGACATAGGAACTTCGATTCTTGCGTATCTATCTGTTCTGGTGGGTACGGTATGGATCGCATATTATTCGATGAGGCACCTGAAAGAAGTGTAACCGAATAACACCTGCAGCCGGCCGCGATACGCGGCCGGTTTGCTTAGAAAGATTCAATTTTCATAAAAAATTTTCGCTTCAACCTGCCTGACTCTATGCAGCAAGTCTCTTTCGCCGGCGCAGGATCGCAATCACGCCCAGCGCAAATATTGCAATAAAACCTGTTCCGATCAGCAAAACCCATCCAGTCCTGCCTGCTCCAAACAGACTCGCTCCGAGTGAGCTCTGGTTGGCGTCGAACAGGTTGTAAGACACACTGATCGCCGCGCCCGCCGGCGGAATTGAGCTGCCGGTGAAAATGATGGAATTGCTCACAGAGTCGTACAGATAACCGTTTGTCGAACTGCGAGTCGACGGTGTTCCGTTCACCTTGACAGAGAGCGAACTGGAAATCGGAGTCTTTGTCAGCTGGTACGGTGTCGCTGCGCCGATTCCCTGCGTGGCGATTATATTCAAGAAGGCGCTGAAACCGTTGGAGCAGAAGCTCGACGCGGCTCCGCCTGCGCGCGGATAACCCGCTGAATTTACTGAATTGCCCGGAGAAAGAGCTGTTCCGGCGAAATGCAGTCCGCTTTCAATATTATTTCCATTGATGCCTGCGGCAATCTCTGATGTGAATTGTGTTTTCACATTTGTGAATCCCGGACTGCGAAGAGACGCGCTGTCAGTGGTTATTACACCGATCTTAAAATCAGCCGCTGTCTGAGTCATGCGGTCGAAAAACGATCCGGCAACATTTGAAACGGCTGTCTGCTCCTGCGCCATCGATCCGGAGTTGTCCACTACAAAAAGAAAATCAGCTTTGGGCGCGCCCGCGCTCGTGAATCCGTTCGTGATTGTGCTTACGGTCATCGCGGAGGACGTTGTCACCTGAAGATTCAGGAGCTGAGTGTCGCTCGCGCCGGAAGCCTGCTGTGATGACACAACCGTTGCATTGGAAATACTTCCGCTGCCGCTGAGAACGCTCACAAGCGTCCATCCCAGACCGGCGCCGCCGTTTTCCAGCGGACAAAGTCGGCTCTCTGTGTTTCCGTTGGTTCGGTGTGACTGCTATTGTGGTTTCTCTCAGAATCTCCGCAGTCTGTACACAACTTCCGTCATCACTTTTTCGATATTTCTTTTCTGCACCATGATTGCATGTATTGTGGAGACAACCGGATGTTTTTCTGGATCGATCGTGATCATGCCTGGCAGGGCGCGAATGCCGAACAGACCCGGCGATTTGTGTTCCGGATCCGCTATGCCGTAGATAAAATCGTGTCCGTACTGTCTGTCTCTCGCGTCCTGGCCGAAACAGCTCAGCATTAAATCCGTAAGTCCCGAAAGTCCTGTGAAGGTCGATTCTTTCCCGCCAAGAGCGCGGCCCAGATCTGTCATTTCACGGAAGATGCGATTGGATACGTGAAAGAGCGAATTGTCGGAGTTGCCGCCGAGATTTTTTTCATAGTAACCGTCCAGAAGCCCGATACCCAGCGCGTAAATATTTTTCAGAGCCCCGCCCAGCTGGACGCCGCGCACATCGTCCGGATTCACGGCCGGCCGCGTAAAAACATAGCCCGTCGAAAACAGCATGCACAGATGATTGACCCAGTCAGGATTCGCCGATGCGATTTCAAAGCCGCTCAGTTTTCTCTCCATGATTTGATCCGGATAATTCGCGCCGGCAAGAGCGGCGAACCTCATTGGATCCATTCCATAGAACTGCTCCAGGTCGGAAAGGATCAGACCGGATTTTGTTCCTGTGAAACCTTTGACGACATTGACGATGGGCCCAGTCGCATTCGCAAGATAGAGTTTGACACGGCTGTAGTAGCGGTCCAGTTCCCAGGGCCGGGCCGCCTGAATGAAAAGCGTTCCGCTCTGCACATCGGCGGGATTCGCCGTGAAAGTGATGTTGGGAGGAAGCTTGAAAAGAGGATAGTGATCCAGGTCGAGCCGTTTTTCGTTGAACTCCGCGGCTTTCTGTTCATTGTCAATATAAATGCTGATCGACACTTTCTTGTTGGCGAGAATCGCCGCGGTGGTAAGTCCGTACGGCGAATGACCGATGATGATGACGCGCTCGACCGGCGACGTCGGTCTGGAAATCAGAACATTCGTGTTGCCCTCCGCGTCCGCGAGATAGAGATTTCTGTATGTGCCATGTCTGTGGCGGTGGAGATTCTGCCCGATGAGCAGGGCCAGATTGTCGATGACGAACTGCTTTTTGTCCGCGTCGTCCGGGATCTCCAGATGCTGAACTGTTTCCGGCAGGGTCGCCATTTTGTCTTTGGACAGATGACCGACAAGCACGGGCCGCCCGATCACGAGTTTGCCCGCAGCCGCGCGAAAAAGAAAAGTGGAAGTCGGCAGAATCTCTTCCGTTCCCGCCAGGGCGACGGGAATGATAATTTTGTTCGCCACATAATGGTAAACCGTGTCGACGAAATTGATCAGTTTGCCGGTGCGGCTTCTTGTGCCTTCCGGGAAAACGGTGATGACGCGGCCCTCTTTCTGCAGCGACTGCGAATGGCGGAAGGACCGCATGTTGATGCGCGTCATTAGATCCGCCATACCAGGATTTTCTGAAAGATCCAGCTTGGAGCAGACGAGCAGAGTGTCGAACATGTAGCATGCCAGTCGCGTGAAATCCGGCTCGAAAGCCAGACGTCCGGCAATAAAGACCAGACTCTCCGCCAGTTTGCGCGCCTCTCCGCCGGCGCGGTAAAGCAGGGTGTAAATCGCAGGCGCGTCGAGATGACTCAGATGATTGGATATCAGCGTGATCGGATATTTGCCGAGCAGAGGTATTATATAGGAAAGATTCTCCTTTCCTTCAATGGTAAAGTTCCCCATGAGAGGATCCAGAAATTCGGCCATAAAATCCCGGATCTCCGTATTCTGGCGGGTGAGCACACCGACTCGTTCCAGCGCTTCCTCCGACCGGAAACTCTCCATAACCTCCGGCATCGGCGTTGTGGAAGACAACTTCAGGAAGGTTGTGAGCAGTTCTTTGGCTCGATTCTCTTCAACTCCAAACCGGACGAATCCCTCAACATTCTTAAAAAACTCTCTCTGCCAGGGGGCATGGGTGACGGCTTCTTTGGGTTGTGGTGTTTCTTTTTCTGTCATAACAACGGCACGGATAATTTATCTCGCCAGTACAGGAAAGAAAAAAAGTTTCCGATTTCGGGGAATTTTAATGGATGAAGAACTCACCGCTGCCTCAGATAGGTCGGAGAAAATCTCTCATTATGAAAAAACTCCGGAAATCCTGGACATAACGGATATTTTCGGCAGCAAGGGAGGTGCATGATGCTGCGGCATTTAAAATGCCTGTTCTGGCACGGGCCCTCTCAATTCACTCTGCGTAGTCGCCCGCCGACACATTGGCCAACAACCTGTGATAGAAGCGGATCATCTCCGCAAAATTTGACACTGAAATCCGCTCGTTGATCCCGTGAAAGCGCGGCAGATCGACGATTTCTGCGCGCACCGGTGAGAAGCGGTAGATATGATCAGCGATCTCCTCCATAAAGCGCGAGTCGGTGCCGCCGACCATGAGGCCGGGTGCGACGATCGTACCGGGAAATACTTCGCGGATGGTGCGATTGATGGCACGGTAAGCGGCCGAACCGGTCGTCGATACGCGCGATGCTTCCCAGCCCCTGGCTTCGATGCGGATCGAATCATCGGCGACAGCCTCTTTCGCGTGACGGATCACAGACTGCTGCGAATCGCCCGGCAAGAGTCGAAAATTGACCTGAGCCTCGGCTTTAACAGGAAGCACCTGCTCTTTGTTTCCAGCGCGGATGACAGTAAGGGCGGTTGTTGTGCGAAACATCGCACGGGCGCTCGGCTGCTTCTCCAGCTGCATACGCACCAGCGGTCCGAACAACCACAGATTGGACAGGAAAACACGATTGATTCCACTAAATTCGGGAGCGACGGCGGCAAACATCTCGGATGACACATCGCGAATGGAGGCAGGCATCTGCTGCTGTTCGAGCCGGCTCAGCGCCGCGCTCAAACTGCCGATCGCCGAGCGCGATGGCGGCATCGATGAGTGCCCGCCTGTGGCTTCAGCGGAGAGCGTCAACGTCATGTAGCCTTTCTCAGCAATGCCGATCAGCGCGACCGGACTGTCCAGCCCTTTCATTACTCCCTGCGTGATCAGCAGTCCCTCGTTCAGCACGAAATCGAGTTTTACCCCGCGTGACTTCAGCAGCGCGGCGATCATGCGCGCGCCGTCCTCTCCGTTGCGCGTGCCGGCCTCTTCGTCGTGGCCGAAGCCGAAATAAACCGTCTGTCTGGGCTTTATCCCCTTCGCTGCCAGCAGTTCGACCGCTTCCATGATCGCGAGCAAATTTCCTTTGTCATCCCACGAACCGCGGCCCCAGACATAGCCGCCCCTGATCGTTCCTGCAAAGGGTTCGCTTTGCCAGGCCTGCTGTGTTCCGGGGTTGATCGGCACAACGTCCTGATGCGCCATGAACAGGATCGGTCTGGCCGACGGGTCGCTGCCCTGCCACGTGTACAGCAAGCTGTAGTTGTTGACGATTTCGCGTTTGAGCGCCCGATGAACTCCTGGAAACTTCTGTGCCAGATACGCGTGCAGCCGGAGAAACTCCGTCGCGCTTGTTCTTGTCAGTTCGTCGTAGGTGATCGTCTTGATCCGAATCGCGCCTGCCAGGCGCTGCGCCGCGGCCGTCTGGTCGATCTCGAGAGGTTTGATCGGGGTCACTGCCAGCTGGCCGGAAGTCTGCCGCACTGTGTTCAACAGCAACGTTATGAGCAGTGCGGCGCCGAGGGCGAAAATCATCAGGGTCTTACGGATACGATAAAGCTGCGCAGTCATGAATTTCAGCAGCCTCCAGATATCGGCCAGTGTCCGGGGGCAGTCAATATTTATCAATTAAACTTCTAAAATATTTGCAATTCTCAACTAAATCGTCGCCGCGGCGAAACAGTCCCCCTCCGATCAAATATATCAGGTCGTTTCCGTACATTTCATGCATTTCTGAGACAGCTTCCAGGCTCATTCCACCGCCGGGAAAAGGAAAAATGGATTGGATCCGTCCCATGGGTTCGCGGGCGCCCCGGGCAATTTCCAGGCACTGTTCTTTGCTGATTGAAAATCTTCCACCATAATTTGGATAGATCACGGCGTCGGCGCCGGAGAGTCTCTGAAGCTGGCCCAGAGCAAAAAAATACGACAGAGCGGAAGCGCCGTTCAGGCTGGCGCCGAGAAAAGCCGGATGGCTGAAGACCGGCAGACCCAGGCCGGAATCGTCCGCAAGCGTTTTCATCGCCGAAAAACCGGTCAGACCCGGAGCGATCATAAGCGCGCCGGCTCCTGCGTCTTTCGCAAATCGGGCGCGCCGCATCAGTTCATCAAAAGGCGCCGTAACGTTTGCTGTGTAAATGGATTTATGGCCGCTCTCTTTGTTCGCTTTTCTTACTGCGTCGGCGCAGAGCGAAACTCTTTCTTCAAACGGAGCGAATTTTTGATCTGTGAGGCCGTGATCATCCTTTATGATGTCGATTCCGCCCAGCGCGAAACGGTAGGCCAGATCGGACAGATCACGCGAGGAAAGACCCATCGGCTTGAGCGCCGTTCCCAGTATCGGCCTGTTCTCTATGCCCAGCAATCCGCGCAGACCGGAGACGCCGAATCTCGGGCCGGGAAAAATATTATAAAGTGATTCGCACAGATCGATTCTTTCAACGCGAAGGCCGTCTTTGAGGCTGATATTTCCGAAGACGACATTCAGGAGCTGCGTGATCTCGCCGGCGGCCGTTTCCATGGCGAAGCTGATCTTAGCTTCGTAGGTAGTTTCCGCGCCGTCCTTTTCGGAGCGGCTGTTTTCCATCCGGCTGAAAGATTCTATCCGTCCGACGACCTCGTCACGGATCGGACCGCGCGGCAGCAATTCATACGGAAATTCAACTGTCTGTTCGAGCGTGATATCTATGGCGCGGGCGCGGGCCTCGTCCTCGCTCCCGGAAATCCGGTAGGTCACGGAGTATCTTTCGCCGCTCAATTTAGGAATTGCAATATTTTCCCACACAGGAGGAGTATCTGCCTTTAGTTTTCGTTTTCAAGAAATCACAGCAGACTCAGGCCTCTTGATTCAACCAGTCAAGCCGAAAAAATGAAGAAAAACTCTCATCTTTTCGAATCAAGCGCATCGAGTCCGCCCCCTGCTTTATGTAAATTGTTTGACACCATGTTCAGCCGGAATTTTCCTGGAGGAGACAGATGTTTTCATCTGTCATTGAATGCGCATCGGAACGGCAAAATTCGATCCGTTCTGCCAGGAGGCAACATGTCCGCCAAAATTGACTTCTCGACTCTCAATCTAATGGATGCCCTTGATCTTGCTATTCTTATCGAGGCCGAAGCTCATGAGCGCTACAAATTCTTCGCAGAACAGATTGGTCCACGCCATGAGCTCAACGCAGCGTCTATCTTTGAGACGATGGCAATAAACGAAGAAAAACACGGACAGCAACTCAGCGTTCGCAGGCAGGAATTATTCGGCAGCAAGCCGATGCGCGTCAACAAGACAGCCATCTTCGACGTTGAGGCGCCGGAGTTCGGCGCTCCGCAGTGGAATATGTCGCCGCTGAAGGCTTTTAAGATGGCGCTGTCTTCTGAGGAAAAGGCCTATTGGTTCTACGATGAGGCCCTCAAATACGTTAAAGATTCCGCAGTACAAAAACTGTTTATAGAGCTTCGCGACGAGGAGACCGAGCACGTGCGCATGGTTAAGGACGCGATCGAGTCGCTTCCTCCGGGCTCGGACAAAGATCTCGAAGACGTAGACGAAGACAGCTGAGACGTTTTTGTATTATACCTTCTGCCGGGCCGATCTACAGCGCCTCAGCTTTCGCGTCTGTATGAACGGCGTCCAGGCGCACTTCGTCCAGATCATATTCAGATATATTAAAATTCTGACAGGCAATGTTCTCAACTGACCGAATCAGCCCCATCGAGTCCAGACCGTATTCCTTCATAAGATACCGCCGGCTGGCTCCGTGAAGAAAAGTATCCGGAATGCCGATGCGATGCAGCTTTTTTCCCAGACCGGCCTCCGCTATTTTTTCTGACAGAATACTGCCCAGCCCGCCGACGGTGGTGTGATTTTCGATCGTGACGACGCCCAGCCGGCTCCCGGCCACTGCCTCCAGAATGTCATCGCCGGAGAACGGTTTGAGCGTTGACACGTGCCAGTGCGATATGCTCATTCCTTTTTTGACGAGAACCTTGACGGCCCGCATGGCTTCTTCCGTGCAGATGCCGCTGGAGACTATGACCAGATCGTTTCCGCGGCTGAGCTCCCTGTTAACGCCGAGCTTCATCGGTTCGTCCGCAGAAAAAAGTCTTGGAATTTCGCCGCGAAGCATGCGCACATACACCGGACCCTCTGTTCTGTAGGCCAGATCCAGAACGGATTCCACATCGGTGGCGTCTCCGCATTCAAGGATCGTCATGTTCGGAAGAGACCGCATGACCGAAATATCCTCAATCGCCTGGTGCGTCGCTCCGCCCGGCGTCATAACTCCAGGCAGAAAGCCGAACAATTTCACGTTCAAATTCGGATAGGCAACACTCATGGCGATTTGATCGTATGCCCGGCGGTAAATAAACACGGCAAAAGTGTGCACGAGCGGAATGAATCCTTCTCTGGCAAGGCCGCCCGCAATCGAAATCATGTTCTGCTCCGACACGCCCGACGAAATGAAGCGCTCCCTGTACGTGCTCTTGAAATATCCCGCTTCGCAGGATTCGGTGAGGTCCGCCGTTATCACGAGAATATCCTTGCGATATTCGGCGTATTTTTTCAGATTGATGGCGTGAACCTGTGATAAAATTTCCATAAGAGTCTCAGATTTTGACAGTTTAAAAATATATTCTGTTTGTATTGTTTAGTATTTCAAAAAGATTACAGGAATCAACGGCAGGCCGTCGAAAAACCGTCAACACTAAAATATACTGTTTTTTTTATGTATAAATGCGCCTCGGCGATGAAGACGTCCGTGTATTTTTCAGAGGAACACGGCGCCGGATTGTTCATGCGATCATTGCCTGCCTCTCCCGTCAGGATAATCCGCGCCTGTGCCGTTCCGGCGGCCGGAACGCTTTGCGCAGCAGTATTTTTATGGTTGCCGGAGAGAAGACCTGTATCCAGTTTGACAGCATCGTTATAAAAATTTATGAAATCAACACAGCTTCCCGTTCTCCCAAATGTTGCCATGCAGATTATGCAGTTCAATCCGGACAGCCAGTCGTCGGACGGCAATGCTTTTGAAAAAATAATCGCGCCGGATCAAGGTGTTTCCGCTGAGCTTTTGAAGATGGCCAATTCTTCTTTTTACGGTCATTCCGGAAGAATAAAGAATATCAAGGAAGCCATAACGCTTCTTGGCGTCAAAGCGGCGAAAAATCTGACCATTGTCATGATCACGCGCAGCCTGAAAATAAATCTGAAAGGTCCGGTATACCGGCTGTACCTGAATGAATATCCTGTCATCGCGGCCCTTATCGCTTCTGATCTGGCTGTCGAGCTTGGTCAGAAAAAATTATCAGAAGATGCCTTTGTATCGGCTTTGCTGCATCGTGTCGGTATGACAATCATGGCGCTGAACCATCCGGATCATTACAATGTTATTCTCGACCAATGCGCGAAGAACGGCTGGGAATTGAGAAAAATGGAGCAGGATTCCTATAAAACTACTCATGCCGCGCTCACATTGGAGGCCTTCGCCTCATGGAATCTGCCCGCGGCCATGCAGTCGACGGCAAAAAATATTGATTTTCCCGCGGGCCGGTCAGGGGAACAGCAGGAGCTTACGCTGATAACTGAACTTGCCGACATTATCGCCGCGAAACTTTTATCTCTGGATATTGCCTCCGGAAGCGCGGAGAAAGAAAAAGCCATCCTGAATCCTTTTGGCAAAGGAGTGGAGACAACGTATAAATACACGCCGGAATTCTATGAAAAACTGAAAGAACATCCGTTCTACAAACAGGCTATGACCGGTTGATGCGCGTAAAACAGGTCCGGAACGAATGCTGTCCGGCGCAGTATTTTAATCGCAGTATTTTCGAATCAAAGGTTCCAGTTCCCTGACAAGATCCTCTCCGGTCATCCCCGCGTTTCGCATTGCTTTGAGAGAAGATGCTCCTTCCGATTTCGAAAGTTTCCGGCCCAGTTCATCGGGCAGAAGTTCATGATGCAGAAATATTATTTTCCCGAACTGCGCGTCTCCAGTTTTCTCGGCAAGATAGAGCTGCGCGGCTGTGGAGTGCAGAAGATCGACCCCGCGGACAATATAAGTAATTTTATAAGTAATATCATCTATCAGCGACGCCAGATGGTAGGCTGGCAATCCGTCACGGCGGCGCACCACGAATGATCCGGTGACACGGCCCAGATCGACTGTCTGTCTTCCTGAATGTTCGTCTGTGAATTCAATTCTGCTGGCAGCCGGCACCAGAAGACGCAGCGAAGTCTCAGGCCTGTCCGGAGGAATCTTTTTATCCTGGCAGACTGCCGGATATCTTCCATTGTGAGCGCGCAGATTTTTTCTTGAACATTCACAGGCAAAAACAAGTTTCCGGTCGATCAGACTCTGAAGCGCTTTATTGTAATGTTCCCGGCGCAGAGTCTGCGACCAGTTTCTCTCAAAATCGGCGGCGTCTCTAGGTCCCGCCTGCCATTCTATGCCGAGCCAGTTCAGGCTTTCGAATATATCCGCGATATATTCCGGGCGTCTGCGGGCCGCGTCGAGGTCATCGATACGCAGAAATATATTCTGCCCGGTTTTTCGCGCGATTCTCTGTGTTAACAGAAAAGAAAAAGCATTCCCGGCATGGAGAAAACCGGATGGTGTTGGAGCGATGCGTAACACAAATATACTTCAGTAATTTATTTTCGTTTGAATAATATTCAGGCGGCGGTTACAGTCGCGGGCTGGCTGCATTCCTGAACTGGTCTGCGTAATTTCCTGCTTCAGACGTCCCGCGACGCAAAAGACAAATGGTGCTGGCAGTGCAGAACATGCCAGACCCGCCATTGTTCCGGCTTGATTTCGCCGAAGAAAAAATGCTTCACAAACGGTCCGCTGTGATCAACAAAAGCGATTGTTTTATCAATCAGTTCGCGCACTGCAACTTTGCAATCGCCTTCGAGTCGGACTTTCGGAGCGTATGGATTTTCCATGCCTTCTTTCATTTTCCACGAGCGAACCATGCGATCGTAAAATTTCTTTTGAAGTTCCGGAGTGAAGGCAGGAATTTTGCCGTAATCGTAGGCGATTTTTCCCACGGCCCAGTCCAGCGATTCGGACAGGTGCCGGCAGATCTGAAAGAGCGACCACTGACCGTGGGTGCGAATTTGCGCTTCATTGGCGTCTGAAAAGTTTTTCAGATCAGTGATGACGTCATCTATCGATGTAAATTTAATTTCACGGCGCATAACGCTGGTTTTCAGAACCCAGATTCAATCTAAAAGTTATCGACGAAAATCTGTCAAGTTGAAAAAATAAGCTGTTCATAATCTTTGTATATATTTATATACTGTTCTTTTTCTCTGTCCGATTTGATGCGAAGGTAGTGCAGTTTGCCCGCGTTGTTTTTCAGTTCCGGCACGCCCCGGCAGGGATCGGTTTCGCAGAGAATCACCAGCGGTTTGTTCTTGTGCGGAATTGCCGCGGACTTCAGAATCGCTTCGATGTCGTGTCCGCTGATCGCCACAGCCTCCGCGCCGAAGGATCTGAGTTTGTCGACAAGCGGATCCAGTTTCATGACCGACTGCACGGCCCCGTCGCACTGCTGGCCGTTCACATCGACGATAACACAGACATTGTCGATTTTATGGTGATTCATGAATTGAAAGGCTTCCCAGACCATGCCGATCTGAAATTCCCCGTCCGACATGAAGACCCACACACGGCCCGGTTCTTTCTTCAACCGCCGCCCGTAGGCAATGCCGATACCCTGGCTCAGTCCCTGGCCCAGCGAACCGGTCATCACTTCCATTCCCGGCGAATGTTCCGCGCCGATCATTTCGAGCGAAGATCCATCCTTGTTGAATTCTTTCAGAGCCGATTCTTCCATGCGGCCCGTTTCGATGAGAGCGGCATACAGCGGCAGAGAATAGTGCGTCGGCGAAAGTATGAAGCGGTCGTTGAGTCTACTGCGCGGTCCGTTGAAATCGCTGCCCAGCTTATAATCTTTGTTGGTTGCGGACGGCACTCCGGAAAAAGGGCGCGGCACGAGCGGCTTCTCCATCGGACCGAGATTCATGATGTTCTCATACAGGGCGGAAAGTATTTCCGCGGCCGAGCATGCCTGGCTCAGGTAGCCGCCGTTGTTCTTAATCGTATGTTCGAGAACTCGTTTGCGAATGCCAAAAGCCGTCTTTTGTATTTTCAATACGGTTTCATTCTCGTCGATCTGCTTTATTTCCGCGACTGCAACCAAATTTTATTGCCTCCATTGTTTATTAAGAAATTCATCGAATTTCTCATAGCTGGCTGTCGACTTTACTATGCGAGCGAGGGGCTCCTGGCGAGACAGTCCGGCGGTCTTTGGGTTTCCCGCCGGTCGAGCCAGGACGCCCGTCGCGAGCCTAAGCTCCCGCCAGAGCCTGTTCCAGATCTTTCTGGATGTCTTTCACATTTTCAATGCCAATGGAAAGCCGGACCAGGTCCTGAGTGATTCCGCCCTCGATCTGATCTTTTTCAGAAAGCTGCGAATGCGTCGTCGTTGCCGGATGTATCGCAAGGCTCTTCGCGTCGCCGACGTTTGCCAGATGAGAGAAGAGTTTGAGTCCCTCTATAAAATTCTTTCCGGATTTCGCGCCGCCCTTGATGCCGAAAATCACCATCCCGCCGAATCCTTTTTTGAGATATTTTGCTGCGACAGCATAGGTCGGATCGTCGCTCAGGCCGGGGTAGCGAACCCAGGCCACCTTCGGGTGAGTTTTAAGATACTTCGCAATTTCAAGCGCATTCTGCGAGTGCCGCTCCATTCTCAGAGAGAGAGTTTCCAATCCCTGCAAAAAAATCCAGGCGTTGTCCGGCGAAATGGCCGCGCCGAGATTTCGCAGAGGCACCAGTCTCATTCGCAGAATATACGCCAGCGGAGCGAGGGCCCCCAGATCGTGCGCGAATCGCAGATTGTGATAACCAGCGTCCGGCTCGTTGAACAGAGCAAATTTTGGATCCTTCCAGTCGAACTTTCCGGAGTCCACAACAATTCCGCCGATCGCCGTGCCGTGTCCGCCGATCCATTTTGTCAGAGAATGCACGATGACGTCCGCGCCGTGTTCGAAAGGCTTCAATAAATACGGAGTTGTAAAAGTTGCGTCGACAATCAGAGGCAGATGGTGCTTCTTTGCGACTTTTGCAACCTCATCCATGTCCGTGACATCCAGCGCCGGATTGCCGATCGTTTCGATAAAAATAGCTCTCGTCTTATCCGTGACAGCCCGGTCGAAATTTTCCGCTTTTTTTGGATCCACGAATACTGTCTTAATTCCAAACTGAGGCAGAATCGCGTCGAACTGAGTGTAAGTGCCGCCGTAGAGATTGTTGGCGGAGACGATTTCATCGCCGGTTTTGGCCAGATTGATGATGGCGTAATGCACGGCTGAGGTTCCGGAAGCCAGGGCAAGCGCCGCCGCTCCTCCCTCCAGAGCCGCGACTCTTTTTTCAAGTACGTCGTGCGTTGGATTCATCAGGCGAGTGTAGATATTCCCCAGCTCTTTGAGTCCAAACAGATTGGCGGCGTGTTCCGTATTCTGGAATACGTAAGAAGAGGTTCTGTAAACCGGAACTCCTCTGGACAGAGTATCGCTGTCGATTGTGTGTCCGGCATGCAGGGCCAGCGTCTCAAACTCAGCGTTTTCAAAATCAAAATCATTCATCATTTCTCTCCTGGTCTAACCGGCCTGAAGCCCATTATGGCTGCTGCCCGTCGATAGTCGTGTTACAGAAAATTATTGCAAGGTATTGAAGACGACTGTTTTTTTTAAATATGAATGTTATCTTAACGAAAAAGGAGGGCCGCAGAATGGAAATGAGCAATCGCTGGAACAGGTTCATCTATCGGCTGTGGGCTCCCATCTACGATTTCACTGTGAACCGATTGTTTGCGCCAGGAAGGAAGCGTGCCATCGAAGTTCTGGTCTTAAAACCAGGAGAAAAAGTCCTCATTGCGGGCATCGTTACCGGAGCCTGCCTCTTCTGCCGGCAGGAGTGGAAGTCACTGGAACCGATATCAGTCCGGCCATGCTGGCGAAGGCCCGACAAAAGACTCCTGAGTGTCCGGCGGCTGTAACGCTCATTGAGGGGGATGCGCAGGTGCTGCTGTTTCGCTGGAACAAGATTGAACTGCTGAAGCTGTGATAAACACCTACTGCAGAATCGGAATCACCCGCACTTCGCCGCGAAGAGCCTGAGGATGATTCTTCTGAATGTCTTCCACAGCCCTGCGTATCTGCGTCAGAGCGCACGGCATAGTGGCAATGGAGAATAAAGCCTGGGCCGTATCATGCCGGTTGTGCCCGACCGTGTCGATATTCACATTCTGTTTTCCGATTGCAGTGGCGACAATACCGGTGATGCCGGGAACATCTTCCGTATGAAAAAGAATCATGTAGGGAAAAGACAGATCATCAAACGAGCCGAGCCGAAGACTGCCGGCGGGAAAATCGTGATACGCTCTGTCTCCGTAACGGGAGGCGAAAACAATATCGGCAGCCACGGCGCTGCCGGTCTCCATGGAGCCCGCGCCCTGTCCGATGAGAAGGCTCTCCTTCGCGTACCGATTTGTGAATTTAACGGCGTTTGTCGCCTTTTTGATGCCCGCGAGAATATTCTCCTTCTTCACCATCATGGGTCTGACTGTGGCGTACACCCGGCCGTCGTCCTTTTTGGCGTAAGCGATCAATTTCACGGAGCAGTTGATTTCAGCGGCAAAGTCCATGACATCCTTGTCGATGCTGTCGATGCCGGAAACTGGCAGTTCGCCGAACGTCACATCCAGACCGAAAATCAGGCGAAGGAGGATTGTGAGTTTGTGCCCGGCGTCTCCGCCGCTGATGTCCAGTGTGGGATCGGCCTCCGCGTATCCGAGAGCCTGCGCGTCGCGCAGAACATCGCCAAATGAAGATCTTTCATCCTCCATTCTTGACAGTATGTAATTCGATGTGCCGTTCATGATTCCGGACAGTGACAGAATCTCGTCGCCAGTGAAGCTTTCAGTGATGCAGCGTATGACGGGTATGGCGCCGCAAACGGAGGCTTCGTAACCCACAACGCGGCCAAGCTTTTTGGCGCGGTCGAAAATTTCTCTGCCATGCAGGGCAAGCAGCGCTTTGTTTGCCGTGACCAGGTTTTTTCCTGCGTCCAGAATTCGCAAAGCCAGATCGCGCATAGCGGCCGAACCGCCTCCAATCGTCTCAACGACAAGATCGATGGATGGATCATTCAGAATCTTTTCTATTTCTGCCCCGGCTTGATCGCGAGAGAGTGTATCCCCGGCTCCGCGGAACAAATTCCTGGGCAGGCCGTGCCGGGCCGACATTGCCGCCGGAGTCAAATCCACAATCGCCGCCACTTCAATCGGGCGACCGGCATGCAGTTTCAGGCTTTCGGCCTGCTCCAGCAGAATTGTTGCCAGGCCGCCGCCGACAGTGCCCGCTCCGAATATGGCCGTTCTGTATGGTTTCATGATTTATAAATCGCTGTGTTTGAATTGGAAAAAAATGTTTATTAAGGATCAGCGGCTAACACGGACCGCTCGACGACCCCGGTCAAGCCGAAAAAACAGGACCGGAGTCATGTCCGCGGCTTCGCTTCTGGAGCGCCAGTTTTTTGTATTAAGCAGCGCCCCAATGTGCAGACGTCGATGCAGAGCCTGCATTTTTTTCTTTTCAAAAACATATTTATTCCGTTTCTTGCCGGATGAGCGAAAAAATCGGTAAAGGCAAGGTGGTCGGTTTTTCCTATACACTGAAGAATGACAGCGGGGAGGTTCTGGACAAATCATCAGAACCGCTGGTGTACCTCCATGGAGGCGGAAATATAATCGAGGGTCTGGAATCGGGGCTGGAAGGCCTGTCTGTCGGCGATTCCAGGAAGATCGATGTGGCGGCACGGGAAGCCTACGGCGAGTACGACGCACAGTTGCTGCAAAAAGTTGAAAAGGAAGCATTCCCCACGGACACTCCCATTGAAATCGGCATGCAATTTCAGGCCCGGAGTGATGAAGGTGTGATGGTTTTTCATGTAAAAGAAGTGCATCTGGACCATATCATCATGGATGGAAACCATCCGCTTGCCGGGGAAAACCTGCATTTTGATGTCAATATTGCTTCTATCCGGGACGCAACGGGCGAGGAAAAACAGCACGGTCACGCACACGGGGCTGGCGGGCATCATCATCATTGATTCGGGCTTGACTCTGTGCTCAAATCGATGATAGTGGAACTGGCTTGGACAATTCACATAAAATAAAACCGGCTCCTGTCGTTAAGAAACTGAAGAAAAAACGCGGCAAAGAGTCACCGGCTCACGACCCGCTTCTGGAGCACATGAGGCCAGCCGCGCAGGCGCCCCGGACCCGGTGGAAAATTTACCGCGCTCGCTTCCAGGATTTTAAGGAAAAAGTTCACAAAAAAGGACGGGAACGGCTCACCATAATGGTGATCCCTCATACTGAAAAAAAGATTCTGAATTTTCATGTGAGCATTTATCTCATCAGCACAATCATTGTGTCGCTTGTTGTCGTTATGATTGTTTCCATTATAAGCCTGGTGGGAAAAAGCGGGGAAGATATCCAGTTTTATGAGATGGGCCTGACAACCAGCCAGTTCAATATTCAGAGCACAAGAATGGCGGAGGAGATGATTCCTCTGCACGAAATAATAAACAGGTACTCCAACACCATCGCTGAACTCAGCACCAAGATCACCAGCGAAAGAGCGCAGCTGGCTCAGGGCGGCGGCGCGCAGGCCGTCGTCGATGCGGAAATATCGGATCTGCAGAAACTGGTGGACAAATGCAAGGGTCTCGGCGACGGATGCGATCAGCAGCTGACGGAAGAAATTCTGCGCCGTCTGATAAGCCTGTCGATGCTGGACAATCAAAACCTGCGACGGTCGGTAGAACTGTCGGACAAAATTCTGAGCGAACTCAAAAGCCGGGAAATGCAGAATCTTCTGAAAAATACTCCGGGCATCTGGCCGGTCAGGGGATACCTGCTCAGCCCGTACGGCTGGCAGATGGATCCGATCATCGGCAAGCGGATTTTTCGCAGCGGGATAACAATCGGGGCCGTGCCTGGAACGGAAGTGAGCGCGACGGCGCCCGGTGTCGTTTCTGCCATCGGCTATGATGAAGAGTACGGTCTGCACGTCTGGATCAATCATAGGTACGGAATCAAAACATTTTACGCCCATCTGGACCGGTCCAGGGTGGCTGTCGGCGACAAGGTCAGCAAGGGGCAGGCTGTCGGTTATATTGGAAGAAGCGGTGATACGGCGCTGCCGGGTCTTTATTATGAAGTTCATGTCGGCACCGTCGCGTACAATCCGCATGCATTCTTGAATCATTTGCAGGATCAATGGCTGATACAACCGAAGCTCTAATACTGAACAGTCTGATCGGAGAAGGCTCGGAATTCCGCGGGGAATTCAAAGTGAAAGACCTGATTCGGATCGACGGTTATTTCAAAGGCAATATTCTTACGGAAGGAAAGGTGCTTGTGGGAAAATCGGGGCTTGTGGACACAGATATACGCGCCGGCATCGTTGTTATCGGCGGAACCGTACACGGATCGATCCTGGCATACAAACGGGTTGTTCTTTTGTCCACGGGAAGACTTTTCGGCGATATTGTCACTCCCAGTCTTGTCGTGGAAGAGGGAGTCGTATTTGAAGGGCGCTGCACAATCAACAGGTAGTCAATACCGCGAAACAGTGACTGCAAAATGAGCTACTTGACTGAGCTAAAAGATCCGGCCATCCTTGCGCCGGGAGATATTGTAAGAAGAACCGGAGACGGCAAGGAACAGCAGGGATGTTTTGTACGGCTGGATGAGAACAGCGGCCTGATCGTGGGCGATGTTGTCGATCTGGCAGGCAATAATTTTGCCGCAGAAGTGGGCGTCCTGCGCATCAATCCCGGTGATACACTGTGCCGTCTGGACAGACGATTTGCCAGCGACCAGGAATCCCTCAGCGCCCGCGCGATTGTGACAGGCTGGAGTCTGTTCAAAGATGTGCCGGCGCTCCAGAAACAGATTTTGATTTTTGTGGAAAGGGTGTATTCGCCGAGCCAGATTCTGGAACTGGATAAGAGCGGCAGTCTGCAGACTCTGTTTGTTCCCATCCAGCAGAAATTCAAAATTGGGAAATTCAAAGAAAAGATCGACTGGGAAAAGATCCGCGATCAACGCTTCCGTGATCTGCTGGAAAGTCTGCATGAGGAAAAGCACATCACATATCTTGCTTTCATACCGGGGGAACAGAGTCACAAACCTCTTTTCTATTCCATCGGGACCAAACCGCATCAGGAAACCAATGTCAATCTTCAGAGAGAAACATTTGCTTTCAAGCCGACGCACGGAGGCCACATCAAGATTGTCAGCCCGCGTGAAGCGACTCAGAAAAAATTTGTGGTGGATGCCGGATCGAACTTCATTGGCGCGGGGACGTACACTTCACTGCCCACTGCGGAAATGATAACCAACGCGCTCCATGAATTATTTCCGGAGCATGAGTTTGTGCCTCTGGCGGGCCGTGGAGCCCACGGCGCCCAGAGTTATTGACAGCAGACCAGCTTATGTGTAGGTCAGACGGCCTTTGAATTTTGCGCGCGCAGGCAGGGCAATCTTAGGAGCGTAAATATCTCCGCTAACCGAGGCTGTATCTCTCATTTCCACCAGAATTTTTCCATTCAGGTTGCCGTTCACGGTTCCAATAACAAGAATGGTTCCGGCAAAGAGTTCTGCTTCAACATTAGCCGTCTGGCCCACGACGATTGTGTGGTTGCCGGCGTCGATTTTGCTGGCGCGGAAGTTGCCTTCCAGATGAATATCTTCATCTGCCGTGATATCACCGCTTACTGTGACAGTTTTTCCTAAAGAAGTTGGTTTTGACATTGCCCCTGATCTCCCTGATTCTTATTATTGATTATGTCGGATCGTTTGTTTGTTGCAAACACCTGAATTGCAGAAATACCAGCTGTGTGCCGGGGCAATCAAGAACTTTTTTTACTTTTTTAGTTTTAGGAGGAAAAATGAAAATTCGATTAACAATAACTCTGGCGGCGGCCGTTCTGGCGCTGACTGCCTGCGGTAAAAAAATTGTAGGACAGGAACTGACATACAGCGCTCAGGGCATGAATCTGAGGGGTTATCTGGCTTATGATGCCTCACGAACGGATAAAAGGCCGGGGGTGCTGGTTGTGCACGAATGGTGGGGAAACAACGAATATTCCCGCAAACGAGCTGAAATGCTGGCCGACCTGGGCTATGTGGCTCTGGCAGTGGATATGTACGGAGAGGGCCGTCAGGCTGAGAATCCGGAGGAAGCGGGTAAAATGGCTGGCAGCGTCTTCAAAGATTTTGATACGGCAAAAGAACGGTTCCAGGCAGCTCTGGATCTTTTGAAAAGCAATCCGAATGTCGATCCGGAGAAAATTGCCGCAATCGGCTACTGTTTTGGCGGAACTGTGGCGCTGAATATGGCGCGCCAGAGCATGCCTCTTCTCGGAGTCGTCAGCTTTCATGGCAACTTCAACGCTGTGACGCAGGCTAAAGCCGGCAGTGTCATGCCCCGAATGCTTGTCCTTCACGGCGCGGACGACAAATTTATCAGGGCTGATCAGATTATGAGTTTCAAAAAGGAAATGGGAGAGGCCGGCGCCGATATGACCTTCATTGAATATCCGGGGGCCCTGCATGCTTTCAGCAATCCGAACGCGGACAGACTCGGCAAGCAGTTCAACATTCCTATCGCATACAATGCGGATGCAGATCAAAAATCCTGGAGCGAAATGCGCCTGTTCCTGTCGCAGACATTTTCGCGCTGATATGTCAAACCGAAAATGAAAGAGCGAATTTCCAGTTCGCCGCGAGGCATATTTTCATACAGAAAATTCTGGGCGGAGCGGTTCGGAATCGCTCCGTTTCTTCCCGTGTCGCGCGAAGAGATGGAAGAGCTCGGCTGGGATTCCTGCGATGTCATAATTGTTACCGGCGACGCCTACGTCGATCATCCCAGTTTCGGCATGGCAGTGATCGGGCGATTGCTGGAATCGCAGGGGTTTCGCGTCGGAATTGTATCGCAGCCGGACTGGACTTCAGCGGAGGATTTCAGGAGACTGGGCCGGCCCAATCTGTTTTTCGGCGTCACCGCCGGAAATATGGATTCGATGGTAAACCGATACACGTCGGACAGGAAAATCCGCAGCAACGACGCCTACACTCCGGGCGGTCTCCCCGAGAAGAGGCCGGATCGTTCCGTCATCGTCTATTCTCAGAGATGCCGCGAAGCATATCCCGATTCTCCTGTCATCATCGGCGGCATTGAGGCCAGCCTTCGCCGGACGGCGCACTACGATTACTGGTCCGATCAGGTGCGGCGCTCTATCATTTTTGACGCGAAGGCCGATCTTCTTGTATTCGGCAACGGCGAACGACAGATTGTGGAAATCGCGCATGCGCTTGCGGCAAGAAAAAAAATAGCGGAGCTTAAAAATATCAGAGGCACGGGATTGATTGTCGACGGAATGCCGGATGGATTTTCTGAGATCGACGCGGGAAAAATGGAGCTTCCCGTCAGCAGGGGACATTCGGCGGTTAGTCTTCCTTCTTATGAAGAAGTAAAAAACGACAGAGTTCTCTACGCCCAGGCCTCACGGGTCCTGCATCAGGAGACAAATCCCGGAAATGCCAGAGCACTGATGCAGAAACACGGCGACCGATACCTCTGGCTCAATCCGCCGCCGATTCCGCTGACGACTCCGGAAATGGACGGCGTGTACGAACTTTCGTATTCGCGCATTCCGCATCCGGTGTACGGCGGTTTGAAGATTCCAGCCTTTGAAATGATACAGCATTCGGTGACGATCCTGCGGGGCTGTTTTGGCGGCTGCAGTTTCTGCTCGATCACGGAACATGAAGGCCGGATCATCCAGAGTCGTTCCGAAAAATCGATTCTGGCCGAAGTCGAAAAAATCCGCGACACATCGCCGCTCTTCACGGGTTTTATTTCCGATCTGGGCGGTCCTACGGCCAATATGTACCGGCTGGCCTGCAAATCACTCGAAATTGAAGCTGCCTGCCGCCGGCCTTCCTGCGTGTATCCGGATGTCTGCAAGAACCTGAATACCGATCACAGTTCGCTGATCTCGCTGTACAGGAAAGCGCGCGAAATTCCCGGCGTTAAAAAGATTTTGATCGCCTCCGGTGTGCGGTACGATCTTGCGCTGAAATCGCCGGAGTATATCAAGGAACTCACGCAGAATCATGTGGGCGGATATCTGAAAGTTGCGCCGGAGCACACAGAGGCAGGGCCGCTTTCGAAAATGATGAAGCCGGGCATCGGCGCATTCGAAAAATTCCATGAATTATTTAATAAAAATTCGAAAGAAGCAGGAAAAGAGCAGTATCTGATTCCGTATTTTATCGCCGCGCATCCCGGCACGACGAACGAAGACATGCTGCATCTCGCTCTCTGGCTGAAAAAAAACAATATGCGTCCCGATCAGGTTCAGGCTTTCCTTCCGTCGCCGATGGCGCTGGCAACGGCCATGTATCATACGGGTAAAAATCCTTTAAAAAAAGTAACGGCAGAGAGCGAAGAAGTCCTCACGGCGAAGGGACTCGGCATCCGGCGCCTTCACAAAGCATTTCTGCGATATCACGATCCCAAAAACTGGCCGGTTCTCAGAAGGGCCCTGCGTGACATGGGCCGCAGTGATCTGATTGGACGCGGGAAGAACTGTCTGGTTCCCCCGGCTGCTGGCCGCTAAGACTGGTCGGATTCTGTTAAACCGGTTTATTCAGGAAAGAAATTCGGCGATATCGGCGGCGGTATTGAAGTTGTTCAACTGCTGTCTGTGATCCGCCGGCAGATCCAGGATCCTGGTGCGGCCGCCTTTAATTATTTTTCTGGGACAGTGTTGAGTCAGTGAACCGTCTGAAAGAGCTGAATGCAGCGAGGCCAGAGCTTCGTATCGGTAAATCGCGCAGAGAGGTTCTACATCATCTTTACTATATGCAAAGTAGTCGTAACTGCTGGTGTGGTTCTGGTAATCGGCGAGCAGTGTCCTCATCAGATCGGCAGTGATCATCGGGAGATCGCAGGCAGTCACGAACAGATCGTTCTGAGGAAAGGCTTTATGCGCGCTGAGAATCCCGCGCAATGGACCGCCCGCAGCGTCCATGGAATCGACGACCATTGTGGTTTCGGGGAAGAGAGATTTCCATTTTACAGCCTGCTCTGAATTGACAGACAGCGCTGAGTCAATGCCAAGTTCACGGAAACGGTTCAGGGCGACTTCCCCCCAGGTTTTATCACCCAGAGAAAGGACAGCCTTGTCGCTCCCCATTCTTTTGCTTTTTCCGCCGGCAAGAACCACGCCTTTTATCAGTCTTCTTCCTACCATAAATGGAACTCAATTCTGGATTCGCTCGAAAGTATTTCTGCGCCGGCTGGATGAAGACCGATTCCATCTGTCAAAAGCCCTGCGCGAATATCGCCGCTGCCGTTGATTCGTACTTCTCTCAAAATAGATATTCCATCTCTCGTTTCAATTCGGCAGGGAAAAAATTCATTTCGCTTATCTTTTTTTGTTCTGGCCTGTGCGATAGGAAGAAAAATTGGATTTGCGGATTTCGCGCCCATACTGCCGAGGAGAAAATTTTCCACGAACAGTTTCCAGGCCGTCATTACAGCAAAAGGATTTCCCGGCAGCCCAAAAACAACGGTGGTTCTACTGCGTCCGAACCAGAAAGGTTTGCCCGGCTTGATGTTCACGCCGTGGAAAATATTTTCAAATCCGAGTTTCTCGAGAATTTCCGGCACAAAATCCCGGTCGCCCTTTGAGACGCCTCCCGTCAAAATTATAATATCACTGCCGATAGCGCTGCGAATTGTTTTTTCCAGTTCATCCGCTGTGTCTTTAGAAAACAGCATCACGGGCTCGATTCCCGTCTTTCTGGAGAAAGACAGCAGAACAAAATAGTTGGAAGATCTTATATTATAGGATTCTATTGCGTCTCCCGGCATGGCCAGCTCATCTCCGGTGATTATGATGCTGACCGCGGGAGGTTTTGCGACTTTTACAGATGTCAGTCCGCATGTTGCCAGACATCCGGTTTCTATGGGGCCAATGATTGTTCCGCGGGGCAGAAGCAGTTCTCCTGCGCGTGTATCTTCTCCCTGAAGAGCGATATTCATGCCTGAAAAAAATTTTCCGGGATTGAAGGAAACGAGGTCGTCTGTTTTTTGCGAATCCTCAATTTTGATTACGGTGTCAGCCCCTGATGGAACTGGCGCTCCCGTCATAATTTTTATACAGGAGTGTGGATTCAATTCGCCGGCGGCTTTTCCCGCATACTGCACGGACTGCTCCAATAGTTGAAACGGTCTGGATTCGGGGATCTCCGCGAAATTCACCGCATATCCGTCCATGCTGGAGCGATGAAACGGAGGATAATCGCGGTCCGCAATGACATCCTGCGTCAGCACCCGGCCGAGCGCTGCATCGATGGATACATCTTCAATCCGTGGCGAGAGTATGTTCTTCTGAACAAGATCAGAGGCTGTTCGATAATCAATCATAGGCGCCAGTCATTGCATTCAATTTCGCCGTCCACCTTCATCCTTCTTTTTTGCCAGCATACGATGCGCCTGAAACACTGCCGGCAGAATCGCCTCAAGGCTCTGTTTTGCGCCGGAACTGCTACCGGGCATGGCGACAATCAAAGACAGGCCGAGAACTCCCGCATAAGACCGCGAAAACATAGCCAGAGGCGTGATTTCCATTCCGTGACTGCGCATCATTTCTGCAATACCCGGAACGCTGCGTTCGGCCAATCGCTCAACGATGTCCGCAGTCGATTCATGGGGCGCAATCCCGGTTCCTCCCAGAAGTAAGATAAAGGGAATGGATTCGTCAACGGAAGTTTTAATTTTTTTCTCTATTAAATCCCGATCCGAAGAAAGAACTTCGAACCTTGCCACAGCAATGCCGGCTTTTTCGATCATCTGTTTTATGATCGGACCTGCGCCATCTTCTTTTTTTCCAAGCGTCACTGCATCCGAGATTACGAAGATCGAGGCGCGGAGATTTTCACGGACCCGGTTTCTGGGATCTGACTTTCCGCCAGTTTTTTCTACCAGGCGAATGGACTGGATTTCAAGATTCGTATCGATGGGTTTTAATAAATCATAAATTACAAGCAGGGCGGAAGACACACCCTGCAGAGCTTCCATTTCAGGACCTGTGCGGGCGATTGATTTAACCAGGCATTGAACAAGAACGATTCCGCCTTCGTCCTTCGCAGAAAGCGAGAATTTGAACTCAGCCCCGTCGATGGCGACGGGATGGCAGTGAGGTATCAAATCGGGCGTCTTTTTTATTGCGATCAACCCCGCCGCTTTTGCAATCTCAAAAGGATTCCCTTTGGGCACAGTTGCGGTCTCCACAGCTTCACGCGCCGCTTTTCCAATCGCAAGACTGCCCTGGGCGGTTGCCGTTCTAAGTCTTATCGGTTTGCCTGTAACATCATTCATAATAGACCTGCAGCGTTAAAATATGTGAAAAGAAATCTTGTGCCTGCCAGAATCACAATCGCTCCGGTGATGGCGCGAATCGTTCTTTCCTTAAAAATAGTAAATCCAAGTTTTGAACCGGCAAGACCGCCAAGAAATACGCTTATTCCCAGCAGTATAGCGACTTTCAGAGCGCCTATCGCCGAGAAAAACGAATCCTGTCTCAGTATCTGTCCGGTAAGTCCTGCTATAGAATTGACAAGAATAAAAAATGCTGTCGCGGACTGGATTTCCCTGTAGTTTCCCCATTTTAGAAAGTACAGATAGGGCGCCAGAAATATTCCGCCTCCAATGCCGACGACGCCCGAAAGAAAACCAATCAGTCCGCCGGCTGCCAGCGATACGACAGGATGCCTCAGAAAATTATGATTGCTTGCGGAATTGAATTCGGTGATTGGTTTTGATTGTTTAAAAAAAAGCAGAGCGCCCGCACCGCAGAGGGTCAACCCGGCTATCAGGGAATAAACGGCGCCGGGGATGCTCAAGATTCCGCCCAGGAAAGCAAAGGGAACACTGGAGGCAATAAATGGCGCGAATCGGCGCAGGCGCAGATAATCATTTTTTACTGCGTACACAGTGCCAATGGCGACTACAGTAATATTGCAGAACAGAGCGATCACAGGCAGAGAAGCTCCGGTTATGCCAAACAGAGCGGCAACGGCCAGGTAACTGCTTCCTCCGCCAAATCCGACGCTCGAATATACGAGAGCAATGATGAAGAAAAGAGACGACAGAATGATGTAATGGTCTAAATCCATAGGATAATAATAATATATAATAAAAAACAATAAAAATAATCATTGATTAGCGCGCCAGCCATCTACAGAATGACAACTATTTCCTTGACCTTCGCCCCGATTAAATCGCGCACCTTTCGAAACTCCTCCGGTGTCATCTCACGAGGATCCGGGATCTGCCAGTCCAAACGGTTTTTCGCCGGAATCCACGGACAGGCGTCGCCGCAGCCCATCGTAACGACGTACTCAAATTCTCCGGCCGGCAGATCGTCCAATGATTTTGAAGTGTGCGTGCTCAGATCATACCCGATTTCTTTCATCGACTCAACTGCCTTCGGATTCACCTTTCCAGAAGGACGCGATCCGGCGCTGTAAGCCTCGATCTTGTCGCCGCCGTAAATTTTAGCAAAAGCCTGAGCCATCTGGCTGCGGTTTGAATTTTCAATGCATACAAATAAAAATCTTTTCATTAAAGCGTATCCTCCCTGTTGCTTTTAATGTACCAATCACGCGAAGCAGTGCACATTTTACACACAGAGAGCATGACCGGAACCTCCACAAGCACACCTACAACGACAGCCAGCGCCGCCGGACTTGTTGGTCCAAAGAGCGTGATGGCGACCGCGACGGCCAGTTCAAAAAAATTACTCGCGCCAATCAATGAGCCCGGGGTTGCCACGTTATGCCGCACCCGGAAGAACCGCATGAGCAGGTATGTGAGGCTTGAATTGAAATAAACCTGAATGAGGATCGGGATCGCGAGCAAAATAACGACGAACCAATTTTTGACGATATTTTCGGCCTGGAAGGCGAAGATCATTACCAACGTCAGAAGGAGCGCGACTATCGTCACCGGGCGGAATTTGGGCAGAAGCATAATTTCGAACCATTCAGCGCCGCGGGTCTTGATGAGTGCGCTTCGGCTGATCCAGCCTGCTGCAAGCGGTATGACGATGAAAACAAGAACGGAAATGAATAAAATTCTTCCGGGGATCTGCACACCAGTGACGCCCACGAGAAACATCACCAGCGGAGCAAAGGCGAATACCATAATCAAGTCGTTGACGGCGACCTGGGCCAGGGTGTACGGACCGTCGCCGTCCGTGAGGTAGCTCCAGACGAAGACCATCGCCGTGCAGGGCGCTGCAGCAAGAATGATGAGACCGGCTGTGTAGTTGTTCGCAGTGCCTGCGTCAAACAGCGCAAACCAGCCCGAGTAGAGAGTCTTCACAAAGATAAAACCCAGCAGCGCCATGCTGAACGGTTTGATCAGCCAGTTTACAAACAGGGTGATGAACAGGCCCTTTGGTCTGGCGAACACGCCTTTGATGCCGCTAAAATCAATCTTCAGCATCATCGGATAGATCATGAGCCAGATGAGCACGGCGATGGGAATGTTGACATGCGAATCCCTCCCGAATTCAAGCCGGCCGAGCGCGCCCGCAGCGCCGGGAAAGAGTATACCACCGCCCACGCCCACAATCATGCAGATGAAAACCCAGAGGGTCAGATATCGCTCGAAAAAATCCAGACGCCGGGGCGCAACAGGCGGCGTGGCCGTAGTTAAGCTGTCCATTTCAACTCCTTTTTGCTGTTGCCAATGATACCGATTCGTTTTATGGCGTCAGCCAGCGCAGACGACGTTTTGCCGACGGTGTCCTTGCCGGTAAAGAAAAAATACTTTGTTGGTTCTTCAAACCATGCCATCCAGCAGCTTCAGCCGGTCGCGAATCTTTTTAAGGTGAAAATGTTGTAGAGAAATGGAGGGTGTCTTAAATAATGACTTAAAAATTTAATCAGCTCCGATCCTGAAGGCCTGTGGCAATCGCTATGGCTTTCCGGACGTAAGGGTGGACTCGGAAACGGCTCTGCCTGCCATAATTTCCTGTTTGAGAATAGGATTGCAAAGGAGCCCGTAAATGATTGATGATAAACGAACAGCGCGTAAATTCTCAACGCTTCGGTTGAGTGTAACATCTTACTGCAATCTTTCCTGCCTCTACTGCAATCCGGCAGGAGACAGGTTCGGGCGCAAAGACGTAAAACCTGCTGAGTTTTATACTGACCTCGTTAAAAAAATTCATCAGATAAATCCTCTGCAAAAAGTTAGAATCACCGGCGGAGAACCGACCTTCTACCCTTTTCTGGTCTCAATAGTTAAAGACTTAAAAATGATCGGCATTCCGGAAGTGCACATGACAACTAATGGAATTCGGCTGGGGAGGCTGGCAGGCAGCCTGCGCAGCGCCGGTCTGGATGGAATCAATGTTTCTGTAGATTCCATCGATCCACAGACTTTTCAGAAATTGTCGGGCTCGAATCAGCTTCCCCTGGTTCTGTCGGGCATTGAGGACGCTGTGGAGTCCGGTTTAAAAGTGAAAATCAACTGCACGGTGATGCGAAATATTAACAGTTCTCAATTGTTTTCAATATTTAATTATTTTGACCTTCGCGGGATCCCTGTAAGATTTCTTGAGCTGATGCGAATGGGGCCGGTTGCCGCTTCGCATGAACGCGACCTCTTTTCGGAAAAGGAAATCATAGAGTCGTTAGGCCGCGGTGAGCCGATTCTACCGCTGGGCAGGGCGGTAAGCGGAACGGCAAATTATTACAGAACACTGGACGGAAGATCTTTTGGCGTCATAGCCAATCATTCAAATTCATTCTGTTCGGACTGTGATCGTCTGAGGATGGACCATACCGGCCAGCTGTTTGGCTGTCTTACCTCCCGCCGGCCGTACGATGTTTCCGAGGACAGAGAAGAACTTTCCAGAAATCTTGCCAGCGCTCTGGACCAAAAGCAAAGAGAATTTTCCGGAGAAGAGCTGGTTCACATGATGAGGATAGGAGGATAACAGTTGAAAGTAGAAATTCAAACTTTTGGAAAGTTGAAGGATTATTTTGATGATTCCTTCGAATTGGAGATCCCAGAAGAAAGCACAGTTCAGGAGACGGTTGAAGCATTGAAAAAAATTCATACGGAAGCCGGCGATTTACTGAACCACTGCCGGTATGCACTGGACGAAGAAATAGTGGACGCGCAGTTCCGGCTTCATGCGGGCGCGGTGGTCTGTCTCTTTCCCCCTTCCAGCGGAGGCTGAATCCATGAGCACTGTAAAAAATTATATCGCTATAACATCGGAACCGATACAGGTCCATGAGCTGATTGATTGTTACACCTCCGAAGAGAGCGGAGGAGAAGTTATTTTTCTCGGACGAGTTCGCAACAAGAATGAGGGGAAGAAAGTGTCGCATCTGATTTATGAGGCTCATCAGACGATGGCGGAAAAGATGATCGAAAAGATAGTTGCGGAGGCGATAGAGGAATTTGGATTGAAAAAAGCCATCTGCATGCACCGGATCGGCCGTCTGGAAATTGGAGAAGTGGCTGTCGTGATACTCACACTGGCCGTGCACCGCAAAGAAGCCTACAGGGCCAATGAGGCAATTCTTCTGCGGGTAAAGTCTGAGGCTCCCATATGGAAGCAGGAATTCTACTCAGACGCATCGGTTGAATGGAAGTAGCGCCTCCTCTGCGGATATTCAAATCTTCTCCGAATCCAGCGCCCTCCGCGCCTCTGCGGTGAATCCCCGATCGTTCCTGTCGCCGCCCCCCCGGCTACTGCTTCCAGATCGTGAATGTCCACGCCTTCAGCTCGGCGCCGTTGCGCGAAAGTTTCATGCGCCAGATCCCGGGAATCGCGCTGAAGTCGCCGGATAGATCCCAGCTGATGGTCTGATATTTGTAGCCTTCATTGTCTGATGGCTGCCAGGTTTTCACCGGAAAGCAGATGTCGGAAGTCTGACCGCCCTCCTTCAAAGCGCAGAGAGAAACTTCGAACCGGTCCGTTTTGGCGGCGGACATTGTTTTTATAAAAAGAAAAATTTCTTTGCCCGCCGTGGAACTGGTAATCTCCGGGTCCCTGTGAGAATTCTGAGGCCGCTCGGCGCTGATACCGGTATCCAGAAGAGCGAAGCGTTCCGGATACTGCGCCTGATTGGCGCGCCAGAGCCCGGTTGTTCCACATTTTCCGCGGAATGGATCGACAGCGTCCTGCTTATCGCTGAAAACTCTGAAACCCAGGGAAATTTCCCGGGCTCTTCCGCTCTGTCCGGCCCGGGCAATGGCCTGTCCGCCGGCAACTGTATCCCCCTGCTTGACAAGAATACTATCTTTTTTTAAATATATGTAAATAGTAATATAGCCGTTGGGATGTTCGATCTGTACGGTATTGCCATCGGGATCGGCGCCGCTTCCGTCGTCGTTCTCTGTGTTTTTAACAAATCGTACTTTTCCTGCCGCCGCCGCAACAACCGGCGGGAAAACTGAATTCTCAGCAAAACTTCTTCCTGTGCCGATCACTGTCTGCCTCGACTGCGGTGTTGCAAGTTTGCCGCACTGGAAATCCTGAACGCCTCCGGCATCGCCGGGGCCGTGATCGAAAAGATCGATCAGCCAGCAATTCTCACCCGGAGTGCAAGAAACCGGGAAGTTTGTTAGAAATTCCGCGCCCTGTGCGCGCAAAGCGGAATTTGCTAAGGTTGAATACAGAAACAGAATTGTGAAAAACGAAAATGATCGTACAGAAAAAATAATTCTTGGAATAAACATGCAAAACAACTCCTCAATTCAGGAATATATACAGGAAAATAACAGGATATACAGGATAATCAGGATAGGCAAGACAAAACGCAAATCGAAATTGCATTCGACAGAAAACACATCCAAGACTCGATCCTGCGTATCCTGTCCATCTTGTTGATTTATTGCTTTTATTTTCTTTGGCGCCCGAAATTATGTTTGACTGTCGATAAAATCCGCCGAAAATTTACTGAGATGGACTCAAAACTCCGGGCAGAGCTGATTCGGGAAGGCAATACCGCTTTCAACTCAAAAGACTACAAAAAGGCCAAAGAGCTTTTTATCAAAACCGGGTATGCGGACGGACTGGTTCGTCTCGGCGACTACTACATGTATGAGAAGCGTCTTCCCTTGCTGGCGTACGGTTATTATAAAAAAGCGGGAGCGGCGGTCAAAGTGGAAGACATCCATCGCCGGATGATCGGAGCGATCTGCCAGTGGCTCGGTAAAGACAAACTAAAACCGGAATTCGCGGCAGGCCTGCAGCCGGCCGGTCTGAAGGCTCCGGGTATCACAGCCATTAAAGCCGGTGAAGACGGTATGGTGGCTGTGCCCGTAAATCCAGATTTCCGGAAGGCGGCCATGAAAATCGCAGCCGGCGTAAAGTAGAGAAAATTCGCAAAAGAATTAAAGAATACGCGTCCTCAATCGGCCTCCTCTCCCAGAACATCCAGCAGAAAGAATGCGGCCAGGTCGTGGCGGCCCGTCATGCCGGATTTCTGATAAATGGAAATTGCCTGATTTCGCACGGTTCTGTCGCTCTTGTTCAGAATGCCGGCTATCTGCCGGGACGAGTAGCCCCGGATTAAAAGTTCGGCAATTTTCACTTCCGAGGGCGAGAATTTCCATTTCTGAAACTGTATGTGAACCGCGTCGCGCATGGCTTCCAGCACGCTGCGATTCTGAGTTCGGAAAACCTCCAGTTCCTTTGTCGCTGTAAAAAGCATCTCCTTTGTGCTGCTGAGCCTGCGGCTCAATGTAATCCAGAGAAAAATCACAGACAGCACGGCCACTACCAAAAATATGATTTCCACGATTTGGTGCCGATTCAGACCGTGTCCGGTATCGTCCAGATACAGGTCGATGATACCGGACACGGCAATGAAGGCGACAATGGCTGTGTAAAAATATCGAAATCTTTGCTCAATCATGGCTGTGAATGTATGAGTGTGACAATTGACCTATTGCAAACGAACAATTAGAATGATAACTTTTTCTATGAAAGTCTGGCACAAAAGCATATTTTTTGTGATTGCCCTGATATTTCTGTGCGCCGTAAGGGAAGCCCGGGCTCTTTCTTTTCAGGAAGCCTGGGAAATGGTAAAAGAGCGCAATCCGGACCTTCAGCTGGCCAGGTCTTTTGTGCTCAGGGCAAAAGGAGAACAGACCCGGGCTTCTGTAATCCTGCCGGACAATCCTTATCTGGAATTGAACTATCGGAATGGAAACCGCGCTCAGTCCCGGACTATCAGCCCGGACCTCTACGGTTTTTACGGAAGCGAATCACAGAATTCCTACGGCACAGAGCTGGGCATCAGTCAGGAATTTGAAGTGGCCGGTCAGCGCTCTCACCGAATGGATGCGGCGCGTCTGGGACTGGATGTTGCCGGAAGTGATTTGAAAAAACTGGAGCTGGACGCTTTCAGCCGTCTGCGGCTTTATTATTTCGGGTATTCTGCCAGGCTGGAAATCCTGGAGCATCTGAAGGGACATCAGGTTTCTCTCCGCGGTATACGCCGCAGACTGGGTAACAATTTTCGCGATCCGCGCATTGGACCGTACGCGATCATCGCTTTTGATACAGACCTGGTTACACTTGACGGTGAAATTCAAAAGCAGCAGATACTGGCTCTGGAAAACGAACGCTCACTGCGGTTTCTGGGAATCGACGCCGGAGAAAAAATTGCCGTCCCCGATTTTGAAAGCATTTCTCTGCCGCCTGCTCCTGAAGCCGGCCGGGCTGTCGAATCGGCAAAGAAGAACAGCCTCGATTTAAAATTCGCCGAGCTGTCCGTATCCGCGGCGGAATCGGGCCTGGAGCTGGCGCAGTCGGAGGCGTATCCGAACGTGACGCTCTTTTTTTCGACCGGGCGTGATATTTATGGCAATTCGTCCATCAGTCCCAACGTCGGTATCCCTTCAGAACGAAACGACTTTGTGCGGTTCGGTCTTCGAATTCCTGTGCCTGTTGTGAACCGCAACCAGGGCGGCCGGGAAATCGCGCGGGCGAATCTGGCTTCGCAGAAAATAAAACTTGACAGAGTCCAGCGCGAACTGGAATTTTCTGTAAAATCGGCGGTGGAAAAATATCGTCTTCGTCTGGAGCTCCTGGCGGAAATGAAGGCAAATCTTCGTGCGGCGGAGCAATCCCTGAGCGCCATCAGCGAGGCTCTGATACAGAGAAGAATCTCCTACATCGAATTCTGGAGCGAGCACGAAAGGTGGCACGATATCCACATCCGCTATCTGGACACTTTTATCAATGCGCTGGAATATCTGGGGCAGATGGAAGCCCATATCGGCGTGCCCGTCGAGCAAATCTCTGGTGATGCGAACTGATGGAAAAGCTGGCAGCCTGGTCAATACGCTCCCGGTTCTGGATCATACTGGTAACAATCGGAATCGTTGTAATTGGGCTCTATTCCGCATCCGAGCTGCCGATTGACGCCGTTCCTGATATCACCAACGTGCAGGTGATGATCAATTCAAAAACGGGAGCCCTGGCTCCGGAAGAAATTGAGAACAGTGTCACCTTCCCGGTGGAAACGGAAATATCCGGACTACCTGGAGTGGAAGAAATCCGCTCGATATCTAAATACGGGCTTTCGCAGGTCATTGTCATTTTCAAAGACGGCACGGATATTTATTTTGCGCGCCAGCTCATCAACGAAAGGCTGCAGAATCTACGCGGATCTCTTCCGGAAGGCGTCAGTCCGATTCTCGGGCCTGTGTCGACGGGACTGGGCGAAGTGCTGATGTATGTCGTGCAGGCAAAGGCCGGTTCGGCGCTGGCCTCGCGGCCTGAAACCGAGAGACTGCGATATCTTCGCACGGTTCAGGACTGGAAAATTCGGCCTTTCTTAAAAGGAGTTCAGGGCGTGGCCGAGGTTGACTCCAACGGCGGTTATGTAAAGGCGATACACATCAAACTCAATCCCTTCCGCATGGAGCGGCACGGCGTCAGCATGGACAGAATCGAGGAGGCTCTGACGGATATCGGCATGAATCACGGCGGCGGCTATATGGAAAACCAGGACAGTCGTTTTATCATGCGAATCTCCGGAAGATTCGACGCCATTGACGAAATTCGCAGAATTCCTGTGCGCATCTACGCACTGGGCAATCCGATCCAGCTCAGTGATATCGCCGATGTGCAGGAGTCCAACCAGCCGCGCCTGGGAGCGGCCACTTACGCGGGCCGCGAAACGGTTCTCGGCACTGTGCTCATGCGGATCGGAGCCAACTCGCGGACAGTGGCCGAGGAATCGACGGAACTTCTCAACCATATCGTTCTGCCTCCCGACGTCGAAATAGAAATTCTTTATTCACGAAGCAATCTGGTAAACGCCACCATTCGCACGGTGATGAAGAATCTGCTGGAAGGCGGATTTCTGGTTATCGCCGTGCTGCTTTTGATTCTGGGAAACTTCCGGGCCGCGATCATTGTTTCGCTTGCCATTCCTCTCTCCATGCTTGTTTCCCTGACCGGCATGCTGAATCTGAAAATTTCCGCGAATCTGATGAGCCTCGGCGCGATTGATTTTGGCCTTCTGGTCGATGGGTCCGTTGTAATGATTGAAAACATAGTCCGCAAGCTGGAGGAATCCCACGGCAAAATTCTGACGTTTCGCGAAAAGATCGATATGATCCTTGAATCGGCGAAAGAAGTGGCGGCTCCTCTCACAAGTGGTCTTCTTGTGATCATCGCCGTGTATGTGCCGATTCTCAGCCTTACCGGAATTGAGGGAAAGATGTTCCGGCCGATGGCCTGGGCTGTGCTCTTTGCTCTGGTTGGGAGTCTTGTCACTGCTCTGGTTCTGATGCCGGTCCTTGCCTTTATTTTTCTCAAACCGCCGCGCACCGTAAAGGAAAACAGAATACTTGGCGCGCTGCGGCGGATCTATCGTCCGGCATTAGATTTTTCTCTGGAAAAGAAATCTGTAGTTGTGATTCCATCTCTTATGCTTCTGGTTTTTTCTGTTCTTGCCTACTTTTCCATGGGCTCTGATTTTATTCCCAAACTCGACGAAGGCGACATGGTTATCGGGCTTGTGCGGCGTCCGGATATCGGCCTTGCGAAATCGATAGAAATGCAGCTGCGATCCGAGGAAGTAATTCGAAAATATCCGGAAGTGAAAACTGTTTTTTCGCGTATAGGGACGCCGGAATCCGACACGGATCCCATGGGCGTGAATTTCTCCGACACTTTTCTTGTTCTCAACCGTCCCGATGAAATGAAAACCGAGCCGCGTTCACGCACGGAGTTGTTCGAGGCCATTTCCGCGGACCTGGAAAAAATCGTTCCTGGCCAGAGCCACTCCCCGACGCAGCCGATTGAGATGCGTTTCAATGAAATGCTGGAAGGCAGCCGTGCCGACGTGAATTTGCGGATCTACGGATCGGATTTGAAAAAACTGGCCGAGACGGTTGAAAAAATAATGGACATCCTTGGCAAAATTCCCGGCGTCTCAGGAGTCGGCATGGACGAATTGACAGCGCTGCGTATCAGCCCTGTTATCGATTATAAAATAAATCATGCGCGACTGTCCGGTTACGGCATGCACGTGGAATCGCTGAACCGCGCTTTTTCATCGGCCATGGCGGGCAGCACAGTTGGGTATTTTTATGAAGAAGTATTAAGATTTCCCATTGTTCTGCGGATGGACGAGCATTTCAGGAATGATACGAATGCCGTTTCACGAATTCCTGTGGAGCTGCCCGGCGGCGGAGTGACACCGCTCTCGGAACTGGCGCAGCTCAGAAGACTGGAACAGGTTACGACAATTGCCAGGTCGGGCGGAAGTCGTTACGCTTCCGTGGCCGTCTATCTCGGGGACAGGGACGTTCAGAGTTTTGTGACGGAGGCTAATGAGAAGATACAGGCATCCGGAGTGCCAAAGGAATTCACTCTGGTATGGGGAGGGCAGTTCAAGAATCTCCAGAAAGCAAGACTCCGATTGGCGCTGATAGTTCCTGCAACTCTGCTTGTGATTTTTATCATTCTTCTGCGAAGCTTCAACAGCTTCAAACAGACGCTTCTGATTTACTCCTGCATCCCTTTCATTTTGACTGGCGGGATTCTGTTTCTTTTCGCGCGAGGGATTCCTCTGAGTATTTCAGCCGCGGTTGGATTTATCGCGCTCACAGGTATCGCCATTCTTAACGGCACGGTGCTCGTGAATTTTTTTAATCAGCTTCGAGCTTCCGGAAAATCGGTTCGTCAGTCCGTTACGGAGGGAACCTTGATCCGGCTTCGGCCCATTCTCATGACGGCTCTTGTGGCAAGTCTCGGTTTTATTCCGATGGCATTCAATACGGGTCCGGGCTCGGAAGTGCAGCGTCCGCTGGCCACGGTGGTGATAGGCGGACTGATTCTGGAGCCGCTTCTTACTCTGCTTCTTTTACCGATTCTCTACAATTTTGTTGAGGGGGCGGGAGAAAATCAAATTAGAATACCGATTGTTAATGAAATGCAAGAATTGCAAGAATTGCAGGAGGAAGAGATTCTGGAAGAATCGCCGAAAAGAGGACGGCAGCGACGAAAAAATGCTTGAAGCTATCGGGATTCGTCAATACACCAGCGAAGACACTGCCTTTCTATTGCAGGCAGCGCAAGAGTCCGTAGAACATATAGGGCCATGGATGAACTGGTGCACGCCGGAATTCAGTCTTTCAAACGCGGAAGCCTGGGTAGCTTCGAGGCTGGCAGCGTTTCGCGACGGCAGCGAATTTGATTTTGTTATATTTTCGCATCACGGGACATTCCTGGGTGCCTGTGCACTGAATCAGATACAGGCACAGGACCATCGTGCGAATGTCGGGTACTGGGTCAGGCGGTCCGCATTGCGCTGCGGTGTGGCTTCATACGCACTGAGGCTTCTCGCCGACTGGGCTTTCTCAAACACAGATCTTTTTCGACTGGAAGTAGTCATCGCAGTAGAGAATACAGCAAGTCAGAGAACAGCGCTCAGGGCCGGAGCAGTTTACGAGGGCACGGCTCGATCTCGTCTCTGTCTGCATGGAATTTTTCATGACGCAGTCATTTATTCAATCCTGAAGCCAGAATGGAAGCGGGGCGGAATTTGAAACATATTATGAACATATTTTATCTCGGAATCGAGAAACGGACTGTGCAAATACTGGCGAAAATATGGCTGCCGCTGAATGAAGCTATTAAAGCAAATTACTCAAATCTCGCATAATTCGTTCCTTCGTCGTAGATGAGCAGCCTGTTCAATCACTCCGCCGGGCTCGCTCTATCGCCCGCAATACCGCATCTCTGGGAGGCAATCCGCTCAGGAGTCCATCCGGTGTTCTGTAAACACGACAGGCATTTCCGCCGGGGTTTTCTTCTGGCACGACGTCGATTCCGTTGATCAGCACAGTTGGAGAGGCGAAATTTCTCGCATGGCCCGGCGAGGCCGGATCGTCTTTATTTATTTCAATAATGTTCACTGACAGCCCAAGCTCTTCTCTGACTGACATCAGCAATTTTCGCGCCCCTTCGGCGTTCGGGCAGGTTGATTCGAATAGCAATTCAATTTTCAATACAGACTCTTCAGGGTCCCGGCACAGGATTTCTCTAAATAAATGTATGTGTGAGTTTTTTTTCCACTCTTTTTCGTTCAGAACTCATCATACAACTGGACTTTCAAATAAAAATTGGTTGTCCGATTTTCGGTTGATTCAAGAAAATCTCTGTGCTACATTGGGCTCTTGAGAACACTGAGCGAGGGAACATGAAAATAGATAATTTGCCGGACCATAAAACAATGTATACGGCTCTTGTAAAGAAAGACAGCGCCTTCGAAGGCATCTTTTTTGCCGGTGTAAAGACTACGGGTATTTTTTGCAGACCAACCTGCACTGCGAAAAAACCAAAAAGGGAGAATGTAGAATTTTTCGCTGCGGCGAAAGTCGCGCTCAGCCATGGTTATCGTCCGTGTAAAGTATGCCATCCTGTTTCGCTGTACGGCGAGTCGCCTTCCTGGCTGAAAGAGTTCCTGAATGAAATCGAAAATAATCCCGCTGTACGGATAACCGCCGCCGAATTGAGGAAGAAAAATATAGAACCGACGCGAATTCGTAGATGGTTTAAAAAACATCACGGCATCACTTTCCAGTCTTATTTACGCGCCTTGAGGTTGAATCGAGCCTTCGGTCAAATTAAGCATAATGAAAAAATCATAGACTCGGCTTTTGACAGCGGCTATGAATCCCTCAGCGGATTTGCCGAAGCATTTAAAAAAAAGACAGGCTTCTCCCCTTCAGTCAGCAGAAGTGAAAAAATAATCTCAATCACCCGGATTCTGACTCCTCTGGGACCCATGTTTGCCGGCGCCGTGGATGAGGGAATCTGTCTGCTCGAATTTACGGATCGTCGCATGCTGGAAACGCAGATGAGTACACTGCAGAAAAAGCTAAAAGCCCGATTGATTCCTGGAGGCAGCAGATATTTCGCGGATCTTGAAAGACAGCTGAAAGAATATTTCAACGGCGACAGGAAAAAATTTGACATTCCCCTTTCTCTTCCCGGATCGGAATTTCAGCTGCGAACCTGGGGAATACTGCGCTCTATACCGTACGGAAAAACCTGCAGCTATGAGGAACAGGCTTCGGCGATGGGACAGCCGAATGCCGTTCGCGCCGCGGCCAGGGCAAACGGCGAAAATAGAATTTCAATCATCATCCCGTGCCATAGAGTGATTGCAAAAAATGGAAAACTTGCCGGCTACGGCGGCGGGCTCTGGCGAAAGCAGTATTTGATTGATATGGAGAAGAAGTATACTACAATGTAGAGTTCATAACATGAAGGGCATGAATTGTTTGATTCTGTATAATCCTGGGTGTTCTTTTTTTTATGAAATACTTATTGAATATATTCTTTATCTTTTGACCTTGACAGTATAGACTGGCTTGTTTTTATCCGGATGGTAGTAAAAAATTATGGCTATACCGGATTTCCAAACGTGCATGCTTCCTGTGCTGAAATGTCTTGCAGGTGGACAAGAAATGCATGTCAAAGCCATACGAGAGATCATCGCAAAGCAATTTAGTGTTTCAGAATCGGAACAAGAAATCCCTATCCCCTCGGGTGGGTCAAAGTTATTTGCAAATCGAGTCGCATGGGCTATAGCATATCTGAAAATGTCCGCTCTTATTGATTCCGCAAAACGCAGTTATTATAAAGCGACGGTTGCTGGTTTGCAGATTCTGGCAAAACCTCCGGCTGCTATTTCGATTCGTTGGTTGAAGGAAAATACAGATTTTGAGGAAAAGAAAGAGTCCTGGCCCTCCAGTCAGCAGACTTCTCAAGAACAGCCAATCGAAGTGGAACCGCGGACTCCAGATGAATTACTTGATGCAGGATTTGAGCAAATTCGCGAGGAACTGAAGCATGAATTACTGGACATGGTCAAGAATTCAAGCCCTTCATTTTTTGAGAAGCTGGTGCTGGACCTGCTTTTACGCATGGGATACGGGGCCGACGGGGAAAATAGCGGGATTGTAACAGGTAAGTCGGGTGATGGAGGTATTGATGGTTTGATTAAGGAAGACAAACTCGGACTGGAACGGATATATATCCAGGCAAAGAAATGGGAAAATCAGGTTCCCGGTCCTGAAATTCAAAAATTTGCCGGCGCACTTCAAGGTCGCAGAGCAAAAAAAGGTGTTTTTATTACAACATCTACTTTTTCAAAACCAGCACATGACTATGTAAGCAGTATTGATGCGCGGATTGTCCTCATTGACGGTCAGACACTTACAGATTTAATGATAGCATACGATATAGGAGTCTCATTAAAGAAGAACTATGCAGTCAAACGTATCGATTCAGATTATTTCACAGATGAGTAATTGCTCCCTACCTCCCGACATCTCTGACATCCCCCTCCTCATCCCC
>VFLI01000015.1 GCA_009885105.1 Spirochaetia bacterium | reverse complement strand
TGCGCGACGATCTTTCCCTTGCCCCTGGGTGTGCGCACAGCGTCGAATATGTATACATTTTCCATAATATTGCCTCTCTGAAGCCACAAAAACCACGGGAAATCCTGCCGTCAAGAAATTAGCACGAACGGGCGTGCTTTTCCTTTATCCGGCCAGATTGCCCAGAATGGCCCTTTGCAGTTTTTCCATCAGAATGGGTTTGGTCAGGTAATCATTCATCCCGGCAGAAAAACAATTTGCCTGGTCCTCACGTGTGGCGTAGGCGGTCAGAGCGATGATGGGGATTTGATTTATAGGTTGCGGCATCTTTCGGATCAGACGCGCAGCTTCAAGACCGTCCATGACAGGCATCTGAATATCCATAAGTATCAGATCGTAAGACGTCGTCTTAACTGCGTTCAATGCCTCCTGTCCATTTTCCCTGATGTCTGTATTGTAGCCGAGTTTTTCCAGCATCGCCGCGGTGATCATCTGATTGATTTCGTTATCTTCCACGAGAAGGATTCTCTTTGTCCCGGAAGTTTCTTGAGCTGCAACCGGCCGATCTTCCACGGCAGCAGCAATAACCGGTGAGGCGACTGCCTCAGGGGAAGCCTGTGCTTCGCGCAGGTTTACCGTAAACCAGAATGTCGAGCCCTTTCCCTTCTTGCTGGCGATGCCGATGGTTCCCTCCATCTGTTCCACTATGGCTTTTGATATCGCCAGTCCCAGGCCCGTGCCTCCCTGTTTGCGTATCTGCGAAGAATCAAGCTGCGTGAACGGCTGGAAGAGCTGTTCGATGCGCCCCTCATCAATTCCGATCCCCATATCTTCGACTTCAAAGCGGATATTTTTCTTCCCGGTGAGTTCTTCCTGGAGGCGAACGGACAGCGTGATGCGTCCCTGATTGGAAAATTTGATTGCATTGTTGACCAGGTTGATGAGCACCTGCCGCAGCCGCGGTGCGTCTCCGATGAAATTTGTGTCTCGCAGCGATGGATCCAGTTCACTGACGAGTTGAAGGCCGCGGCGCTGCGCCTCTACTTGCAAAAGACTGACGGTGCCCTGAAGCAGTTCTGTTAAATTGAAATCGCTCTCCTGCAGCTTGAGCTTTCCGGCTTCGATCTGGGAAAAATCCAGTACATTTTCAATGACTGAAAGCAGCACTTCCGACGCCAGGTTTGCGATTGCGACATAACCCTTCTGTACAGAATCCATAGCTGATCCGGCGAGCAGCTGCATCATTCCGACAATTGCATTGAGCGGCGTGCGGATCTCGTGGCTCATTTTGGCCAGGAACTGGCTCTTGGCCGCTTCGGCTTTATTTTTCAATTCCAGCAGGTCCATTTCATACTGATCGCGCATCTTCAATTGGTCTTTGAGTTTTTCCAAAAGATAGGTGACGGAGATCAGCAGAGTTCCTGCCATGAAAGTAAAAGCAGTGGTGGCGCTGATCCAGTTGCGGGCATTATATGACTGCAATCCCTTAAATTCTTCCAGAGTGATATGGCGGTTGACCATGAGCCAGCCGATCGTGATGATCGTGGCAATCGCTACCATCAGCGCTGCGATGCCCAGTTTCCAGTGCAGCAGGAGTCCAAAAAGGACCACAAAAGCGATTAAAAAAACTTTACCATCGCTGGCCAATCCGCTGGAAATCAATTCCGATAAACCGATCAAGTAAAGAATCGCCAGCAGTGTCAGTGTGCGCAGAGTGTAAGGGATTTTCTTGATGATGGTAAGGGATAAAACCAAAGAATAGGCGATTAGGCCTTAAACAAGTGAATAAATTAATATTTATACGTATTACATATCAATCATTGCCCTCTCGCCCGGGCACGTTGTTCTTTTGTGTTGGCTTTGTTGA
>VFLI01000030.1 GCA_009885105.1 Spirochaetia bacterium | reverse complement strand
TCTACACTCTATTTGAACGAATACTCCGCTCTCAAAGGATTACGTGTTTACGGTTTTCGCAGGGTTACTCAGGAAATACATACTTGTTTGGGGAATGTAGGCATTAAGCATAGCCCTGAGCATCCGGGAGGCCAAAAGGTCCGCCGGGATGACTATCTCCGGCAGAAAATCCGGGAATTTCGATATAAAGCACCCAGTATCCATGATCGACAGCATCTTGATCACCGGGATTCCAGACGACGAATTGCTAACCGGCTCAAACTACTTCTGGATAATAACGAGTATTTTCAGGCAAAGCAGGCGCATATTGATTATCTCAATTTCTGGGATGATGCACCTCTGTATAGGAAGCAAGCTGAGAATCGATACAATTCAATCGCTCAGGATCTCTGGGAGCGCCTATCGCGGTTCAATGCAAAAAGACTCAGCATTATAGCCGAGCAAATGCAGCAGCCACACCGGCTGCTCCTTCGCATGGTCCGTAAATGGGCCAAGTTGAATCTCGCGAAAGTCACGGAGATTAAACATTACTCTGAGAAAATCATTCACTGCCGGGTAGAGCGTCTTGTATCGGTCCTGCCGGATTTCATTTACTCTTTTGATATGGAAGAATTCCAGAACCAGCCTGAGATTCATGATTCAGTGGAAATCGTAAAACCGGAGAGAATGGTCCGAGCTAAATATGCGATGAATAAAGAAAGAAGAACCAAACTATTAAAGGAGAAGAAAACATGAGACACACTGAAAAATTTAAGTTCTTTGCCGAGGATTTCTGGCGACTGATCAAAAGCCAGAATCATAAATGTGCTCTGACCGGCAGAGAACTGACCCCCAACACAACAGAGCTTGAACTGAAGGATCCTTACAGAGAAAAGAATCGAGCTGATATTTCAAACCACTACCTTGTCACACGCGCACTGTCTTTTCTGGCCCGGCATATTGACGAAAAGCAGATCATCGAACTGGCTGTGGAAATTGTTCAGCATCGCGGTAAAGAGATGGGATATGGAATTAAGAAAATCAAGAAATGAGTTTCCTTCATGGTGGATCTTTCGTCTCCTGCTACGATCCCGCAAGCGACATGATACTTTCTATCGTAACACAATCGATAGAAAACACATTAATCGGAATTCAAGAACGTGGGGCCGATCTTGTATGGCGAATATTGTCAAGATGAGATACCGGCATGGCAGCTCAGGTATTCAAAACCCAAGGAACGATGCATGGACTGATGCGATCTCATTTCAAAAGCGTAGATGGAATCAAAGACTTGATCCGGTGAATGCATGGCAGAGAAGAGAGTTCTTCATTCTGGAGAAAATGAATGCTCATCACTTTCCGAAAGAGAAAGAACATGGATCCGTCTGGACTTATGCGGTTATGTTACAGTGTGCCATGATTCAACGGAAATGTAATAAATGGCGTCCCGAACATTCGCGTTCAAAGTGGTGGCATTTTCACCGGAATTTACAGGTGCGTTTGGCAGGACAATATCGCAGTGAGAAAAACCCCAGAAGTGACTGGGAATTAACGATTCTGGGATTGCAGGAAAGATTGCGTTATGAACATCGAGAGGATCAATGGCGAGGTGTGATCTGGAATGGATATAGGAGATTATAGTGAAAGTTGGACTACCAGTCTTACAATCAAGAATAGCAGTGGACAGTCATACAACCCCGATGATTTTTTGGCGGGCAAGTGAAGTTCCCCCAAATCATTGACAACCGGTCCACGGAGACACGCCTTGACTATGTCCTGAATCGGATCATCCTACCATTTGCTCAGGAAATACGTATTGCAGTCGGCTACTTTTACCTCTCGGGCTATGAGCTGATCAGCGAAGGATTGCTCAAAAACGCCATGCTGCGCGACTCTAAGAATGGCACCTTCATGCGCTTTGTGATCAGTCCGAGGACTGATCGAACGACTGCCGCTGCGCTGACTATAGGACATCAGCTGACGGATGATAAACAAAGCGTTGAAGCGGCAAGGCATTCTATCCTGCGCGATTTTGAGATTGATGTTGCTTCGGCCAATGTTGAAGCCGCTGAATTGCTCATTGAACATTTGAAATCGGAAAAGGTTCGCGTGCGTCTCTGTGTGAACGATTTCTTTCACGCTAAAGCATATTTAGCTTGTGCGGCCCACGACAACATTGATCATTATTATTCCATAGTAGGCTCTTCAAACTTCAGCGTTGGCGGATTGACGGACAACCACGAACTGAATCTTGGCACGGAGGAATCCAGCAACTACGATCATCTGTCAGCTTGGTTTGATGAACTCTGGGACAAGAAATCTGTCGAGTTCAATGAAAGTTTGATCAAGGTCATTGAGTCGTCGCTTACCAGCCGGAAGCGCGGACTGGCGAGCGTTGTCCAGTCTGCCCTTGATCCGTTTACAATGTTGCTTTTTCTCGTCCGTCATTATTTGGGCGATTTAGTAGAAGAACAGCTCAAAGAATCCGATCAACTCGCTGAGTTCCAGAGGATCGGGGCAGAAAATGTTTTGGATAAATTGGAGCGTCTTGGAGGCGCGATAGTTTCAGACTCGGTCGGTCTGGGCAAGACCTACACGGCGGGTGAAGTAATCAGACGATATCGTCTCAAAAAGAAACGCGTGCTCTTGGTGACGCCACCGTATGTGCTTCCGCAATGGAGAGAGACTCTCCAGACGGCATTCGGCATTCCAGAATCGGCAGAAGTAATTTTCATGTCGCAGGGGAAGCTGGCGCTGATGAAGGACAGTGAGCTTGAGAAGACAGTCCGCAATGGCCGCTTCGATCTCATCGTAGTCGATGAAGCTCACAGGGCACGGAATACTGAAACGCGGTTACATCGTAATCTCCGCGAACTTCACAGGGGTTCGGAAAGAAGCGATATGTTGCTTCTGACCGCGACACCCTTTAACAACTCCGTAAGCGACCTCGCTAACCTTGTGGATCTCGCTGTGCTGAAGACGACTCTCGCAAATGCAGGCTATTCTCCCGATTCTTTTCGAATATTGCGCGACCACTTTAGAAAACTCCGAACCGGTGTTCGGCTGGGTGAGCTGGAGCGAGATCCCGAGTATATCAAATCGCGCGATCAGGTGCGGGAAATACTCAATGCAGTCATGCTCCTTCGCATGCGCTCCACGATCAAGGAGCGCTATAAGGAAGTCGTCATCGGCGGAAAGCCTTTGATTTTCGAGGACCCAATAGTCGACAAAATCAGCTACCGTTATGCCGGTCGCCATCATCGTATTTTCGAGAACATGACTTCATTCTTGGAAAAACTGAAGCTCCCCCATATTTTGATGGCAAACCCGGAGTCGTCCGGCGCACTCAATTCGTTATACCGCCTTCTGCTTTTCAAAAGAGCCGAGTCAAGTCTGTTTGCATTCTTCAAGTCCCTGCAGAATATCAAAACAAAAGAGACGAACCTCCGGGAAGAAGTCAATTCAGAGGATTGGGAAAAAGTTCTGGAGCGTTACAACCAGAACCTTCTGGAAAGAGAAGAGGATGACGCACTTCTGATTGATGTTGCTGGCCGCAAACCAACGGAACCGACTGAGGGGGGTGAGTTTGCGGCCCGGATAACAAAGGAAGACGTTCTCCAATGGATTGGCGAAGACATCAAGGCCATTGACTGGTTCATTCATGAGTTCTTCCATCCCATCATGGCCGATGTAAATGATCCTCTCTCTCTGGATGATCCCAAAATTGAAGCCTTCATCCAAATGCTCAAGAGCACTCGCTTCCGAAAGGCACTCGTATTTACAGAGTACGTAGCCACATCAGAATACGTGGCCCACAAAATGCAATCGGAGGAAATCAGGGGCGGACTCAGACTCAGGTTTGCTTTCGTCAATGCTCAAATACAACAGGAAACAATTAACAACATTTTGGATCGTTTCGCTCCAGTGGGAAGAAAGATAAAAAACACAGATCCTTCCCTTGAATTGGATCTCTTGATTTCAACTGATATGCTCTCCGAAGGTGTGAACCTGCAGGATGCGGACCTACTCGTTAACTTTGATCTACCGTGGAATCCGATGCGTATTGTTCAGCGTGTCGGACGGGTAAATCGGATCGGCAGCGAAAATGTTGTGCGAGTGATCAATTTTATCCCAGACGAAGTTCTTGAGGAATTCCTCAACCTCGTTAAAATTCTATCGTCAAAGATTACGCAGGTAACAGCCCTGCTTGGGAAGGAGATGGCTATCTTATCCAGCGACGACGAGGAAATTGATCCACGCGATATCGGAGAGGCACTCCGAAAAGTCCGTGATTCCAGATCCGTCGCAGACATTGAGCTTCTTGCACGAAAGAATTTGCTATTTTCTGCTCTTGAAGGTGAAACGGATGAGGATTTTTTCCGAGTTGAACTCTTTGTAGCCTCACGCAGACATAGAGTGCGCCCGGAAGATTTTGCCGGCGCCCCTGAAGATGATGGACGGACTCACTACTATTGTGCAATGACACCAACTCCCTCTGTGATGTATCGGCTTTATGAAATTCACGGGGCACGCGACGGACATCGTGATCTTCTGTCCCGCACTTGGCTGCGCATACCGGCGAACGGAGATGCAGAGAGCAAGCATCCTGATGAATTTTTACTGAGAGATCTTAAAGGGGGCGGGTATTCCGTGGCCGACTTTACGAACACCCCAGACATTCGTCGGATGGAGGATTCTCTGAGCACCACCTTTGAACGCCTTTTGGAGGAGCGAAGAGACTTGAATTCACCACGCAATCTTGATAAAAGGGCTCAGAAAGTCGGCGGGAGGCAACGTGACCTCGCGGTTCTCCTCCAGAAACTTGCTAGAGAACCAGCACTCGGAGAATCATTCGAGGAGACAGTTCAGAGGATTCGTCCGCAAGGAAGACAGATCGTTGACGAACTGATTTCTGTGCTGCGCGTTCATGAATTAAGCCAGAGCCAGAGTCGGATTCTTGCTCGTAGTCTTGCAGACAGGGCTATTGATCCCGCCAAGTCTGTGGCCACACCCGCTCAATTTAAAGACCTTGCTGAGACAGTATTTTCGTTGTACGACAACATTGTGATGAAAGACGCCGCTCTCCGCACACACCTGTATACAAGGTCCGAAATCCAAGGAAGGGCAGTAGCCACACTATATTTATGAGGAAAATGTGGTAAACCATGCCGTCCGCTAAAGAAGTTAAGAAACGATTTCTCGAAATTCAGAACTTAGATGATGTTCGTGATTTCTTCGTTTTCTTAGACGGTGATTTTCGCCCCCATAGCGCCGATGATGGCCTTGATATTGACATTAGTGACTCTGACTATCTCGAAGTCTATGTTTACAAAGAAAGGTCAGAAATCGAAAAAAGGGCACGTCGAGGAACCGCTCTGCGATATTGTCAACTGGCCCTCTCCCCTGATTTTGCGGATTGGACTTTTGTTCGTCATGGGGTGGAAGGTCGCGTTCGCCTACTCAAGTATCGGATTCAGAAGGACTCGGTTCGCGAGACTGAAAATCCGATGTCGATGCAGCGCCTCGCGAAACTCGCGGCTGGACGCATTCAAGCGTTTGAGGATCTTTTTGAACGCAAGGACATTTCGAGCAAGTTCTACAGTGAATACTCAAAGAAACGCGTTCAGCTGATCCGTCAAATTGCAGGGATAGAAGATGATGCAGATCGGAAGTGGTTTGCTCAAGTGCTGCTGGACCGTATTATATTTTTATATTTCTTACAGAAGAAGGGGATATTAAATGGCGATGAACGGTATTTAATTCACAAACTTCAAGAGCATGTCAAAGAGGCCGGAAAGAAAGGTCCGAGTTACTATCGCGGTTTCCTCATGCGCCTTTTCTTTGAAACATTGTGCACAAAACCGGTGGACCGACCAGAGAGCTGGATTGCACTTACCGGGAAAGACCTCCCCTATCTTAACGGCGGTCTTTTTCTAAAGCATGACTTAGAAGAAAAGTATCCGGACATCGACGTAGATAACCGTGCGCTGAGTGAAGTCTTCCAATTTCTAGAAGGCTGGCTCTGGCATGTAAGTGAACGAGCGGAGACAGATGAGGATGCGATCGATCCCTACATACTCGGATATATTTTTGAAAAATCCATTGGCGAAAATAAATCACAGGGTGTCTACTACACACCGCCCTTTCTTTCGGAATTCCTTGCGCGTGAAACGATACAGGCGCACCTATTGCGATACGCAAACAAACTGACTGCCTCTGGTCCTTTTGGGTCGCTCTCAGATGTCCTGATCAAATCATCGGAAGGAGAATTGATCTTCATTTATGAGCATTTGCGTGAAATAACGGTTTGTGATCCAGCCTGTGGATCAGGCCAGTTTCTTGTTCAAGCTCTGCATGAACTCGCCCGCATTCACGAAACACTGATTGATCGCGGCCAGAAAGAAGGATTTGCACAATTAATACGACACATTGAAAAGGACTACGCATTGGACGGGGAGCATATCTACGGAATGAGGCGGTTCATCGTTGCTCACAATTTGTATGGCGTCGATCTTTTATCAGAAGCCGTTGAAATTACTAAGCTGCGACTGTTTGTTGGCATGGTCGAGGGCCTTGAGCGGGAAATCCGCGAGCCCTTGCCGAATATAGATTTCAACATCCGTGCGGGCAATTCCCTGATCGGGTTTACGAAAATGCCAACCCTTGTGCGCGAGACGAAGGATAGCGAAGCTGCTCAGTTTAACTTAGACTTTGGCGCCATCGAAGAAACGTTTCACCAGCGCGAGCTGAAGATTCTCTCATACTACAACTTTGCTGATCCAAAGAAGGCCCGTGAACTAAAAACTGAAATCCAAAAAGTCACGGACGGTTTACGCAAGAAACTAAACAAACGCCTCGATCAATTCATTAACGTAGAATGGAAAGTTCGCCCCAGCAAGAAGATCGACTTTGTTGATATGAGTAAAGATCAACTGGCGGCGAAAGCGTGGAAATCCTACGAGCTGAAGGCTGATGACTGCGATGCGTTTCACTGGGTGATGGAATTTTCGAACATTCTCTCCCCTGAAGGAAGAGCAGGTGGCGGTTTTGATGTTGTGCTCCTAAATCCACCATGGGAAATCTGGAAGCCGAACAGCCAAGAGTTTTTCGAAAAACACATCGACGGGTTTCGCGGTTTGGACAAGAACGAAGCGCGCAAGGCAGTGATGCGGTCATTTGAGAAGCAAAAGCATTTGAGAAAGGATTGGATCAACTACTCACTTTCGATGTCAGCGGTCGTAGAATACTTTCGCGAATGCGGGCAATATCCTGCCCGAGGCCAAGGCAGTATCAATCTCTATAAGCTTTTTTTGGAATGCTCTTTTCAATTGCTAAAACACGGCGGTTCACTCGGAATAGTAATGCCGAACGGTTTCTATTCGGATGCAGGGTGCGGCGATTTGCGCCGATTGTTTTTTGAGAATTCCGCTATCCATTTTCTTTACGGATTCGAAAATTCAAAGGCCATCTTCGAGGATGTCCATCGAAGTTTTAAATTTGTCCTGTTTTCTGCTACTAACGATAGTGCTGATGAGACAACTATACCGGCGGCTTTCACAATGCGCACTGAGAGTGACCTCATTTCCGCGCATAGTAGAGTGCCGGACAGTCGCTTTGTGGAGCTAGATCGGAACCTGATCAAGAAACTTTCGCCTAATACTTTGAGTCTGCTAGAATTCCGCTCCAATCTCGACATTCACATCGTTGAAAAAATGGCCCTCTTCCCGCGAATGGCTGAAGAAATATCGGGAAAGTGGAACGTGAAACTATCCAGAGAGTTTCACATGACAGATGACGCACCCATTTTTGTCACAGAAGGTCAACTACGAAAAAAGGGAGCCGCCTTCAACCCAGACACACTGATTTGGACAGGCAAGGACGATCAAGAGTGGTGGCCGTTGTTTGAAGGGAAGATGATCTGGCACTATGACGCCGCTCACCAACCGCCCCGATACTGGGTTCCGCATTCAGAGGTCAAAGTTCGCGGAGGCACACTCGCATGGAGAGACGTCGCCAGTGATACGAACGAACGAACTCTTGTAGCCACCTACTTGCCGCCAAAATGCGGAGCCGGAAATTCATTGAATCGGTGTGTGGTCAGCCCGTTGAATGCAAATCACACTTTCCTCCTCCTTGCCTACATAACATCGTTTTGCGCCGATTTCTATACCCGTTTGTTAAATTCGGGTGCGCACGTTAACATTCATGTGATGTCTTCCATACCAATTCCCCGCTTCCCCGGCGCTGGTGATCACCCCTACTTCCAACCACTTGTTGAAAAAGCAGCGGCCCTTGTGGGAACAACCGCCGCTTACGATGAACTTCTCCGGGAAGTCTTTGGAGAAAAAGCAGATCACAAGTCCCACGGCGTGACCGATAGTGGCAAGCGTCAGAAAATAAAGAACGAGATTGATGCGATGGTCGCGAAGATATACGATCTGACGGGAGACGATCTGGAACATATTCTTGCCTCGTTTCCTTTGGTGGAGGAAGATATCAAGACAGGAGTCTTGGACGAATGGAAGAAGCTCTGATCTGCGGGTGAGGAGAAAATGAAAGAAGACATATTAGAACAGCTGGTTGAAGATTGGTTTGTCAGTCAAACAGGTTGGTTTGTCAAACACAACGTGAAGTATAAGCCCAAGAAAACCCACGCTGATTTCAACATGAATCAGGATTCCGTCAATTCAGACATTGACATCTTAGCGTTCTCAAACATCCAGAAGGGGAAAGAAAGAGTTGCGGTGGTAAATTGTAAATCATGGCAAGGCGGTTTCCATGCGGCTCACTGGCTCAGTGACCTCGAAAAGCCCGCTATCTATAACACACGATCAACCAAGTTTAAAAAGCGGGAGCCATGGAAGGCATTCCGAGAGCTTGTATCAGAGAAATGGACAGAAGCATTTCTATCAACTCTCCAAAATGAAACCGGTCAGCGAGACCTCACATACTATGTAGCGATCACGAAACTCAACGGCGAACCTGCAGATCGTCAGCGCTTTGAGACGTCGCGGACGATTCGCGATAGGTTCAAAAAGTATCGGTCTAAGATCGACCTGCGTCTCTTGCCGTTGGCAGACATCCTGAATGAACATACGAGGAGGCTGACACTGAAGGATACACCCTTCCTTGAAGCGACAAACGTCGGTCGCCTGCTTCAACTTATGAAAGCGGCTGGGATCGAGTTCAAACCATGACGGACGCCGTCTGCAATCTAAACCAACTATGAAAATTATCCTTGACTCAAGTATTTTCGTTCAAGATTTTTTGCTTCGGGGTACAGAAATGACCATCCTTCTCGAAGGATTGCAACTAATACCGGCCAGCCTCTCAATACCGCAAATCGTTATTGACGAGACCGTCAACAAATATAAGGAACGTGTGATCGCCCTCAATGAGACACTCCGGCATGCGAACCGTGACAAGCAATGCCTTTTCGGTACCCCACAGCACATCAACGAGTTGGATGTGGATAGCATCGTGGGTGATTATCGGGAGCTTCTCATCGGGAGATTGAGTCACTACGCAACCGATATCATGGAATATCCGAAACTGTCGGTTCAAAGTGTGGTCGAGCGAGAACTTCGCGGGGGGAAACCTTTCAAGAAATCAGGGGCCGGATTTCGTGATTACATAATATGGGCTACAGTTCGCCAAGTTGCCTCTGCAACGTCACCCGGATATGTTTGTTTCGTCTCGGCGAATCACTCCGATTTTGGAAAAGCTCCTGATGTTTTTCCAGAACTGCGCTCCGATTTGCAGAGTTATGCGCGGCTAAAGTACTACAATTCCTTGAAGGACCTCAACAAGGAACTTATCCTTCCAAAGATACACCTTTTCACTGACCTCGATTCACAGATACCCCCCGATGTAAAAATAGATAAGAACAGAATTGTTCGATGGATTCAGGAACACTTCGTTGACCTAATTCGTGAATATGATTTTGGCCGAGAAATCTTCAATTTTTCCCGCGGTGACGTAACTCCGCGTCGAATTGAGGAACTAAAATCAGTCAAACTCAAAACAGCTCGTCGCCTGTCGAATGACATCGTCCTTGTAGATCTCACATTGGAAGCGAATCTGATCTACAACACCAGTGCCTCTTGGGAAGACTTTACTGCCGATCCAACCCTGCGCGAATTCTTTGGTGGAGACTCAGAACAATTTGCCTACACAGATATGGAAGTCGATGAACTTACGACAGCCTGCGTTCGGTTGACTTATAATGAACATTCGCAAGAAATTGAATCAACAGAGCTCCTCCAGTTTAGCGCTGCGAGCGCGACGCTCGACTACTCTTGACGGTGATAGAGATTTCTTTCACCAAAGGAAGAAGCCAAGGCAATCACCACAATTCTCTCTGTTCCCGCGCAGGATTTACCGGGGGCCAGTAGACCCCGAGGCACACCCATGAGTTCCAAGGAAACGTCGTCCCCATGTAGAAGTGTGTGTCTTTAGTCTTCGAGCATAACTCGTCCAGATACTTCTTCTTTACACTGGCTGCCGCTTTCTCCGGTGTTCCCAGACGACTCTCTTCCCCCAGATAAAGAGCTCCTAACTCCCAGTCCTCTATCATTGCCTTGTGCGGTTTTTCGTTGTCGGCACATTTGAAAACATAGCTGAACTTGAAGGGGATCTTTTTCAAAGGCTTGGGCGGTGTTCCAAAAAGTGTAAACTGGTCGAAAATCTCCTGCCACTCAGGCTTCCAGTCTTTTTCGGCGTCTTCAACAATCAAGTCGATGACTTCCGTCGGTTTCACAATACCCAGCGATACCTTCTCCGATTCATATAGGGAACGAAGCTCGTTCACGGTCCGCACTGGCATGCGTCGGAATATCTCCTCTCTTTTCTGCCATTTGTTGTTAGTGTCCAACGGAGCGCCGATCAACCGGATCGAAGAGTTGTTTGGTTTACGACTTTCTTTTCTGTTGTCGTTACCTTCACCCCGGTCAGCCAGCTCCACTTCAATCCATTGATATTTATGAAACTTTCTATCCCGTGGAAGATAGCGATAGTCGATTGGATAAAGGCGAACCCATTCAAAGTCACGCGTTATCCCTGCCGTACATACAAGCTCGCCGTATCCCCGCGAAGGATGAGGATACGTCAGGACTGTTATTAGAACTTCAGTTTTCTTGGGCTCGTTCATCACGCAGATCCCGTACTGGCAATCCTGAAATTCTCGACATCTCATTTGCAAGACTTGTGCGATGACACATAATCGGATCCGCTTCCATGCAGATCAGCACGGATGGTTCGTCTTTCATAGCGAGAGCAACTTTTTCCATACTGACTCTGGCCGGTTCTACGATCTCTGTAATATACTTCAGAAACAGTTTTTCGTAGTCAGATTGTGTGTCAAGATTGCGGCGAAGGTGGGATGGAATTCCCAAATCAGGAAAGTGGCCGTATTGGATCCCAACATTCCCGGCAAGGCTGCAAAGAGTTCGTTTATGAAAGCCATATTGCATGGAAACCGGATTGTTTCTGACATCAATGATTCGCCGAATCCCACTGCGTAAAAGCAAATCAAGAAAATCGTCAACACGCAAACCTTCATAACCGCAGGTGTATGTGGCACACTCCCCAAGAGGGCGCTTCACACAGGGTCTGTTACGCCTTTCTGAATTTAGGGCAAACCATGGATTAGTCCGGTAGACATGGTCCATTAGCGCATTGGTGTTCATTGTTGAATAGCGCTCGTGCACCAAATTCACGTCGGTGGCGGTCTGATTTTTCAGAGATCGCGAAGCCTCTTCACCTATCTCGGAAAGGACGATATCGGTCTTATCCAGGGCGACATACGACCATTCAGTAAGACGGTCGATCTCTCTGAACATCTGGAAGGAATATGGACCGAATTTGTAAGGCAGAAAGCCATAGAATCCGGTTGGCTTTGCTTCCTGTCGGAAGAGGAAGGCCAACTTTGTAAGCCTGAGTCGATCCATTCGCCCGCCCCCAAGGCTCAGGAATCTCAATAAGGCTTTTTGTCTGGTATAAAGAGCTATGCTCACTGGATCAACATAACCTCGGGCGACCCCCGTTGCCGCAACCCTATTTCATTCATAAGACACAGTCAAGTAGATTATGTCACATTGGATCGGCCGGGGGCAAATTCTTAAGTGACATAATGGGAGCTCCCACCAAGAGTGAATTTGTGCGGATACATCATTGATCGCCAGAGGATGAGCTTGGTATTATTCATTGACACAGGAATAATTCGTTCGATGCCGAGGAAGCTTGAACGGCTAGCCAGAGAGATCCCCCTTCGAATCACGGCACATAATTATGTTGAACTGATAGGCGGCATAGACCGGAACTTTGTAAAGATTCAGTCCAACATTTTGGCGATCTCGCCAATTAAGACCGATTGGCGCCTGCCCGAAGACATTCAGGCCTCCTCCTTCAAGATATCGACCCAAATCGGGGCAATTCGATCGGAGAATCTTCGCGAGCTCGTTGACCTAATTTCATCGAGCGAAAGCTTCGCAGATCTAAGCAAGAGAGCTTCGAATCTGCCGGGTCCATTTGGACTTGATCATTTTCTAAAATATTCCGTTCTCTATGAATCCGGGAATGGAGAAGATACCGATCGTGTTGCCGCACTCAGCAAAACTCCAAAGCGTTCACTACTCGCCCGGCTGAGTCGCGCTGAATTTGAGAAATATTGTTTTGGAATCGTTCATTCGCTCGCCCTCTTCTCTGTCCGGTCCATGCGTCCCGATGCTTCTGATGCAGAAGTCTCTGCTGCCGCCAACAATTATGATGGATCGATTGATACTTTTGTGCGGGCTTACGGGGAGTATGATCGGCAAAAGAATGCTGACGCAGAGCTTCATGCTCGGAACGATATGATAGATTTGATGCATCTCCTTTATTTAGGCCGGCATCCCGGAGACAGCATACTCATGGCCGACGACCATTTATTCTCTTCTCTTGCTTCTGTCATTCCGGGTCGTTGCTTGTCGAGTGCAGCTGTATTGAGCTCTCGGAAATAAATACTGTGCGCATTCGGAAACGAGCTCTTTGAATACAATCAACCGACTACTGGCCAGTAAAGGCTTTGATTTCAGCGAATGTGTGAGAAAACATTCAGAGACTCCTAACGTTACTTATCTCGAATACATGAGCGCCCGGAAAGAGGCTTGTTCGCAACGAGTCAGTCTCCTGAAAAAGATCTATCTTGACACAAAATACTGGATCCGCCTTCGAGATGTGAGACTGGGGATTGAGAAAAACCCTCTCGATAAGGAAATTTACAGGGTATTGACGGATGCAGTTAGGGATGATAAGGCAATTTGCCCGATAGGTGCGACTCTTTTCCTTGAATTAAGCCTTCAAAGGGATATGACTACAAAGAGAACCACGGCAGCATTGATGGATGATCTCAGTCGTGGCATAGCTTTAGAATTTGAATTCGAGATGATTACTCTGCAAATCATGGATTTCATTCTAAAGAACGTTCATCCAAACTTACACACCGAGCTAGAAAAAACCTGCTGGATCAACGCTGGCGGCATATTCGGTCAAGTTGCATAATCCGGCCGAAACCTGCCACTGAATCCGGATC
>VFLI01000069.1 GCA_009885105.1 Spirochaetia bacterium | reverse complement strand
TGTTCATCGGCTGGGAGGGCGTGGGCCTCTGCTCGTATCTGTTGATAGGCTACTACTATGAGAAAAAATCCGCAGGCGATGCGGGAAAGAAAGCATTCATCATGAACCGCATCGGCGACTTTGGATTCATTGTCGCTGTTATGCTCATTTTTGTGACTTTCGATTCTGTGCGTTTCGGCGATGTGTTTCCCGCGGCAGTTTCAAAACTTGAAAGCAGCCACGGGCTGGCGGCGGCCATCACGCTCTTTCTTTTTCTCGGCGCTGCCGGAAAATCCGCGCAGATACCGCTGTATACATGGCTGCCTGATGCGATGGAAGGTCCGACTCCTGTCAGCGCCCTGATTCATGCCGCGACAATGGTGACTGCAGGCGTCTATATGCTGGCTCGCTCCAGTATTCTGTTCATGCTTTCACCGGAGGCTATGAATGTTGTCGCTATTGTGGGAATCTCGACGGCGCTTTTTGCTGCAACAATAGCTCTGGTGCAGACGGATATTAAAAAAGTTCTGGCATACTCCACAGTCAGTCAGCTCGGTTATATGTTTCTGGCCTGCGGAGTGGGCGCTTTCGGCGCCGCCATTTTCCATGTGATGACGCATGCGTTTTTCAAGGCATGTCTCTTCCTCGGTTCCGGAAGCGTGATTCATGCCCTTCACGGCGCAGCGGATCCACAGGATATGCGCACGATGGGGGGACTTAAGGGAAAAATGAAGGTTACCTACGCGACCTTCCTGGTTTCCACTCTGGCGATTGCCGGCATATTTCCATTTTCTGGATTTTTCTCAAAAGATGAAATTCTGTTCCAGACTTTCGCCGGCGGACACAGAGCTCTGTGGATAACGGGAGCCGCGGCCGCGCTTCTCACAGCTTTCTATATGTTCCGTCTGCTCTACATGACTTTCTCCGGAAAATTCAGAGGAACGCATGAAGTGGAGCATCATATCAAAGAGTCGCCCTTTGCCATGACAATGCCGCTGGTTGTCCTTGCCTCACTGGCCGCTGTGGCCGGAGTTCTGGGACTGCCTGCTGTGATGGGAAAAAATATTGTCCATGAATTTCTGTCACCCGTCATGCAGGCCGGGGAGGCGCTCAAAGTGCATCATGAAGTTTCGCACAGCCCGGAATCGCATGAGATACTGGAATGGATACTGATGGGTGTTTCTCTGGGTATCGCGCTGACCGGAATTGCAGGCGCCACTCTTCTCTACCGGGGATCGACCCTTCCGGCGACTCTGGCCCGGATTTTTAAGCCGATTCATACGCTGCTATACAATAAGTATTATATAGATGAAATATACAACGCTCTGATCGTGAATCCGATCCATGTAGTATCAGAGAAGGTGCTTCTTTTTATTGATGTGAGAATAATTGACGGCTTTGTGAATGCGGCTGCGTACGCGGCGTCCGCAGTGGGCGATTTTGCCAGGCGGGTGCAGAACGGATCGGTGCGCCGGTACGCTCTGGTGATGCTTCTGGGAACGTTGACGATAGTTCTTTATTTTATTCTAATAAAAAATTGATAAATAAATGATACCAATATTATCCATACTGATCTTTTTTCCACTTGCGGCGGCTGTAGGGCTGTTGCTGATTCCGACTTCGCGCAGCTCTGTGATCCGGGCCGTGTCCCTTATCATCGCGGGAATTGAGTTTCTGATTTCGTTGCCTCTGTTTTTTCTGTACGATGAAACGTCAGCACAGATGCAGTTTCTGGAGAGGCATCTCTGGGTTCCTGGATGGGGCATAGAATATCATGTGGGCGTCGACGGAATCAGCGTTCTGTTGATCGTTATGACGACTTTTCTGACCTTGCTTTCTGTGCCGGCTTCATGGAGTTCTGTGGAAGGGCATCTGCGCGAATTTATGGCGACGCTGTTTTTCCTGCTCGCCGGCATGATCGGTGTTTTTGCTTCGCTGGATCTCTTTCTGTTCTATGTTTTCTGGGAAGTGATGCTGGCTCCCATGTATCTGATCATCGGCGTATGGGGCGGCAAGAACCGCATCTATGCCGCAGTGAAATTCTTCATATATACAATGGCCGGTTCTGTTCTCATGCTTGTCGGTATCATGGTGCTGTATTTCGAGCATCATGCGGCCACCGGCACGTACACTTTCAATCTTCTGGAATTGTACAAATTTCATCTGAGATCGGACCTGCAGCCCTGGCTCTTTTTATCTTTCTTTCTTGCTTTTGCCGTCAAGGTGCCCATGTTTCCGGTGCACACGTGGCTGCCGGATGCTCATGTGGAGGCGCCGACTGTCGGCTCTGTGATACTGGCCGGTGTTCTTCTGAAAATGGGAACGTACGGCATCATACGATTTGCGTTCCCTCTGTTTCCTGTCGGTATGACAATGTTCGCGTATCCTATTTTTATTCTTTCTCTTATTGGAATTATCTATGGCGCCCTGGTGGCGATGGTGCAGACGGACATCAAAAAGCTGGTGGCGTATTCCAGCGTAAGCCATCTGGGATTCTGCGTCATGGGCATCACTGCGATGACGCAGAAGGGCGTTGAAGGAGGCGTGCTTCAGATGATCAACCATGGTCTGTCGACGGGAGCGCTCTTCCTTCTGATCGGAATGCTGTACGAGCGCCGTCATACCAGACTCATCAGCGAGTACGGGGGAATTGCCAAAGTGGTTCCGATTTACACAGTCGTTTTTATGATCGTAACATTTTCATCGATCGGGTTTCCCGGATTGAACGGATTTGTCGGCGAATTTCTGATTTTGCTCGGCACATTCGAGGTCCAGCCCTGGATCGCAGCAATTGCCGCAACCGGCGTGATACTGTCCGCTGTGTACATGCTCTGGATGGTGCAAAGAGTCTTTTTCGGCGTCATTCATAAAGAAGAAAACCGTCAGTTGAAAGATATGAATCTCAGGGAAATTCTGTACATCGCGCCAATTATTGTTTTCATTTTTTGGATCGGCGTTTATCCGGAGCCATTCCTGGCGAAGATGCGGGTAAGCGTTCACGGTATCATTGAAAATATTTGCGGAATCGGAGGCTGCCAGTGAATGATATATATTCATTCTCACCGGAAATTCTCCTTTCTGCGGGGGGATTGATATTCCTTCTTCTCCAGGCCTTTGGCGGGAGCCGAGTTTCGTTTCTCTTCACCGGGCTTGCGATTGTTTTCCTTTTGGGAGCCGGGTATGCTGCGTTTCTGGTTCCCACCGGCGCCACTATGTACTTTCAGGGACTCTGGGTCGCCGATTTACTTGCAAGAATATATAAATATATCTTTTTGATCGGATCTCTGATCACCGTGCTCCTTTCTTCTCAGTATACAAAACGGGAAGATTCCATGCGCAACGGGGAGTACTACGCGCTGATTCTTTTCGCCACGGCAGGCATGATGATCATGGCCGGAGCGCAGGACCTGTTGATTGTGTTTCTGGGACTCGAGCTTCTTTCGCTCAGCCTTTATGCTCTGGCTGGTTCCATACGCGGGAACGCGCGTTCGGCGGAAGCGGCATTTAAATATTTTATTCTGGGAGCATTTGCCACGGCGCTGTTCCTGTTCGGCGTGGCTCTAATATTCGGCGCCGCAAAAACGACCCATCTGCCGGCTATCGCGCATATGATGCAGGATAATTTTATTCCCTCTTCGTATGCTGTGATCGGGACGATGTTCATCCTGGCGGGTTTCGCATTCAAACTGGCGCTGGTTCCCTTCCATCTCTGGACACCGGATGTGTATGAAGGTTCACCGATGCCGGTGACAGTATTTATGGCGGCGGGAGCCAAGGCGGCGGCCTTTGCGTCGCTGACCAGAATTTTTCTCATTGCATTCGAAAGGCTGAGCGGATCCTGGCAGGATCCGTTTTGGATTCTTGCCGTAGTGACGATGAGCGTCGGGAATGTGGCCGCCCTGGTTCAGGTGAATATTAAGAGAATGCTGGCGTATTCGAGCATCGCTCATGCGGGTTATATTATGGCGGGATTTTTCGGAGCGGGAAAGTACGCTCCGGGAACGATTGCTTTCTATCTTCTTTCTTACACGCTGATGAACGGCGGAGTTTTCGCCGTGGTCATGCTGATGGCCGGAAAGGGAGAAAAACGCGTATCCTTCGACGATTTCCGGGGTCTGGCAAATACGCGGCCCATGATGGCGCTCCTGATGAGTATTTTCTTATTTTCTCTTGCGGGAATTCCTCCGACGGCGGGATTTGCAGCAAAATTCTTCATCTTCAGCTATGCGGTGGAAAACGGCCATACGGCGCTGGCAGTGATAGGAGTATTGAACAGTGTTGTTTCAGTTTATTACTATTTGAGACTGACGGTAAATATGTATATGAAAGAAGCAACGCCGATCACAAGAGAGATGGATGATGAGCGGGTGCCGCTGTTTGAAAAAGCGGCTCTTATGATCTGTATCGCCGGCACATTGCTGCTGGGGCTCTTTCCGGTCATTTCACACCCGCCATGAAATGGTATTAGAGGATCAATATGGGCGAAAACAACAATGCCGACGCACTGCAAAAAGAACATGACCACATCAGGGAATCACTCGGTCAGCTTGCCTCGGCAGTGGATCGTGTTCAGATGTCGTCTCTTCTTTCGGAACTGACAGCGGATCTTAAAAGTCATTTCCTTGTAGAGGAGCATCCGCAGAAGGGGCTGTCGAGCATCGTGGCCGCCAGCGCGCCTCACTATATGAAGGAAACGGGGGTCATTCTAGCCGAACACAGCAAAATCTTGAAATTTGCGGAACAGTTGATGGCTGAAATCAGCTCGGCGCCAAATCTGCCGCTGGATGATATAATACCGAGAGCGGAAGCGCTTATACAGATGATTCGATCGCATGAAAAAAAAGAAACGGAGCTCATGAGTCTCTGCCTTGTTACGGACATCGGAGCCTGCGACTGAAAGTCTGATTTTTATCATAGTCCCCCTGCGACTCGTATCATAACAAAAAAAACGCACTTGTCGTAAAATTCAGGTAGTTTCACATGGCAGAAAAAGCTAATTTAAAAACGATCATAACTTTAAGGCTCGGCCGGGAACAACAATAATATGCAACAAATGTCTGACTTTGAAATAGTCCGTCGTGAAGATTTTTCGGATGTTACTTATCTTCTTGAAATAAGGCATCCACTGATGGCGAAAGCAGCCCTGCCCGGGCAGTTTGTCATTGTGATGCTTCGGGAAAATGGAGAGAGAATTCCTCTCACTATCGCTGATTTTGACAGAAATGCCGGAACCATCACGCTGGTGATCCAGGCTGTTGGAAAAACAACCAGAGAAATGCAGCAGGCCTGCAAGAAGGGAGCGCATCTGTACGCCATGGTCGGTCCCATGGGTATTCCGAGCAAACTCAGTCATGCGAAGAAGGTTGTCTGTGTGGGCGGCGGTCTCGGCGTGGCGCCAATTTTCCCCCAGGCGCGCGCATTCAAAGAAAACGGCGCATACGTAATCGGCGTTGTAGGATTTCGTAATAAGAGTCTGGTTTTTTGGGAAGATAAATTCCGAGCCTGGTGCGATGAATTTATCATTTGCACGGATGATGGTTCGGCCGGCATCAAAGGTCTGGTAACAGAAGGAATCAAACTCGCAGTCAGCAAGCATGCTGATATCGATGAGGTTGTGGCGATCGGACCGCCTATAATGATGAAAGGCTGTGTGGAAGCAACCAGGCCGCATCAGATTAAAACCATGGTCAGTCTGAATCCAGTCATGGTCGACGGAACCGGAATGTGCGGCGGATGCCGCGTAAAAATCGGTGATCAGGTGAAATTCGCCTGCGTGGACGGGCCGGATTTTGACGGTCACCAAGTGGATTTTGACGATCTGATGACCCGGCTACGCAGATACACAAAAGAGGAACGTATGGCGATGGACCACTGGGAAGAAAGCTGCCGTCTCCAGAAAGAAATTGATGCTAAAGTGGCGGCCGACGCGCCAGGAAAGTAAGAACATGGCAAAGAAGAAAACAATACGCACGATTCCTCAGCAAAGAACCCGGATGCGGGAAGTCAATGCGCTTGAGCGGTCAAAGAACTTTGAGGAAGTCGCATGCGGCTACAGACTGGAAGATGCTCTGACCGAATCGGACAGATGTCTGATGTGCGATGATGAGCCCTGCGTTCGAGGGTGCCCGGTGGGGATCGATATACCAGGTTTTATTAAGAAGATAAACGACAAGGACTATCGCGGAGCCTACGATGTGCTGACGGATACAAACCTGCTTCCCGCAATCTGCGGCCGGGTCTGTCCTCAGGAAACCCAGTGCGAGGAAGTCTGCACGGTGGGCGAATCCCTCGAGCCCGTTGCCATAGGCCGTCTCGAGCGTTTCGTGGGAGACATCGCAATAAAAGAAGGCTGGGTCAACATACCGTATATTGAAAAAAATGAATTCAAAGTGGCGATCATAGGATCCGGGCCGTCCGGAATGGCCTGTGCCGCGGATATGGCAAAAGCTGGATGCGATGTAACGGTTTTTGAAGCCTTCCACCAGGCGGGCGGAGTGCTAAAATACGGCATACCTGATTTTCGTCTTCCCAATACCGTGATAGACGCTGAGATTGAAAATTTGAGAAAATTTGGAGTGAAATTTCAATGCAACACTCTCGTGGGGCGTCTTTTTACAATCCAGCAGATGATCGATGAAATGGGATTCCATTCCATTTTTGTGGGGGTAGGCGCCGGTTATCCGACAATGCTGGGCGTTCCTGGAGATTCGCTGAACGGAGTTCTGTCGGCCAATGAAATGCTCACCAGGTGCAATCTGATGCGGGCCCGCGAATTTCCCGGTTTTGATACTCCGCAGCCTCTGGGAAACCGTGTCGCCGTTGTGGGTGCGGGTAATACGGCCATGGACGCCATGCGCGTGAGCCTTCGTCTGGGCGCCGAAAAAGTGTACTGTATTTACCGCCGGTCTAAGAAAGAGGCGCCGGCCAGAGCGGAGGAATTGCACCATGCAGAGGAGGAGGGAATTGAATTCCACTGGCTGACGAATCCTGTGGCCGTCCTGGATGACGGGAAAGGCGGCGTACGCGGACTTCGCTGTGTGAAAATGGAGCTGGGTGAGCCGGACGATTCCGGCCGCCGGCGTCCCGTCCCCGTCGCCGGAAGCGAATTTGATTTTGAATGCGATCTTGTTATCTATGCCATCGGCACCAATGCCAATCCCATCATGGGTCAGACGACAAAACTGAAAATGAATAAATGGGGTTACATCAGCGCCGACGATTCGCTGGAAACTTCTATCCCTGGTGTTTTTGCCGGCGGCGATATAGTCACAGGCGCGGCAACGGTTATTGAGGCCATGGGCGCCGGCCGCAAAGCAGCGGCCAGCATGAAAAAATATCTTGGTATACGAGACAGCAGTCTCCCCTATGTTGTCGAAAGCAACGGAGCCGCATCTAAAATTTTTGGCATAGATAAACGAGAGCGCAATTTTACGAGAGTGCGTCTGTCAGAACCGGCCGGCGCCTCGAGTCAGAAGGTAAATACGTGAGCAAGAAAGCAGCAGTAATAAAAGAGCACATCGTTGAAATAATAAGCGATTCAGGCGAAGGAGCGCAGAAGTGCGGTCAGTCTCTTGGTTCCATTGCGGCCCAGATGGGGAATGGAATCTGGACGACGGAAATAATTCCGGCAGAAATTCGTCCTCCAGCCCGGAGCGTTGCGGGAGCCAGCGGAAATAGAATTCGCATCGGGTCGAGCAAGGTTACAAACGGCGGGGATGAGACAGATCTTGTTATCAGTTTTAACGAACAGGTTCTTCTGGGACGAGTCCGCGATCGTCAGCTGAAACCGAATTGCATCATCCTTTTGGAGAGCATGTGGAAAACAAGTCCGGATCCATCCATTGTAAAGTCTTATAATGAAACTCTGGATCGTTTGAAAGCGGCCGGATACAGAGTCTATGAAACACCGATGGAACAGGAGTGCCGCACCATCGTGTCCGATCCGCGCCGGGGAAAGAACATGTTCGCCCTGGGCATGCTCTGCAGCATTTACAGTCTTGATTTACAGCTGGCCAGGGACCAGATTGAGCTGGCATTCGGGAAAAAAGGTCAGAAGGTTGTAGCGCCGAATATTAAGCTGCTGGAAGCGGGATTTGCCTGGGCTGAATCGAATCTTGAATTTAAGTATTCCATACCGGCCATGCCGACAACGGAAGCGCAGATCGTGGTCAACGGCAACACGGCCCTCGCCCTGGGAGTGCTGGCCTCAGGAATGGAAATTTGCGCCATGTATCCGATCACACCGGCCACTTCGGCATCGCACTATCTCTCCGATGTTTTTGAAAAAGTAGGCGGAATACTGCATCAGGCTGAAGATGAAATCGCAGCCTGCGCATTCGCCATCGGTTCATCGTATGCGGGCAAATGCGCCGTTACCATCACGTCGGGTCCCGGCTACTCTTTGAAGCAGGAAGGGATCGGCCTTGCTGTCATGGCTGAGATTCCGCTGGTTGTAATCAATGTTCAGAGGGGAGGCCCCAGTACGGGCCAGCCCACGAAGGTCGAGCAGGGTGATCTGATGACCACGATTTTCGGCAGTCATGGCGACGCGCCCAAGGTGGTTATCGCGGCAAGCTCGATCGAGGACTGTTTCTATTCGGTCATTACCGCGCGAAGGATTGCTGAAGCCTTCAATATGGTTGTTGTTATTCTCACGGATGCGAGCCTTGCGACTTCACAGACGCCGTTCATCAGGCCCAAATTCAATGAATCCTGGATGGCGCCTCCCATCGATCAGAGTCCGGTTGCGGCTGGAACTCGTCCGTATGACTGGGATCCCAAAACCGGGCTGTCACGGCGTATCATTCCCGGCCAGCCGGGGGGTATGCACACTCTGACCGGATTGGCACACGACCGCGACAGTCATGTGGCGTACGATCCGGAAATCAATCAGGAGGGCATGCGCGCCAGAAGTCTGAAACTGGCAGCTCTTCAGAAAACCCTCAAGCCACCCACTGTATTTGGAGATACAGAGGGTGAGATTCTGGTTGTGGGATGGGGCAGCACAAAGGGCTGTATTGAAGAAGCTGTTGAGAAAATCAGATCGGAAGGCGTCAAGGTCGGATCTTTGCATCTTCGGTTTATCCAGCCCATGCCGCCTGGCATCAAAGAAATCCTCCTCAAATACAAGAATGTCATTACAATAGAAGGAAACTGGTGCGACAATCCCGCCGATGAAATCATCGATCAAAACAACCGGAGATACTCATCGCTGGCAATACTGTTGCGATCTCAGTATCTTGTAGATGTCGACTGCTGGAGCGAGGTGAAAGGTCAGCCAATAAAGCCGAGTCTGGTTGTTGAAGTTCTCCGAAATAAAATTAAAACCACGGGAAGAGCAAAATGAATATTTCAGCCGCAGAATGCCTCTGGCAGTTGTATGATGAGCAGATGGAGATGGAAGATTATGCGGGCGGCATTCCGAGATGGTGCACCGGCTGCGGGGACAATGCAATTCTTGCCGCTGTCCTGCGTCTTTGTCGGGATGAAGCGCTGCCGCCGGAACATACGGTCTTTGTATCCGGAATAGGATGTTCAAGCCGCTTTCCTCATTACATGAAGACATACGGATTCCACAGCATTCACGGCCGGGCGCTGCCAATTGCAGAGGGTATAAAAATGACCCGACCGGACCTTCAGGTATTTGTAAATACGGGCGACGGGGACTGCTGCAGTATAGGAACAGCGCACTGGATTCATGCGCTTCACTACAATATGAACATGACTGTTCTCCTGCACGACAATCAGATATACGGTCTAACAAAAAACCAGGCGTCTCCCACATCAAAGCTCGGAACAAAAAGCAACACGACACCGCGCGGTTCGTATCTGGAGCCGATCAATCCGCTCACTGTTACGCTTGGTGTGCAGAACGCGTCTTTTGTCGCACAGGCAGTTGACTGGATTCCGGAAAATCTGTATCAGATTATTCGCGCCGCTTACCGGCACAAAGGTCTGTCTTTTGTAAGAATTTTACAGCGGTGTCCGGAATGGCTTCCCGGCGCGATGGACCCCTGGATTCAGGATACAGGCCGCGTTCAGCTTCTGCATCATGAGAATTCACTGTCGCTCAGTGAAAGTATTAAGAAAGTATACAAAAATCAGCTGGAACATGATCCTCTGGATATGAACAGGGCCCGGGAAATCGCTTCCAGCATGGATCCGATTCCAGTGGGCATTCTGTATCAGAATGAATCGATTCCCTGCTATGAAGATATTCGACGAAGCGAGATAGTTCGCACGTCAGAATACATACAGAAGGGATTGAACGCTGAGTTTGACAAATTTACAGTGTGGCCCAAAGAATCAAAAGGTCAAAATGCGGCAAGTTGACTCTGATATTACGTGATAAACATTCTTTAATCGAGTACAGGCAAAATGGAATCTGATTTTCAAACTCATGTCGCTTTTTATTTAACCGGAAAACGAACCGGCAACTTCATCGAACCGATCGATAAGTTAAATCTTCGCCCGGCGCTGCTGGCTTCTTTTAGAGATCTCACCAGTCTGCGCTATGATTTTCCGGTTGTTCTAATGGAGAGCAGCCATGAAGATTCATATGCTCTGCCGCTTTCCGGTATTGTTGATGGAATTCTGGCAGAGACAGCTTCGGGCAGCGACGGCGAGCGTATTCGCAAACACATGCTGCGTCTGGAAAAGGAAATTCGGAAAGAAATTTCTGGAAAATCCGGAGGGCGGCTGCGTGAAGTATGGGATCGCCTGGCAGCCCCCATGGCGTCGTCAGACAAGCTCATCGCAGACAGTCTGAATCGCTGCCGTGCCGCGCTGAAAATGGACGGAAGAATGATCGATTGCGACGCCTCCATGCCTGAGGAATTTATAAAACATGCCTGGAAGGCCGCTCAAATCAGCAAAGAAGAGCAGTTTGTGGACAAGATTTTGCGTCTCTCCCAGGGTTTATCCGATATCCTCAAGGCTGATTTTCTCAATTCCGATGCGGGTCGCAGCGCCGGAAATTTGAAGTCGTCGATGGGAAGTGTTCACGAATCTGATTTTGATTTTTCCGTCATGTCGACCATTCTGACTCAGTCGCGCAAAGGCATTGCTCTCCCGGAAAAACGCAGGAAACGCATTGAAAATCTCCTGAAGACATTGCAGAACCAGAAATTTGTCGCCATGAAAAAAGGCGATAAAGCCTATCCCTTTGTGTTCAACAGCTGCTCCGAGGCCATGAAGGCCTACCAGGAGAGGATGCCGGAATTGATTGAACTGGCCCGGGCTATTGCGATTGCGGATTTTGAATGTCGAGGTCATTACGATGACGAAAAACACAGCTCTATTTTTGAATCGTTCGGTGAAACGGGACTGGATGCGCAGGATCTTGCCCTTTATCCGGATTATCTGGTTTGCATAAAGGCTGTCAATCTGCAGGGAAGCGAAAATGATAATCTGAATGAAATCCTGTCCATGGACCTGCCGATTAAGATTTTTGTGCAGACAGATGACTTGCTGGCAAAATCGACAATCGCCGCCGGGTATTTTTCTGTTCGATGCAAACAGCTCGTGAATATGGCCATCGGTCAGACCAATGTGTACGTTCTTCAGTCCGCCAGCTCGAATCTGGTGCAAATGAAGAAGAGTATATTTAGAGGCATGGTATGTCCCGGCGCTTCGCTGTTCAGTATTTTTTCCGGCGCCAGCAGCACAAGAACGCTTCCCGTATATCTGACTGCCGCAGCGGCAATGGAATCGCGTCTGTTTCCCGCCTTTGTGTATGATCCTTCGCGGGGAAAAAACTGGGCCTCGAAGTTCAGTCTGGAAAACAATCCGCAGCAGGACCGCGACTGGCCCGTACAGGAGTTTTCCTATGAAGACGCAGATCAGCAGAAAGCTGTAGAAATTATCGCATTCACTCCTTTGGATTTTGCCGCCTGCGATAAAAGGTTTGCCGGACATTTTGCAAGAGTGCCCAGAGACCACTGGAATGGCACACTGGTGTCCGTCAAAGAATCAATGAATCGTGTGACAGGAGGTCTTCCGGAGAAAGTTCCGAGCCTTTTGATGGTCGATGAAAATAATATGCTTCAAAAAGTTCTGGTCGACCAGCAATTGATGCGTGCGGCGAATCGATCGCTCGAAATGTGGCAGAGTCTGCAGGAAATGGGCGGTGTGAACAATTCACACGCGCAGCAATTGCTCGCCAGAGAGCGTGAATCCTGGGAGGCCCAGCTGGCCGCCGCGTCATCAGGCTCACCCGCGGAAGCAGCCGCTGCGCAGACTCCGGCCGCACAAAAAGCCGTTCCTTCTCCAGGTCCGCTTGTTGCTGAAGAAGAGCCGGTTCGATCCGCAGATGAAGCTTATATTGAAACGCCGCGATGCTCCACATGCAACGAATGCACTCAGATCAACAGCAAAATGTTTGCCTATGATGAAAACAAGCAGGCTTTTATTAAGGATATCAAGGCCGGCACCTTCGCGCAGCTTGTGGAAGCAGCGGAAAGCTGTCAGGTCGCCATCATTCATCCGGGAAAACCGATCAATCCAAACGAGCCTGGACTGGAAGATCTCATCAAGCGGGCGGAAGCTTTCCGATAAAAAAGTCATCACCGCTGAGCCGCAGAGAGACCTGAATCTTACAGTTCATGTCGCTGCGCGTATCGGCGGTGAATCAATCAAAGAACTGTCTACTTCTCGCTGAATTTAGAAAAAATAAGAGAAAGCACAGCGCCCATAATAGAATACTCAACAAGGCCGAACAAAAACCACTTCATGGCCAGGTGATAGGGAATAGGATAGATCACATACTGCGCATACGCCGTCGGCAGGCTGACGATCAGGGACATGAGCGCACCGTATCGAACGCCTTCCAGAATGCCCTTATTTTCATAACCGTGAGAAAAAATGTACGTGAATACAATGCCGACAATAACCCAGATCACATTGAAAATCCACATTTTGGACATCATATCTGCATTGGGCCGCCAGACCGTGACCGCTTTATAGGCATCCGCCAGAATCACAGTATTCACAAGCATCTCCATTCCAGTCAGGAGAACGATCATTGCGATAGAACCGATAACAAGTCTCTTCATATTACCTTCCTTTGCCGCACAGGCATGATAGTGACATTCAGACGGAAAGGAATGTGTGTCAAGCACCAAAACTGTTCCGTCCGGTCTTTAACGTATTAAATAAAGTAAACAATCTTAAATCGGCTATAAAAAAATCCGGGCATTCAGTGATGCTATTTCACTTGCATGGAAATGCCCCTCCCGGCGGTCTGGAGACGATCGGATTTTGCATATGCACTCACACAAAGACTGGGAACAAAAACTCACAAAAGATCTCAAGGGCAGGACGGAGAAGGACCTGATACACGACACTCCGGAGAATATTCCGCTCAAGCCCCTGTACACTCAAGAAGATCTGGATGCTGTAAAAAGAAAATTCGGCGAAGATGCGCTGAATCCGTATCCTGGTTTTTTTCCATTTACCCGCGGCCCGTACACATCCATGTTTGCGCAGCAGCCCTGGACTATACGGCAGTATTCCGGATTTTCCACGGCGGAAGATTCCAATGCTTTCTACCGGCGCAATCTGGCGATGGGACAGAAAGGCCTTTCTGTTGCTTTCGACCTGGCCACTCACAGAGGATACGACAGCGATCATCCGCGCGTCACCGGCGATGTCGGCAAAGCGGGCGTCGCCATTGATTCGGTGGAGGATATGAAAATTCTTTTCGACGGCATTCCTCTGGATCAGATGTCGGTTTCGATGACAATGAACGGCGCCGTGATCCCGATTCTCGCCTCCTACATCGTGGCCGGTCTGGAACAGGGCGCGGCGCTCGATAAGCTGTCCGGAACGATTCAGAACGACATACTCAAAGAATTCATGGTGCGAAACACTTACATTTATCCGCCGGAACCCTCCATGCGAATCGTCGCGGATATCATTGAATTTACAAGCAAACATATGCCCCGGTTCAATTCAATCAGCATTTCCGGCTATCATATGCAGGAAGCCGGCGCCACGGCGGATATAGAGCTGGCATTCACGATCGCTGACGGCATCGAGTACGTTAAATCCGCGATATCGCGCGGACTGGATGTGGACAGTTTCGCGCCGCGTCTTTCTTTTTTCTTTTCAATCGGCATGAATTTCTATATGGAAATCGCCAAACTGCGGGCGGCCCGGTATCTCTGGGCAAAGCTGATGAAGAAGTTCAATCCAAAATCGGAGAAATCGCTGCTTCTGCGGACGCACTGTCAGACAAGCGGCGTCAGCCTGACGGAGCAGGATCCTTACAACAATGTGATCCGCACAACCGTTGAGGCAATGGCCGCAGTGTTCGGCGGCACGCAGAGTCTCCATACAAACGCTCTCGACGAGGCGATCGCTCTGCCCACCGATTCCAGCGCGAGGATTGCGCGAAACACGCAGCTGGTGATCATGGAAGAAACCGGCATCCCGCATGTGATCGATCCCTGGGGCGGCAGTTATTTTATGGAATCTCTCACAATGGAGCTCGCAGCAAAAGCAGAATCGATCATCGACGAAATCAATGAAATGGGCGGCATGACAAAAGCGATTGAATCCGGGATGCCAAAGCTCCGGATTGAGGAATGCGCGACAAAACTTCAGGCGCGTGTGGACAGCAAGGTCCAGACGGTTGTGGGCGTGAACAAATACCGCTCGGAATCGGACGAAAAAATCGACATACTGGAAGTCGACAACGCCCAGGTCCTGAAAAATCAGATTGCAAAACTGGCAAAAATCAGAAAGTTCCGGGATGAGAAAAAAACCCAGGAATCGCTGAATGCGCTTACAGAAGCGGCCCGGACCGGTAAAGGAAATCTCCTGGAGCTGGCCATTGATGCCGTGAAACTGCGGGCCACTGTGGGTGAAATTTCCGACGCGATGGAAAAAATATTTGGACGCTACAGCGCCCCGGTCCGAACCATATCCAATGTGTACGGCGCCGTATTTGAAAATAATGAAGAATGGAAAAATCTTCGCAAAAGGATCGATACCTTTGCAAAAAAGGAAGGCCGCCAGCCCAGGATTTTTATCGCAAAAATGGGTCAGGACGGCCATGACAGGGGAGCGCATGTGATCGCCACTTCGTTCTCGGATCTTGGCTTTGATGTGGATATTGGAGGACTGTTCCAGACGCCTCAGGAGGTCGCGCGGCATGCGATTGAAAATGATGTTCATCTGGTTGGAGTTTCCAGCCAGGCGGCGGGGCACAAGACCCTGGTTCCGGAATTGATCGAAGAATTGAAAAAGCAGAAAAGTCAGGACATACTTGTCGTTTGCGGCGGAGTGATTCCCGCTCAGGATTATGATTTCTTAAAAAAGGCCGGCGTGTCGGCGATATTCGGACCTGGAACAAGCGTGATGGATTCGGCCTCTGTGGTGATGGATCTCCTGGAAAAGCGCAAATGAAAGACGCCTCCTCTGCCGTTGAACTGAAGAAAGCGGCGGCGCTGCGAGCTTCGTCTCTGGTTGAATCCGGGATGCTGGTTGGTCTGGGCACAGGCTCGACGACTGCCTTTGTCCTAGAAGAGCTCGGACGCAGGGTCCGGGAAGAAAATCTGAAAATCGAATGCGGGGCCACGTCATTCCAGGCGATGCTGCTTGGAAGAAAGGAAGGACTGCTCGTCCATCCGCTGATGTTTCTGGAAAGATTCGACATCAGCATCGACGGCGCGGATGAAATCGATCCGCAGCTGAATTTGATCAAAGGCGGCGGCGGCGCTCAGACTCTGGAAAAACTCGTGCATTCCATGTCGGAAAAATTTATTGTTGTCGCCGACGAGTCAAAACTTGTTAAAAATCTGGGCGAAATATTTTCCGTCCCGGTGGAAATCCTGCCTCCGGCTGCAGCGTATGCGAAAAAGAAATTAACAGAACTCGGCGCATCATCCTGCAGCATACGAATGGGCCTGAAAAAAGACGGTCCGGTTGTCACAGAAAACGGTAATCTTCTTCTGGACGCAAAATTTGCGGTAAAGGACGCAGAAAAACTGGAAACTCAAATCAACGAGATAACCGGCATTGTGGAAAATGGAATATTTTCAAGAAAGAGCATCCGCGTGAATCTGGCGATAATCGCCGGTTCGCAGGGACTGCTGGAAATAAAAGGGGCTGTCTGATGGAAGAAAAATTTCAGGCGGAAATTCACTGGACGCGCGATGAAGAATCTCCCATGTCGTCTTTTTCCAGAGAGCACACATTGATATTTCCGGGAAAAATTAATATCCAGGCGTCATCCGCCCCGGTATACAGAGGGGATCCAAAACTTGTGAATCCGGAGGAGCTGTTTGTCTCTTCCATTGTTTCCTGTCAGATGCTCACGTATTTGTTTTTATGCGCCAAGAACAACCTTACGGCCATTGATTACAAGGACAAAGCAGAGGGCGTACTGGTGCGTCAGGCGGACGGTAAAGTAATGATAAAGACTGTGGAGCTGCGCCCCATGATCACGTTTCAGCATTCCGAGAGCCAGCAGTTCCGGGCCACCGCCATCCGCCTGATTCACGAGGCTCACGACGATTGTTTTATCGCCAACTCAATCAAGTCGCAGATCAACATCGAGCCGAGATTTATTTTTGTTTGAAAAACAATATAAAAAAAATATACATAGATTCTAAAGTTGCTTCCGGCCCTGTCGCTTCCCGTATCCTCGCCAGCCCTGGCGGCGCGGATATTGAAATCGTCGACGATCCGCGCGCCATTCTCGATCAGTTTCAGAAAAGCGGCAGTCTTGCAGAAAAAGAGACTCTGCTGGTCTATCATTTTCCGGGTAAGTTCATGTCGTCCTGCCCCGGTTCGGACGGCATGGTCTGTTGCAATTATTTCGTGATCAACTTCGGTCTGGGCTGCGTTTTTGACTGCCACTACTGCTATCTGCAGAGTTTTCTGAACAATCCGCTGATGACGATATTCGGCAATCTCGACGATCTGATCCAGGAGATCGACCTGAAGACCAAAAACAAGAAATTCCGCTTCCGGATCGGCACGGGCGAGTACACCGATTCTCTGGCTCTCGAGCATCATACCGGAATAGCGGAGCGATTGATCGGACACTTTGCGGGCCTGGACAACGCTGTTCTGGAGCTGAAGACAAAATCGGACAATGTCGACTCTCTGCTCGATCTCGACCACAGGGGCAATACCGTGATGGCCTGGTCGGTAAATCCGCCTTCGGTCATAACATCCGTGGAAGAGGGCACGGCGACCCTGGAGGAACGGCTGGAGGCGGCAAAAAAGGTCGAATTGGCCGGCTACAAAACAGCTTTTCACCTGGACCCGGTCATCTACTATGAGGGCTGGGAAAAAGAGTACCATGAGCTGATCGACACGATCTTTTCTCGTCTCAATCCGGACAGGGTGGCCTGGATATCCCTGGGAAGCTTTCGGTATTCTCCCGGACTCAAAGAGGTCATGCAGTCGCGCCATCCCGGAGATGAGCTGACAAAAGGGGAAATGATTCAAGGAACGGATGGAAAGTTCCGTTATTTTAAAACAATAAGGGAACAAATGTATGTTTCCATACGGAAAAAGATAGATTCCGTGGACAGCCGCCTGTTCTTATATCTGTGTATGGAAACCCGGCCCATGTGGGAGAAAGTGTTCCAATACATACCCGAATCCGGGAAAAATCTGGATGCCCTTTTTGAAAAACGAAGACAGTATATTGAAAAGAACGGACTCCCAATCGGCCGGAAAAAAGTTTAAAAGGTTGATTGGTTCTGAAAACATATTTAGCCACGAAATTTCACGAAATCTCACGAAAGAGTGGAAGGCGACCCGTAAAATGACCATAACCCTTCGTGTTTTTCGTGCCTTTTCGTGGCTGATTCTTCCCCTTCTTTTTCTCCTGATCAAATTCGATGCGCAGGCAGAAGAAATCCAGCCGGTGGATGCCGCCAACATCGGCATGCCGAACTGGTCGGGCCAGGATTACGCGCCTCAGATCAGTCCGGAGGGTCGTTTCCTGATTTTCCAGTCCGACAGACCGGGTTCGCACGAGCAGGCGAATCTCTGGTTTACTGTGAACAGAAATTTTCGGGATGCAAACGGGCCCTCCGACTGGACGATCCCGCTTCCGCTCTTTTTTCCAATGTCCGGCAATCCATCTGAAACCATGCAAATTGTCAGGCCTCCCGGCAGTATCGCCGATCCGCCGGGATCTTTTTCCGTGAACTCCGACGCCTTCGAGGGAATGGCCTCTCTGGTGTATAAAAACAACAAACCGGTGGAGCTGTACTTCACTTCCACCGCCGATCCCGTTCGTCGTGGTATGGACGGTCTGAATATTTATTTCACCAGGTACCGCGATGAACGATGGTCGCCTCCGGAACATCTCAATATTATCAACAGCGATTTTGCAGACCGCATGTCCTGTCTGTCGTCGGACGGCCGCAGGATGTACTTTGTGTCGGACAGACCGGGCGGTTACGGCGCCAATGATATCTGGTACAGCGAACGCAACATGCAGACAGGCCGCTGGGCTCCGCCGGTCAACGCGGGTATGTCCGTCAACACTTCATACAATGAAATTTCTCCGGGTCTTCCTCCCGGCGGCGAAATGCTTTTTTTCAGCTCGGATCGGCCGGGCGGTTTCGGGCACTACGATCTGTACGTGAGCCGGAGAAATGTCTCCGTATGGGAACGGCCGGAAAATCTCGGAGCCCCGTACAATTCGCCGCATGACGATGAATCAATCTCCATCACCGAGGACGGACTGTGGTCGTATTTCGCCAGCGACAGGCGTGATTCCGGCGCGGCTGGAGGATTTGATATTTATCGTGTGACTCTGCCGGAGCGCCTTCGCTCTCCCGTGGAAGTTCTTTTCACCGGGCTTGTTCTGGACGGCTCGAGCCGGCTGCCTCTCGGAGTTGAAGCGACAATTCAGATATCTTATGAAAAAGGCACGATTGTATCAGCCTCTTCCGTGATCACACGCCGTGCTGCAGATCCGGGAGCGAACAACTTTGCTGTGGGTCTTTTGTCCGGGCGCGAGTACAGAGCCGTCTTCAGCGCTCCCGGTTTTCATCCCGCGGAAGTATTTCTCGATTATAAGGGCAATGCCCGTCCTGACAGAATTGACCGCCGTCTGATTGTAATGCAGCCGATCGCCTCGACGGATGTAACAGAGCAAAAAGGCCGCCGCATTCTGCCCGGCATTGTGCTCGATGCCCGCACTGGTCTGCCTCTTCCGGGAAGCCATGTCACACTCCAGGTCCGGGGCGAGCCGGCTATGGCTGTTCGAATCAACGACAATGCGCGTTTTAGAATTTCGGTTCCGGACGAAGCGGCTTTTTCGGTGAAGGGTTCTGCGCCCTCATACAGGGATGCTTCGGCAGATTTTATATCCGGAGAAATGCCGGCGGAAATTGTTCTCCGGCTCCAGCCTGGACCGGGTGAGGGTCCCTGTCCCGGATTGCAGGTTGACTGTATTTCAAATATGAAGGTCTTTTTTCCGCTTGACAGCGCTGTTCTGCCGCCGGCAGAATTAAAGAAAATTGAGTTGATTGTAGAAATACTTAAGAAAAATACATCATTACAGATAGAGATTTCCGGACATACAGATCGGACCTATACCTATGAATACAACCAGCGTTTATCTGAATTGAGGGCAGGCGCCGTGCGGGATGTTCTGGTAAAAGCTGGAATCAGTCAGGACAGGCTGCTTGTAAAAGGATACAGTTTTTCACACCTGGCAGTTCAGGAAACAACTGCAGAAGCTCTCAACCGCCGGGTCGAATTTCGTGTTGTGCATCGGTGAATTTTTACGTCTAAAACAGTAAGGCTATATTTTTTTAATAGTAGACTCTATTCCAGGTGTTATTGATGCTATGAAAGTGCTTTTAGAAAGTCAAAGAGAATGGGAAACGATCAGGGATCCGGAAAAAATCCGGTATCTGACTCAGGAAAAAATCAAGAATCGCGCATACTTCCTGAAACATTCCATGCCTCCTTCAGAATTTGTGCCAGGAGTAATGAGTGAGCGCGGAATCGTATTCGCCTACAATCCGGAGACTGTAATCAAGGACAATGTCACCCTTTTTATCACGCTGAACCGTCATGTTGAAATTGATTTTCGGATTGAAGAAATTACGGAACCCGGCACAGTTCTGCTGTATCCTCTTGTCGTCCGCATCGGCAAGGCTATCAGATCGGCGCCACGCATTATGACGGGAGACGGCGATGTGTATGCCGCCAATTTCCAGGTCAGCCGGTCGGCTATTGAAGTGGACAATACAAAACCTCAGATAACCAACAAAGTTATTTTCAGCGAATTTGAAAGAGCGCACTCAGCTGAATTCCCTGGTCTTCGCATATATGATTATGCCGAGCGCGAAAGGCCGATGGAAACCATTCTCTTAAACAAGAAAAGCAAACCAATTCTCCTGGAAGATATCAACGGTCCGGACGGATTCGCTCCGTTGAGCGAGGAGTTTGAGGACTACGGCGCGTTGCTTCTGAAAGAAGGCCGCGTGGAAGAAATGAGAAAACGTTATACGGAGAACTACATCACCTCGCTGCTTTCGGTGCCGATACTTTACACAAACATGAGCGGGGATACAATTCCCATTGCCTTTATGTATCTGGAAGCCCGCGGCGATGTGCATCTGACGCGGGTTGTGTATGAAAAATGGAAAGCAATCATTGAAGAAATTCTCCTGCGTATTGTGGACGCAAATACTGTCAGAGTTAAAGAAAAACAGAAGGTGATGAATGTTTCCGAAGGCGGAGCGGCTCTGGAAATCACCAACGAAGATCTGAAGAAATTTATACCTCAGAGAAAATGGATTACTTTTGATCTGATCTTCAAACTGCAGGCTCCGCTGCGATTTCAGGCAAAACTGTGTCATGTGGGACAGATGGACGGCTCGATTGTCATGGGCGTGGATCTACAGGGTACGGGGCACAGCGCTTACAAACAGGGCTCAAGAGATCGCTTAAAAACATTGATACGCAAGGTATCTGCCGGCTGATGTCCGTTTCGACCAAACCATATATCGGCACGCGGGATTTTTTTCCGGATGAAATGGCTTTTCGCAGCTGGATGTTCGACATTCAGAGAAAGATCTGTCTCCTCTACGGTTACAGCGAATACGCCGCTCCGATCCTTGAGCCGCTCAGCCTGTATCAGGCAAAATCATCGGAAGAAATTGTGAGCGAGCAGCTCTACCGCTTCATCGACCGCGGAGACAGAGAGGTTGCCATACGCCCTGAAATGACTCCCACTCTGGCAAGAATGGTCGCCTCGCGCATCAAAGAGCTTCCGCGTCCAATCCGCTGGTTCAACATAGGCAGTTTCATGAGGTATGAAAGGCCGGGGCGCGGGCGGCTTCGCGAATTCTATCAACTCAACGTCGATCTTCTGGGCGTCTCGTCCGCAGCCGCTGACGCGGAAATCCTGATGCTGGCCTCCGATCTTCTTACCGGCTACGGAGCCGCTCCGTCAGATTTCACAATCCGGTACAGCGACCGCAGGCTTTTTGGATCGTTCCTGAAGGAAATTCCAGCCGACCAGCTGCGAGGAATCGGCCGTCTTCTCGACAAGCGTGAAAAAATCGGCTCGGAGGAATTTGATAAACAGCTGGAAATCCTGTGCCCGGATAAAGCAGCGCGCGACAGAGTGCACAGATATCTGGCGATCACCCAGAAGGATCTGAAACCGCTGGCCGAGAAAGGCGAGCTGGACGGCGAATGTGTTGCGCAGCTCTCTATGATGATTGAAATTCTCGAGGCGCAGCGCGGGAAGGAATTCTTAAAATTTGATCCCGGCATTGTCCGCGGTTTTGACTATTATACGGGCCTCATCTTTGAAATCAACGACAACCATGCGGAAAACAAAAGAGCGCTGTTCGGCGGAGGGCGGTACGACCGTCTTCTGGGTCTGTTTGGAAAAGAACAGCTGCCGGCAGTCGGCTTTGGTATGGGTGATGTGACACTGGAGTATTTCATCGACGCGCACAATCTTCGTCCGGCCAGTCTCTTCAAAAAAAGCGGCGTCTATCTGTCGCTCTTTGCTGCGGATCTAACGGCGCAGACAATGAAGCTGGCCGAGGAGCTTCGCGCTGCGGGTCTCCAGGCGGAAATGTCTCTTGAAGCAGGCGGCAAATTCGGCCGTCAGTTTGAAATCGCGGAGAAAAAGAATAAACGATACGTGCTGATACTCGGTCAGGACGAAATACAAAAAAACATCGTCAAGGTGAAAGACCTGGCGACGGGGGCCCAGACTGAATCGGACCGGGGCGGGATCGTTGAATATCTGAAGGCGCTGCCGGACACAGCTGGCCTGTCAGGAAATTGACGCTTAGAAATGGACAAATCGTCGAAAAACTGACGAAAATTACAAACAATTGTTAATTTTACTGAAAAACTGAATGTTTTATTGCTGGCACAATTCCTGCATAATTGCGTAAGCGAGTTGAATCTGTGCTGGTAACATCCATCCTGTCACCCAGTCTTGCATTAAAAACGCTCTGTACGGTCAGATCCGAATGTCGGCGTGATATTTTTTTACCGTTCACAACGGTTCGGCAACCGTTCATCATATTTCACTTGCAGAAGATAAAAATTTGATTTAGATTCATCTTTTTGCCCCCAGGGGCTGTGGAGGAAAAAAACATGCGAAAAAAAATCCCATCAATATCTCGATCTGCTGCAATCTTGCTCCTGTACGCACTGGTCTCGGCCTGCGGGCAGGATAATGGAGACAATGCGTTTCTTGCGCCTCCCGGCTCTCAGTCGCGAATTGGACAGTCCAATGAACTGGCATCGGCCGGCGAAGCCTGCTACGGAAGCGATTCGTTTCTGATTGGCGCCGGTATCTACGACATCACAGGCCCGGCAGCCGAGCTCGGAATGATGGGATACGCGGTGGTGGGGCAGAAAACCACGGGCATTCAAACACGCCTTCACTCGCGCGCTTTTGTAATCGCCAGTCCATGCAACAACAAACGGATTGTTTTTGTCAACGCCGATTTGGGACAGATGTTTCAGGCTGTGAAGCAAAAGGTTGTGCAGAAACTACAGGCGACCTACGGCCTCACGTATGGGGATGAAAACGTCATGCTGAGCGCCACTCACACGCATGCCGGCCCTGGCGGATATTCGCATTATGCTCTGTACAATCTGACGATTCTTGGATTTGACAGCCAGAATTTTAACAACATCGTGGAGGGAATTTATCAATCTATTGTTCGCGCGCATAACAATATGGCTGAGGGAACAATCAAAATCGCAAGGGGCGATCTTCTGGATGCGAGCGGAAACCGTTCGCCGGCAGCATATCTGATGAATCCCGCCGCGGAGCGAGCAAATTATGCGTATGACACGGACAAAATGATGACGGTCCTGAAACTGCAGAAACGCAACGGCCAGGAAATCGGAGCGATTTCCTGGTTCGCTGTACACGCGACTTCCATGCACAATGACAATTATCTGATCTCTGCTGATAATAAAGGGTACGCGGAAGCCCTGTTCGAAAGAGCAAAAGGCACCGATTATACGGCGTCGACAACTTTTGTCGCAGCTTTTGCCCAGTCGAATGAAGGCGATGCTTCACCGAATGTTTGCGGCGGTCTCAACGGCTGCGGGGCGACAGATTATAACAGCATGGTTCTCTCCGGAACAAAACAGTACAACAAAGCCATAGCTCTCTACAATTCAGCCACAGAAGTGCTGACGGGCGGAATCGATTATCGACACTCGTATGTAAATATGAGCAATTTACCCGTCGATTCAGCCTGGACATCGGGCGCGGGATACAAAACCACCTGCGTGGCTGCTATTGGAATGTCATTTGCAGCGGGAGCGGAAGATGGTCCGTCAAATGTTCCTGGTTTTCACGAAGGAATGGTATACGACGGCGTTTCCTGGCCGCAGGTCACGCTCGTTCCGGAAGATCAGGCATGCCATCAGGAGAAAGTTATTTTTCTACCTACAGGGCGCATGACTCCGTATCCCTGGACGCCGGAAGTAATGCCGGTACAGATCGCAACAGTCGGCGGGCTCGGTCTCATAGCTGTGCCGTACGAATCGACCACGATGGCGGGACGCCGCCTGCGCGATACTGTGATGAATGTGCTTCAGCCTAAAGGATTGAAGTATGCGGTGATTGCCGGACTTTCCAACGCATACTCGGGTTACGTAACAACGCGCGAAGAATATGCAGCGCAGCGCTACGAAGGCGGATCGACTCACTTTGGACCTTACACGCTGGCTGCGTATCAGCAGGAATTCAATCGTCTGGCCGTGGCGATGCGAAATGGAACAGGCGTGAACCCGGGCCCCAGCCCTCGTGACCTGAGCTGCTGCCAGTCCACAATGATTACCGGGGTTGTTTTTGACGATGTGCCCCTGTTCAAATCATTTGGATCTGTTCACACCAACGTCTCGGCTTCATACACCCGCGGAAACACTGTGAGTGTAAAATTCTGGGGCGGTCATCCTAAAAACAATCTGCACACGCAGGGAACTTTTCTTGAAGTCCAGCGCTGGAACGGCAGCGCCTGGGTCACCGCCGCACGCGACTGGGATCCAGAAACAAAGTACATCTGGGCAAGAGACGGTGTTGCGAATTCCATCATAACGATCCAGTGGACAATTCCATCGACGGCCTCGACGGGTTCTTACCGCATACGTCACTACGGAGACTGGAAATCGGGCTGGACCGGAGCAATTTCCGCATACACAGGGACCTCTGGAACCTTCACGGTAAACTGAGATAATTCCTGCCAGGCAGTTGTGATAGGACGCGCGGTGTGCAGCTGCGCGTCTTTTATTCCTGAGACGAAAGCTTTCTTGCCCTTGAGGTATTGCCTGTTTTGGTATACAGATTGATCAGGAAATCCTTCCATTCCCGGTTGCCCGGGTCGCGAAGGCGCAGACGTTCTCCGAAATCTTTTGCCCCGCTGCTGTCGCCGTTTTTTTCCAGGCATTGACCGGCAAGAAATATTGACCGGCTGTCTTCAGGATGAGCATCACAGTGAGGAAGAAGCAAGTCGAGAGCCTGCTGAAACTTCTCTGCCTTAATAAATTCTTCCGCCGCCGCCAGCGCCGCGTCGTCCCCTTCCGGGGAGTCAGATATCACATCCAATTCATTGTAACCGAGTCGAAGAATGCTGAAATCGTCGGTGATTTCGCCTTTGATCGTTGTAATCTCCAGAATTTTTTCCAGATTTCCTGATGCCTCCTCAATCGTTTCGAGAAAAACATTCTCATTCTCATTGATCAATGGTTTTTGATCTTTATCAGCCCTGATCAAAATATCGTCCCGGCCGTCGGAACCGATTAAAATAACATCGTTTGTATGCATCCGAAATGTCTGGACACGGATTTTCCCCTGAAGTCCGGCCAGACCAATTTTATGGAAGCTCAAACTGTTTTCAAGAAAGGCAGCTTTTCCGTCACGGTAGAGAACCGTCCAGGGATGTTCGGCATTGATAAAATAGAGCATTCCATTCTCGTGATCTATCAGTCCCATAACCAGGGAAATCAGCATCTGACCGTCGAAAGTGATAAAAATATTCTGAAGTTCTATCAGGGCGATTTTCAGCCATCGCTCAGGAAACAGATTCCTGCCTGCCGGATACATCTTGGTACGCGAGACTAAAGATTTGAACACAACACCCAGGACAATGGCGCCTCCGGCCCCCTGAATCGATTTGCCCATAGCATCGCCGTTTACAAATACGGTGTAGTTTCTTCCCTTGAGCTGGATGGTGTCCGTAATGCAGATGTCGCCTCCGATCTCGTAATTTCTGTTCCTGTATTCAAATTTCTTCTTCTGCTGGATCAGAGCCGCCAGCTGAATTTTTTCACTGACAGGAGGCGTCAGAGTTGCCAGGGGCCGGACCAGCAGCGTCGTTAAGAAATAGTCACCATCCTGCTGCTCCTTGAGGAGTTTAACCGTGGACAGTGTCTGCTGCAGTTCCCGGGTGCGGTCCTCAACCTTATATTCAAGACTGCGGTTGAGTTCTTCAACTTCTATATGAAGACCTACAAAACGATTGAGCATGGCATAAGACATGGTAAGGATGATGCAGAAAAAAGCGTATTCCGTCATGTACAGGAATGAAGCCGCACCCAGCGCTGTGAAAGTATCCAGAACAGCGGCAAAGAAAAAAAGGAAGATCGAGCCTATTATCGCATAGGTCTCCTTTGTTTTGTAGATACGGTAATGTTTAATATTCAATACCAAAAGATAAACAAATCCCAGAATCGTGCTTAAAAGCTCGACAGTCGGAATGATTCCCGGGTCGACTTCATTGTATGTGATGTTGATGAATTCACCTATTTTAATATGCTTGGGAAGCGCATGATCGATGCTGAAAGTCAATTCGCCGTCAATAAATAATATCAACACAATGCACAGGCTGAAAAAGACTGTCAGGATCCAGGCGAATTTCCGTCCTGTGTGCCGCGTGTAATCGATAACAAACCAGATAAAAAAAATCGACATCAGCCCGATGCCGGTGAAATTCCCAACCTGCCATCTCATCCCTTCAGCGGGGGAGGGCGCGTTATAGAGCCCGACGCAGGTTATATCGTAGAATGCAGCCGAAAAGCAAGCCAGGGAAAAAGTCAGATTTGCCCTGTCTTTCCTGACCTTAATAAACATGAACAGGTAGTAGATCCCCACATAAATCGTTATGCCGGCTGCGATAATAACAGGAATGGAATGAGCTGCCATAAAGACTCCTTACAAATCTTCCCTTTTCATTTCAACTGAAAACTGCCTGCACCGGGATTAGAGTTTCAGTGACATTACCGGAGTGTGTCTGTAAAAAGAAACTCCGGTTAAAGCGGATGGTTCGAACGGTACCGGAGTCTCTGCGTTTCCTGCGTGAGATTTCTCTTCTCTCTTTACTCCACGCCCTGGGCGAACATCAGAACGTCTTTGACGCCGGGAATCCCTTCAATCCCTTCCTGAATCGCTTTATCAATATTCCCGCGAAAATAGAGCACAGCGTGGTAGTGCATCTCGCCCAGAATTTCGTCCGTGGTTTCCTGAGAAAAAGTAACACGCAGGCTGCGCAGAATTTTACGTATATTCTGCACTTTTGCCTCTTTCTTTATCACCACTTCCAGTTTCATATAACGGAAGCGATAGACCCGGATCTGTCTTTCTATAATAGAAAAGAATTCGATAGCAATCACAATGCCGAACGATGAAACAATTGCAATTTTGATGAGGCCGGCGCCGGCCGCAAGTCCTATCGCGGCAACACCCCAGATGCTGGCGGCCGTTGTGAGGCCTGTTATGATCCCCCTGTTCCGGAGAATGGCTCCCGCGCCCAGAAATCCGATACCGCTGACAACCTGCGCTGCGATTCTGGCCGGGTCCGGATTGGAAAAGCCCTCAGTTTTTGCCGAGCGAGCCACGGATTCTGAAATAATCATAATCAGACACGATCCCAGGCAGATCAGCATGTTGGTCCTGACGCCGGCCGGTTTCCCGCGGTAGCCTCGTTCGATTCCAACCAGCACTCCGCAGAATACGGAAACGGTGAGCTTCATCATGAAATCCATGAAGACAGGATCAAAAAAAGCGTTGAGGTTGTCAGAAATCCAGTTCATAGATAGGCCTTACACAATTATCGGCTGGAAGAACTGTAAAATTACAGAATGAATTCTGATGATTGCTTTTCAAAACCGGAGCTTTTCGAAAAATGGCCCGTGCTTGCCCGGCGAATCATACCCTGTCTGGATATTAAAGACGGCCGGGTGGTCAAAGGTGTGCGTTTTCTGGACCTCAGAGACGCCGGTGATCCGGTGGAAAATGCTGTATATTACGCTGAGACCGGCGCGGATGAAATCTGCTTTCTCGATATTACGGCCAGTTCGGACCGGAGAAATATTGTCGTTCAACTGGTCGAGAAAGTGGCCGATGCGATTTTTATTCCCTTTACAGTGGGCGGCGGAATCCGGACAGTGGAAGACGTGAAGGCAGTTCTTCATGCGGGCGCGGACAAGGTCTCTCTGAACACGGCGGCGTTTCAGTCTCCGGAGATACTGACGGCCGCTGCGGACATTTTTGGGAGTCAGTGCATTGTCTGTGCTATCGATGCCAGGCGTACGGTGACCGGCGATTATGAGGTTTACCTGCACGGCGGCCGGACTCCCACAGGGAGATCGGCGGCGGAATGGGCTGCAGAAGCGGAGAGACGGGGCGCCGGAGAAATCTTGCTGACCAGTATGGACAGAGACGGCACGGGAGAGGGATTCGATCTGGAACTGACAAGGCTTGTCCGTGAAAACGTCGGCATACCGGTGATCGCTTCGGGAGGCGTGGGTTCTCCGGAACACATGGCGGAAGCGGTCGAGCAGGCAGGCGCGGACGCAGTGCTTGCCGCGTCGATTTTTCATTTTCGAGAGCATACCGTGGCGGAAGTTAAAGAAATAATGCATAAACGCGGGATAAGCGTTCGGAGGATTCATGAAATTCCTGGAAGATCTTGAAAATGTGCTCAAAGACCGCAAGGCAAAACTGCCGGAAAAATCTTACACGGCGAATCTTTTCCGGGACGGACAGGATCGAATTCTGAAGAAAATCGTGGAAGAGGCGGGAGAAGTTATCATCGCCGCGAAGAACGGATCGAGGCCTGAGACGGTTCATGAATCGGCGGATCTGCTTTTTCATCTGATTGTTCTTCTTGTCGATGCCGGCATCCCTCTGGCTGAAATTGTGAAAGAACTGGAAACGCGGCATCGGTGAGACGAGATAAAATCCTGGATACACGCGGATACACACAGATGAAGACGAAGAAAAAAGAACCGCGAATACATGCGAATACACGCTAATGCGCCACTACCATTCGCGTTCATTAGCGTTCATTGGCGGTTTCCTTCCGATCCTTCTAACCCTGCACTGCCTGGCTCTGTACGACAAATTCAACGGCGTTACCGTCGCTGATATACAGAAGCGCGGACGGCTTCTCGCCATTACTTCATACGGTCCCAACAGTTATTTTCTCTACCGCGGCGCTCCGATGGGATACGAATATGAGCTGCTGAACCTGCTGGCGAAAGACCTCGGCGTGAAACTTGAAATTGTGGTGACACGAGATCTCGACAACATAATGCACATGCTAAACAGCCGGGAGGGTGATATTGTCGCCGCGAATCTGACTGTAACCAGCCGCAGATCTCAGGATGTTCAGTTTACCGATCATCTTACATTCACACGCCAGGTTCTGGTGCAGAGAAAACCAGGATACAAACCTGCCGGCCGTCCGAATCTGCAGGAAATTCCGGTTGTGCGTAACTCCGTCGATCTGATCGGAAAAAAGGTCTATGTCCGTGAAAACTCAGCCTATTACCAGCGTCTGCGCAATCTGTCTGAAGAGATTGGCGGTGAGATAGACATTATTAAGGTTTCCGGCGGCATCATAACCGAGGAGCTTATGAAGAAAGTTTCAACGGGTGAAATCGATTTTACCGTCGCCGATGAAAGCACGGCGCTCATCAATCAATGGTATTATCCAGGTCTTGATGTGGAAACGCCGATCAGCTTTTCCCAGAGAATTGCCTGGGTTGTTCGGAATGAATCGCCGGATTTCTTGAAGTTTGTCAATGCCTGGATCGCCCGGATGAAGACATCGGTTGAATATCAGATAGTTTACAATCGTTACTACCGGGATCCCAGGCAGTATGTCGAACGAACCGACAGTCCGTTCTCCTCCGTGCACGGCAGCAAGATTTCGCAGTACGACGACCTGTTCCGGAAGCATGCGAAAATCATCGGCTGGGACTGGAAGCTGCTGGCGGCTCTGGCTTACCAGGAGTCGCGTTTCACGCCGCTGGCCGTGTCCTGGTCCGGGGCGATGGGTGTGATGCAGCTCATGCCGCAGACGGCCGCGCAGTTCGG
>VFLI01000033.1 GCA_009885105.1 Spirochaetia bacterium | reverse complement strand
GTGACGGGATTTGAACCCGCGACCACCAGATCCACATTCTGGTGCTCTACCAACTGAGCTACACCCGCCGTATCCTATAACTGGACTGCGCCAGGAGGGACTCGAACCCCCGACCTACTGCTTAGAAGGCAGTTGCTCTATCCAGCTGAGCTACTGGCACGCTCCGGATTTTTCGATAAAAATCCTTCGGGATGATTGGATTTGAACCAACGACCCTCTGTTCCCAAAACAGATGCGCTACCCCTGCGCTACATCCCGGATGACGGAATTCGTACCGGAGTCCAGGACTTTCGCCCGTACGCTTCCCGTCCACAAAAAAAAGCTCCTCTGAGCGCCAGTCCAGGATTTCCCGGGTCGATATTGAAATATGCCTCATTCTCCCATCTGGGAAAGCATTTCTCTCCGTCGTGACCGGGATGAAGATGAAATTCTGGACCTTCTGCATGCCATCCCCGTTTTCGAGTCAATTCCGGAACGCGGACTCCGTATGATCCGATCCCTGTGCCATGTGCGCTATTATAAAGAAGATGAGCATGTTTTTCGAACCGGGGAACCCGGTGTCGGCATGTACATCATTCTGGAAGGCAGCATTGAAATCTACAGATACGAGAAAGAAATGCGTCGAGAATACGCTGTTCTCGGTTCCGGGGACTTCTTTGGAGAACTGGCTCTGCTCGAGGATCTGCCTCGATCGGCATCTGCGCGCGCCGCCGGGTATTCCCGTCTGCTTGGATTCTTTCGTCCGGACCTCCTGAGCATCGTTTCCCGCAAACCCAGGCTGGCCAATATTGTATTAATGAATATTGCAAGATTGATCGGCCGGAGACTGATCCGGACCAATGAGGAACTGGAACACTACATGCTCTCCCCCTTCAAGAGCTCTATAAAAATAGAAAATCTGGAAAAGAATAACGGGAAAAATAAGCCGGTTTTCCAGGTCGATCCGGACTGATCTGGTTTTCTTTATGGAAGTAAAAACAGAAAACCGCCCTGATATATCGACTCATCTGACGCGATTCGTCTTCATCGCTCTTGTTCTGTGCTTCATTGCATTTCTGATTTACGGAGTGCAGACACTTGCGCTTCCGATTGCCGTCTCATTGCTGCTGGCTTTTGCTTTAAATCCGGCCGTGGATTTTTTGGAAGGCCTGGGGCTCCCAAGGGCTCTGGCAGTATTCATCGCAGTTATGATGCTCGTTTTGATCGGCTATCTCGGAATCAATCTCGCACTCCCTGTTTTTTACGCTCAGTATCAGGAAATCATGTCGCAGAGCGATCTGTACCTGGCCAAAATTATTGAACTCCTGAAAAAAATTGAAAATGTAGCAAACAGTATCACTCCTTCTTTCGTTCCGAGAAATATTGTCAGCGCCGAACACCTGACCAAAGAATATATCGATCCGCTGCGAAGCGGCTCCATCGTTTCTATCAAGTCCGACGATCTCATGGACCTCATTCCGGAGATAGCAACTTTCTCCATCATCACGCCAATTATTACATTCATACTTCTTCTGCAGGGCCATGATATTTACAATAACCTGCTCTCCACCATTCCAAACCGATATTTTGAAATGGTGCTCCAATTGATTCACAAAGTAAAGGGACAGATAGGATCCTATTTCAAGGGACTGATGATTCAATGGTCCATTCTTGCGGTTTTTCTTACCGTCTGTTTTCTTGGCATCGGCCTGCCTTACGCCCCCTTTCTCGGCATATTTGCAGCGACAGCGAATATCATACCGTATCTGGGTCCGGTGATCGGCATCGCCACCGCCATTGTGCCGGCGCTTCTGGATCCATCAGGCAATCAGGTAATTTTTGTGGTAGTTATTTTTGCAATAGCCCGCATCGCCGATGATGCGATCATTCAACCTGTCATACTTGCCGGCGCCGTCCATCTGCATCCACTGATTGCGGTTCTGGCCGTGATAACCTTCGAAAGACTCTTCGGAGTCGTCGGCATGGTCGTTGCAATACCTCTGGTGGGTATCGTTATGGTAATGATTGAAGTTATGTACAAATCTCTGAAAGCATTCAGAGTGATTTGAAATACTGCGAATTGCGTATCACCGGAAGATCTCTGAACAGAAAACTTTTGTACTGATCATGAACCTGGATGATGTAGTCCAGCGACGAACAGAAACGAACAATTGTGCGGATAAAAACATACCGTTCTTTATCAATCTCTGATTCACCTTTTTGATGATGAAGCAGGGATTTGATTTTCCCCATAAAAGCCGCCCGGATGAACGGGTCATAACCGGTTTCATGGTAACGATACGGCGCCAGCTCATTGATAAAACCTTTGGCATATTTATAAAAATATTCAACATCTGATTCCAGGCGGATCCTTTCCAGGGGAGAAAAGATTTCCAGGTAATTTCGCAGCAGAGTCATTGCCGCGGCCATTTCCGAGTTTTTCGTGTGCTTTTTTACGATTTTGTAGAAATCGGACTGCATTCCTGCATTGCAGAAATCCAGCCAGGTTTCTACACTGGTTTCAACGGTATTGAGATCTTCCAGTCGATGCGATTGTGCGGGTGCTTTTTCAGTGCTGTTCATGGATTTGTTCAAGTTGTTCTACACTTTGAATTGTGGGACTGAAACTATCAATTCAAAAAAATATTTCTATTGAAAATTCGTAAAAATATTGCGCTTTACTCTTGCCGCCTTCCCTGATTTCTTGAATCCAATACTTACTGGAGGACTACAATGAACACAACTCATTACGGCGACCTGTCCATATATGAAATCATAGGAAGAGAGATTTTAGATTCCCGGGGTAATCCCACTGTAGAGGTGGATGTGATTCTGGAAGACGGCACTGTCGGCCGGGCAGCGGTTCCATCAGGAGCTTCGACCGGAGAGTATGAGGCTGTGGAGCTCCGGGACGGTGATTCGGCCCGCTATGGCGGAAAAGGAGTGCTGAAGGCCGTAAAGAATGTGAATGAAAAGATCGCGCCCGTTCTCAAAGGCAGAAGCGTATTCCAGCAGAAAGAAATCGACAGTCTGATGATTGAGCTGGATGGCACACCGAATAAAGGCAAACTCGGAGCCAATGCTATCCTGGGGGTAAGTCTGGCCGCTGCCAGAGCGGCCACAGGCGCCATGGGACAGCCTCTCTATAGATATCTCGGAGGCAGCGGGGGCTGCGAACTCCCCGTGCCCATGATGAATATTATCAACGGAGGAAGTCATGCCGACAACAATATCGATTTTCAGGAGTTCATGATTCTCCCGGTTCGCTTCCCCACTTTCCGTGAAGCTCTAAGGGCAGGCGCCGAGATTTTTCACTCACTTAAGAAGGTTCTTCATGATAAAGGCCTTTCCACGGCCGTGGGTGATGAAGGCGGTTTTGCACCGAATCTTCCGACCAATGAATCGGGACTGGAGGTGATTATGACAGCCATTGAGAAGGCCGGTTACAAACCGGGAGTGAATGTATTTCTGGGAATGGACTGTGCCTCCTCGGAGTTTTATTCCAGGGAAAAGAAAACATACACCCTGACAGCGGAAGCGAAACCGGAGAAAAGTTCCGCCGAATTGATAGATTACTATAAATACTTAAAAAGCAAATATCCGATAATATCCATTGAGGATGGACTGGATCAAAATGACTGGGACGGCTGGAAGCAAATCACTCAAACGATGGGCCAGATGACCCAGCTTGTGGGAGATGATCTTCTGGTTACCAATACAACAAAGTTATCCCGGGCTATTGCTGATGGCGTGGCCAATTCGATATTAATTAAGGTGAATCAAATAGGTTCCCTGTCCGAAACTTTAGAAGCGATCGAGATGGCAAAGAAAGCAGGTTATTCAGCGGTTGTTTCGCATCGATCGGGTGAAACTGAGGATTCGACCATAGCCCATATAACTGTTGCTACGAACTCGGGTCAGATAAAGACAGGTTCCTTATGCCGCACTGACCGTATGGCAAAATACAATGAATTGCTCAGAATCGAGGAACACCTGGGGAAAGAAGCCCGGTATGCCGGAGAAAAGGCCTTTTACAACTTTTCTTTCAAATAAAGGATTATGAACAAATTTAACTTAACATATTTTACCATTTCCTCTGCTTTGGGTCTGGTGCTGTATGTTTTGTTTTTTGGGAATTCCGGCTATCTTGTAAAAAAGCAGCTCACAGCCGAGCTGCTGGTTCTTCAGACGGACATCACTCTGCTCAAGCAGGAAAATAAACAGCTGGATGAATTATTCCAGAAAAGAATGGTCAGTCCTTCCGGCACCGTGAGTCCGATCAGATCGCAACTCTACGACCAGGCCGCCGGTCAGACAACGGAACCCAGAGATAATTTTTCAGAAATTCGGGCCCTCTTTTTCGTTGTTTTCATTGGTATTTGCCTGATATTTTACTATGTTATCAAGACGGCTTTAAAAAGCGGATTGATTCTCTCAGAATAGAATTCAGTTTCATTCCAACCTCTGTTCATTGGCGTCTGTCTGAGCAAGGGAATCGCAGTATCAATTCAGGCCGGCTTGGATGAATCGAAAATGAAAATCAGCTTTTCAAGTGGAAGGCAGATAATTTTCCGTTCTGATCGGGAGAAATAAAATGAAAAAAAGCGATCTTCTGGACGCATTGAATCCTGTCCAGGCAGCCATTGAAAAGCAATTTCTAGATAAGCGAAGCATTTACCTATGGGGTCCGGTGGAGGATTCTTCAGCAAAATATATTGTGGAAAGAATGCTCTATCTGGAGGCAGAAAACCCGGGAAAAGACATAACGTTCTATATCAACAGTCCTGGGGGGGTCATAACTTCAGGGATGGCCATCTATGACACAATGAATTTGATCAGTTCTGATGTGTCGACCGTATGCATGGGTATTGCTGCCAGCATGGGCGCCTTGCTCCTCTGCGGCGGTAAGAAGGGCAAAAGATATGCCTGGCCGCACAGCAGAATCATGATCCACCAGCCATTGATATCTGGACAGATTATCGCCCCGGCAGTGGATATTAAGATACAGGCGGAGGAAATCCGCAAAATTCGAGACGAATTGAATCGAATCATCGCCGAAGCCAGCAACAAACCTATCGCGCAGGTGGAGCATGACACGGATCGGGATTATTATTTGAATGCAAAAGAAGCCGTAGATTATGGTCTTATCGATCATGTTACGACAAAAATTTCTTAGTTCCTCTCGCTTACTCAAAGATAGATTTTAAGAAAGCTGGTAATCGGTATGAAAAATTTGTTAATACAGATTCTTGAAAAGCTTGAGTTTGAAAAAGATTTTATCATGCTCTTTCCGGACGGCACAGAATATCGTTACGGAAGCGATGAACCGGATTTTGTCATTCACTTTAAAACTGAAAATGCGCTGACCAGGACAATGCTGGGAGGAAGTCTCGGTTTCGGCGAAGCCTACATGGCTCAGGAACTGGATATCAAAGGAGATCTTCAGGATGTCTGCATGCTGGGATTTCGCATACTGGACGGTCACCTGAAGCCCTCTCTGAAGGAGAAGGCGCGCTTTCTCCTTGGATATCTTTCCAGGAGAAATACGATCAATGGATCGAAGAGAAATATTCAGGCTCACTACGATCTCGGCAACGATTTCTACGCGCTCTGGCTTGATCATGAAATGCAGTATACGTGCGCCTATTTCCAGAATCCTTCGGATACTCTGGAAAAAGCTCAGCTGCAAAAATTGGATCTGGTCTGCCGCAAACTGCGCCTCCAGCCGGGGGAAACCGTGATCGAGGCCGGATGCGGCTGGGGCGGACTGGCTCTGCATGCCGCTCGAAAATACGGCGTTAAAATACGCTCTTTCAACATCTCGCGCGAGCAGATCGAATATGCAAGAGACCGGGCACGCCGGCTGGGCATCAGCTCAGACAGAATAGAATATGTGGAAGACGATTATAGAAATATCCTGAACGGCAGATCGGTTTATGATAAATTTGTATCAATCGGAATGCTGGAACATGTCGGTCTAGAAAACTATAAAGACCTGTATAAAATCATCGAGACGGTAACCAGGCCGCGCGGTCTGGCCCTGGTTCACTCCATCAGCAGAATAGCTCCGTTCCTTTCCGATCCCTGGCTGGAAAAATATATTTTTCCCGGCTGCTATATTCCATCTCTTGCAGAAATGATAACTCCCGTTGAATCCCGATCCAGACCTCTCCATGTTGTCGATGTGGAGAACCTCCGGTATCATTATGCGCTGACTCTCGACCACTGGCATAAAAGATTTGAAAAAAATTTAGACTTGATCAGCTCAAAGTACAATGAATCGTTTGTGCGTATGTTCCGATTGTATCTTCGCGCTTCAGCGGCAGGATTCCGCGCCGGCGGCGTCCTGCTTTATCAGATTCTGCTGAGCAACGGTTATGACGATTCGGCGCCGTTGACCAGAAATCATTTCTTCGAACAGGAAAAATACAAATCGGTCCGTACAATAGCAAAAAAGAGAATCAGCCGCCGGCAGGTTCGAGCTTCCCGATAGGAAACCAGAGGCAATGACTGATTATGATGTGATTGTGGTCGGAGCCGGACCCGGCGGATCCACCGCGGGAGGAGAACTGGTAAAGAAGGGCTGGAAAGTTCTCATTCTAGATCGTGCAAAATTTCCTCGCGTGAAAGTCTGCGCAGGCTGGATTACTCCCGGTATACTGGGCCTGCTCAATCTTCGTCCAGAAGATTATCCGCTTACCATGCAGAGATTCTTATCCGGTTCTGTCATTATTGAAGGGAAATACTACCACACACACTACCCGACAACGGCCAGTTTCGGGATCATCCGCCAGGAATTTGATAATTTCCTGATTCAAAGGGCGGCTGGCTTCGGAGCCGAATTTCAACAGCAGATACGGATTAAGGACATCGAAAGAATGGAGGGGGCGGCGTGCGTCTCGTCGCTGAAGACGGCAAATCCTTTACTTCAAAAATGGTCATCGGAGCGGGCGGCACAGGCTGCCCGGTGGCGCGAAAATGGACCATTCGCCGTGAGAATGAAAGCATAATACAGGCCGCCGAATCAGAAACAAAACTGGGCGCCGAAATCCTAAAAAAACTCACACCTCATTACGGCACCACAGAGCTCTTTCCGGAAGATGATTTTTACGGATATGCCTGGTATGTAACGAAGGGAGACTGGGTCAACATCGGCATCGGCCGCTTCAATCACAGAACGCACAATCTGAACACGCATCTGGACAGTTTCATGAATAAGCTTCGCGGCCTGGGCCGGCTTGACGGAATCGAAAATAAAATGACTCCTTTCGGAAGGCATGCATACAAACTTTACGATGAAATTCCCCGTCAGAAATCAGGCGATCGATTTCTCCTTGTCGGGGATTCAGCAGGCTTCGCATCAAAGTGGGCCGGCGAAGGGATCAAGCCGGCCGTTCAAACCGGTCTTTTTGCCGCGCAGACGGCCGATCTGGCTCTTAAGTCGGGAGATTTTTCGGCAGCATTTCTCAACCGGTATACCGATCTGTGCGAATCCAGATATGGAAAGCAGCGAAATACATTAATGGGATCTCTGCTCTCTTACATCCCGGAAAGACTAACCAGAAAAATTGTCAGACAGATCTGTGTTCGCGATACATTGCGGAAAAAATTAATTTTTGAAGCAGCTTTTGGATTTGAGACCACGTCACTCTAATCAATTCTTACTTTTTTGCCCGGGCTTCTGCCTCGGCGTTTATAACGGCAAATGCTTCCTGAGGGGTTTGCGCTTCCAGGATTCTATCCCGGAATGACTTGTCATTGAAGAGCCGCGCAATTGAGGCCAGGGTTTTGATATGTTTTTCAAATTTGTTCTTTGGAAGAAGGAGCAGCACGATGATCTTCACCGGCTTGTCATCGACTGCCTGGAACTCGATTCCATTTTTGAGAAGCACCAGAAAGCCCTTCACATCGGTAACGTAATCCGAAGAACAGTGAGGGATCGCGACACCCAGCCCGATTCCCGTCGACATTGATTTCTCCCTTTCCAGAAGAGTTTTCCAGAGATCAGCGCGGCATTTTTCCAGTTCTGTGTTCTTTACAGACCTGTCCAGGACTTCTTTCAGGAGTTCCTGTTTGTCCTGAATCGGGTTGTCAAGAATGACTATCCGATCTTCATGAATGATCTCATTAATTTCCATGTCTCAGCCAGGATTCCCGAAACGAGTCATACAGCCCGTTACGATCGGTCACCCATGCCTCTTCAGGCCATGTTTCGTAGCAGGCTTGAGAAATGAACTAAAAAAAAAGCGTCAAAATCGAAGTTTTACTTCCTGGGCAAACCAGGTAGACCATTCAGCCGCCGCCAGAGCAATAAACAGAACTGGAATTCTGTATACTGGACTGTAAAATTTTTCAGGAAAAAACACAGACCAGATCATACAGATTGTTACTAAAACAAAACCAAAGAATACCCAGATACCGACAGTCCGTACTGATTTACCCGGAAAAAACAGTATTATACCTGTGAGTGCCAGCGTAGAATAAGAAGACATAACAGCGATACCTGAAAAATGATACAGGTATGCATAACACAGCAGCAGGCCTGCAGCAGGACCGCTGAACCGTTTGGGCTGAACAACTACTGCAAGCAGAGACAGGAGCAAAATTCCCGGCACAAGTAAGTTCTGAGAGTCACAGAGATTGCCGGCGATAGGCATATTGCATATCGATTCTGAATTCTGAACTGGAAAAAAAAATAATCCGGACAGAGCAAATGCCCCGGGTACGCTCAACAGAAGCGAGGCAAGGGCCGCTGCTGAATCTCCGGGACGATTGCTCTTCCAGATAAAAATAAACATCAGTACGGAGCTCAGAGCTGCCGCTGCGAACATCCCTTTCGCAGGAAGGAGTGTCCATATCCAGAGCGATTGATGGAATGCAAGAATCATAAATCCTGAATTCGCGCTCTTGCGAAGAATTCTATCCGGTTCTGAGACCTCCGCAGCGAAACGATTAAATTTTCGCGCCGCCCACTGTCCTGCAAAAATTCCAGTCAATGGAAACAGAATATATACAAAGTTAATGTAATGACCGGATTTCCATACCTCGAAAAAAACGGCGGCGGGAACAAGACTCCACAGGAGCAGATCGAATACAATAAATCGCAGAATCTTCATCTGGAATCACTCTCGATTCTGATTCGTATTGCTTCTGATAATTCAATACCACTGGGACAGATATACTCGCACAATCCACATTCAATACAAGAATTTGGTCGAAATTCCTTTGTATTTCCCATTAAAAGAGAATAAGGAGACGCATTGACCGGGCAGACCGAACTGCACATCAAACACTGGATACACGGGAAGTTTTTTGGTCCGGCAGTGCCGGTTTTCACGATATTAACCGTAGAGCCGCTATAAATATTAAAAGTTCCCAGGCTGGAGACATCGACAGGTTTTTTCCAATTCTGAAAATAATTTCCGGTCACTGCTTCAATTCTCCGGGACTTTGAAGAGAAAGACTTTATGACCGATTCAAGAGAAGCTCCATTCATGAGCTGCGATACGGGTGATTTTTTAATCACACCGGTTTTATGTTCGAATCGGAAAGCGGCAATGCGCGAATAGAAAACCCGCCCTTCAAATAAGTAATCGAGCAGCGCCCAGATTGTGGCAGGTCCCAGAAAAATTACGCTTTGTTCGTGAAGAAGTTTTTTTATTTCAATTTTTCCCAGCAGCCGCAAAGCGATAACCACCGGCAGATTGCGGCCAAATTCTCGCAGCTGAGGCGCGCGAAGACGATTCAGTCCCGATGGATAATGATAAATTCTGACTTCCCTATTCAAAGACGACAGAAAGGAAATCAGTTCTTCGAACTGTGATTTTCGATCTGCAAAAAGAGATCTCCAATCGATCGACGCTTCCGGTTCAATCAGACTCAGAATCATCCTGGATCTTTCATCCGAAATTTTTCCAAGAAGCGCCCCCAGGCTGTTTCCGGGAAAATCGAGAGAAGGCAGGCCGGCCCGGTCTATTTCTTCAAGAAAACTCACCAGTCTATCATCCGCCGACTTCTGCATCAAGCTGCGAATCGGAAGCACAATTTCAGCGCTGTCCGCACCAAGGCGCAGTGTGCCCTCAACTTTTAATAGAAAGGATTTTTCTTCCAGGTCGTGTTCAATCAGGCCGGAAAGCGGAGAGAGCATTGGAAATTTTCCAGAGAGTGCGATCGTTTCGCCCCGCTGGATTCGTCTGGGAAAAACGCCTTCCGGTGTGAAAGCAAAACCGCAGTCACCGTATGAGATTTTAAGCTTACCAGGTAAATCTATACTGGCGAGCGTGCTGCCGGCTCTTGAGAAACTGGGTACCGAGGGAAAAATACTGGATGAAAATGGAAACAACCTGTTCGATTTCAGCCGGCGTTTCTACCTGCCTTCTTCAGTGTATAAATTTCATCTTTGATAGGCAGTTCTTTTTTCAGATTCTTGATATAAGGCAAAAGATCGCCCATTTCTTTATAATCTTCGCAATTGGGCTGCATACGCCGGGCCACTGTAAAGTATTTATACAGTTTTTCCTCACCCGATCTTTTGGACCATTTCTTCTTATTGCAGCGAACACGCAGTATGTATTTATCCTGCTCAGCTTCGTACTGTCTCACAACAATACAATGGGCGCAATTTGCGCAATAGACTTTCTCACCAGCACCCATTTAAGACTCCTTTTTGTCCTGATTGTCCAACACTGAAACGGATTTTCCATCACCCAGGAGGATGGATGACCATGTTTTTTGAGGTCTTATTTCTTTCAACTTTTTTTCTTTTCACTCCTTCGGTCCTTTTCGAAAAAAGAAGAGTGAATGAACTCCTGAATCAATGCCAGGTCTTCTTCCGTGATCGATTTGTACTGAACTCCGGTATTCTTGCCTGCTGTCCGAATCACTTCTGAGGCCAGAGTCAGGGTCTTGCCCCTGATCTTGAATTTCACCGACAGACGGTCTCCGGAATGGAGCGATGCACGGCTCAGGAAGGACAATCCCCCGGTCCCCAGATCGGTCAGAGTGCACGGATGGGAAGCAGTCTGTCCATCGAAGCAGAATTCGGCTGTCAGTTCCATCTGAGTGCGCGCCTTCTTCCTTTTTTGATGTGTTGGATCCATGATTCGTATGGATTCGTTAAAGAAGGATTTGTCAGCGGCCATAATGTAGGTGTTTCATTGCAATGATTCTGAAATGACTACTCTGTCAAGCCGAATATTCTTAGAGGACGCAGCGCCATGTCGGCATGACCATGGATGCGGTAAATCTTGCGGCGAATATCTGCGGATTCTGCATCTCTGGCTATGGCCCTGCGAAAGGCTCCGTAGAGATTAATATCTCGCGTCCAGTAGCTCCAGATATTCCATATGAAATCATCAGCCCGATCCGCAATGCGGCAGACCGGGTAGATGAAACAGCAGTCGGGCAGTGATGAGAGAGCCAGCTCACCGTCCATACAGCCGCAGAAAAATACAACTTTATTTCTAAATAACTTTAAATTAATATCCGGAAAAAAGCCCGCCCAGCCCTCATCCGATGGAATAGCCGGCAGTCCGCCAATACATTTTCCATGACCAAAATAGAAGACAATGTCTGATTTCTCAAACAATTCGCTGTATTCGTTTCGGGATAAAGCCCGGGCCGAATAATGAAAGGACAATGCCTCCGAAGATGTGCCGCTGCTCATACTCTCTGAGAGTCTCGCTGCCATGGATGCTGCCTGCGGAAGAGGTATCCCGGAAGGATTGAAGTAAATGAGAATTCGAAGATTTTTTTGTATTTGGGAAGCCTTTTCTCCCCGGGAATTATCCTCATATCCTGGAATTGGTTTTTCTGTAACAGTGGTGTATACGATTTCAGCAGGATTCATTCCAGAAGGAGATTCAAGAAATTCAAAGGGAATCGATTCACCGGAAAATCCGTGAAGTTTCAAACCGCCGGAAATTCGGGCATGCCTGATGCAAAGATCGAGAAAGCTTTCTGCGCTGGAAGGAGCGGACCAGACAAGTGATGCCAGGTCTGAATTCCGCCCTGAGGCAAAATCCAGTTCACAGTCCTCCAGGCGTTTTATGAGTTGATTGTGTGGATACGAAACGGCGCTGCGAAAAACACTGGCGCCGCCTTCGTAATAGAGTACACAACGGCCTCCAGCCAGAATCAGCAGAGGCCAGCGTGACGGATCGTCTTCATGCCTCATTGTGTGCTATTTTCAGCACCCGAGACCGAACAGTGGATTCCTGAAGCGAGGAAAAAGCCACATAGAAAAATCCGCTTGCATACAGAAACATAAACGGCACGAGAAACACTCTGTCTCGCTCAAATGAATAGTACAGACAGACAAGACAGTAAACACCCATAGCCAGTTCCAGTATCACCATCCAATCGAGAGGAATTCTGTACTTGACACTGTCCAGAGCAAGCCTGTCATTTTTTGTTTCAATATTGTATTTGGGCGTTCTCTTGAACGCCGATTTGATTCCCAGCAGAGCTTCAATCCAGGCTCTTGTTTCGACGATTGCAATACCCGTTCCAATCATCATAAGAACAGGCATCCAGATAATCCGCTTTCGCCAGTCCGGATAGAGTTCGCGTTGGGAATAGATGTAGAATACCATCGGGCCGAATGTCCCGATGCTTAAAAGAGCGGCCGCGCCGAACAATACCATTATAGAAGCGTCATAAATGCTGAATCCCGTCCAGTAATCCATCATCAACAGAGGGAGCGCAAAAAGAATATTTATGATCATCAATGGATGGACAGAATAATTCAGGAGATGCGTGATTGCTTCCGCCTTTATTTTCCAGTCGAAATTCGATTTCCAGATTCTGGGAATCAGTTTCATTGCAGTCTGGATGGAACCTTTGCACCAGCGGAATTGCTGCGATTTGAAAGCAGACATTGTTGCCGGCAGCTCCGCTGGATTCACAACATCCTTGAAATAACGGAATTTCCAGCCGGCCAGTTCAGCCCGGTAGGAGAGATCAAAATCTTCCGTCAGGGTATCCGACTGCCAGTTGCCGGCATCGAGAATGCAACTTTTTCTCCAGATGCCGCCCGTGCCGTTAAAATTCATCCAGAGATGATTGCAGTTGCGAGCGACCTGCTCTATCATGAAGTGACCGTCAATTCCAAACGACTGTGCCTTGGTCAGGATATTGTAATCATCATTGATATGTCCCCACCGGGTCTGTACCATACCGATCTGGTCCGCATTGAAATAGGGTATTGTTTTGCAGAGGAAATCCGGCGCCGGCATAAAATCGGCATCAAAGATAGCGATATACTCACCCTGAGCGACTTCCAGCCCTTCCCTGAGAGCGCCTGCTTTGTGACCGCTGCGATCTTTTCTGTGCAGGTGTTTGATATTGAAACCCTTGGCCTGGTAGAATTCCACGCGGCGGCGCGCTTTTTCCACAGTCTCATCCGTGGAATCGTCCAGAACCTGGATCTCAAGCCGGTCGATTGGCCATTCCATTCGCAGGGTCTCATCAATCAGTCTATCCACAACGTAAAATTCATTGTAGATGGGCAGCTGAACCGTGACAATGGGGAGCTTCTTCGAAGAAATCTTCCTGAGATTTACCGCCTCCATACCCTCATCTTTTCCTGAAACACAGTACTTTTCGTTTTTCCGGTACAGATATACCATCAAATACGAATGCATTCCAAAGAAAAACAGAAGCAGAATGTCCAGAGAGTAGATACCAACGATCGTAATAGCCGTAAAATCCATTAGATTCATTGTAAAATACCAGTTCCTTTAAGTTATTATGTCCTATAAAAAAAATTATTAAGACTTAAGAAATATTGGGTCAAGATTTTTCAACGGCCTATAACGGTCAACAGCTTTTTAATCGGACTGTCACTTTGTCAGATGGATCACAGAAAGCCAATTTTTTCGGTATTTTCGTGTCTCAACAGTCAGGGCAGGATTTAGAGTAGCCTGGTTGGTTTTCTGCAGAGCCAGGGGATAGGGACCCTGGACGAGAATCAGAATTTCTTCCAGAACAGCGGTATTATTATGGGTTTTTTCGTGATTCAGGAATTGAGTCTGCAGTTCTTCGAGGAATTTCTGGATGGCGGGACAGTCTTTACCGACCCAGAATGAATAAGGTGGATCGATATACAACACAGATCGAGATTGCCGTGTTATGGTGGAGATCATATTCTGGAAATCTTTGCGATGCAGCTCCACAGAATAATCGTAGACACGAATTGTTTCCACCAGGGATCGGAATCGCTCCTGATTCAGTTCACAAAGATGCACGGCGCCGTAGCCCTGACTGAGAGCCTCCAGTCCCATCTGTCCGGAGCCGGCGCACAGATCAAAAAATGCATAATCCTCTGTTTGTAGTTGAATTCGACCTTCAATCACCTGAAAAACTGCTTCTTTTAGTAGAGCGGGCGTAAAATTGGCCTCTCCCTGCACAGGAGCGGGCATCTGTATGCTTCGGCCGCGGAATTTTCCTTTCTGGATTCTTATAGATCTGGATTTCAACGATTGAATTTCGAAGTGCGTATTTTACGGATGTATCTGAGATGACTGGTATACACTACCGTGCAGACAATGCCGAACACAAAAGCGGCGATTATCACTTTATAAGTTTCAAAAACACCAGACCAGAATAAAAAACTGACCGTGACCGGCTCCGGATTCCCGAGAACCAGCAGTAAAAGGACAATGAATCCAAGCAAAAGTAATGTCAGTCGTATGGGTATCAATTTTTATTACAGCTGCGTGACATTCACGCTTCCGCACATCGGACAGACCATCATCTCATTGCCGTCGATTTCTTCTGGAGTGACTTCTTCCCAGCGATAATCACAATCTTCGCAGACATAACTGGTATACTCCAGTTCCTCCGAATCGGACCATTCATCCTCGTCATCTGTTAAATCTTCTTCCAATTCTTCATCCCCGTACGCTACGTTTAACATACTCTGTCCCGTTTTACTTGATTTTTCCGGCCTCAATTCGGATCGTGTCGACTATCTAGTCCGGTCAAATACAGCGTTTTTAAACCGGTCCACAATCGGTCGTCAGAGTGGCAAATATTTTTAATAAAAACAAGCAAAATTCTCAATTCCGAGTCTCTGTTTGTCAGATTTTCGTGGATTCTGAAAATTTTAACGCCAATTGTGAGAAAATACTGAAAATTATTGCTTCTGCGAATGCAGATCTGATTGTTTTTCCCGAAGCTGCGAGCAGCGGATTCAATTACCCCAGAATAGTCGAAATAGCCGGAATCAATGATATTCTTCTATCCCGGGCCTGTTTGATGGCGAAAAGCGTCGGAAAATCAGTTGTTCTGCCGCTCATCATTCGAGAGGGAAAAGATTTTGTGAATCGCAGCCATTTCATTGGCGCGACCGGGGAAATTATCGCCATTTATGATAAAATCCATTTGATCGGTGTTCTGCACGAAGATCGGTTCCTGAAGGCCGGAGTAAAAACCGTGGCAGGGCAGCTTCAAACAGAGGATCAAATCGTCCGGCTGGGACTGGCCACATGCTATGATCTGCGATTTCCGGAGCTGTTCCGTCATCTCGCCATCAACGAGGGAGTTGATATTTTTGTCCTGCCGTCGATGTGGCCTGTGGAGCGGGCGGAACATCTTTCCATACTTTCGCAGGCACGGGCAGTGGAGAATCAGACTCCGTTGATTCTCTGCAACGGAACAGGTATCTGTGGAAACATAAACCTCTGCGGCACAAGCGCTGTGTATGACTCCCGGGGCAGATTACTTGCTCGGGCATCTGTTGATTCAGAAGAGCAACTCGATGTAGAAATAGACCTGAATGATACCAGGCAGTGGCGAATTGATTTTCCTGTATTGTCAGATGCGACGGTAAATCTATTGCTGCCTGAAAACATCTGACTGCCTGGATCCCGCGGGCAGCGTTTCACAGACAATTTCATTTTCATCCAGAATCTGGTGTATCACGGCCTCTCCGGAACAGATCGGGCATGATGGATTTCTTGGAATTGCAATGCGGCGAAATTCGCTCTTCAGCGCATTGATCGAAATCATCCCGCCGAAAAGAGACTCACCGGCTCGCGACAGTATTTTCAATGCTTCTGTTGCCTGGATCGATCCAACGATTCCCGCAAGCGATCCAAGAACTCCGGCATCCGAACAATTTGGAACCGAGCCCGCCGGCGGTGGAGAATGAAACAGGCAGCGATAGCAGGCGGTCTCTCCAGGGCGAACTGCGAACACCTGCCCTTCAAAGCGAAGTATGCCCGCTGTGATAAAAGGAATTCCGGAAAAAAAACAGGCGTCGTTAACCAGAAATTTTGTGGGAAAATTGTCAGACGTTTCCAGGACAAGATCGGAGCCTTTGATGTAACCCAGTATGTTTGCGCCGGTCAGGCGATCTTTGATCGCCTGAATTTCAATATCTCCGTTTATAGCAGAAAGTCTCTGCGCCGCGCAGGTCGCTTTATCTTTTCCAATGTCACTGGTTGAAAATAAAGTCTGGCGCTGCAGATTCGAAAGATCCACCACATCGCTGTCAATGAATACGATCTTACCGACTCCCGCGGCGGCCAGATATGTCAAAACCGGACTTCCGAGTCCGCCGGCTCCTGCCACAAATACCCTGGAATTCTTTAAATTTTCCTGGCCGGTTTGACGGATTTCCGGCAGAAGAATATGACGTGAGTAGCGGATCAGCTCGTCAGACGAAAGCATTACTTTTTAATGATCTGGGCCACCTTCACTGCGAGATCCTTTAAAACATCATCAGTGGAATTCTCCTGTATCCACTGGCAAAGAGATGAGATATCCCCTGCTTTCTTCTCATCCCGCAGATTGACCAGACCGAGCAGCGCTGCATACTGCACCTCCGACATGGCCGACTTTCTGCCAATATCCAGCAGGGCATCCGTTGACACACCTGCTTTTCCGATCTGACCGAGCGCCGTGACTGCCTGGAAGACAACACCGCGGTCTTTGCTGCTCTGAGCCAGTTTTACCAGCTCTCCTACTGCTTTTTCTTCTTTTTTCTCTCCGAGCTTACGACAGGATTCAATTTGAACTGCGCTCTCTTCCGACTGCAGATCAGCAATGTATTGATCCGTTGTTTTCTGGGCAAACAACGGCAATCCGGAGAATAGAAAGATGGCAGTGCATAGTGCGATACAGGGACGTGTGAACTTCATAAAAAAACAAATAACTGGAGAGTAAAGCGGTGTCAACCGAAAACTGTTTAACTTTACTGCTGAAGATCAGCCAGGTAAATTCTTAAAGAATTTGACAATCGAAAGAATATGGAAAACTGAGCCGTATGATTCTGCATCCAGCCGCAGTGCACCTGCCGATAGCCCTGATATTTTTTTCTCCAGTTCTAACACTCACGGTATGGTATATCTGCCGGAGGCAGGGATACAGTAAAAATCTGCATCTGTTCAATTTTATCTGGAATCTGTTGTGCATCTCGGTCCTTTATGCAACGCTTAGCCTGGGTGAACGTGACGCGCTCAATCAAAGGGAGAGGCTGGAATCCCAGAAAGTGGAGAATCACCGGTCTCTTGCCGGGTATCTTTTCAATGGATCCCTGGCGGTGTTGCTGGCATCCGTAGTCAACGTAAAGAAGCAGAAAACAGAAATTTTGCAGGCATCCCTTTTTCTTCTCCAAATTGGAATGGTATTTCTTTCAATTTGGACAGCGAAGCTCGGACACTGCATGGTTCTTCCTATATCTGGATTTTTCTGCGGGTAGACGAGCCTGAGGGATCGGCCAGGAAAGGAAAGGAAAGAAAAAACTCCAGGACGACCCGGGTTTCAGTTGAAACGGCAGCTCATGACCAGTAACCTGACAGTCTATGAGTAGAAAAGTAAAGGCTGCGACCATCCTGTTGAAATTGGGATAAAGCCATCGACTATCGGAACAAAAAAAACTTATTTTTAATATTTTCGAATTTACTTTATATACTTTAGAACAGGATCGTGACAAGAACTTGATGTACAGAGAAAATTATTCAGTCAAAATACGACTTTACGACCTTTTTAAGAATGGCCATTCGGAACTTATGGACGCTGTTAAGGATTTTCTGAACCATCTGGGCTATCCCGGTCTTATCGGTCCTTTTCACTCCATGATGCATGAAATAGCCGTGAATGCCCTGAAAGCGGTCTATAAAAAATTATTTTTCGCCCATTTTATTGAGGAAATAGGCCTTGGCGAAAGTTCTTATGAGGACTGGCTCAGTATGTTTCGCAGTGAAATTGAATTGCACCATACGGACAATTTTGCCAGAATGGCCAGGGACAGCAATATGGGAGCCGACCTGAGACTTCGCGCAACCGATGGATATATCAAAATGACAGCCGTGAATGTCGGAACACCCAGCGAGGTGGAGCTGGATAGGATTATTAAATCTATTCAGAGGGTCAAATTTTCAGAGGAAACCTCAATATTGGATTCCTCTGATGAAGCTGATGAAAATCATAAAGAGGGCGGCGGCCTTGGCATCTATTTAGTCGTTATGACTTTAAGAAATCTGGGTGCGCCGGATAATTGCCTTAAAATATATGTAAGAAAAGAGCAAACGATAGCCAGTATTAAAATACCAAGGGCTCTCCTGGGATCTATTGCTCAAAAGTTGCTGGATCAGGAAAATCAATAACAGCGAGGACAGATATGGAGATAACGATTAGAGAAAAGGGAGCGCACAAGATCGTCGCCATTGAAGGCGAAGTCGACCTGTACAATGTCGGTAAGTTGAAGGCTGAAATTTTGACTATGGTTGGAGAAACGGTCACCTCGCTGGTTATTGATATGACCAACCTCAATTATATGGACTCATCCGGTATTGCCCTGATGGCCAGTCTTCAGAAGAAAATGAAATCTCAGACTGGAAAATTCGCGATTATCAATATAAATAAGGACGTGATGAATGTTCTGAAACTTGCGGCTCTCGATAAATTTTTTAATATTCTGGAATCGGAAGAAAAACTGATCTAAAAAGTGATTACAAATCCAATCTGATGAATCCCTTCCCGGGAACGCGTGAATTCAGAACCCGCCACCGAGTATGTATAATTCACCTGAGCGGTAAAGAAACCGGGTGAAGGCGCCCAGCGAAAGACGTCAAACAAATGAAACAGGTAAAGAAGACCGGCGGCCGCGCCGATGTATCTCTGATTGTTCTGGTGCTTTGCAAACTCATCGTAATATGAATGTGTATTGAACAGAAGGAAAGTAATATCCGATGAAGCATTGGAATTCACTTTTCTTGCTGCGGAATACTCTGCTGCTCCTGCCGCGGCGAACATGCCGAAACCGCCAATTATCGTCATTCCGCCCCAGAAATTTCCTCTCTGAATTTGATGCCAGCCGGGGAACAGATATACGAAACGAAATCCCTGATCCAGTCTCTCCACTGGCGAGACATATCGTGCTCCTGCCAAGTCTTCTTCTCTGAAACTCAGAATATCGCCGTTACTCTTCTGGAGTTCAAGAGTCTCTGAACTGACAGAGGCAATTACGCCCGTTGCCAGCGAGCCGTCAGCACGCTCAATGGTGAGTTTGATTCCAGGCGAAAGATGCGGCAGCATTTTCTGATCGTCTTTTGATTTCCTGAATTCCAGAAAAATAATATCGTCAAGAGATACTTCGCTCCTTTCAAGAAATCCAATCCCAGAGGCGATGATCATCTGCCCGTTTTCCAGTCTGTGGAGTCTGCCCGGGCAGGTTTTTTCATGCGAAAGTTCTCGCGTGGTATAGCATAAAGGAACACCGGTATAGCCGACTTCAATTTTTGTGATTTCACTGAATGGGAATTGTTTTTCTTCTTCAAGAGTTCTGAAAATCAGTATGCCCTGATCAATCGTTACGAAAAGACCCTCCATATTTGTTCCATCGCGGAAATAAATGATATCTGCCTTCAGAGGAGCGGCAAAAACAGACAGCAAAACCATACCGGACAATAACAGCCTGGCGCAAGGCAGTGGAATATTAAAAATATCCTTAAAAATATTTATTCTATTTCTTATAATATCCAGCACCGGTATTCAACGGCTCATTCCTGCACTGCCGTTACTCCCTTAATGGATTGGACGGAAATTTCTTCCGGTTCACTGTCTGTAATCAGGCTGATTTTGCCGGTCTCAAAGACAAGCGATCTTCCCTTTTTCTTTGTTCCATCAATATCGTCGATCAGGACAAAGTGCTTCTCCGACTCGGTGGCCGGATGTATTTTGCCAACCATACTGAAAGGGACATTCAAACTGAATTTTCCGTTCGTAACTGTGACCACGGTTTCGGAAACTTGAATTGTGTCACCGTAAACAGTTCTGCCGTCTATTAAAGTCAATCGAACATCCGAGGCAACCTGTTCGACGACCGGTTTGACTTCTGGTTTCACTTCCGGCTTTATTTCCGGAATAATTTCTGGTATGATCTCCGGCGGTCTCTCGGGCGGCTTTTCCGGTATCGGCACAACAGTTCTCTCTTCCACTGAAAGTGTCTCCTCAAGATCTTTGCTCAGACTGGCCAGCTGCTCCACGACTGCGGTATCCACGTTCGTGGATACTCTTCCCTGCTGTATCATTTCAACAACGACCGGCTTCAGCTGAACCGCAACGCCTTCCCTTACTTCCTCTGCGACTTTTGTATCTCCGAGTTCTGCCGCTTTCTGTTCAGCCTGTTTCGTCACCGCTGATCCGCCGCCATAAAAACTGCCAATCATGAGGAGCCGTCTGTTGGCTTTGATTTTAGTTTCTTCATCCCCTGCCTGAGCCAGGATATTCTGGTAAACGGCTATCGCCCGCGGGGTCTGCCCGGTTTCTTCAAAGCTTCTGCCGAGAGCATAGTTCTGAAAGGGAACAAGATCCTGAGCAACGGTCAAACGATCGATTGCTTCCGCGTACAGTCCGGCATTATAGAAGGCAACCCCTCTCTCTGCATCCGAAAGGTTGCTGGCGTTGATTTCGCCTGCTCTCTTCTCGCTTTCCAGCAGGATACCGATCAGGATGATGGCATTCTCCGCATAATGAGTGCCCGGATATTGAGATTCGACCTGGCGGAGCTGAACCAGGGCATCCTTTGCTTTGCCTGTCAGTCCCAGACAGTAACCGTAATGAAGGAGCACAAATCCATTATCTTCAGGGGAAAGAGAGCCGATTTTTACAAGTTCTCCATATTTCTCGGCGGCCTTGTCATACCGGTGAGTCCTTTCCAGATAAAAGGCAAACTGAAGTATCAGAAGCTTATCCTGATCCTCCTGAAGTTTCAGAAATGATTTCAGCGATAGAACCCGGACAATGTTTACAATCCACAGACCTCCAATTTCCACATAAGACGGCTGAAGCTGTTTGTTGACACCCTCGAAATTCATTACGCTCGATTCGAGAATATTCATCTTTATTTCTGTGGCGTAGTTGTCCTGCTGCAGAAGAAGCTGACGGAACTTTGCCCGAAGCATCCGAGAAGAAAGTTCATAGTTGAGGAGCTGTTCTCTTGCGAGTTGAACCCTGAGTTCCAGCATTTTGACACGCACAATGGCCTGCGAGCAGACCGCGAAAAGCACAAATAAACCTATAATGAGCGCGGCAAATCGAAAACGGTTCATTACGGAACCTCCATCAAAATCGCGCTTACATCGTCTTTGTATTCGAAGGCGTGCTCCTCAAGATTGTTTTTTAAAATCGTAAGTGATTCTGTGTCCGGCAGGCGCAGATTCTGCACCAGCAGCTGCTCGGCCCGTTCCAGCGTAAATTCCTTGCCGTCCGCATTCCGGGTTTCAATGAGACCGTCCGAATAAATAAAAATTCTGTCGTTCTTCAGCAGACGGAGATATTTCCCGGGATATTCAAAACCGTCCATTAAGCCGAGCGGCGGGCCTGATTTTTCCAATTGCACAACGTTTGACCCTCCAGGCCTGATCCACAGAGGAGGATTGTGACCTGCATTACAATAAAATGCATCCCCCTTATTGTCGACGAGCAGGAAAAAGGCGGTGGCGAAAAAAGACGATTGAAGACGGTCCGAAAGAGTCTGATTCAGACGGGTTATCACCTCCCGCGGATTGATGGTTTTTCTCAGGACTTCATCCAGACTCAACAGCGTGATGGTTGTAATCAGGGCCGCTGACACACCGTGACCGGACGCGTCGGCAAAGAATATTGCCCTGTGCCCGCCGGGGAATTCATATACTGCGTAGACGTCCCCGCTTACCTCGCGCAGCGGGCGATAGTAAATGGACGCATTGATCTGTTTGAGTTTGGTGAGCGGCGGCAGAAATAGTTCCTGCACTTCTTTTCCGATTCTCAGTTCACTCTGAATTTCTTCGTTCAATTTGGAAATCGTTGCGACGGTATCCTCTATTTTTCCGGCCATGAAATTGAAGGCGCTGCCCAGTTCATCAAGTTCGTCATTTCCCCTCTGTTCCCAGACCGCGCGCGCCCCGAGTTCGCCCCCTGCCATCCGATTGCTGGCTTCTTTTAAGAGACCCACACGTGTAAATATAACACGGAACAGAAACAGGGCAAAGAGAAGATGAAATACAATGCCGTAAACTACGGCGATACCCATCTGATAATACAGCCTGTTCAATCGTTCCCGGATCGCCGCCATACTCAGCGAAGTATTCATGTAAATCGTCATGTTGTTCTTTGCATGAAGCGGAAGGGTAAAATTCACAGAATAATCCTGCTCATTGAAACTGATCAGGTATTTTGTCTTAAAAACCGAAGCGCTGGAACCCAGCTGTACGGCTTTGCTTTTCAGTTCTCCGTTTATGCTGCCCTTACGATCCGCCTCCGGATACTGGTGCCATACAACTCCATCAGCGTCAAAAAGAACAAAAGCTGTGATATTGTTCAATTGCATCGCTTTTTGAAATCCGACATAGTTTGCATCTTCATCTTTCGATAATTCCAGTCCTTCGAGTCCCGAAATTACAGAATTCACAAGACTCTCTGACTGATACCTGAAATTCACAAGAAGGAGATCTGACTGGTTCTCAAAGATCATCACAGAAAAGAATATGATATTCAGGACAGCCAGAAGGGTATAGAGAAGCCCTATCTGCCAGCGCAAAGATTTGCCTAAAAACGATCTACGAAAAATACCAGCCATTATTGTTGAGGAAGCCTTATACGTATTATCGGTGTCATGGAGCGAGAAACAAAAGCGGATCCACACTTCCCCGCTGCCCGATTACCTCATAATGCAGGTGCGGTCCCGTCGAACTTCCGGTGCTTCCCGCCTGTCCGATGATTTCTCCGGGCGCCACCTGCTGATCGGGCTTAACCTGAATCGAGCTGAGATGGGCATACAGAGTGTCATACCCTGAGGGATGAACGATTCGAACCATATTTCCATAGCCGTCACTCCCCCTTCTCACAGTCCGGACCCGGCCGGAGGCAGTGGCCAGCACTCTGTCCCCGATCCGTGCATTGATATCAAGACCGCTGTGGAATTCACTGGACGCCCCCCAGGAATACCAGGGTGAATTCCGCCTTCCGAAAAGTGAATTTATAACTAGTTTTGAGGATTGAACCGGCCAGCGATGTGGAACGGGGACGATCGCTTTTTGGTACATCAATCCAAAATCTGTATTTCCCAGAATGATGTCCTGGCTGGCGGAAAAACGACGTTTCAGATAAACCCCGGGAAGGAAACGGTTCTCCGCTGTTTTTTGAATCTCCGACATGCTGGACAGACTGTTTTCCACGGGCTGCTCTGCCCTATCCGATGTCCCGCGCATAAGTCTGCTGATTTCCGTTTGCATTTCGAGCAGCTTTTCACTCAGGTCCGCTGTCTCTATCAATTCCTGCCGGAGGAGTGATGCATCATTGGTCAGACTGCTGTCCTCTGTTTCTGAGGCATCCACGGAATAAACACTGTCGGCATTGAACAGCAGCAACAGAATTGCCAGCAACAGACAGCCGGTCAGGGCAATAAACAGATGATAAAATCTGGCGTAGGGGATGCTGAATGACCACATCGTGTCGCCGGAAGAAAAATGACAGACGATCATCAGTTCCGGTCTGGTAATTTTTTTCAGTACGGCAGCCATAAATCCAGGTAAAAACGTATCAACAGCAGGGCTGTATAAACTGTGAAAACCGAATAGATATACACCTTCATAGGAAAGAGTCTCTTCAATATTAAAACCGGAATGTACAGAATCAGGGGAAGGAGCGTCAGGACAGTGTAGGAAGAATTCTCCAGAAAAAAAACAATCATCATCCCGGCTGCGGCTGTCACAGACATCACAGCACAAACAAACAAGGCTGAAAAAGATAGAAACTTCTCAGCCAGCCGGCGAAAAAATTCTTTGAGGACCAGTTTCTTTTCCGTTTGCGTAGTATGTTTCCATACGCAGTTTTCCATCAGGATAGTAGCAGCGCATCGGTCCGTTTAAAACTCCATTGTGATAATTTTCCTCCCGTTCAACAGCGCCTTCAGGATAATAATATTTCCACCGGCCGGTCAGCATGTCTTTTTCATACTGACCTTCCATCGCCTTTTTTCCAGACCTGTAATAGCGGACCACCGGCCCCTCGTAATATCCAGATGTGAAGTTGCCCTTTTCCTCCAGAGTGCCCTCGGGAAAATACCGCATGTAGACGCCATTTTCATTTCCATAGTCGTGCGTGAAGAGCAGCATGAATTCTCTTCTGGGCTGAAGTCTGTACTCCATCCGCAGATAGAGCCGGCCGTCGCTGTCGTAGTACTGCCAGACGCCGTCTTTCCAGTCTTCGCGGTATTCACCTGCAGTTGTTATGACCTTGCCGTCCATACTGAAGTGATTCCATACTCCGGAGCGAAGACCGCCGGTGATCTTTCCGGTCATCGCCAGCTTCCCGTCGGCAAAGTATACCGAATATTGTCCATCAGGAGTTGTGTGCTGCCAGAGTCCCATCTTCCTGTCGCGTACGGCTCCCGCGGGAATGCCGTTCGGCAGCGGCGGATTTTTTAATCGTTCACAGTGCGCCGCGAAAATCAATCCGGCCGCGAGCAGAATTGCAGTTACGATCCGCGGGAACTTTCGAACAGCATCGCGCATTGGCTACTGAACTCGGAATTCTTTTTCTTCCAGTATATCTCCATCACGATCCAGAACCTGAATGTGATATTCGCCTGCGTCCATAGGTCCCATGAAATAGACATAATTGGCGGACACCGGAGGTTTGCGGGCCATGATGGCCTCTTCTTCATCCTTGTCGCCGGTGGTATTGTCGATTTTTATTTTTACGTAGTCCGTTTTCAATCCACCCTCTTCCCACTGAAAGCGTATGTGTGTGGGAGCTCCGGCGGAAATGACGACATCATTTTCCTTTGCCAGTTCTTCAATATTCTCAGCGGTGATTTCATGAGAGGCGACGGCCAGAAGATAATCCGGGCCGAAAATCCATACAAAAATCGACCAGATACCGGAACCCAGAAGAGCCAGAAGCACCAGTCCGCCGACAATCTTTCCAATATTGCCGAACCCGCCTCCGCCCGAAGAGGATTCTGTGTAATCTTCCAACCTGATATCGCTGGAAACGTTGTATATGGAGTCTCTAGTTTTTGCCATTTTTTCTTTCTCCCGTCCATCCTTGCGCGAAGGCGCACGCTCAGGTTCCCGGGTGCTGTTTTTCCCGCCAGAGTTCGATGCCTCGCTTTCATCGGGAACCAAAATATTTGCCTTTTTTTCCTTTGTTTCTTTCTCTACCAGCAGGTAGCTTTCCGACTCATCCGCCGGGTTTTCCACAGGATTCCTATTATCTTGATGAATATGGTCGACCATTTCAGGCATGGAGGAGGGTCTGTCAGCGCGGCCCCCGATATTTTTCTCCACCTCAGACCTGGCTGCTTTAGAAAGTTTATCTTTTTTAGAGGCCATTCAATACCTCCGCCGTAAAGGCTTCATACTGTTTGGCTGGCTTACTGCGCGGATTGTATTCAAAAAGCGTTTTGTGCATCAGATGCGCTTCCTCCACGACTACGGACTGGCTGATCTTAGTTTCAAAAACATGCAGGAATTCCGCAATCGGGCCGCCCAGAGCCTGCGCAATGCCGGTTCTGCCGTTGAACATAGTCAGAAGAGCTCCCTGTATACGTATCTTTGGATTGAAGCGTTTTTGAATCGTGTTTGTCGTCTCGAGGATTCCGCGCAGTCCGTCCAGCGAAAACTTTGATGTCTGAAGGGGCACGATCAGGTGTGTCGAGCAGACAAAGGCATTGACCGTAAGCATTCCCAGATTGGGCGGACAGTCGATGACAATATAATCGTGCGAAGAACTCTTGAGAGCGTCGTTCAGACGGAAAAAACCATCCACGGCCCCGGCCAGAAGCGTCTCCACTTCCGCCAGATTCATGACGGCCGGCAGCAAATCCAGATTGGGATTGCGCGTCTTCTGGGCCAGCTCCGCAGCCGTTTTTTTTTCACGAAATACGGCATGAACGGAAAGTTCAACCGGGCAGTCATTTTCCAGAAAAATTGAGCTGGCATTTGACTGAGCATCCAGATCGATCAGAAGTACTCGGTTTTTCTTGGCGAGACAGGCGGCCAGATGTATGGCAGTGGTAGTTTTACCCACACCGCCTTTTTGATTGGCCAGACAGAAAACTGCTTTTGATTCCATAATACTATTCAACCGCCCAGGAAAGGCACCGCGTGAGGTCTTTATATCTGTTCTGATTATTCGGAAAGATACTGCAATCCCGGACCGGGCACCATTCCGGTCAAGCATTTCATCAAACATGCTCTGCCAAAACATGGTCGATCGTTGTGCATCAATTTATTCATTAATATAATTTACAAACATACTATTATTTTTAATTGAATGGAAATCGGGCTCATCTTTCGCGCGGTCCCGCGATGATCCATCGATCTCAACGGCTTCTCTGAGATAATACAGAGCCTTCTCTGCATTTCCAAGAAGGGAATGGATGCAGGCAAGCTGAAATCGATTGTCGGCTGCGTCGTCTGTGGTTTCGCTTTCTTTTTCATACAGTTTCAGCGCTTTTTCAAAAACTTTCCTGCCGGCCGCGGGATCGTCGAGCAGACAGTGAAGCTGGCCCATGATATGCCAGGCTTCAGGACGGTCCGCCATACCCGACTCAATTGCTTTCTGAACGAGCTCCATAGCTTCTGAATATTGTTTCTTATCTTTCTTAATATTGGCGAGATTGTAGTGTACTTCATCGTATCCTGGATCCAGCTCGATGCATTTCAACCAGGCTTTCTCTGCCTCAGTATCATTGCCGAGCTCCGAATGAACATTTCCTTTTTCCATCCAGCAGTCCGCATCCTCCGGCCGTTGCGAAATCAGTTTTTCAAAAATCGGCAGCGCTCTGCGGGGGTCTGATTTATCATAGAAAAGATCCTGCGCCTTTTCATATTCTTCGATAAATTTTAAATCCTCAACGAGATTGGATTTTCCTGAACTTTCTTTCTTCTCTGAGACATCCTCCGCCCGGTTTAATATCTGTACTCCTTTTTTCTCCAGCTGTGAAATTGTTTTTTTGTCCTTAATTCCGCCGTCGTAATTGACATCCACCGATCTCAATTTCTTTAACTGCAGAAGCGGCGAAGCGTCATCCACATCCACAAGCACGCAGTCAACGAGCTCCTCCAGGTTGGGGGCAAGACAGACATCTTCCAGCGAACGCACATCAAAAATATTATCCTCCCCGTCCCAGTTATGGGCGATCAGATGATAAACTTCATTTCCACCTTCAAAAGAGATGGACTTTATGCTGCTCAGGAGTTTGTCGGACAGTTCAAGATTCTTGAAATATTCATAAATTTCAGGATGGGGGCCGTAAAATTTTTCTATTCCGCACGATTGGTAGTATTCTTCAAAGTCGCCTTTTTGAATTCTTTTCTCAACCGCCTCTGTTTGCTTTTTTAAAAAACCGTTATCAATCAAGGATTGAATGACTGCGAATTTAAATTCGACCGATTTGAACTTCAAAGATCTCCTCCTCTATGCCTACGCAGGCAGTTCGATCCTGAACGTAGTTCCCCTTCCCGATTCTGTCTCAAAACTGATACTTCCACCGTGCGCCTCCACGATGCTCCTGGCAATCGCCATCCCGAGTCCGGTACCGTGCGCCTTGCCGTGTGAGACAAACGGCTCAAAAACAGTGCTGCGGATTGCCTCCGGTATGCCGGGGCCGTTGTCGGACAGTTCGAATATAAAAATTCCTCCGCCCTCCTGCTGATGAACACGAATTTCAAATCTTCCATTCGCATAAAGTAAATCGGCGGCATTCCCGGCAATGTTCACAAATACTCTTAAAAAGCGATCCGGATCGATGCGAAGCACACCGTCCTGATCGAATCCGACTGAGAATTGGATCTGTCTCGGAGCAAAATAGGGATTCAGAACTATTTGCACCCGGTCGAGATACGCAGAGAGCGGGACATCTTCCATGATCAGCGTAACAGTGCCGCGGCTGAAATCGAGCAGATCCTGGGCTATCCGGGACATCCTGTCGGCCTCATGAGAGATTTTTTCCATATATTCATGTCGTTTCTCAAGGCTCGTGGTATTTTCTTCCGCCAGTTCCAGGAAACCTTTAATTACTGTGATTGGATTCTTAAAATCATGAACAATACCGGCTGCCAGTTGTGGGCTCCTTACATCCTGTATTGTCAGATTTCCCGTGGTATCCTCCAGGATATCGGAATGCAGACCCAGGGGGTATTTTCCCATCTGTGGTACGATTACCAAGGGCTGCCGGGCCAGCAGAGGCATCAAGGCGACAAAAAGCAAAAGGAATACGGAGATGCGTCGTACAGAAATCACGGCCGAACCTGGCGCTCGCATCTGGAATTGCCAGTATTTTTTCAATCAGATTTTGGCTCTTCGCATTCGATGCAGAAGCGAAAAAAGGAAGTCCCTGCCCGAACGGTATTCCAGTTGACGGCGCGCCAGATCTGCAATACTTCTAGAATTATTACTTGCTTTACTCTCCAGGAATAAAAAAAATACCCTGTGGACCGCTATGAAATTGTGATCGGGCTGGAAGTGCACTGCCAGCTGAAAACCAGAACAAAAATATTCAGTTCCGATCCCTATCTGTACGGCTCGCCTTCCAACACCCAGGCAGGACCGGTAACTCTGGGACTGCCCGGAGTTCTCCCTGTTCTCAATCAAGAAGTCCTGAGAATGGCCGTCATGGCGGCATCGGCGCTGGATTGCAAGATTTCTCCGGTGACAAAATTCGACCGCAAACACTATTTTTATCCGGATCTTCCCAAAGGTTATCAGATTTCGCAGTACGATGTCCCGTATGCGACCGGCGGAAAACTAGCCTTCCGTAAAAAGGGCGATTCGGAGGACACAGTCATTCGAATTCATCGCATTCATATGGAAGAAGATGCGGGAAAACTGCTTCACAGCCAGGTTCCTGGAGTCAGCAAATCTTATGTCGATTTGAATCGTGCGGGCGTGCCTCTTCTGGAAATTGTTTCGGAACCGGATCTTCGCTCTGCGGAAGATGCGCAGGTCTACCTGCAGACTCTCAGAAATATTCTGCGTTTCATCAATATTACCGATGGCAACATGGAACAGGGAAGTCTGCGCTGTGACGCCAATGTTTCGATCCGTCCCTTCGGTCAGAGCGAATTCGGCACAAGAGTGGAAATAAAGAATCTCAATTCCTTCAAAGCCGTGCGGGCTGCCATTGAATATGAAGTTGTTCGCCAGACAGAAGTGATCGACGGCGGCGGAAAAATCATCCAATCAACGGTTCTCTGGGATTCCGACAAACGCGTGACGCGATTGATGCGCACAAAAGAAGACGCGGAAGACTACCGGTATTTCCCGGATCCGGATTTGTCATATTTTGAGATTACAAACGAGATGATCAAAGAATTTATAAAAAACATGCCGGAACTGCCGGCGGCAAAAAGGGACAGATACGTTGCAGAATTCGGTCTGCCGCTGTACGATGCAGACGTACTGACGAGTCAGAAAGAAACGGCGCTCTATTTTGAAGAAGTGGAAAAAATCTGCGGCGATGCGAAAAAATCATCCAACTGGGTGAAAGACGAAGTTCTGGGCGTCATGAACAAGAGCGACTGGGAGCCGGGAAAATTTCCATGCAGCGCGAAAGATCTGGGAAATCTGATCCAGTTTTTGAATGAAGGAAAAATCACGGGCAAGATCGCCAAGCAGGTGTTCGAACACATGTACACAGAAAATCTATCGCCGTCGGCGGTCATCGAGAAATACGACTACAAACCGGTGGAGAGTTCCGATCTGCCGGCAATCATTGAGTCCGTATTCAAAGCGAACGAAGAAACCATTCAGTCTATTCTCGCCGGCAAGGACCGCGCAAAAGGATTTCTTGTGGGTCAGGTGATGAAAGCCACACGCGGACAGGCGCCGCCGGAAGAGGTCAATCGCATGATTGATGCAAAACTGGCAGAACTGAAAAAATAGGATCGGCTGAGGAAGGCGCCTGCCACCGGGTCTGACTGCCGTTATTCTGCTTCCTCTGCCTGTTCCCTGGCCCGGCGATTTTCTTCTGTTTTGCGGCGCATTTCCTCTGTTCGACGTCGTCGTTCGGCTTGTTTCTGTTCTTCCTCCAGGCGTCTTTGTTCCTGAAGCCGCGCTTCTGCCTGACGTCGGCGGCTCTCTTCAACTTTGCGTCTGAGCTCACCGCCTCGGTCCTGGTTTTCGATTTTTCTCTCTTCTTCTACGCGCTGTCTTTCTTCCTGAAGTTCCAGTTCCTCTTTGCGAACGCGTTCATCCTCCTCTGCCTGCGCTTCAGCCAGGCGCTTTTCTTCCAGTTTGCGGCGCAGCTCTTCCATTCTCCGCTGGCGTTCAATCCTTTTTTGTTCTTCTTCGCGGAGTCTCTGCTCCTGCGCACGTTGTTCTAACCGGTTTCTGCGGCTCTCGTCAATCCTTCGCTTTCGCTCCGCTGCCCTCTCCTGGCTGTCGGTTCTATTCTGTTCGTCATCCTGTTTTTTTTCCTCAAGCAGCCTCAGCTCTTCTCTGCGCCTTTGCTCATCCTCTTCTGCTTTTTCCTGGGCCAGTCGTTTTTGTTCTGCTATACGACGCTGCTCATCCGCGATTCGCTGCTGTTCGAGCCACCTCTGTTCTTCCGCTTTTCGCAGCTCTTCACCCGGTCCGAATACTATTCTCCGGATTTCCGTTTTCAGTATGACACGTCTGCCCTGGGCGGTCTGTATGGCCACTTCCGTTCTTGTCTGACCCACGATACTGCCTTCAATGAAGGCGCCATTGCGCATTTGAAGTGTGTCGGCTCCAAGAGGAAAAGCTGCCAAAATGAGCAAAATGATGATATTGATTATTAATAAATAATATGTCCTATTTGTGAGTAATGTATTGATTCTTTTATAGTTATTTTTCATAACAAAAAAGAGTCTGCAGGATTCCCGTATTCGGGTCAATCTGAAAAAATCTGTAATTGTAGAATTTGGCAGGCAATTCGAGAAGAAAATCAGAACAATCTTTCAAGTTATCCAACACTGTTCTGAAAAATTAGATTTTTTTCCCTTGATTGATTTTCCATGATCTAAACCTTTTACTTCTATGTCCGATGTTAGGATTGGAACAGAGACCCACCATGAACAGATATGCATCAATCGTTTTTATTTTTTCAATTCTGCTGGTTCTTTGCGACAGCGTGGTGGGGCAGATCGACCCTTCGGACCCAAATTTATCGCCTGAAGAACGGCAGCGCATCATCAAAGAACAGGAGGATGTGTGGAATTACCACGATTCCGACAAGCCCGGCCGGAGTTCCGCATCGACTTTGTCCCGGCTGGCTCCGGCTGAGCAGTCCTACCCCTTTGATCCGGCCTCAGACACTGTTGTCACCACTAACAGCGGCAGCCGGATTACCATCGAACGCGGCACACTGGCTCTTCCTGCCTCCTTCCGGAGAGGCTCTCAGGTAAATGTTGAGATTATTGAAATTATAAAACACGTAGATTTTCTATTCGCAGGCATACCCATGACATACACCGATTCTTCCGGGCATGAAAATCTTTTTGAATCGGGTGGAATGTTCCGTCTTCGCTTCACGTATAAAGACCGGGAAGTGGGTTTCAACAGAGGAAGGACCCTGCACATCGAACTCGCCGGAAACCAGGCTTCGGGACCATTCCATGTTTATGCACTGGGCCCGGATCGGAAATGGAAAGATAAAGGCCTGGGCGAAACGAATTTAAAACCGCAATGTCGTCTGGATTCAGATAGTATTCTGCGAAATTCGTTGAGACTGCCTTTCAGCGGCGGCAGAATTTCCATGACCAAACAGTCAGGCGGCACGGCAGCTCCAGGCGAAGACTGCGGATCTATTCAGTTCAATATTTATTCCAGAATCGACGGCCCGGGCTGGTGGAATTTCGACACGCCCAAACCGGAATTCACATGTTTGACCGGCCGTCTGGCAGGGGTAAACGGCGATGTGTCGATCATGGGAGTGGGTCTGAGCTATTACGGCCTGAGTCACGCATTCGGAAAAGGATCGTACCGAATCAATGCGATGAAAGACAGCGACATAAAAATTATTGCCACCTTTACCCGCGTGCAGAACGGAAGAATTCAGGAATACGCCCTGGGATCTACGATCATAATTCACACACAGAATCAAACCGCGCACTCCACTCTTCCAGACGGGCCAGGCAACCGCTGCCAGGAAATTCCGCCTATCAACATCCAACAGGCCGATCCTTCGTTGATACGGGACAGATCTGCATTCTTACAGAGAGTGGGTCTTGCGGATATGTGAGGCCGGGTAGCACTTATAAGATTCTTCAATTTGAAAAAAGTGCTTTCTTTCCTGAAAAACCGCACAACTATGGGAAATAAGATAAAAAAACACAGGAATCATTAATGGGAAAAAGTAACATAAAAGAAGCGGCGCTTGTAACGGGCGCCTCCAGCGGAATTGGAATGGATATCGCCAGAATTCTCGCGGAGCAAAAAATCGATCTGGTGATCAGCGCCAGAAGAAAAGACCTGCTCATAGAACTCAAGAAGGAACTCGAGGAAACTCACAAAATCCGCGTTGATGTAGTTGAGAACGATCTTTCAAAGCCTCAGGGCGCTCAGGAACTTTACAGCGCTGTCCGAGCCATACGCAAGGATACGACGATTGTGGTGAATAATGCCGGATTTGGAAAACAGGGACCCCTGGTAGAGCATACTATGGAAGAAATTCATTCTCTCCTGCAGGTAAATATAACAGCGCTTACAGAACTGACCCGGCTATTCGCGGCTGATATGAAAGAGATGGGATTCGGCCGCTTTTTGCAAGTATCTTCTATCGGAGCTTTTCAACCAACGCCTTACTACGGGATTTATTCGGCGGCGAAATCCTATGTTCTTTCTTTCTCCTGCGCGATCAACAGTGAATTGAAAGGATCGGGCGTCAGCAGCACAGCGCTCTGCCCAGGCATGACAGAAACAGAATTCCACAAGGTCGCCGGCCATGAAAAAACGACTTTTATGAAGCTGTCGACAATGAGCTCCAAAAAAGTAGCCGCGATCGGCGTGCGAGCGATGTTCAGAAGAAAATCGAAAGTCATACCTGGTATCATGAATAAAATCAACAGCTATTTAATGGAGAGCATGCCGCGATTCCTTTCGACCGCAATCGCGGGTTCGATGATGAAGACGTGATTTCTGTGCTGAAAGCCGGAGAAACAATACCGCCGAACAATCTTCATGCGGTTTCCGTCAGCATGCCGACTGTAGCAGATGTGATCGGATACGAAGAAAAAGATCCGGCGACCATGAAATTCATATGTTCCGGGTACCCAAGATTTCTGATCCACCCTTTCGTTTTGAAAACTGCCCGGTTCTTTCAGAAAGAAATGGGTCTGTCGGAGATACCAGTGCTGTTCTCCTCTGAAAAAGCTCTGGTGATGACCGGACGGAAGATTGATATTTCACAATTTCGCCTGCACGAAGAAGACGGCATTACAGCAATGGACCTGCCGATTCCGGAGACAAAAGCGCGCGTCGTGTCGCTGCTCCAGCAAACAGGGTATCTGGTCTCTTCGCGCAGAGCGGAAGATTTCCTCAAGAAAAAAGGAATGATCGGCGAAATTCAGAAAGAAGAGACACTTGACATAGACAGTCCGCTGGAAATTAGAAAATATTTACATAATATTTACAATAATTCTATTGATGATATCTATTTGACGGTTTCAGGAATGAACGCCGTCTTTTCCGCATTTGAAACGCTCAATACAGCGCGATGCAGAGAGAATCGGAAAATATGGATTCGCCTGGGCTGGCTGTACCTCGACAATATCAGAATACTCGAATCTTTTTCCCACGAAAGCATTGTTGTTGAGGACCTGCACGATCTGGATCGTCTGGAAAAAATTCTGACTGACAGAGGTCCGCAAATTGCCGGCATCATCGCCGAGGCGCCCACCAATCCGCTAATGCAGGTTCCCGATATGAAAAGACTGAAATCTCTGGGCAGCCGTTTCGATATTCCGATTCTAATGGATATTTCCGTCGGCGGGTCGATGGTTCTGGATGTCACGAAATACGCGGATGTTATAGTCGAGAGTCTTACTAAATTTGCCTGCGGCAATGCGGATGTGATGATGGGAATGGTCGTCTGTCTGCCGGAATCAAAATATTACAGAGCGGTAAAAGACAGAATAAATGATTTTTTGGAGGCCCCTTACATACGGGACTGCGACAGGCTTGCGTCTGAAATTCAGACTTACAGAGAACGAACTGAGATGATTGGAAAAAACACGGCTCTGCTCTGCGAGTTTTTTGAAAAACATCCTCAAATAAGAAAAGTCCATTGGTGCAATTCCCCGGAAACCAAAACTCACTTCGACTTGATCAAAAGAACTCCGGATTCTGTCGCCGGTGTGGTGACTGTTGAAATAAAAACTCCGGTCGAGAAATTCTACGACAGTCTGGATCTCTATAAAGGTCCCAGTTTTGGAACGAAATTCACGCTGAACATGCTCTACATGTATCTGGCACACTACGATCTGGTTAAGTCACAGGAGGGAAAAAATAAACTTAGATCGCTCTCAATCGATCCGGACCTGGTCAGAATCTCTGTGGGCGTGGAAAACATTTCGAGTCTTAAGGAAGCCTACAACCGTGCCCTCGAATAATTACTTTTTTTCTTTGACTGTTTACAGAGCCAGGTAATATTGTAAACTGCCTCGGGAGGAACCCATGGAAATCGTAAAACAACTTTCTATTCTGGCAGCCAATCAGCCGGGAACGCTGGCAAACATATGCGGATCCCTGCTGGATGAAAAGATAAATATTCAGGGTCTGATGGTGCTGGATCATACAGACCATACATTGATTCGAATTGTTGTTGATAAAAGCAACCGCGCCATGCATCTTCTCGGCGAAGCCGGACTGCTCGTCATGGAGAGTGAACTCCTGAAAGTTGAACTGAAAGACGGTCCAGGCGCGCTGGAGGATATAGCAAGAGTTCTTGGAGAAGAAAATTTGAACATAGACTATCTTTACGCGACAGAACCAAGAAACCACTCAACTTCAACGGTGTTCATGAGAACCGGTGACGACCAGAAAGCGATCAAAGTGCTCCGCGCCAGAGCGAAAGGTTCGGAGCAATAGGCGTATTTTTTAAGTCAATCATCAGCGATCAGCAAATCGCTGTACATGCCGGGAAAAGAATATATGGAAGATCCGCGGTAGGAAGTATTGGGCCGGCCTTCTTTCGCGCAGTTAAATAGATCATTTTCAATTCTTTTCTCGCGCTCTTCGCGTGACACTCCGGCTGAAGGGTCGTCAAATATCTTCACCATGAACCGCGACAATTCATATCCGGCGCGGTATATTGAAATCACATAATAGAGATCGTCATTTTTCTGATCAAAGCTTTCAAAGACCGCGCTCCAGGACCGGCCGGATGAGAGGGGCCGGGATTCCAGAAAATCCGGAAATCCTGGTTTTGATTTTTGGCGATTCTGTTTTATCCAGTTCAATTCCTTCAATCGATTCATCACCTGCTCGGGTAGTTCCGAGCCCATCACAGAGCCTGCTGCAAGATCTCGGGCTGCATTTTCCCGTTCATCAAGATTCTCTGAGAAAAGCTTCCTTGCCAGATTCGGCATACCCGCTTCCACGCTGCTCCGTCCCGTAATCATGGTTCCGGTGATCGCCAGTTCAGCATTCTGTGACGAAATTTCATCGCCGGATGTAAGCTGAGAAAGAACGCCAATCAACGGCGAAATATCGGATCGAATGCCCTGAATGTGCGCGGCGCCGGCCGCTTCTTCTCTCACATCAGCATCCGGATGCCGAAGCAGCGCCTCCGCTTCGCCCCACTGGAGAGAGTCCATGTAGTAATAGGCGAGAAAACGGACCGCAAGTTCGCGGCAGAATCCAGGCGGCCGGTTCAACAGCTTTCGCACAGAATCCAGCGCTGACGTGGTATCCAGTCCCTGGATTCGAGAATAATTCAGGAGTTTTAGATTTTTTTCAAGAATCGCCTCGCCGGCGGTTTGGAGTTCGACTACAATGCGTGGAAGCTGCGACTCAGTAACAAGTCCTGAAACGAGATCATCGCAGTATTCGAGCAGATCTGCTGATGATTTTGCCCTGTTTTTTTCAAATGACGGACGCAGCTCTCGCGATATGAGAACTGCCGAATCCTTTTTTCGATTGAGATCCGGCTCGGTCTCAACGATCCTGCGCAATGCCTGATAAGCCGAATGCCGGACATCTTTGTGCTGCGAATTTATTTTTTTTAGAATATCGCCGACCAGTATATCGCGCTCCTTTTCAGAAAACACGGCTCTATCGCAGCCGGTGACAGCGCCGAGTATTTTTGAGGCAAGCAGAGGATTGTCCCGGCGAAGCAGTAATCGAAAAGACTCCCAGTCATGTTCGTTGATCGACTGCCTCGCAAGAGCTTCAGCGGCGAAACCTCGAATCGTCCTGTTGGATTCAATCAAAAGTCCCTCAAGAAGCTTTTTATAATTTTTCAAATCCGAATTCTGCCGGCTGAGAATTGCCATGGCTCTGGATGCAGATTCGCGTAACGGAGGGATTTCATTCCTGTTCAGCAGACGCGCCAGCAACTCTGCCATTCCATCCAGAGCAATATCCGTTGCCAGATCCAGCAGGGATTTGAATTCTCTGGCGGCAATTTCCCTTTCCTTAATGCTGCCTGCCTGGAGAATGCTGGCGGCCCGGTTCCACAGACGATTTTTAATGTAATATCGGAGCAGAATTCCGGCAGCCGTTGCTCTAAATTCCGGATCGGCGGCCGCGTTTTCCACATCCGGAACATCCACGGATATGTCATTGCCGGCAATGATGGATTTCAGTATTTGAAAAAGCCGGTCTTTATTCACGGATGTTCCCGGGCATTCTGGCTGCTCATCCAGATTGTTCCACTAAATAATATTGTACAGTAATTTTAATGTTTTCTCGCCGGCGCGGCGTCCCATTTCATAGGCCTGTACCACACCATGTGGATTCGCATAATCCCATGTTGTGATCGGCAGTCTGCTGTCCGGGTGCACATAGATTATTGTCCTGCCGAATTCGGCGCCTGACAGCTCAACGGCCCGGCGCGTCAATCCTTCATAATAAACCGCCACGATCAAATCTGCATCCTCAATATGAATGATTGGGAGATTGTGAACGATTCCACCGTCCAGATAGTACTGACCGTCCACCTTTTGAAACGAAACCAGAGGCGGCACACTGCTTGATGCAAGAATTATATCCGCCGCTTTTTTTTTCGACGTGATATCTTCATTTCTGAAAACCACTTCTTCCAGACCCATTGCCAGAGCTGTCTGCGCCATTACAGGTCTATAAATGCCTTTTTCTGCCAGTTTATTTTCCTCGCGAAGCGAACCCATAATTCTGGAAATTAGCTGAATTTTCTTCATCATATCTTCCGGCGGATATTTATGCAGCGGCACAAGGATGGCGTTGATCGCAAGACGAATCCTGCTTTTCTGCAATTTCTCAATGTCTGTGTACGTTGCAACGGCTCTTCTGTACATCGTCTCATGCGGGAACGGTCTTCGCCCTCGAAACAGTCTGGACAGATAAAAATTTGAAGGATTGCGCAAAGTGATGGCATAAAAATATCGCAGGACGGCTTCCGAACTGCCGCTCATCAGACTCAAGGCCATGGCCGAACCGGCAGAAGTTCCCGCGATGGCTGTAATCGGCATACCGGCTTCCATCAGGACACAGCCGACGCCCAGTCCGAAAAAGGCCTTGCATCCACCCCCGGACAGGGCCAGACCTATCTTTTTGCGGGTTTTAAATAATGACGGGATTTTCAGCGGCAGATTCATTATTTTAGTATTAAGCACAAATTAGCAATTCTCTTGCAGAGGATCCACAGATTGCGCCATCTTCTGGCCATACCAGTTTTTAACGAGGAAAAAAGTGTCCGAGATGTGGTCGCGGATGCATCCCGGTATATTTCCAGAGATATGGACTGTATTCTTCTCCTGGACGACGGTTCTACAGATCAATCCGGAGCAATTCTTGATCAAATGTCCGGCAAATTCAATTATATTCAGGCAATCCATCATAAAAAAAATCAAGGGTATGGCGCCTCCATGCAGGATGCTCTTGTTATCGGAAAGCAGCAGGGCTATGATTTTGTGATTACCATGGATTGTGACCGGCAGCATCGTCCAGAAGACATTCAAAGATTCATCGATAAAAGTCCGGACATTGATATTGTTTCGGGTTCACGCTACATGCCTCAGTCGGGTCATTCGGGAGTTGCGCCGGAAGATCGAGTGGAAATCAACGGACGAATCGTAAAAATGCTGAATAGAAAGTTCGGCTGGTATTTAACGGATGCTTTCTGTGGATTCAAACGATATCGCCTGGACCGAATTGAGTTGTCTTTTTTTCAGGAACAGGGGTATGCCTTTCCCCTCGAATTCTGGGCCTATGCCGCCTGGAGCGGGCTGTCTATTGAAGAGATATCCGTTCAGAGAATCTACACAACGGATGATCGAAGTTTTGGTGAAGACCTGGACAAAAAAAGAAAAAGATTCCTCTACTATTTGCGCACATTCTATGCCGCTCAAAAAAGATTGAAATCCCTTTTCTCCCAGACGAAGAATACATGAATGATTTGACCTGCAACAGCCGGTTGTGAATCCTGGCATCGTTCCTTCGCTTATTGCAGGGGATCTCAAAGGGGTAGTAGCTCAGTTTGGTTAGAGTGCCGGTCTGTCACACCGGAGGTCGCGGGTTCAAGTCCCGTCTGCCCCGCAATTGAGGATTCTGTGATTCTCTGCGACGGTCTAACCGGAGCTCGCGGGTTTGAGTCCCGTCTGCCCCGCAATTGAGGATTCTGTGATTCTCTGCGACGGTCTAACCGGAGCTCGCG
>VFLI01000016.1 GCA_009885105.1 Spirochaetia bacterium | reverse complement strand
CTGCTGCTGCCCTCCCGACAGCGCCGAAGGCAGCTTCAACGCCTGTTCGCGAATGCCGACCTGATCCAGCAGTTCATAGGCTCTTTCCCGCGCCGCCGACTTTTTATATGTGCCGCAAAAATCCATTGGCAGCATGATATTTTCCAGCACCGTCAGGGCCGGCAGAAGCTGAAAGAACTGAAATACAACGCCGATATTTATACCGCGCCATCTGGCCAGTTTGCTTTCGCTCAATCCATTGATTGATACGCCCCCGACCGTCAGGTCGCCCTGATCCGCCCTGTCGATTCCGGCGATCAGATTGATCAACGTGGATTTACCGCTCCCGGACTTGCCCACAATGGCGACAAAACTTCCGCTGCCCAGATTTAATGTGATATCGCGAAGAGCATAGAAATCCCCCGCTGGCGTGGAATATCTTTTGCTCACACTGTCGAGCAGTATAAATCCTTCATTACTTTGTTTTTTATCCATCATCTTTCGCTCCAATATGAACATTTGTTCATTATTAAGATATATTTTTAGAAATAGGACTCTATTTTTTCCAGACCTTTCTCCAGGACATTCTCATCGCCTGTAATTAAATATTCAAAAATAATTCCATGAAGAACCGCTCCCGACAGTTCAGCCGGAAAATTTGAATGCCGGCGGAAACCCTCTTCCATCCGATGAAAAAATTCCCCAAAACTGGAGGACACTTTCTGAAAAGCCTTCTGATTCAATTTTCCGGCCAGCATCAACTGGATGAAGAAACGCCAGTAGGAAAAACGCTCCTTCAAGAGTGTAAAGAAATCCTGCAGCATCATCAGAAACTGAGCCTTTTCTGAGGGACTGCGAAGGATTTTTGAAAGATCCTGAACACCCTCTCTGACTATGGCCATAAGAAGGGCTTCTTTGCTGTCGAAGTACCGGTATGTCAATCCCAGAGAAATCCGGCCTTTTCTGGCAATATCCCTCATCGTCGAAGCTGAGTAGCCTTTATCCGCAAATAACTGCAGCGCCACATCCTTAATATGCTGTTTTTTCTCTTCCAGGGCCGTCCTCCATGAACATCTGTTCATTCCAATGGCCAGGTGGTGAACAGATGTTCATTCCTGCAACATTTTTTTCCATTTTGATCAAAAAAATATTTCCGGCTTATTCTCGATTTCTCGCCGTATTAACGCCAATATTTGCAAAATTCACCTATCTTTTCGACTTGACCGATAGATTGCGATATTCCTGTGATTGCTTTAGCCTCCAGCAGGCGGACGCGCTTTTCAATCGAGTAAAATGCATACAATTCCAGCTGGAAAAAACGAGGCGGCGGTGATTCTATGAATAATGAGAAATATGATGTCATCGTAATTGGATCTGGAATGGGCGGACTTACAAGCGCTGCCGTTCTCAGCAGACTGGCAAAAAAGAAAGTTCTTGTTCTGGAACAGCATTTTGAACTCGGGGGTCAGACTCATGAATTCAGAAGAAAGGGGAAATTCAGCTGGGATGTGGGAATCCACTATGTCAGCATGATGGAAGCAGGAAGCAGAGGGAAAAAAATATTTGATTACATAACAGGAGGAAATGTAACCTGGAATCGTCTGCCTCATGAATTCGAAAACTTCATTTATCCCGGTTTCAAATTCACAGTGCCCTCAAACGAGGCGGAGTATATCGGGAAGCTGAGTGAAACATTTCCCGGGGAATCGGAATCCATTAAAAACTATTTCCAGGACATGAGAAAAGCGGAGCTCTGGGCTGAATCAAATATCGCTTCGAAACTTGTTCCAGGATTTATTGGTTTTTTCATAAAATTGTGGAACAAAAGAAACGAAAAATTGGCGCTTTCCACGACAAAGGAATATCTGGATTCGCATTTTAAGGATGAGAAACTCAAGGCAATTCTGGTCAGCCACTGGGGCGACTACGGACTGCCTCCAGGAAAAAGCGCTTTCCTGATGCATTCTATTGTGACTGTGCATTATTTGAAGGGGGCTGTGTACCCGGAAGGCGGAGCCGGAACTATTGCAAAAGCCGCAGAAAAAATCATAGAGGCATCCGGCGGAAAATGTGTGTTGAATGCTGAGGTGAAAGGACTGGTCGTAACAGATGGTAAAGTGACCGGCGTAGATGTTCAGCATAAGAGAGCAGATAAAACCAGGGAAATTATTGAAGCTCCGATCGTGATTTCCGCCACGGGCGCACATCATACTTATACGAAATTATTAAAGGATCATGCTCTGGAAGAGCATATTAAGACAATAAAGGAATTTCCCAACGGCAACAGCGCCGTCAGTTTATTTGTCGGATTGAAGAAGGATCCGTCAGAACTGGGATTCAAAGGTGAGAACAATTGGATATGGGGATCCCTCGATCATGATGCGCTTGAAGAGCGATCCGAAAATACTCTGAAAGGGAATCCTGAGTTTTGCTATCTTTCTTTTCCTTCATTGAAAAACCGGCAGGCAAAAGCCCATACGGCCGAGATCATTTCATTCATCAAATACGAGTACTTTCAGAAATGGGAGCACACAGCGTGGCGCAAGAGAGATGAGGAGTATGAGAAATTGAAGGAAGTCATCGCAGAGGGACTGCTGAATTTGGTGGAGAAACATTTTCCTGGATTCAGGGACCTGGTGGAATTTCAGGAACTTTCCACTCCCCTCACGTATGTGAATCTGGCAGGAAGGCCGAGCGGACAATTTTATGGACTTCCGGCCATTCCTGAAAGATTCAGAATTGAGTGGCTTGGACCAAGGACATCGTTAAAAAATTTCTATTTATCCGGTTCCGATGTAATGTGCCTGGGACTCATGGGCGCCATGATGGGAGGCATCGCAGCGGCCGCCTGTGTTCTGGACCCGGCTGGATTTCCAAGAATCATGAGAGCAATTAAATAATTCCAGACGGAGGCAGGCAATGTCAAAAAATTTATATATCGCCACAACGGAAGCGAAAAGCGGAAAATCCATTATCTCTTTGGGGCTGATGGAAATTCTGAAGGGCGCAGTTGGACGAGTTGCTTTTTTTCGGCCCATTATCAACGTAAACAACCGATCGGAAGATCGAGACCCGGATATCGATCTGATTCTCTTTCATTTCAATTTGAATATCAATTATTCCGACATGTTTGCCTATACTTTTTCCGAGGCTCGTGATCTGATCAACGGCGGTCGTCATGATGAAATGATCGAAGTAATTCTGGCCAGGTATAAAAGCCTTGAGGATAAATTCGATTTTGTCCTTATTGAAGGAACAGATTTCACTGCTGTGAGTTCCGCTTTCGAGTTCAACATCAACGCCGAAATCGCAAACAATCTCAGCGCGCCGATTCTCCTGGTAATGAACGGAAAAAACAAGCAGGTGGACGAGGCCGTCGCCTCGCTGCGGCTTGCTATCGAATCATTCGAGGAATCTGGCTGCAGTATTCTGGGATGCATCCTCAACCGAATCGGGCCGGAGAGGCTGAACGAATCGCGCGCAATTCTGGAAGAGCAGCTGAAGAAGGACGGCAGACTTGTCTATGTGATCCCGGAGGTAGATACCCTGGGCATGCTTACCATGCTTGAAATAAAAAAGGCGCTAGACGCTGAGGTTCTGTTTGGAAAAGAATTCCTGGACTGGCATGCCTCGCATCATATTATCGCGGCAATGCAGCTTGAAAATTTTTTAAGTCATATCACAGAAGGTTCGCTCATCATTACTCCCGGAGACCGGGCTGATATTATACTCGGGAGCCTGACAGCAGCCAGTTCCGGCGTTTTCCCGCATATCATGGGAATCGTCCTGACCGGCGGTATACAGCCCGCGCCCGTTGTGATGCATTTAATCCGGGGGATGTCATCGTCCATACCCATCATCTGCGCGCCGACTGATACACTTCGCACGGTTACGCGGATCAACATGATTGACTGCAAGGTAATGCCGTCTGATAAACAGAAAATCACAACGGCCCTGGCCGCATTCGAAACGCATGTCAGATCGACCGAACTGCGCGACAGGATCATCGTCACCAAATCTAATGTTGTGACGCCAAAAATGTTTGAATACGGCATCATACAGAAAGCCAAATCGAACAAAAAACATGTAGTGCTGCCGGAAGGACAGGAAGAAAGAATTCTGCGCGCGGCGGAGATGCTCATCCGGCGCGAGATTGTCGATATCACCGTACTGGGCAATGCGGAAGAAATCCGGGCAAAGATTACGCGTCTGGGGCTGAAGCTGCCGGATCTGCGTATTATCGATCCGGTGAAATCAGATTTGCTCGATGATTTTGTTCAGACATATTATGAAGCGCGCAAACACAGGGGCATGACTCTTGAACTTTCGCGCGACACGATGACGGATATCAGTTATTTTGGCACGATGATGGTCCACAGAGGAAAGGCGGATGGAATGGTTTCCGGCTCCATCAATACAACCCAGCATACGGTCCGTCCGGCTCTGGAATTTGTAAAAACACGGCCGGGTGTTTCGCTTGTTTCGAGCGTCTTCTTTATGTGTCTGGAAGACCGGGTTCTTGTTTACGGAGACTGCGCTGTAAATCCCAATCCAAACGCAAAGGAACTCGCTGAAATCGCAGTGGCATCCGCACGCACGGCGCAGCAGTTCGGCATCGAGCCGCGGGTTGCCATGCTGTCTTACTCGACAGGCGAATCGGGCAAAGGAGAAGACGTCGAGAAAGTACGCGAAGCTGTGCATCTGGCGCGCGAAGCCGCTCCCGATCTCCAGCTTGAGGGTCCCATGCAGTACGATGCGGCCGTAGATATGGAAGTGGCCCGCACAAAAATGCCGAATTCGAAAGTGGCGGGACGGGCCAACGTATTTATTTTTCCCGATCTCAACACAGGCAATAACACGTACAAAGCGGTGCAGCGCTCCGCCAACGCTGTGGCCATCGGCCCTGTGCTGCAGGGTTTGAACAAACCCGTGAACGATTTGAGCCGCGGATGCACGGTGCCGGATATTTTTAATACGGTTACAATTACGGCCATTCAGGCGCAGGAAATCTGACGCTCAATTTCCGATCCGGAGAAACTTATGAATATACTCGTCATCAATACGGGCAGCTCATCGATCAAATACCAGCTGTTCCATATGGAAGATCAATCGGTTCGCGCGTCCGGCCTTCTGGAAAGAATCGGCGAGCCGGCCGGCCGTTTGAAACATTCTTCCATCAAGAGCGAATCACCCTTCGTAATGGAAAAGCATATCGCCGACCATGAAACCGGTATGCGGGAAATTGCCGGGCTTCTCACCGATGCGAAATTCGGCGTCATAAAGAATGTGTCCGAAGTCGCGGCGATAGGCCACCGGGTTGTGCACGGAGGAGAAGCGTTTCATGATCCTGTTCTCATCGACGATACCGTAATCAAAGCCATCGAAGAACATATACCGCTGGCCCCTCTGCACAATCCGGCCAATCTTACCGGAATCCGAGCTGCGATTTCATTTTTTCCAGGTGTTCCTCAGGTTGGCATTTTCGACACGGCATTTCATACAGGCATACCGCGGCATGCCTATCATTACGCAATCCCGAACGAATACTATAAAAAACTTAAGATTCGACGTTACGGATTCCATGGAACTTCCCACAGCTATGTGGCAAAAAAGGCCGCAGAATTTCTGGACCGCGATATTGCCAGGACAAATCTCATCACAATCCATCTGGGAAACGGCTGCAGCATCACCGCCATAAAAAACGGCCAGAGCATCGACACGAGCATGGGAATGACGCCCCTGGAAGGCCTGATAATGGGAACGCGGTCCGGCGATATCGATCCGGCCATACATTTCTACCTGGCCGACCACTCCGATTTGAAATTTCATGACATCGACAATCTTCTGAACAAAGAAAGCGGACTCAAGGGACTGACGGGAACAAATGATATGCGCGATATCCTGAAAATGCGCCGCGAAGGCAGCCACGATGCCGTTCTTGCCGTCGATATGTATACATATCGCATCAAGAAGTATATCGGAGCCTATTATGCGGCGCTGGGAAAACTGGACGCCGTGGTTTTCACAGCCGGCATCGGAGAAAACTCCGCTGAAATTCGCGCGCTGTGCCTGGAGGGCCTGGAGGATATGGGCATTGCCGTGGATTCGGCAAAAAACGAATCGAACAAGAGAACCATACGTTCCGTCCAGGCCAAAGGCAGCAAGATAGCCGTTCTGATCGTCCCCACAAACGAGGAACTGGAAATCGCTCTGCAGACGCAGGAAATACTGAGGAATGGAAAGTGATTCGGCGGTAACTAATGATTTATAAAATTCGTTTAATATATTTTACGCGCAAAGGACTCATGACGACGCTGACTCTGTCCGTCTGCTGCGCTGTATGCTTCGCCTCTTTCAGCCTCTTTTCGCAAGAGAATCACGCGCCGAACCCGAATGTATCCGATATAAAAACAGATGAATTCATTCAGTTCCTTCCGACTCTAGGAAATCGAGCCATCGACGGCTCCTGGCAGACTGACATACACGGATTTGTTTTTGAAAAAGAAAACAGGTCCATGCCTGTTCATCTGTTTGAGAGTGCGATCGGCCTGAAGATTGGAGAGCTGCAGCCGGAAGAAAAAGAAATTTTCAAAGAGCGCGCCCGTCTTTTTTTGATCGACCATGAACGAAACAAAACGGTTGTGATAGAAAACAAAGAAAGACGGTACCGGATCGGAACTTCAAGACCGGACGGTCATTTCAACGGCACCATTCGCTTTGCCGATTCTGACGCAGATATTCAAAGACGGACTGGCAGTTCTATTTTTTCCTATCAGGCTGCGATCAATCCAGTCGACAGCAGAATTTTTTCCGGTAAAGTATTTCTTCTGGAAAAAGAGGGAATTTCCATTGTGTCGGATATTGATGATACGATAAAGATCAGTGAAGTCCGCGACCGAACAAAACTTTTACGGAACACTTTCGCGCGCGTATTCCGCCCCGCTCCCGGCATGGCTGCCTGGTACAGAAAGATGGAAGAAAAGAATGCCTCGTTTCACTATGTTTCCGCCAGTCCCTGGGATCTCTCCCCGGCGATTCTGGCTTTCATTCAGGAGGAGCATTTTCCGGAAGGTTCCGTGCATCTCAAATCATTTCGCTGGAAAGATGAAAGTTTTTTCAATCTCCTGGCCTCGCCGATTGAATACAAGCTCGGCGAGATTGTGCCGATTTTGCAGAGATTTCCGCTCCGGAAATTCATACTCATCGGCGACTCCGGCGAAAAAGATCCGGAAGTGTACGGAGAAATCGCCCGGCGTTTTCCCGCTCAGATACTCCACATTTTCATTCGCGATGTCACAGATGAAACTGCGGCGGCGGACCGGTACGTGATTGCTTTTCGCGCAGTGCCGCCGGACATGTGGGAAATTTTCACGGATCCATCGCTCAACAGGAATTTCTTATGAAACTTACGAATCCAAAAATGTCTGTACAGACGTATTTATTACGCATCTCGTTTGCCCTGCTGTGCGTCGCCATTGGAAGCGCGACGGCCAACATCCGCCCGCCGCAGATTGTCTGGCAGCCTCCATCCGGATCGATCGGCTCGCAGGCAGCCGGACTTGAGATCGCCGGAGAAACTCTCAACTTTGCCTGCACGCTTCAGAGCTGCGGCGTTCTTGCCGTGTACAGAGTCTCCGCCAGAGGCCCTGTCACGGCTGATTTCCAGTTCCTGATGCCCGGCCCCGGTCCACTTCAGGTGCGCGTCGCCGGAGTGGAAGCGGCGGCCCAGGTCAGTTCCTATCAGCCAGTCTCAAAGGAAGAGGCGAGCCTGTTCGACCATTGGTCACAGGACAGGATCGATTTGTTCCAGGCACGATTCCGCGGCCGCCTTCCCGCCGGTCCGGCCACAATCGAAGTGCGCTACACACAGGAACTGGGGATGGAAGAAAACGACTACGATTATTCAGGCCCGGGACGATTCATGCGATTTTTTATTTATTCGCTCTGGCCTCTAAAAGGCTGGACCCTGACGCCTGACTTTGTGCTGGAGCTGACTGTCGATATTGCGCGCGAGCCCCCGAACTGGTGGAGACGCCATTTTGGAACAATTCTGTCCATTGAATGCCGGCTGCCTGGAGGCGCGGCGAATCAGGAAGGACTGAAGCTGGTTTACCGCGCCCGTCTCGGACGAGATTTCCCGGATACACTCAAATGTTTTCTGGGAGACGATGACCTTCTTCCCGACCCGATGCGATGAGCCACACCGCATAGATTTTAAAAAATACAAACGAATTAAAACTCAACTCGTTCAAAAACAAGATTTCCGTTCAATTCCTCGATAACAAATCCCGTCAGTCGACCCTTCGAGTCTTTTTTTTGATAGGCGCAGACCAGAGCGATTCTTGTGCCTTCAATCACCTGCGTGGCGGCCCTCTCCAGCGATAGATCTGAAATTTCCGGCTGTCTTTTTGCCATTTCATTCTTAAAGAAAGCGAACGCTTTCTGTATCACAATTTCGCTGACATTCTGAGTATGAAAACCGCCAAGAATGCAGTCCGGATCCGCGCAGTCACTTTTCTGTGTCTTGCACGACACAGCGGATATTGCAATTATTATTATACTTATTTTTATTATATATTTTTTCATATTTATTCTCCGCTCTCCTCGACTGTGCTCACTGCGGATGCTGCGCAACAATCTCCAGCTCCACCGGAAGAAATCGTCTGTCGTTGATTCGGATTTTCACCAGTCTTCCATCGCCGAGCCGCGTCAGCCGAAATCCGCCGTCGACAAGCATGGAACCAGTCTGCGCGTAGGTTCCGCGAGCTGTTCCGACCGTGCGTCCGTTGTTCTGAATTTCTGCGCTGAAAATATTTCCCGTAACGCTCACCGTCACACGGATTCTGCGCAGTGTAAAATCCTGCAGATCCTCGCCGATCCAGACGCCTGCAAGATCCGACAATCCGGAATCAGCCGGCAGACGGCTCTGCACTGCGGGAGGCAGCTCGTTGATAAATCCCGCGACAGGCCGTGAATTTTCAGACTCAACGCCGGCATCGGACCAGGCCCGGACCGCAAAGTAGTACAGAGTATTTTTTTCCGGCAGCGCCGCCAGAAAATTCCGGGATCTTGTTTTTTCCAGGAAGGCAAAATCAGCATCGTCCGATTTTTTCCTGAAAATATAATATTCAACGGCGCCAGGCACCGCATCCCAGGAAAGCTCGATTCTGCCGGCTACTGGATTTATATTTCCTCTGAAGTTTTCCGGCGGCGGTGTGCGAGATCCGGCGCGGGCCAGAGTCGGCTCCGCGCGGCCGTACTGCACGTCCGACCACGGACCGAAACCGGAGGAGTTGGAAGCCAGCAGTCTGTAGGCATACCATTTTCCCTGTTTTATTTTTTCCGCCGTGTCATCATAGACAGTCGCATTGACGGCGCCTATGCGATCCCAGGTTTTTGTTTCATAGTCGTATCGCACCAGATAGTATGAATTCGCGCCTGAAGCCGCCTGCCAGTTCAGATGAACCTTATCGCGAAATGTCCCCCGCGTTGCCACAAATCCTGAAATGCGGTCCGGCGAAGCGCCGCCGCCTGGAACATTCACGGAAACCACTTCTCCGGTATCGCCTTCGCCGCTGGCGTTGACGCCGCGGACGCTGTAGTGCACAGAACCGGAAGGGGGCTGGCGATCGACATAACCGGCGGTCTGGGATGTGAAGGTCTCCAGACTGGCAGCTCTGCGGTAGACTCTGTATGACTGAGCAGCGGAAGCAGGCGTCCAGGAAAGAGTGACACTGTTATCCGCGGCCAATCTTGCCGATAGTCCCGTTACGGCGCTCGGCGGCGCTGCGGGCTGGCTTCTGGAAAATCCTTCTGCGACCGGCGAATCTTCGGGATCGGATTTACGATTGTCGATCAGAGTCACGATGCGGTAGCGGTATGCCGCATTCGGCCGAACCGATGAATCATCGAAGGACGCTCGCTGAGAAAAAGCAAGATCGATGAAAGACGATTCTCCCGGATTCTGACGCTGAAGCTGATACGCCGTGGCCTGCGGGACATCACTCCAGGTGACAGTGATCCTGTCCGCAAAATTTCCCTGCGAGGCCTGCACCTGCCGGGGCGCGCTGACTCGAGTATCATCTGCCGGCGGCGGTGTCGGCTGAGCGCTCAGATACATGACCATAGAATATTTGCAGAACTGCGGCATGGCTCCGTAAGCGATCCAGCCGAATCCGCGGATTCCCCAGCCCTCGCCCCAGGAATTCATAAGTTTGAATGCGCCGACCATCCCGCTCGGCGACCGAATGGAATCGTCGTATCCCACGATCGCCATGGCATGGCCTCCCGTCACATTGCCGTCAAAAGTATCGATAACGCCGCTGCCCACTCCGCGCAGGGCTGCTGTGACATGAAATCCGCCGACCAGCGGCAGGCCCGTGCTCAAAATTGCTTTTACCGCATCGGGATTGCGGCAGTCGATGCCGGTCATACGATCCGAGCGATAATTCCTGGCGGTCATCAGCGCGTTGGGATTCGGCTGCGTGCGGTAATCCTGATCGTTGTACGGCATGCTGCTGCAAGGAGCGGCGCCCTTGCGGATCATAAGATCGAATGCTCCGTTAATCGACGAGCCGGCATCCCGGCCTCCATTGATCTGATTGTACGTCCAGGCAGGCGAAAAAACGTGAGATGCTGTGCCATTGCAGCGGCCGGCGGCGGGACCGGCGTCGTAATTCCAGCGGCGCGTAACTTTTTCCAGGTACGATTTCACTTCATACGTGGTCGACCAGGCAACACAACTGCCCTGCCGTCCCTGGCGGCCCACCGGTGGAAAATCGGCGCTCAGATCGATCCGCGCAGGCAGTCCGCGGTGGCGCACAAAGTTCGCCTCATCCTGAGGTATGCTGGCCAGTTCCGCCGGCGAATCAAAGACAAGCCCGCATTTGAACGAACCGTCCAGGCATCCCGGCGGGACGTCCGCCTGATCGTTTTCCTGCGCCTGAGGCAGATCGGGACGAAACAGCAACAGGATCAGGACTGCGAGAATTGAGGGATGAAAACGACGGGACTGTGTATGTCTGGAATCCATTCATGCAGACTGAGCCACGATTCAAAGGCCGTCAACCAGAATTGAAGTGGATTCGCCTGTAAAAAGCTTCTTTTTGGCCGGGAGGATTTCCTGTCTTTTTACATCCCAACTCCGCACTGCAAATGCTCGACTCCCGGAATAGAATGAATTATATTGTACCCATGAGAAAATCCTTTTTGTTATTCCCTTTTATTTTGATTTTTCTATTCACTTCCGTTCAGGGAGAAGTGATAGACCGCGCAAAAATATTCAGTCCGGATACGATTCAAACCGCTGATGCTAAAATTACGGAAATAAAACAGAAAACCGGCAAGGATTTCATCTTTGAAACAGTGGAGAATCTTGGCGGTAAAAATGCCTCCGATCTGGCTCTGATGAATGCGAGAGAAAGAGCGGTGAACGGCATCTATATCCTGGTAGCTCTCCAGGAAAGAAAAATTGAAATCAAAGTGGGGAGCGCAACGGGCCGGCTGTTCGGAACACGGGAACGCGAAGCTCTGAGAACAAATATTTCAAGAGAATTTAAAGGACGAAATTACGACTCGGGTCTGATCTCGGCCGTCGATTACGCCGGAGAGGTTTTCCTGGCTGGAAAAACCGGCGGCGCCGGTGCAAGTCCTGGCTCTTCCATCCTGGGCGAAGGCAGTTCCCTGCCCTCCTGGCTGCCAGTCGTTCTCCTGGTAGTTGGTGGTTTCATATTGTTTAGAATTATTCGCAATTTAATGAATCGAAACTCGCAGCCGGGATATCAGAATCCGAATTCAATGCAGCCGGGCCAGGGCGGTATGATGAACCAGGGAGGCATGATGGGCGGCGGATCTGGAATATTCGGAAGCATACTGGGCGGCGTGTTCGGCGCGATGGCGGGAAGCTGGATTTATGATAGAATGACCGGACACGACAGCGGACTTTCTGCCGCATCGCATTCGGATTCATCGGTCGGTAATGATTCGGATTCCTGGTCGAACCGGGATGACGGAACAAACTATTCCGGAGACTCCGGCGGCTGGGACGGTGGCGGGGACAGCGGCGGCGATTCCGGCGGGGGCGATTTTGGCGGCGGAGATTTTTAGTCGACGGGGATTCTTAACGACGATGGCGTAAATTTCGGATCGACTTCAGTCGGATATCATCAGTCTGTCCAGCCATTTCTTCTGAAAGAATCGCACGCTGTACATCAGACCCAGGCTGAACACAAGCACTGTGAGAACAATCCAGGCAGCGATGGGCGTCAGGCCCAGCTGCTTTTTGGCAAAGTACACGAAAAGCGCGCCGCTCCACATCACTGAGTTGGACACCAGCATTGTCCATATCGTATCGCCCGAACCTTTCAGAATACCCCCGAGTATTGTGTACGTTGAGTCAAAAAGAAAATACAGGCAGGAAATTTTGAGCATCAAGGAGGCGTACGGATACACTCCTGCATATCCCGGCACATCGCCCGAGGCAAAAAGATGGATCAAAAAATCTGTGAAAATAAAATACAGGGCTGTGATCAGACTCGAATACAGCCAGCCGAGCTTCAGACTCGACCAGGCAGAGCGCAGCGCAAATTCTTTCTGCCGGCTGCCCAGATATTTTCCAACGAGCGCGCCCACGGCCTGACTGATTCCCATCAGAGGCATAAAGGATACCATGTCCCAGTTGAGCACGATCGTTGTCGCCGCCGCCACATCGCTGGAATACGAGTACATCACCATCGTGAAAAATAAAAATCCGGCCACATTCACAAGCAATTCCAGGCCGCCGGGCAGACCGTAGCGGACAATCCTTTTTAAGAGATCCGTATCCAGCGCGATTCGCTGCGTGGTCTTATATTCGAGACGAATACCGCGTGCGAAGAAAGCGCAGAGTAAAATCACAATCGGCAGAATGCTGGCGATCACCGTTGCCAGGGCCGCCCCTTCGATTCCCAGCCGGGGGAATCCCCAGGATCCAAAAATCATGGCGTATGCCAGTGGTAAATTCAAAACGACGGCGCTGAGCGAAGCGATTGTAACCATCACGCTTTTTCCAATAGCAACAAAAAAACTGATAAACACCTGCCGCAGTGAGGTGGTGATAACAGTCAGGCTCAGAATCCGAAAATAGCTCGATTCGTTTTGAGACAGAGTCTGTTCATGCCCGAAAAAAGAAAAGAGCAGCGGGCTGAATGCAAACGCGGCAGCCAGAAGAAACGGAGGCGCCAGAACCGAGATTATCCACCCCTGGTGCACAACATGCACGCAGCGCTCACTCTGGCCTGCGCCGCGATACTGCGAAATGAGCGGCGACAGCTGACCGAGTATGCCGATCATCAAAGTGCTCAGCAGATACGTCAGAATCCCGCCCGTCAGCGTTGCGGCGAGCGGCTCTTTTCCCAGCTTTGCCAGAAAAAATCTGTCGCAGAAAACCATGGCCACATCGATGGTCTGCGATAGAAAAATCGGCAATGCCAGAGGGAGAAGTTCTCGCACAGAGCCCGGGGGAATGACTTGCCTGGTCGCGGCCATGGGGGTAGAATTTATGGGAAACGCGGGAATGTCCAGGAAATTAGCACACATCCGCCGGAGCTTTCACTGATTCGGGGGGAAAGGACGATTGCCTGAAATGCCGTGGCCGGCCGATATCAATCGGTCCTGACTTCAATGGATGCTTGCGCGTCAACCCGGAACTCTCTCCCCATCTCTTCTTTCAAGTTGATAAATACCTCGCGCATTTTTAAAAATACTTCCAATTTTTCTTCAAATGATAGATCGGCCATCTGCCGGTGTTTTTCCATCATACCTTCAAAATCATTTTGGCTCATGAATCCATTCTCTCCAGGAATCTCCGGTAATCACTCCCAAGGTTATTTTTTTCCAGAATAGCGCTCAGCAATACTGAATCTATTTTCCCGGGCTGATCCAAAAGCAGCAGCAATTTGGCAGTGTCGCGCTTTTTGCGCTTTGGCAGCCGAATCAGCCTGAGGTAATTTGCGATCAGATATTCAATTTTAAGAATATGCAACTGCCTGCCCCCCACTGTGACAGTATTGGGATTCGTGAAAGCGTCCCGAATCAGATCATCGCCGATTGAGAGAAACTGACATGGCATTCCATCGATCTCAATATAGCCCCGATTGTTCCGGATGGCGCCGTTTTTCACAAAGAAATCATCAAGTTCCCGCATTGTAGCGCTGCCCGTCATGTCGACAACAAAGCCCGTATCGTACGTTAAAAACGGCTCTGTATAGTTGAGCGTCGCCACGCCGCCTCCCAGGACATAGTCTGTAAAATATCCCTGTGATTTCGCCAGATCAAGCAGGCGCAGAATTGTCGCAAAGGGCCCGATTTCATTCATTGTCGTCTGTCATCAAGCGATTTATTTCAAATCGAGGCTTTTAACGTGCACTAGCCGATGCCCCAGCATGTCCACAGCCGCCTGGCTCTGTTCCAGTGGAATGTATCCGAGAAGAGGTTCATACCCCCCGTTTTCAGATTTCATTTCAATGAATAGGACTTCTGTTGATATCGCACGAAAGCCCTCTATTTGCAATCTGACAGGACCACAAATTTCAGCTTCCGTAGTTTGCTGATTGGCCAGAGCAATGCTGACTTTATTTTTTTCAGGCAGAACCCCCAATTTATCACGCCAGGCAAGCGGCAGAACAATATGCGATGCTCCCGTATCTACGAGAGCGGCGCATTCCAGTTTTTTTTCAGGGTCCAGATAATTCGAGATATGAACCTGTGCAACGATTCGGCCCATACAGTGGCTTTAATAATTTCCAGCATTTTGTCAATTCATAAATATTACCAGTTTTTCAGATTCACCGCAGAGGCACGGGGGGTCGTTCATGCATCCTGCTCATTCTGTTGGAATTTCTTTGATTGTATCACATCTTCGCAGAGCGCGGGCAAAATAGGTTCGAGCAAAAACAATCCGCGCACAAAAATGATTGTTGACAGATTTTAGTATTCTGTTTAATCTGGCCGGGCCGGATATAATAAATATAAACAATGCGTATATTCAAGTTTATTATACTTTAGAGTCATTCTAAAGTGGTATGGAGGTTTTCAATGACTGGTATTCTCCATAAGATTTCGCTAATTTTCCTTACCTTAATATTTTCCTGCACAGGCATTCTGCTCCCGGGCGAAGAAAAAGCGGGCAACCTGGAGGCATTTTCACTGATGGCGATACTGGCCGCAAATCAGCCGGGCCGGAATTATCAGATTGCTTATTCTTCGCTGGATATTTCGGGGAAGTATCGAATTTGGCGTGTCACTGAATCGGGAGTGCGCACACTTGTTTCGCTGGATCCCCATGATTCGGATGATGTTGTGCCGGCTATTTCAACAGACGGCACTAAAATCGCCTATTGGAGTCTTGTTCCACCGGGTTTCTGGTATTTATTTGTTATAAACGCAGATGGAACCGGGCGAACTCAGATCACTCCAACCGAGGGTGGTTCGGATGAAGACATCTCCTGGTCGCCCGATGGCACACGCATTGCCTTCAATACTTCAGCGATTGATGGCGGGCAGGATTCCATTTACACATGTCGAGCCGATGGCAGCGATCGACGTCGCCTTACTGTTTCAACCAACGATAGTTTTCCACAATGGTCACCCGACGGCGCGCGTATCGTATTTGCATCCGCGCGGTCGGGGAATAGTGATATCTGGATCATGAATGCAAATGATGGATCCAATCAAATCCAGCTCACATCTTTGGCAAATCAGGAAACCAAGCCTGTTTTCCTCTCATCAGGGGACCGCGTACTTTTTCACTTCAGTACTGGGATCCGCAGTGAAATTCATTCTATTGCACTTGATGGCAGTGACCGCTTGAATCTTACAGACATTGTATCCGGATCTATTTTTGAATACTTTCCCCGTTCTGGTAAAGATAATCTTGTTTACTTTCATAGCAGTAGAACGGGAGTCTATAAAATCTATCGTATGCGACCGGACGGCAGTTTGATGACAAAATTGACTCAAGGCTCGACAGAGGACATTATGAGTATGCCGACGCCGGATGGTCGTAAACTTTTCTTTTTTCGAGACGGCAGGCCACATGTTCAATCCCTTATTGATTTTACAATAACGAAGCTGAGTGATAATACGTCTAACTGGGGTATCTGGAGCACGGCCCCGGTGAATTAGAGATACGTGTTGTCTTTATTATTTGACAAATTTACTGCTGAACACAGACGATTGGCAGTAAACTGTCGCATGTAGCCGTGGTGTTCTCGATATATGTCGAGTTTGTAACTGTTAAATGACCCACCTTGCCTTGTGTTCCACTTGACGCTGTTTTCCAATTAGTACCTGATATACAACGGTTTGTATCCGCAGCATAGGTGAATGCTGAGTCTATACCCGACCAGAAAGAGGTACCTGATGTTCCCAGAGAATTTTCCAGAGTGGGGGGGAGGAGAAAACTGCTGTTTGTTGTTCCTATTTTCTTTTTGTCAGAATCCCGATAATACGAAGTGTTTGACAGCAATACCCAATTAATACGCGGTGTCGTGGCTTTTCTATTTGTATTCTCACTGACTAAAAATGCTTTATAGTTGTAAACCAAATATGCGGGGCGCTGAGCTGTACAGAACTCATCTGCCTCTGTGACCCAGTCCCCATCTGCTGAAGTATCAAAATTCCCATTATGCGGCGCAGTAACAAAAATACACTTCCCCCCGCTCGGATTAATGATCTCTTCGCACGTCGGAGCTACCGCAGTCCCAATCAACGCCAGAAACAGTCCACTCTGTACAATCCCCCCCGGCCCCGATGCATCCATCGGATCCTGCTGCGCCTGCACGCATCCCAAACCTAAAATCAATATCCCCGAAACAATCAAACGATAATAAATTTTCATAACTACATCCCCTCTCTGCGCAACGCACACACACTCTTCTGCTTCCGCATTCCTCTTACGCTTCCGCCTTGTTTCGCTGTGCGCGCCGTGGTCAATCTTCCCATCTCGTCATCTCGCCCCATCTCTGCATCCCCCACATTTCCTTCCTCTTCTCCGTGCTCTCCGTGTCTCCGTGGCAAATCCCCTCCCTAAAACCCCACCTCATACACCGCGCTCACTTCACTCCCCGCGACACGCGACTGATTGAACCCAACACTAAATTTTCCGCCATCCTCTTCTCCGTGCTCTCCGTGTCTCCGTGGCCCCATCGCAGTCGGCGAAGTTTCGTTCACCCAGTCGACGCCGACAATATAGGCATGCGCGGCCTGCATAGCATACACGAGAGCAAAGAGCATGGCGCCGTTGCTGTAACTTTTCGACGCCCGGTCATACTGCGCGAACGCCGCGCCGTTCACCGCCGCATTCACATAAGCGAAGTTGAAAGAAAGCGAGGGCTGCAGCGCCGCGCCGATTGCGAAATATGTGGAAACATTGTCTTGATATTCGGCCTTCGCCGCGAGCATATTCTGTCTCTGGCTCAGGGCATAGATACCGGCAAGCGCGAAAGCTCCGATGCCCGCGATCCCTGTGGCCGTCCGCCCCGCATGGATCTGCCCCCAGCCAGGCAGAAGAGCCGATCTCCAGACGAGACTCCATTGACTGCGCAGTCCCATATCCTGGGCCGAGGGCGGACCGACAGAGGGTGTAACCGGATTCTCCGCGATTGGCTTGACCGGAGTTTTTTCTTCTTCTTTCCACTTTACCTCGGCTCGCATCAGGGACTGAACTTCTGATTTGGCGACGACCTGGACCGATCCGTCTTTGAATACAATATAAACCGAATTGCTGCCTAAAAATGTCCGGACCTCGCTGTGCAGGGTGCCGTTTTTGAGTACCACATTATCCGCCGATACGGCTCTTACAAAAAAAAGAAATAAAAGAATACATATGTTCTTTTTTGATACAATCTCCACAGCAGGATTATACTCCCTGAAAATAGCCGGTCAAGCAAAATACGACAGATTTGGAGCATTTAGGCGCCCAAAAACAAAATCTTGACTCTATCAGGCCCTCCGGAAAACGATCAATCATGAAATTTCGGGACGTATTCAAGGAGAAGATTTTCAATATTTCGAATTTTCTGTCCCTGGTTCGAGTGATCCTGCTGCCTCCGTTTTTTTATGCCAATTACAGATACCAGAAAGACCCGGGCCGGGAGTGGCTGGCTTTCATAGGCCTGATTGTCTTTCTGGCCGTGGTGACGGATTTTTTCGACGGTTACCTGGCCCGGAAGCTGAATCAGATAACCATGCTCGGCAAATATCTGGATCCCATCAGCGATAAAATCGTCACAATCGGAGCGATGACAGTCCTTCTGCTCTACTATTCCTTTCCACTCTGGGTTTTTATCTATTATATAGTAAGAGAAATAGTGGGTGTCTGGGGCGGCACCTATCTGTATTTTAAGAGAGATATACAGGGCAGTCCCAACCAGTGGGGGAAATGGGGCGTGGGAGTTGTGGCCATCATGGTGATATGGTATATCGTTACCCCTCTGGTTCAGCTGTCCTTTCCGGCCGACCACATTATCGTGCACCCGGAATACTCGGCTTACTTGCTGGCCTTTGTCTTAACCGGGGGAATCGTATCTTATGGAAGAAAATACTGGAACATTGTATTTCGGCCGGCGAGATGAAGGACGGAAAAAGAATAGCAACCACGAATGAACGCCAATGAACGCCAATGAACGCGAATCAAGGGGACGCAAACCGGGGATAATAAACGCAAATGATCATGAACACGATAACTTATTAGCGTTTATTCGCGTGCATTCGTGGTTAAACGTTTTTCTTTTTTTTGTTTTCACAATTTTTACTACTTGACATTTGTGGGGGTATTTTTCATGAACATTATGTCACACCCATGTGGTAGACTGATTCTTAACCGGAATCCGGTAATTTAAGTGGAAAGGATTGGTATATGGCAGCTAAAGCTAAAAAGATAATTGAAGCAGTTGAGAGAAATCAGAAGGCCCCGGAAGAATCGGAAAAACGACAGGCCGTGAACAACGCAATTCAGCAGATTGAAAAACAGTTTGGAAAAGGTTCGATCATGATGCTGGGAGATGACCGCATCCAGTCGGAGATTGGATTCATACCCACGGGAGCGCTGACGCTTGATTTTGCTCTGGGTCTGGGCGGTCTGCCCCGCGGACGTGTGGTGGAAATCTTTGGACCGGAATCGTCAGGAAAAACGACGCTCTGCCTTTCGGCCGCGGCCAATGCGCAGAAAGCCGGCGGAATCGCAGCCTTTGTGGATGCGGAGCATGCTCTCGACCCGGCGTTTGCCAAACGACTGGGCGTCAATATTGAGGACCTTCTGGTGGCGCAGCCGGACAACGGAGAGGAAGCGCTGGAAATCACGGAATCCCTGGTCCGGTCCAATGCTGTGGACATCATCATCATCGATTCCGTGGCGGCTCTCGTCCCCAAATCGGAGCTGGAAGGCAATATGGGAGATGCGCAGATGGGTCTCCATGCCAGGCTGATGAGCCAGGCGCTTCGCAAGCTGACCGGAACGATTTCTAAATCCAACACAACCGTGGTGTTTGTGAACCAGATCCGGCATAAGATCGGCGTCATGTTCGGCTCGCCGGAAACCACAACGGGCGGAAATGCTCTTAAATTTTACGCCTCTGTGCGTCTGGACATACGCAGAATTGAAACAATAAAAAAAGGCGAGGAAGCCACGGGTAACAAAGTTCGCGTAAAAGTCGTGAAGAACAAAGTGGCGCCGCCGTTTCGCCAGGCAGAATTCGACATTCTGTTCGATTCGGGTATCAACAGAACCGGCTGTCTCCTCGACATGGGAGTGCAGATGGGACTTGTGGAGCGCACGGGCACCTGGTACGCGTATCAGACAAACAGGATCGGCCAGGGCCGGGACAATGCCTGCACGTTCCTGAATGAACATACGGAAATCGCTTCCCAGCTGGAGACGGAACTGCGTCAAAAAAACGATGAGAACAGAAAAGCCGCAAAGTCCAAAGTCTCGGAAGAACCAGCCGCTCCAGCGCCAAAAGGCAGAAAGAAACCAGAAGAAGACATCGAAGTCGATGTGGAAACCGGTGAAATTGTAAGCGCAGGCTGAAAATAGAACCCAGGAAAAAAATAAGCACAGCGATCATCGGCGCGGCTGGGTTCACCGGCCGCGAGCTGCTGGAAATTCTTGCATCGCATCCCTCGCTGGATGCAACGCATATCACATCGGATCAGCATGCAGGCCGGCACATAAGCGCCGTGTTTCCGGCGCTGCAGGGGAAACTTGATCTGACGTTCCAGAGACACGATTCAGAATTGCCGGCGGAGATCCCTGTATTTCTCGCTGTTCCCAATGAAACATCACTGCAGCTCGTTCCGGATCTATTGATGAAAAAGCACAGGGTTGTCGATCTGAGCGGAGCCTATCGCCTGCACAGCCGCCATGAATTTGAGAAATATTATAAATTAATTCATACAAGTTTTGATCTGATGAAAGAAAGCGTGTACGGTATGCCGGAAATTTTCCGGGATCGAATAAAGCAGGCCTCGCTTGTGGCAAATCCTGGCTGCTATCCCACCGGGTCGATTCTGCCGATTTTTTTTCTGGGACAGCTCAGAAAGGATATCGCGCATATAGTTATCGATGCAAAATCGGGAGTCTCCGGCGCCGGCGGCAGAACGGAGGATGCGGGTTTTTCTTACAATTCAGTGTATGAGAACTTTCGCGCCTACAAGGTTCTGTCGCACCAGCACCAGCCGGAAATACAGGAGTATTCATTTTCCGGAGAAAATTCCTTTTCGCAGACGATTCTTTTTACGCCGCACCTGCTGCCGTTGTTTCGGGGAATACTGAGCACCATCACAATTCTGTGGAAGAAAAAAGCGCCGGATAATCTTTCAGAAATTCTGCGTCAGACCGCGGCAAAAGAACCGTTTGTCCGATTTCTGGACAGCCCAGAGGAAGTGCAGCTGGCCCGGGTGCAGAAAACAAATTTTCTGGATATGGGATGCCGGTCCGTGGATAGCGCAACCGTGATTGTCAGCGCCATCGACAATCTTATAAAAGGAGCTGCGGGTCAAGCCGTTCAAAATATGAATCTGATGCTGGGCCTGACTGAAACAGATGGTCTGGGAGCAAGGACGGGCTGAATCAGTTTCATTTTCCAGATTGCTTAAGCGCTTTTTTCAACAGAGCGATTGTCTTTTTGAAATCGCGCAGATTGCTGTCGTAAGCGCCTTCATTCTCTTCTTCGCCTTCCACAGCCATCTGGAGAGCGTCCTGACCGTCCACAGAATAGCCGGGATCGGCGCCGGCGGCCAGAAGTATTTCCACAGTATCAGCATATCCATTCAAGGATGCACGCAGCAGCGGTGTGTATTTGTGTTGATCCAGGACATTCACACCGGCGCCGGCTTCTATCAAGGCTTTTACCGCGCTGGATTTGCCGCTGTCCGCACCGGGTATGATTGCAGGACCTTTGTAATTGCCGTCTATACTGTTTGGATCGGCGCCGGCATCGATCAGCGCGCGAACCACATCGCCGTGATCTCTGTTGACGGCAAGATGAAGAGCCGTCCACTTGAACTTCGAATATTTTTCGGCCGCTGTCCAGTCAGCTCCCATACCAAGAAGGATTTTGACACAATCAAGTTTTCCATTTTCGGAGGAGTCCATCAGAGCGGTGCAACCGTCTTTTCGCGCTGCATTGATTTTCGCGCCCGCCTGGATTAGAATTTTGATATTCTCCGGACGCCCGGACTGCGCCGCATTCATGAGCGGTGTCAGACCCTCTTTATCCGCGGCATTGCAGTCTGCACCGGCCGCCAGCATCAATTTCAAACATTCAGGATCTTCCTGATAGGCGGCCGCAATGACGGCCTGGTTGCCGTATTTGTTGCAATGATGGATATCAGCGCCCAGGTGAATCAGTTGCCGGATCAGTCCCGGTATTCCCGCATTGGCAGTGTACATCAGCAGCGACCATTTCTCCGGATCGACGGCATTGACATCGCCGCCGCTGTCCAGGAATTCCGTCACCTGACGCTCAATCTCGACAGGATCTGCATCGTCGTCTGGATCTAGAGCCTGCAGGAGTTCTGCGGGGAGTTTTTTTAAGTTGTTCTTCGCCATCGGTCAGACCGCAATTATGAGCTAAATTTTCTCCAGGCAAGTATTCCAAACAGCAGGGCGCCAGCGGCGCCAAGTATGATTGTGATAAAACCCACCGTCTTTTGACGGGAAAAACTTCCGGAAATCGATTTTGAAAAGTCCTTTGTGCTTATCAAAATATCAATTTCTGTACCAATACTGGATTCGTCCGGCGTTCCCAGTTCATCGTACGTGATTTCCACTTCTCTGCCTTCATGCTGGATTTTTACTGTTCTGTCATACGAAGCAATCGTACGTCCCCCCGAATTTTCCAGAGCCGGCTGCCTGTAATTTGTCTGCCTGACAACAATGCCTTTCCCTTCGACGTATCCAAGGTTTTTGTACTGAATCACAAAGTACTTGTAGTGGAAAATTCCATAAATCATTATGGCAAGAAACAGCAGACAATAGAATATCATGCGCATACCCTACTCCGCCGGCACCCAGACGGAAACAGAACCGCCCGGGCAGCCAAACTCAGCCCAGCCATATTCATTGGTTGTTACTCTGCCGCTGATATGTCCGGTCGCATCCCCGTACGATTTTCCTGGATGGCCGATATTCATCCACTTATGCCCCTGGGGACCGGCGCTCATGAGAACGGCCACGCCTCCGGGGTGCTCTGCTGTTCCGTGCCTTGTCCAGCCAACGCAGCTGAAATGATCAAAATAGTCGTACTGATCTCCGTAAGCGAACTGCCTGCGAGCCTTTAAGAATCGGTCAATTAGAAATCTGTGCGAAGGCAGCACAATCCTGTGCTTGTTTCGGTCGCCGCCGAAATCTTCATACTCGGCGCCGTAATAGTCCGGATAGAAAATGCAGGGATACCCCTCTGCGCGAAGCAGAATCAAAGCGTACGCCAGCGGTTTGAACCAGGGCTGCACGGGGGATTCCAGTGCCTGGAGCGGCTGAGAATCATGATTGTCTACAAACGTTACAGCATGCGTGGGACGCTCTTTCATCAAAGTGCCGTCCAGAATGCCGCGCATATCATAACTGCTGCCGGCCCGGCTGGCCGAGGCAAACTTAAAATGGAGAGGCACATCAAATACGGACATACGTCCGCCGATTATATTCAGATACCAGTGCAGCGAAGGCAGATCATTCGACCAGTATTCGCCGACGACGAAAAGATCCTTGCCTGCATGACGCTCCATCGTATCCAGCCATTCCGGAAAAAACCAGGCAGCCATGTGCTTGATCGCATCCAGCCGGAATCCTTCCGCCTGTGTCTGATCGAGTATCCATTTTCCCCAGTTCGTGATCTCCGCTTTTACTTCGGGATGCTGCATATCAAGATCACAGCCCATAAGATATGCGAAATTTCCTTTCTCCAGCGCCACATAATCATCGAACTGCTTTCCTTCCAGAAGAAAAACTCTCCCTTTTTCATCAGGATGCAGAGCGCTGTAGTCAACCGCGTCAAAATGACGCCAGTGATACTCGAAATCGGAATACTGTTTATTCCGAGCGGAAAATTTAAAATGCGTGTATGCCTGGATATCTATGAGAGACGAGGCGGGATTCAGGCGATTGTCCTGAACGTAGGGAGTGGCCCTGCCGGGTTCAACCGCATCTCCGCCCATTCTGTGATTCAGCACGACATCAACATAAGAATTGATTCCATGCTTCTTCAGAGACTGAATCGCATGCTGATATTGCTCCTTCGTTCCATATTTTGTTCGTATCGATCCTTTCTGGTCAAATTCGCCGAGATCGTACATATCATAAACGCCATAGCCGACATCGTAACCGCCCCCGATCCCTTTATACGCAGGTGGAAGCCAAAGCCCCGAGATTCCTGCCCGTGACAATTCCATTGCGTTGGCGGCAACCTCCTCCCAGAGAGATCCATCGCTCCGGCAGTACCAGTGGAAATACTGCATCATTACACCGTTGAGTTGAGACATGTTTCATATTTTTATTGGGCAGTTTTCAGTGTCAATTTAAGAAATTACCGGGTAACCTGGACTGCCTCAGATAAAACTCCACTCGATTTCTGGCATTCATCGTGAGTATAGCTGTCAGCATGGATCGGTCTGCCTTAGAAAAATAGTGACTTTTTGGCAGGCTGATGATGTTTTGCTCCCATGAGCCAAAAGCAAGAAATCGCGCATATTCTTGAAGAGGATGTGAAACGACTGCACCAGATGGGTTATGCACAGGAACTGCTTCGACGAATGAGCGGTTTTTCAAATTTCGCAATATCTTTCTCCATGATATGCATACTGGCAGGAGGCATCACATCCTTCCATCTTGCATTATCCGCAACGGGCGGCGGCGGTGTGGGAGTTGGCTGGGCCGTGGGAACCATTCTCACATTTATCGTGGCGCTTTGTATGGCGCAGATCGCATCAGCATATCCCACGGCAGGGGGTTTGTACCACTGGGCTTCCATCCTGGGGGGACGCGGCTGGGGCTGGGCTGCCGCCTGGCTCAATCTCGCCGGTCTGATATTTGTCGTCGCCGCGGTGAACATTGGCGCATATCTGCTTACCGTTTCTACGCTGGGACCGGTTTTTGGTTTCAATCCGGCTTCGCTCGGTCTGAAGGAACAGATCATCGGAATGATACTGATCACATTTTCGCAGGCTCTGCTCAACCACTTCGGCATACGCGTCACTTCGCGTCTAACTGACTTCAGCGGTTATCTGATCTTCGGCGTATCCGCACTGCTCACGATCTGCATGATTTATTACGGGAAAAGCGCTGATCTGAGCCGGCTCATAACATTTGTAAATATGAGCGGCGATGCAGGCGCGGGCGTCTGGCCCGCTGCCGGCAGTATCGGGGGACTTTTTCTGCTCGGTCTTCTGCTGCCGGCGTATACGATAACAGGCTACGATGCATCGGCGCATACTTCGGAAGAAACTATAAGCGCCGCACATAATGTTCCGAAAGGAATTGTCAGATCGGTGCTCTACTCGGGAATTTTCGGCGGGGTAATGGTCTGCTCATTCGTTCTTGCCATGCCGAGCGTCTCTCAGGGCGCGGCGCAGGGCTCCAATGCTTTCTTCTGGCTTATGGACTCGATCATGCCCTACAGTATAAAAATTACCATTGAAGTTCTGATCTGTCTGGCCAATTATCTCTGCGGACTTGCCTGTGTCACATCAACCTCGCGGATGATGTTCGCTTTCGCGCGCGACGGGGGGCTGCCCGCTTCCGGACTGCTCCGTCAGGTGCATGCAAACCACAGAACGCCTGTGCCGGCAATCTGGTGCACGGCGATACTCGCGATCGCAGCGACTCTGTACTCTCCGGCTTACGTAACGCTGACATCGGCCTGTGTGATTTTTCTCTACCTGTCGTATGTCATGCCAACGGCCGTGGGTATCTTTGCCATCGGGAAAAAATGGGATAAAATGGGCCCTTTCAGTATGGGAATAATGGCATTCCGTTTTCTTGGCGCCATTGCCGTGGTATTTGTTCTTGTGCTGTTTATGATCGGCACACGGCCCCCGAATGACAGGGCTCTCTATGTGACGGCCGGCGTGATTGTGCTCTTGATTGTTGCCTGGTTTGCCGGTGTTCGCCGACATTTCCAGGGCCCGCCGACCGGAAAAAAAATCGACGATCTGCAGAAGGAGCTCAGGCGGAGAGAGAATGCTGTCGACGCGGCCGGTTGATTGATATTTTTTGATAATTGAGGCATTGATTGGCAAACCGTCTTGTATATCTTGTTGAAAAGGATCCGGAAATCCGGGCCAATCTGGGCAGCCAGATTGGTCACTATGGCTATGGAGTCGCTCAGTTTGCCATTCTGTCGGAAGCCCGAGAAGCCGCGCTTCTGAGCGCTCCGGGAATCATCATTATCTCCCTGACGCAGCCGGAGGGCGACATGGCCATGCAGCTCGCGGAAATTGAATCACTGATAAAGCCGAACCCGCTTGTGATCTTTCTGTCTGACAGCGAAGATTTTTCGCTTCGCCTTCGTTGTGTGCGATTAGGAGGAAAAGCCTTTTTTACCAAGCCGGTAAATATGGACGCGCTCATCGGCCGGATAGAAAGTCTGACTGCGCCGATTGACCGCCTTGAGCACAGAATCCTGATAGTAGAAAGCGATCCGATACTTGCCTTTGAGCTTGAGAATGCCCTGAGCATGCCAGGACTATCTCTGGAACTGATAGCGGACCCGCTTCAGACTCTCGACTCCATCGAAAGCTTTCATCCGGACCTGATACTTGCTAATATTTACTACCCGTATGTGCTGGGTATGGAACTTGCAACAATGATCCGCCAGCTCCCGGAGAATCATAATATTCCCATCGTATTTCACTCGACAGAGGTGCGAAGCTTCAAACAGATCGCGGCGCTCAGGCGTGGCGGAGATGATTATGTAAAAAGACCCGTTGAACCTGAAACTCTGTCGGCCATCGTCCGAGCTCAGCTTGAAAAATCCAGAGTTCAGCGCGCCTTCCTTTTACAGGACAGTCTCACCGGATTAATCAATCACAGCGCGCTTCACGAATCGCTGCAGAAAAAAATCGAGCGGGCCGGGAAAGACGGTCCCGTGACTTTCGCGCTCGTCGATATCGACAAATTCAAAACGATCAACGACGCCTACGGTCATCCTGTTGGAGATATTGTAATAAAAAGTCTCGCAAGAATTCTCAGACAGCGCGTTTGGAGTACGGATATTATCGGGCGATTCAGCGGGGAAGAATTCGGGATCGTGATCACATCTATGGATGCGCCGACCGCCTCGCGTGTTTTCAATGAAATTCGCATGGATTTCGCCCAGATTGCCCACAGCTGGCAGGGAGGCGAATTTTACGCGACATTCTCATGCGGGCTGTCGGCCTATCCTGGATACCGGGATGCGGATGCCCTTGAAAACGCTTCGGAAAGGGCGGTCAGTTCAGTAAAACAGCGCGGAGGAAACAGGGTCGGATTGATAGGTCGATCTGAAGGTTCGCGAAAGCCGTGACAATCTTTTCTTCAAAAGCTATGCGGTCATCTCACACTGGATCAAACTCAATGCTTCAGCGTCCCGCCGGATAAAATTCAAGAGTGTATCCCGTCCGTGTTGGTATGCTTTCTGTAAGGATCATCTTCGTTCGCCGGGTAAATCTTGCAATCCATGATATCAGCTTTCTGCCCCGACTTTATTCGGACCGTCGTATTGAATTTGGCAGGCGCTTTCTGAAGCCCATTATCAGGAATGAAAATCACGTACGGCCGCAAGGATTTGAAAGGAAATTGCCAGCGAACATTCTACTTTTTCTGACATGATAGTGCAAGAATACTTTTATTGATGATACCATGAATAATCTCATTGACTTCCCGAAACGCACTTCGCATCCTATGTCCATGAGCATGGTGAAGAAAAATCTAATTCAACTCCTCAAGATTTCCCGCCTCAACATACTCGGAGCAATGAAAGCGATTCCAGAACATAAAATTCTCGTGCGTCCGGCACCCACGGCCAATCATGCTCTCTGGATTCTCGGGCACATCGCCTGGTCCGATGCAAATTTTTTGACGATTCTAAAAGCGGATGCTCCAAAAGTAGAGCCGTCCCTGAAGCAAATGTTCGGCACCGGCAGCACGTTGTCTGACACAATAACAGAATATCCCCCATTTTCTGAAATCAAAAAAGAGCTCAGTCGATACCGCAAAGAGATTCTCAACTGGATCGACCAGTCAGACGAAAAAGCGCTGGATGTCGCTATTCCTGATAAATGGCGGGAATTCGCCGGCGCCGAGAATATTGCCGGTGCTTTGACTTTCTGTGCCTGGCATGAAAACTATCACTGCGGACAGCTCTCTGTGGTACGCGCTTTGATAGGGGGTAAAGCGGCAATATAACTTTTAGTATTTTTTTCCCAATTTCAGACAAGATAGTCTTTTTTAGGTTGACCAATCTCCTGGCTGCCGCAGTTTATTGTTCAAAATAATCAGGCAAAAAATACTATGATTGTTTCAATGCACATCGTTACGGGTCCGGGGCGGCTGACAGAAGTCACAACCGAACTGCTCAAAATTCCAGAAATTGTAATCCACCACACAGAGCCAGAATCGGGCCGAGCGATCGTCACGCTGGAATCTTCCGAACGGGAAGATCAGATGTCGACTATGGAAAAGATCCGGGCCATGAAAGATGTGGCAAGCGCGGAGCTTGTTTACCTGTATGATGAAACGTAGACGGGAGAATCTCTAATGGATGAAATCAGCCGCAAAGAATTTATTCGAAACAGTCTGGCAACAGCCGCAGTCCTGGCCGTCGGCTTTCCGCTAAAAGAAACGCTGGCCCAGGCCGGAAACGATCCGGAGCCGGGTCTGCGCTGGCATAAGGGTGTTTGCCGGTTCTGCGGCGTCGGCTGCGGCACGCAGGTTGCCGTAAAGGACGGCAGAATCAAGGCGGTTAAGGGCGATCCGGATTCGCCGGTGAATAAAGGGATTCTCTGCATCAAGGGCTATGCGAACGCAAAAATCATGTATGGCGAGGACCGGCTCACAAAGCCAATGCTTCGCATGAAAAATGGCCGCTTTGATAAAACGGGCGACTTCCAGGAAATCAGCTGGGAGCAGGCCTTCGATGAAATGCACAGGCAGTTCATGAGGGCTTATTCGGAACTGGGTCCCGCCGGAGTCGGCATGATGGGATCGGGACAGCATACAATTCAGGAAGGGTATGCGGCTCTGAAATTTGTAAAAGCCGGCCTGAGATCGAACAACATTGATCCGAATGCGCGGCACTGCATGGCATCGGCGGTCGCCGGTTTCATGCAGACGTTCGGCATTGACGAGCCTTCCGGATGCTACGACGACATTGAGGCGACGGATACAATTGTGACCTGGGGAGCCAATATGGCAGAATGCCATCCGATCCTCTGGTCCCGTATCACGGCTCACAAACTTGGGAATCGCGCGCGCGTCAAACTGGTGAATTTGAGCACATACAGAAATCTCACCTCCGGCATGGCGGATACGGAAATAATATTCAAGCCCGGAACAGATCTTGCGATCTGGAATTACATCGCCAGGGAAATCATAAAAAAACGCGCCTACAATGAAAGATTCATCAAGCAGCACTGTGTCTTCGCCGCTGGCGCGACGGACATCGGATATGGCATGCGCTCTGATGAAAGATTCGCCACAGAGAAAGAAAAAGACACACGTTCTCATGAGAACAGCGTCACACTGAGCAGGGAAGAGGCCATCGCGCAAGGAAAAGATCCTGCTCTCACTCATGTTGTAAAACAGGAAAATACGGCCACTCCTGGCAAACACTGGCTCATTACCTTCGACGAATTTATAAAAGGTGTTGAGCCGTACACGCTGGACTTCACGGCCGAACTTGCCCGGGGCGACGCATCCGAACCGATTGAAGCGTTTAAGAAGAAACTTCAGGAACTGGCATCGTACTACGCCGCGCCATCGCGCAAGGTGGTTTCCTTCTGGACGATGGGTTTCAACCAGCACTACCGCGGCACCTGGGTCAACGAGCAGGCCTACATGGTTCATCTTCTGACGGGTAAACAGGCAACTCCCGGCAACGGAGCTTTCTCTCTTACGGGCCAGCCCTCTGCCTGCGGCACAGCCAGAGAAGTCGGCACATTTTCGCACAGACTGCCCGCAGATATGAATGTGGACAATCCGGAACACAGAGATATCAGCGAAAAAAAATGGAAAATCCCGGCGAAAACCATCAATCCCAAAATTGGAAGTCACATCACAAAAATGATGCGCGATCTGGAAGACGGCACTCTAAAATGGCTCTGGGTGCAGGTGACGAATCCCTTCCAGTCCACGGCGAACGCGAATCACTGGATCGCCGCGGCCAGAAAACCGGAGGCATTTGTTATAGTTTCCGATGTTTACCCGACTGTTTCCTGCAAAGCAGCGGATCTCATTCTGCCTGCGGCGATGATCTTTGAAAAATGGGGAATGTACGGGAATTCGGAACGGCGCACACAGGGCTGGAGACAGATGGTGAGAGCTCCAGGAGAGGCTCGCGCGGATCTCTGGCAGATCATGGAATTCAGCAAACGCATCAAACTGAGCGATGTCTGGGGCCGGCAGCCGATTCGCGGACTGAAAGAGGAAGGTTTCGAAGACGGTTTTCTTCCGGATGTTTTGCCCGGCGCGAAGGCGATGGGCTATTCGCCCGATGACAGTCTTTACACTGTCCTTTTCGCCAGTCAGACAAACAAATCAGTGAAATGGGCGCGCGATCCCAGCGCCGGCGGAGCGGCCAATTCCATTGTGGAACTTCTGGGCATTGACTGGTTCCCGGAAAAAGCTCTGTTTGAAGAGTACGCGGGATTCGGACGCGGACACGGACACGATCTGGCGCCATATGATGTTTATTACCGCGATAATGTGCGCGGACTTCGCTGGCCTGTCGTCAACGGCCGCGAAACCGCCTGGCGATTCAACGGCCGGTACGATCCGTATGCAAGGGGCAAGGATTTCTATTTTTACGGCAAGGCCATGAAGGAACTTCCTTCCGGCAACCTGGATGCAATAACGCAGCCGACAAAAACATCTCTGGCGGGAAAGGCCAAGATCTTTTTCCGGCCGTATGCCGCGCCGGCAGAATCGCCGAATGCAGAGTACGATTTGTGGCTGTGCACGGGGCGGGTTCTCGAGCACTGGCATTCCGGAACCATGACACGAAGAGTGCCGGAGCTTCATTCCGCGGTGCCCGCCGCGCAGATGTGGATGCATCCGGAGGACGCGAAGGCGCGCGGCATGAATGCGGGCGATCTGGTCTGGATCGAATCGCGCCGGGGCCGCGTAAAAATACGCGTCGTATTTGAAGGAAGAAACCCGGTTCCGCGCGGAATGATTTACGTGCCCTGGTTCGATGAGGGAGTTTTTATCAACAAGGTGACGCTGGATTCAACCTGTCCGATTTCAAAACAGACGGATTTCAAGAAATGCGCCGTGAAGGTGACAAAGTTTCAATAAGAGTATAAAAATGATAAATAAAATTCTTCTACTAATCTCTATTTCATCAATCGCAGCGCTTGGTCTTTCGGCAGGCTGTATTTCCGTCAGTATGGACCGGTCGTCAGAAATTCTGGCGCAGACAAGCGGCAGTACAACGGGAGGCGGATCGACGGCAGGCAGCACAACGAACGCGGCCGGCATACCTGTCTCGAGCCTCGGACTTTCGAAAACAGCTCTGGAGGATACAGCGGAACCTCTGCAGTTTACGTATCAGGATTCTAAATCAGTGCAGTTCAACCGGTATTCGCCTCCGACTATCCCGCATGAAATCGGCGATTTCATTCCGATCACAAATGCGATCAACGACTGCATCGACTGCCACCAGATTCCCAAAAAAAAGAGAGACGATGATCCGGTACCGCTGCCACCCAGCCACTACATCAATCACAGAACGGGCGTGCGAACGGCCACTGCTGCGGCAGCCCGCTACAACTGCACTGCCTGCCATGTCCCGGCCAGCGATGCGCCTCCACTGGTGGGGAATTCATTTCAGAACTGGGAGCCGTAAGGATGCTTGCAACCCGTCAGGTCGCAGGCAGGTCAAAGGCCCCTTAGAGGCGGAATGAGAAAATTCGTGGCTCCTTTTTCTTGACACAAACACTCCTCTCTCAAACGTTGCTTTGGACAGGAGGCGGAACAGAACCTCCTTTCCGGGATGTGGCGCAGGGGTAGCGCACTCGTCTGGGGGGCGAGCGGTCGTTGGTTCAAATCCAATCATCCCGAATTTTTCAAATGCCCGGACTCTCTCCAAAAAAAACAAAAAAATCTAAAGTAGTGTCCGGCCTCTCCTCTCTGGCAGCCGCACACCGCGGACGGGATTTTATTCGTGTTCAGGGCGCCCGCGAACACAATCTGAAAAACATAACGGTCGAAATTCCACGAAACAGTCTGTGTGTGATTACAGGAGTCTCCGGTTCTGGAAAATCGTCACTGGCATTTGACACGATTTATGCGGAAGGCCAGCGCCGGTATGTTGAATCGCTTTCCTCCTACGCTCGCCAGTTTCTGGGACTGATGGAAAAACCGGATGTGGATCTGATCGAGGGACTCAGCCCCGCCATCTCAATCGAGCAGAAAACCACTCACAGAAATCCCAGATCGACCGTGGGAACCGTCACGGAAATTTACGACTACCTCAGGCTGCTTTTCGCCCGCGTCGGCGAGCCGCACTGCCACAACTGCGGACGGCCAGTTTCTGCAGTTTCTGTGGATCAGATCGTGGACCGGGTAAAAACATTTCCGAACGGCGCGCGAATTATGATCATGGCGCCTTTGGTGGAGAAGAAAAAGGGAGAGCACAAAGACATTCTGGAAAACGCGCGCAAAGCCGGATTTGTCCGCGTGCGCGTCAACGGCGATGTGCATGAACTCTCGGAAGAGATTGTTCTGGATAAGAAAAAGCAGCACACCATTGAAGTTGTGGTGGACCGTCTCATCGTTAAAGAGGGAATTCAATCCCGCCTCACGGATTCAGTGGAAACGGCTCTGACCCAGTCAGAGACTGTCGTTCTGATCAATGACGGCAAAACAGATCATGTATTTTCCCGTCTGCTCACCTGCACGCACTGCGATCTCTCCCTCCCTGAAATCACACCGCGCAGTTTCTCATTCAATTCCCCCCTGGGCGCCTGCCAGAAATGCGACGGCCTGGGAATACTTCTGGAATTTGACGAAGACCTCGTCATACCGGACCGTTCTCTTTCCCTGCTCGACGGAGCCGTTGCATCCTGGGGCAATCCCAAAAGTTACTGGCATCTGGAGACGATCCACGATCTGGCCCGGAACCTCGATTTTTCTCCATCGACGGCCTGGGAAAAGCTGCCGGCAAAAACAAGAAAACTCATACTCAGCGGATACGGGGAGCGCGGAGACGGCGGCTACGAAGGCGTTCTGCCGAATCTGAAGCGGCGTTACAGAGAGACGAAATCCGACGACATGCGACTGTGGATGGAACGATTCATGTCGGAACACCCCTGCCCTTCGTGCATGGGCAAGAGACTTCGGCCTGAATCCCTGGCCGTGCGTTTCCATAACACAACAATCGACGCGATAACGGATAAAAATATTAAAAACATTTTAGAATATATAGATAATTTAAAACTTACGGATATGCAGGAAAAAATTGTCGGCCGGGTGCTTAAAGAAATTCATTCAAGGCTGCGGTTTCTGAACGACGTGGGAGTCGGATATCTTACATTGTCGCGCACGGCTGGAAGCCTTTCCGGCGGCGAAGGCCAGAGAATCCGGCTGGCGACGCAGATCGGAAGCTCCCTGATGGGAGTTCTCTATGTTCTCGACGAGCCTTCCATCGGACTGCACCAGCGAGACAACGACAGACTGCTGGGGACCCTGAAAAATCTGCGTGACATGGGAAACACTGTCATCGTCGTCGAACACGATGAAGAAACGATGCGAAATGCTGATTACCTGCTGGATCTCGGTCCGGGAGCGGGCATACACGGCGGCGAGGTCGTGGCTGCGGGAACTCCAGATCAGGTTGCCGCCGTCAAACACAGCCTGACAGGACAGTATCTGTCCGGAAAAAAATCAATCCCCGTGCCGTCATCGCGCCGCAGTGGAAGCGGAAAGCTGATCACAATTAAAAATGCCCGCGAAAACAATCTGAAAAATATCGACGTCGATATTCCTCTGGGACAGTTTGTGCTTGTAACAGGCGTTTCCGGTTCCGGCAAATCAACGCTGATCAACGACATTCTTCACAAATCCCTGGCAGTCAGCCTGAATGGAGCGCGCAGTCAGCCGGGCCGGCACGATAAAATTCTCGGCACAAAAGAACTCGACCGCGTCATCGCCATCGATCAGGAGCCGATTGGAAGAACTCCGCGTTCGAACCCGGCCACTTATACGGGGCTTTTCACGCCCGTGCGGGAACTTTTCGCCAGCCTACCCGAGGCCAAGGTCAGAGGCTACCTGCCCGGCCGTTTCAGTTTCAATGTTTCCGGCGGCCGGTGTGAAAGCTGCGAAGGAGCCGGCATCATCAAAATCGAAATGCATTTTCTCCCCGATGTTTATGTGACGTGCGAGGCCTGCAAAGGCCGGCGCTTCAACCGCGAAACTCTGGAAGTAAAATACAAGGGTAAAAGTATCCATGATATTCTCGAAATGACGGTTGAGGACGGTGTTAAATTCTTTGACAGCATTCCACAGATCGCAAGAAAACTGGACACCCTCGCCGAAGTCGGACTTCACTATATCAAACTCGGGCAGAGCGCCACAACGCTTTCCGGCGGAGAAGCGCAGAGAATCAAACTATCCACCGAGCTTTCAAAAAGAAGCACGGGTCGAACCATGTACATTCTTGATGAGCCGACTACCGGACTACATTTCGAGGATATTTCGCGGCTGCTCAACGTGCTTCATTCCCTGGTGGACCGCGGGAATTCAATGGTCGTGATCGAACACAATCTGGATGTGATCAAAACAGCGGATCATATCATCGATCTGGGACCCGAAGGCGGGGAAGCCGGAGGCTATGTTCTGGTTGCAGGAACACCGGAGGAAATCAAAGCAAATCCGGCCAGTTTCACAGGATTGTTCCTGAAAAGAATCCTGAAAAAGTAACGAACAGCCTGAAAATATTTCGCGCATGTTCAATCTAAGGAATCAATATGCCGTCTAATAATACAGAGAAATGTATTATAATCGCAACAGATGGAAAGTATGGGCCGGGCTTCTGGCCTGCCTGCTCTGGCCTGCCCTGAGCCTGAGGCCGGATGTGATACTGCTGCGCAGCGGCGAGCGGCTGGACGGAGAGGTTGTGGATCAGAATCCGGAGGAAATCCAGCTGAGACTGCCCTACGGCATCCGCACCATCCGCAAGGGCGCGATCAAAAGAGTGATCTATGCCGACATGCAGGAAGAAGCCCGCGCCAGAGACGCTGTGCAGGAAGAACAAAAACGTGTGGAGCAGTCCGTAGAGGAAGAGAGGCGCCAGGTAGAAGCGGCCCGGACGGCAGAACTGGAAAAGGCCCGTCTGGCGGAAGAACAGAGACAGCAGGAAATTCAGATCGCAGAAGAAAAAAGAAAACAGGAAGAAGAGCAGAAACAGGAAGACGAAAGACGAGAGCTGGAGGCGACAGAGGCCGCGCAAAAAATCATTGAGCAGGACCGACTCGCCGCTCTCGTCCGCGAAAAAGAAGAGCAGGAAAAACAGGAAACCGAAAAGAGGGCGGAAGAGGCCCGAATAAAAGCTGCGGCGCAGGAAGCAGAGAACAAAGTCGTCGAGCAGGACCGGCGCGCCAATAGAAAATACCGCATGGAGGCCATCGGCCGAAGCCTGATACTTCCCGGCTGGGGCCAGATGTATCAGGGACGCAGCCGCGCAGGAACAACCTACGCTCTGTCTTTCCTGGCTCTTGCGGGAGCGGACGCAGCGCTGGGCGCAGCATACCAGAGGGCCAGAACAGATTATTCAGGCGCCGTCGGATTGTCTCTGTTCACTTCTTCCGCTGTTGCTCCCAATCTGGGGCTGACGCTGACGGATGATGAATATACGGCGCTTTCCGGAATGCATTTCAATAATATCAACGAACAGAGATCCCGGATGCTGGCGGCGAAACAGAATTTCGCGAATGTTCGAGCCGGCCTCGCGGCTCTGTATGCCTGGAATCTTATCGATGTGATGGTCTTTCATCCACGCGATGATTTTCCTCCCGATCCGGAAACGCCGCCTGTCACTCCGCCGCAGTCGTCAAAAAAATATTTGAGCAGCGCCCTGATGCGAAGCGCCATCCTCCCCGGCTGGGGACAATTCTATCAGGGCAGATCGAGGGCCGGCTGGACCTACTCAGTTGGGTTTCTCGCTCTTTCAGGGAGCACCGCATCGCTCCAGAATCAATATTTCCATCAACGTGAAGCATATTCAACAGCGGTCAATACATCCATGTTCACTTCGCCTTTTTTCATCGAATCCGGCCAGGCTGTTTCCGATGAAACGATGGGAACAATGCTGGTCTTAAATTCGGGAGCGCTGTCACTTTCGCGGGAGCATATGGTCTCGACAAAAAACAAATTGAATTTTACTGTAAGCGCGCTGGCAGGATTGTATGTCTGGAATCTGATTGATATTATCCTGTTCGAACCCTCCGCGACAACCGCTGTATCCTTCTTCTCAACTCCCGGCCGCTGGGATATCCGGATGACGGCGCAATTCTGAAGCGGGCCGATACATGAGAAGGATGAATAAAAAAACAATTCTCTGGATAGCCTGTTTTTTGAGCCTCACAGCCTGCGATATTGCGTCAAAAAAATATATAACAGGCGTCTTAAACTATCATCCGACTGCCGGCCAGATTTCATTCTCTGAGTCTCCGGGCGCGGCGCTTTACAATGGAAAAGATGAGCTGGGCATTGTCGGCGATAACGGCAGTATTATAAAATTTCGTCTCTTTTTTAACGATCGCTTTGCTTTCAGCCTGGGACCTTCGCTGCCTTCTCTGGGATTGCTGGTCCACCTGCTGGCGTTCTGTCTGGCGGCTTTCTACAGATTTAAGAATCCAGCCCTGGGAAGTGTCTGGATATGGCTGTTCATCAGCGCGGGCGCGGCCGGAAATTTCATCGACAAGCTTTTTGTAAAATCTCTATCGACGCGCGAATGGATCTTCTCTCTAACTCCGCTGCCGGGCCACATCACTGGAGTCGTTGATTTTATTGAGTGCATCTGGTTTGGTTTTGACAGTCTGGCCAGGATTCCCGTTCTCAATATTCTTTCCTGGCATTCCTTTGCTATATTCAATCTGGCCGATGCCATGCTGACCACGGGAATCGCGCTGCTGGTCTGGACTGTGTTCAGGACGAAGGATCGAGCTCCTGCAGCTGTGTGATTGATAAATTTCCGCCGAGCCGGGTGATGATAAAAATCCTGGCAACCACCGAAAAGAACGATCGTTCTTTTTATTGACCCTGAAAAGCATTGAAAAAGAATGGTTTATTGACTCAAAAGTCAATAAAAGGAGTCCCAAATGATTTCGAGCAACTATTTTTCTGATAATGATGACCTGAATTTACAAATCGATCAGATGATCGACTGGCAGGAGACCGTTGGAATCTATGAAAATGACTTTGAAGACGCTAAAAAATATAAAGAATCCGGGGATGAAAAGCTCGCAAATGCTCCTTCTTCTCTTCAAGAAGCGGTAGACAGCTACAAAATCATTTTTGAATCTATTGGCGAGATTATGGGAAAAACAGTTGCCCCGAAGGCCAAAGAAATGGAGGCAGTGGGACTGAAATTTGACAAGGGCAAGGTAACCTTCCCGCCTTCCATGGTAGAATGCTACAACGTCTTCCGGGATGCAGGACTGCAGCCGTACAGCATCAGCAGGAAATACGGCGGTCTCGGCCTGCCGGCCGTGACACAGGCTGTGGCCATGGAGATTCTGGCGCGCGGCGATGCTGCTTTTGCTATTGCCATCGGCTCTGTGAATCTGGCAGATACCATTGAAAGATTCGGCTCGGCGGAAATGAAACAGACCTGGGTTCCAAAAATGGCATCGGGCGAACTTGTCGGAGCCATGGCGCTGACTGAGCCGAATTATGGATCGGATCTGCCGGGTGTTCAGACCAAGGCAGAACAGACGCCGGATGGTAAATGGAAACTCAACGGGACCAAGCGATTCATTACTCTGGCCTGCGGATTTAACGGAGCTCCGGCAGTCATTCTTACTCTGGCCCGCACCGGCAATCCCACAAGCGGGGCGCGCGGGTTGTCCTTTTTCCTGGTCCATGGCGATGATGTGCAGATTGCCGGAATTGAAAAAAAACTCGGCCTGCACTGCTCGCCTACGTGCGAAGTCGTTTATGAAAATACACCTGCCCTGCTGATCGGACAGGAAGGACAGGGTTTGATCAAATACGCCATGGGTATGATGAATTCCGCCCGGCTTTCCATTGCCGCGCAGTCCATGGGGATTGCCACCGCCGCGTATTTTGAAGCAAAAAAATACGCCTCTGAACGCATCCAGTTTGGAAAGCCGATTGATCAGATTCCTGCTGTGCGAAGGATGCTCGACAGAATGGAACGAGAGGTAACCGGTATGCGCTGCCTGACGCTGGAAGCCGCGCGCACGGTCGATATGTATGTCTGGAGAACGGAGAGGCTCGAACACAGCGGTCTGGGTGAAAAAGAAGTGCGAAAAGATGAGCACGTCCGCAAATGGGAAAAGCTGGCGAGTCTCTTCACCCCGGTTTCCAAGTACTATACATCTGAAATGTGCAATGTGCTGGCCAGTGACGCTGTGCAGATTTACGGCGGCGCCGGGTACACAGAGGATTACGATGTCGCGCGAATATTCCGCGATGCGCGCATCACGAATATCTACGAAGGAACCACGCAGCTGCAGATCGTCGGCGCCATTGGAACGGTCACGGCCGGAATGGCGGCAAACGGCCATCTTCGCACGTACATCAATGATGAAACGCAGAAATTCTCACAGTCAGCTGAATTGAAAAAGGTCTTTGCCGGATTTGAAGAGATAGTCACTGTCTACAAAGACCTCAAGAACGCCGGTTTGAAAGACACTCTGGCCTTTGAAGTTGTGGAATCGGCGGCCCGATATCTGGTGGGAATGCTGATGGAAAGATCGACGGCGAAACTTTCAGGCGAGGCAAAGCAGAAGCGCATGAATCTCTGCCAGGCCTATCACATTGACAGCCAGGCAATTCTGAGCGGAAATATTCTGAAACTCAAACTGAGCGACGCAAAAACAGCCGTTCCCGCTTGAGCACTCTGAGCAAATTCGCTCCCTTTCGCCGGCCGAAAATCGGGCTTGCGCTGGGATCGGGAGCGGCCCGCGGCTGGGCTCATATCGGAGTGATCCGCGCGCTGGAGAAAGCCGGCATACGAATCGACATGGTGGCCGGCACGTCTGCCGGCGCCGTGATCGGCGCTTTCTATGCCGCGGGCGCTCTGACTGCTCTGGAGGATTTTGCCAACAACTACCGATCTCTTCGCGTCACTTTTTCCATGATGGATTTCACGCTGACGGACAACGGTCTTCTGGGCGGCAAACGATTTGTGAAGTTTTTACAGGAACATCTTCCGGTGCGCTCGTTTGAAGAGCTTCAGAAACCGCTGGGAATATGCGCGACGAATCTCAACGACATGCAGGAGGCTCATATTTTTGAGGGTTCGCTTCTCCCCGCAATACGCGCTTCCGTCGCCATTCCAGGGTTTCTTTCGCCGCAGGAGCACGGAGAAATGCTGCTCGTGGACGGAGGAGTTCTGAATCCCGTGCCGGTCAGTCTTGCGCGCAAAATGGGCGCCGACATCGTCATAGCCGTGGATCTTGACGGTCATGCGGGAAGAGAGATGAACGCTTCCCTCATGGGCGTCATGAAGGGCACCATCAATACAATGATGAACCGGATCCGGCTGGACAATAGAATTTTTCATCCGGCCGACATAACAATTGAACCCGGTCTTTCCGATATCGGATTCATGGATTATCATCGAACATCTGAGGCCATCGCGGGCGGACTCAAGGCAACAAACAACCGCATCGATGAAATAAGAAATATCACATCCGGCGCGTATCATATGCCGCAGATGCCTGACCTTCCTGAATTTTTCAAATCGATGATGAACAGTTTACCGGGAAAGAAATAGAGCAAAAATAATAGACGATCCTGTCGCCGAAGCCGTCTCCGTTGAAATCGGTGTAGACCGGAGGTGCTGAGGTCCTATTAATAAATTTGCCTTCAAGCATTTTTCAGCTTGATCGATGTTATAAACATCGCTGCGATAGCAGCAGGTTCTTAAAAAAAATTAAAATCCTTTTGCTATAATTTTCTAATATTTTTTCATCACTTATTAACCATTCTTGCTGTTATCTTAACTTCGCCTTTCTCAGTGAACTTAATCGCATTCCCGATCAAATTATGCAAAATCTGCTGCACTCGATTTTCATCCGCGTCCAGAGCAGGCAGATCTGCCGAAATTTCATTTTTCAGTGTTATGTTCTTTCCCTTGGTCAGGGGTTTCAAAAGAGCCAGAACCACATCGCTTGCTACACGAACATCAACTGCTTTCTTCTGGAGTTCGATATCTTTGTTTTTGAGTCGGGAGAAATCCAGAATATCATTCACCAGATGCGCGAGTCTCTTTCCACTCAATGCAATCATTCCGAGATCCGATTTTGCTCCGTCTGAAAGGTCACCGCGTGCACCGTCCACAAGGGATGCGGCCAGACCAATGATTCCGTTAAGCGGGGTTCGAAGTTCGTGGGATGTGTTTGCGAGGAATTCATCCTTCAGTTGGTCTGCTCTTTTTAGATTATCAATCGCAAGAACCTGTGCTGAGGCTGTCTCTGCCTTAAGAATGTTGATTCTATCAGCAAGCCCGAGGGAAAGCAGGATGGCTTCGAGAAGAGCGCCGAAAAGAGGCGCATTCTGTGTGAAAAAATTCAGTGAAATCACTCCATAAAGTGACAGGATAAATACTCCCATACTGAACATCAATGACAACCAGGCCACTAAAAACCATAAGGCGGATCGATATCCTTTTCGTAAAACTAGAATGGGTGCAATGAGGGCGAATGGAAACGAAGAGATCGTAAGGATATTGGAGACCTGGTCGCTCATTGAATAGGGCAGTAAAAAGCAGGAGAAACCGGTAAAAAGAGAAAGGACTAGAAAAAGATTGAAAATGTGATTCATGATCGGGCTTGTTTTTTTGAGGTTTAGAAATCTGCGCGCGAAAACGATATAGAAGGCCAACACCAAACTGGCGAAAAATTGAGAAGCAATATTTGCCCAGGACGTGCTTTGCGGCCAGATATACTGGAAAGCGAATCCGTAATTAACCAATAACCAAAGGTTCATTGAAACTACGTAGATGAAATATAATCCGTATATAGAATCCCGAATTGTAAAAAAAAGCAACAGATTAAACAGTCCGATGGCAGCCAACCCGCCAAAGATGATAAAAAAGAAGATGTATTCCTCCTGTATTTTACTCGTGAGCGCCTGATTTCGCCAAATTATTAAAGGTACAGTGACGGGCACTGATGTATCAATTCTAAAGTATATTGTTTGGGTTCTCCTGGCAAGCTCGTGAGGCAACTGTATTAAAAAATTTCGATAACTGATTGCCCGTTGACCGAAGGGATACGAATCTCCTCCTTTAGAAATTAACCGGGATATTCCTCTGTCCATTTCGTAACATTCATACCGATCGATGAAAGGATCGGACAGTTCCAGATACAACGGCTCGGTGGATGCAGCGTTATTAAGCAGACTGAAGCGGAGCCAATATGTATATGTGCTGTAACCAAAATTTGGCGTTTCTTGCTCGCTTCGTGTCCATCGTAATTCGAACGTCGGGGAGCTCACATCATTTATCGTCAATTTGTTTTCGCGGTCTTCGAGGTATTCCAGATGAAGTCCCAGGGAAACTCTGGCGGACGCGTTCGTGAGAACAACGGGATCCAGTGCGAAGGTTGGCCGTGACAGGAAGAACAGTAAGACGAATGAGAAAAGTAAGCGGGATATCACTGATTATCGCCTTACTTCTCCGTCATCTCGTTCGGGCTTTCCCATTCGGCCGGCGGCTCATGAACCATAAAATGCTCGCATTTTTTGAGATATAGTTGGGACGCGCGATCGGCATGGTTCACTTGCAACACGCTCCTGAAAAATACGCAGGCTTGCGTGAATTCACGCCCATGATACAATTGCGTCCCATGTTCAAAATCACCTATGGTTTCCATTTTTAAGATTATAATTTCTTCAGGCTCCCCGTCTAATATCTCAAAGACCGAAACTGGCACTTTTTTCCCTTTGACTTTGACCTTGTCAAGGAAACGAAAACGATAGATCGACCTATCGGCAAGAGCAGTCAGCGCATTTTCACTGATTACAATCGAGGCTCCATAAGTCTTAGAAAGACCCTCCAGGCGCGCGGTCAGATTGACAGCGTCTGAAATAACAGTTGAGTCCATCCGCATTTCTTCGCCGATCGTTCCGAGCATAAGAGTTCCAGTATGTATTCCGGTGCCGGAATCGATGGGCAAAAAGCCTTCTGATATGCGTCTTCTATTATACTCAAAAAGCATCTTTCTCATTGCGATGGCAGCGTCTACGGCATTACCCGGACTCTCTGGAAAAAGTGCCATGATCGCATCACCAATAAACTTATCGATAAATCCTTTATGTTGACGGATCACAGGACCGACTCGGCGAAAGAACGCATTCAAGAAGTTAAAGTTTTCTTCCGGTGTCATGGTTTCCGAGAGTCCGGTGAAGGACCGGATATCACTGAATAAGATGGTCATTTCACGCTGCACCTGGTCGCCCAGTCTAACCTCAACTAAACTTTCCTTGTTTAGAAATTTAAGAAATTCATGCGGCACAAAACGTCCATATGCTGTCGCAGTTCGTGATAATCGTATATGTGTTTTGATCCGGGTAAGAAGTTCGGCTTTGGCGAAAGGTTTGGCCAGATAATCATTGGCGCCAGAATCAAAGCCCTCTACCAAATCCTGAACTTGATTCTTGGCAGTCACAAGAACGATCGGAAGTTCATTTCCGCCCGTTTTTTCTCTTAACTTTGCGCATACTTCGTAGCCGGACATACGCGGCATCATCACATCAAGCAAGATAAGATCCGGTTTCAGTCCCTGCTCGATCATCTCAAGCGCTTCCTGGCCGCTGCGAGCTCGCGTCAGGGTGTAATTTTCTAACGAAAGTATATTTGCAATGACCTGGAGGTTAACTGGTTCATCATCCACAGCGAGGATTGAGAAAGTATCGCTCCATACTTTGAGCGTATCCGCCCCCGAGAACTTTGCTGCCACAGGTAAGTCAGTTGTCGCCGACTCTGAACTGTGAACCGAAGATATTCGATTGCTGACCGCCGGCTCCGGTTTGTCAGACGATGCCGGAAGCGTAAAGATAAACTTGGAACCCTTTCCAGGCACTGATTCGACCCGGATATCACCTCCATGAAGTTCGATGAGTTGTTTGGTAATCGAAAGCCCAAGACCAGACCCTCCGTATTCCCGCGCAATTGTGGCATCAACTTGTTCGAAGGATTTAAATATATCCAAATATTTCTCGGGCGGGATACCAATACCTGTATCTTCAATGGTGATTTCGACGAACTTCATTCTGGAATTGGTTCTTGTTCAGACAATACTCTTTTCCTGAATGTGACGAGATCTCCAGCTTTCTTCGATTGGATTATCCAAAAAGCCAGCGCACCGTTTTCTTAAGAATATTTAGTTTCCTTTCTGTATACGGAAACCAGTGAATTTCTTTCGTGATTCCAAAAATACCGGCGCGATCCACAGTAACGGACTGAGGATTGGTAAATGCTCGAAGCCCTTCCGGACCGTAGACGCGACCGATGCCGCTCTCTTTTGTCCCGCCGAACGGCAGATCCGACACGATGTAGTTCACATCGACGTCGTTGATACATATTGATCCCGAATGTATGCGACGCGCAATTCGTTTCGCCTTATCCAGATCGCAGCTCCAGACAGAAGCATTCAGGCCGTATACCGTATTGTTGGCCAGTTCTACGGCGTGATCCTCATCCCGGAATTTCATTATTGCAACAAGCGGTCCGAAAGACTCTTCCTGCATGATCTGCATGTCGGATTGAACATTTGTTACAATCAGGGGGTTCAGAAAAAGTCCGGCGAGACCCGGCGGACGGTCCCCGCACAGTTCAATACGGGCTCCCTTCTTTTCAGCGTCAGCCAGGTGCGTCTTGACAATTCCAACCTGCTTCTCAAAAGTCATGGAACCCACGCTCGGATGATTCTCACGAAGCCCCTGCTTGATGCCTCTCGCTTTTTCTCTTATCTTCTGCATGAACTCTTCATACACGCTTTCTTCGACAAAAATACGTTCCACCGAAATGCACGTCTGTCCCGAGTTTGAAAAACTGCCCCAGATCGCTCCGTTGACGGCGCGATCGAGATTGGCGTCCGCGCATATGATCATGGGATCCTTTCCTCCCAGTTCCAGAATGACAGGCTTCAGCATCCGCCCGCAGATTTCTCCGATTCTCCTGCCCGTGGCCGTAGAGCCGGTGAAGCAGATCATATCCGTGCCCTTCGATGCGACCAGAGCCGCGCCCGTTTCGCCGAAACCGGTGACCACTTTCAAAACATTTTCCGGCAGTCCGGAACGTGTGGCGATTTCGCGCAGCTTTAGACTGGTATTCGGCGTGATTTCAGAAGGCTTTACGACAACGGTGTTGCCGGCCATCAGTCCCTGCATGATCGGCGAAAGCGTGAGTATCAGCGGATAGTTCCACGGTGAAATCACACCGATCACGCCGCGGCTCTGGTAGGTGATGTAAGCTTTCTTATGAATAAAAATACCGGTTGATCTTTTCTCGTCCGCAAGAAGCTGCGGTCCGCGCGATGCAACGTATTTTAGATGCTCGCAGACGGTAAAAATTTCAACCAGACCGTCCATTTCCGTTTTGCCCGTCTCTTCGCATATCGTGTCGATCATTTCCTGCATATCCTTCACGAGCTGTTCGCGAAGACGGTCAAGCGCATCTGCCCGATCCTCAGGCGGAAGCGAGCTCCAGGACGAATAGGCGCTCCGGGCCGCGGCGACGGCATTCTCAACATCTGCTTCCGTGCAGACCGGCAGACGATTGATCAGTTTCATCGTTGCCGGATTCATATTATCAATATATCGCGGCGATTTTTTCGCGGAAGCGATCCTTGTGGATCCTCCTTTTGAGGTTTTCTTTCCCCTGGTGTGCTGTTTTGAAGCACGTTTTTTGGCGCTGACTGGCATGACATTCTCCTGATCGACTTAACACTGTTTATAAAAATGAATTATCTGTCAAGTATTTCTCGAAACAAAAGGACTGTCTATTTCATAGAAACGCCAGGGAAAATCCTGAGCGCTGGAAATGCCGATTCGGGGCGAACGGCCGACCTGCGTTTCTTTCATATCCGGCGAGTCAATGATGCGAATCTTCGGACCCTGAAGTGAAAGTCCGTTCTCCCCCCGCCCGACCGCAAATGCCTGGCAGAGCCTGGCCGGGCCTTTCGCAAGTACTTTGAAATCATCCGTGCCCCTGTTCTTTTTCATATCTTCAATACCGGCGACGGGCTCAACGGCGCGTATGAGAACTGCATCGGCGATGCCCTGCTCCTGTGTCACAACATTCATACAGTAATGCATTCCATAAATAAAATACACATAGAGGCGTCCGGACGGACCGAACATAATTTCATTCCTCTTATTTTTACCGCGAAAGGAATGACAGGATGGATCGCCGTGCTGCATATAAGCCTCTGTTTCAACAATGCGGCCGGCAAGAACAGCATCCCCGGCAAGTTTCACAAATATCTTTCCAAGAAGAGCCCTGGCCACATCCAGCGTGTTCTGAAGATAAAACTCTTCCGGGAGAATTTTTCGCGAGAGGAAATCAGATTCTAAATAGGAATTCTCTGCTGTCATCAGACTTAAAGACGGCGCTATCTTGAGTTCGTCAACTTTTCGGACCGGCACGGCGTGAATTAATGATATCCTTGAAAACATTGATTTCGCGCAGCCTGAGAAGAATGCTCATAGATATTACGATCACGGCCGCTCCGGCGATGCCCGCAGAGACACGAACCAGAGCCGTGTATCTGGGGATGTTTTTTCCGTCAAGCCATCCGCTCACTGTAATTCCTGCGCGCTCCGATGCTGAAGCGAAAAAAGAATTCAATGCAAGAAGAAATAGAATAAGACAGATCCACACCGGGAATTGCTTTTTCAGTGAATCAAAAAAACGGCCGTAAGGAAAATTTCCGGTCTTCTTTCTCAGTGAAAACATAAGCCAGCCTCCGTTGACAATCGATGTGATTGAAGTGGCAAGCGCAAGACCGCCCTGCATGAAAATCGGGACCAGGGCCAGGTTCAAGGCAAAATTCAGAATCACGACTTTTATCATGATGTTCATGGGAGTCCGTGTATCCTGATACGCATAATAGGTCGAGGTGATGATCTTGTTGGCGCTGTAAAATGGAATGCCGATACAGTAAAACTGCAGAGCAGCCCAGGTCGCTGCCGAAGATTTCAGATCCCAGGCGCCGCCGTAAAAGAGCAGATTGATAATTTCAGGACCCATCAGATAAAGCCCTATTCCGGCGGGCACTGTCAGAAAAAGAGAAAAACTAATGGCGTTCATCAGTTCACCGGCATTCTCCTCCCCTTTATCGGAACGAATCGAATGGACAAGTGTTGGAAGGATTGCAGTTGAAAGCGCCACACCGATTATGCCCGTTGGCAGTTGAATCAGCCGGTGAGCGTATCGCAGCGCCGGCACAGCGCCTGCTTCAGCCGGAATCATATAACTGGCAATCGCTATATCCATCAGCTGATTGAGCTGAAAAAGACTGGCGCCCAGTATCGCGGGAGCCATTCTGGAAAAAATTTTTTTCAAAGCGGGATCATTCCAGGTGACGGTAAGCGCCGGCCACCAGCCCTTTTTTCGCACATAGTAAATCTGAGTTCCCAGCTGCGCAAAACCTCCGATAACAACTCCCCAGGCAAGATACCGCGCGTTGGTCTCGGAAGTAAAATCGAAAGGTATCAGAACCCAGAAGCTGATGATAAAAACAAGATTCAGGATGATTGGAGAAATCGCCGGAAAGGAAAAGTGCTGGTGCGTGTTCGCCATACCGGTGAGAATCGCAGTCAGGCTCACGGTCAAAATAAAAACAAACATGACCCGGCTCAAATAGATCAGAAGTTCGGCCCTGTCGCCCGACTGACCGGTGTACAGCGGCAGCAGATAGGGGAATAAAATGATGCCCAGAAAAACAATGCCCAGGAGAACAAAAAAAAGAAAACCAAGAATCACGCCGGCGACGCGGCGGGCCTCGTCCTCCGACTTCTTCCAGGCCTCTGAATAGATGGGTATGAAAGCCTGTGACAGCACACCTTCCGCCAGAAGATTTCGCAGCATGTTGGGCAGCATGAACGCGATTTCCCAGGCGGTGGCGACAACCCCTGTGCCAAAAAAAACAGCCTGATAGTGATCGCGCAACAGACCCAGAAATCGAGACACGATTGTGAAGGAAGAAAGCTTTATCGAATTTCTGGCTGTCTTACTCACAGCAATTTTACAGTTTTTCGTAAAAAGAAGCGGTGCCTTCCGCTCGAACACGAAATTCAATTTTGCACTCAGGACATAAATAACTGCCCGGTCCGTAAACTCTCGTGGGAGCTTCACACTGTTCGCAGCGAACGATTTCCGGCTCTGTAAATCTTGTATTTACAGACGACTGGAGCGTTTCCGCCTTTTTTGTTGCGCTTGATGGCGGTAATGAAGATGCTGAAGATAGATTTTCACTATTCGACGGAACCGAGAATACGGGAGGGGAAGCCGGTTCAGATACTGTTCTGGATTTCAAGGAATTCAGGCTGCCTTTCTGGAAAAAAGTAAAAAGTCCGCTTGCATCGGCATTGAATTCAATTCTGCAGGCAGCACAGGCATGCAGTCCGGGATTCTGCACGCGCAGAGTCGCTCCGCAATTTCTGCATCGAATAATTTGTGGAAAATAACCTACATTGCCCTGTCCGGCCAGCAGCTGAGTGTCCGCATGCGGCATCGCCTGAATTTCCACTAGAGGTTCCGGCTTTGGCCTGGGGGAAGAATCGAGCCTGGCGACAGACGGCATCGCCTGCTCCGAATATTTTTCAGTCTCTGAGGCGCGCAGCGGCAGAAGACCGGAATGAATCTGATCCTCCGGAAAAATGGGTTTTGGTGCCGGTTTTGTCTGTGCGGACTGAGTTCGGGGACTCGGTATTGCCGCAGGTTCGTACTGTGAAAGAATCGGAGATGCGGAATCATCCTGTTCGACAATAAGACCCTGTGAACGATCTCCCATTTTCTGATGCAGAAATTCCTCCGCAGCTGCCACGTTATCAAAAGCCGGCAGATCGTCTGAAAGCGAAAAGAAACTCAAAAGCATCCGAATTTCTGAATTCAGATTGATAAAAGCAAGTCCGCCGGAGATGTTCTTTAATTTTCTCTGCAGCTTCACAAGAGAGGCGATGCCGGCGCTGGAAATAAATTCCAGTCCGTCCGCATTGATTGCAAAAAATTTTTTACCCGATCGGATCAATCCGTCAAAGAGTTTTTCAAAATCGCCGGCCGTGGCGGAATCGATGCGGCCCCGCAGCCTGAGCGCCGTTTTTGCAGATTGTTTATCTCTGTCCGAGGAAATTTCCAGCATAGATTACTCAGAATTCACCGCTGACGATTCAGTGGAATCGCATCAAGAATTTGTCCGGGCGATCCAGGTCTGCCCATTTGAAGCTCCGGAATATCTTCCAGAATTTCAACAACATCAGCCTCGACCTCGTTTCCGGTCATTGGTATCGTCTTCATTTGCGGACCGGCTGACGCCAGATTCACATCCGCTGTCTTTTTTGATCCCATTAACGAAACAAGAATTGTGGATACAAGCGTCAGGATGAGCGTCCCGGCAAGAGAAAATGGCAGAGCCCAGAGTGTCATGTAATAAAAAGATTCAATCACCTCATTGAGCAGATCCGCATTCACCATCAGATGGACGGCCCCCAGGGCATTTTCGCTGTCCAGTGGATATATTGCAAAGCCGTAGTGGTATTTCACCGCTGTCCGGTCCTTGAATATACTCTGTATCATCCCTTTGAAATCGTTGATCCGGGCATCCGATGAATTGAAAAAAGCCCCCAGTCTGGTCAGGGACTGATTGAAAGAGAAAGGTTCAGAAGGCGCCGCCGGAGTGTTTGCAACTGTAACTTTCCAGGGCGATGCTTTGGGCAGACGGCCGAAACTCAGGTACTCGTCTGTTTTATAGTTCTGCTGATTTTCTTTTGCAATCTGAGTTGCGTCATTGTGCGCGCGGACCACCCCGTTTCTGTCCAGCAAAAAAGCTTTTTCAATGCGATAACCTCTGCTGCGCGCGTTTCTTTCAACATCGAACATCAGAGCTGACAGATTTACATAGCCGGCGTCCGTGAATTGTGTGGATGCGATGGATGCCATTGCGATGCCGGTTTCCACAGTCCGGTTCCTCATTACTTTCTGCACTTCATCCAGCGTGGTCTTCCAGGAGGAGTACAGCACAAATCCAGTGACTGCAAAGAGGCTGATGAAGGACAGTGTAAAGGATATCAGTGCCGAGAGAAATAGTTTTGATCCGCTTTTCATTTTCATAGTACCATATATAAAAATCGTCTACTTTGCACATTTACAGTAGCAGGAAATCCTTGTCGACTCGGCGCCTTCAGCCCAATCCAGGAAGCAAAGCAATAATTCTGACAATCCATGTCCTGTAAAGTAATTGCCAGCTCGCCAGGACTGCAAATCTCTTCCAATATAACCAGTCCATGATAGAAGGTAATGAAAAATATAAAAGCTGGATCCCGCGCGGTTTCCGGTTTTACAATGCCCCGGAGGCCAGGCGCTGCCTGCTGCTTCAGGGGCTTTTCCGTGAAATGTTCGGTCTGAAGAGCTATCAGGAAATCATCCCGCCTGCTCTGGACTATCTCCCCACTTTTCAGTTAACGGCAAGCCGGGCCAATCACAGCGGATTCTTTGAAACCAGAGACAGCGATGGCGAGGCGCTGGCGTTTCGCTCCGATCTGACCGTTCAGGTAGTCAAGGCCGCCGCCAGCGGACGATTGGGAGAGAACTCACCGGGCCGATTTTCTTATATTCAGCCGGTATTTCACGATCAACCCTGGGGTTCGGGGCACAAAAGAGAAATTCTTCAGGCGGGTGTGGAACTGATCGGCGATGATTCAAATACACGTTTTTCCGAGATTCTGGACCTGGCCAGAGTCTGTCTGGAAAGAGCCGGTTTTGTTCCCTCCATCATCTACGGAGATGTTCGATTTCTGGACTATCTATTCAAGGATCTGCCAGCGGATTTGCGAGAATCGCTTTCGGAATCCTTCCACAATAAAGACACGGCCAAAATAGTTCGACTGTGTCAGGCTTACGAGCTTGATGCGGCAACATGCACGCTTCTGTCTGAAATACCGCTTGTTTTTGGTTCTGCATCCGCGCTCGAGAAACTGCGCAGTCTATGCAGGAACCGGCCGGAATTGACCGCACTGATCGATGAGGCAGCCACTGTAAAAAATGTGCTCTACGATTTCTCGCTCGTGAGACATCTTTCCTACTATACGGGTCCCGTTTTTGAGGCATACATACCGCAAAGCCGGGAAAAAGTGCTGTCCGGAGGCATTTATGATGATCTATTTAAAATGTTCTCCGGTAAAACAAGAACTGCCTGCGGTTTTGCCGCAAATTTAACCATTCTTTCAGATCTCTACGATGAGAAAGGCCGATAATTAATCAGTATGAGCGCGAAACTAGTTGTAGGTGCCCAGTGGGGCGATGAAGGTAAGGCAAAGGTAATTGATTTCCTGAGCGGGGAAATCAACCTTATTGTGCGTTACCAGGGCGGAGCGAATGCGGGCCACACAGTCCTTGTCGGGGATCAGAAATACATATTTCATCTCATTCCAAGCGGCATCCTTTACCCTAAAACAATATGCGTCATCGGCAACGGCGTGGTCCTCGATCCTGTGGCCTTTATCACAGAAGTCGACGATCTCATGTCCAGGAACATCGACGCGATGGAAAGACTGGTTCTGTCAGATGCCTGCCACCTGATTCTCCCCATGCATCAAATGATCGATGCCCACAGAGAAACGGCAGCGGGCGGGAAAAAAATCGGGACCACCAAACGGGGAATAGGAATCTGCTACGCGGATAAAATGATGCGTGTGGGTCTTCGCGTGGGTGACCTTCTGAGCCACAGGCTCAGAGAGAGGCTGGAGCATATCGTCGAGGCAAAGAACAGGGAACTCAAAAATCTTTACAATCTTCCTGAAGTAAAAATCGATCCTCTTTTCGAGGACCTGTCAAAGTTCGCTCAGAAAATAAAAGGCATTGTGAAAAACACCTCGTTGTATCTGAACGGAGAACTGGCGCGGGGAAAAACGGTTCTGCTCGAGGGAGCGCAGGGCACAGGTCTGGATATCGATTACGGGACTTACCCCTATGTCACATCCAGCAACACGACAACGGGCGGCGCCATCGCAGGCAGCGGGATCTCATTTCAATATCTAAAAGAAGTTATCGGCATAAGCAAGGCCTACACAACGCGCGTTGGAGAAGGCCCTTTCCCGACCGAACTTCATGGAGAGGAAGAAGAACGTCTGCGGAAACTTGGCAGTGAATTTGGAGCGACTACGGGAAGACCGCGACGTGTCGGCTGGTTCGATGTTGAACTGATTCGTCATGCTTCGCGCGTGAACGGACTTACCGGGATTGCTCTGACCAAGATTGACGTGCTGTCCAGTTATGATCAGATAAAAATCGGCGCCGGTTACAAATTGAAAGGGGAAAAAATTGACGCGTTTCCGTCGACCGGCCTGGAAGATGTTGAAGTAATCTATGAAACAATGCCGGGCTGGAAAACTGATATAAGCAAAGCGCGAAAGTTGAGCGACCTGCCCCCGGCCTGCAGGACCTATGTGGACCGACTGGTTGAACTCACGGAAGTGCCCATCAAATTGATTTCAGTCGGCGCGGGAAGAGAAGAAACAATAGTTCTCTGAAATCCAATCAGGAGAGAATGATTGGTCCGCTCTTCTAAAATCAAATCTTTCATATTAAAGCATTTTATTCTTATTGGTTCTGTATTTCTCTGGCTTTACTGGATTTTAGTTTTCTTTCCACTCAGCATTTATGTCACTGCGCTGAATCAATTTCATGATATTCACATTTTTCTGGACGACTGGATTCCATTTCGTCCGGAATGGCTTTCCATTTATCTTCTCACACTCATTCTTCCTTTCATGCCGGCCATCCTGATCAAAGACCGCCGGTACTATCTGCATGCCGCCATATATGTTTTCATGATGATAACAATCGCGTATATCTGTTTTATTGTGTTTCCGGTAAAAGTGAGGCGGACCGTTCCGGAGATTTCAGGTTTTTTCAGCTGGGGAATCCATCTGAACCATTTCATTGACAAACCTGTGAACTGTTTTCCAAGTCTGCATGTGGGGATCGCTTTTGGCGTGGCGCTGGCCTTAGGCCGGGTGTCCCGGCTCGACGGCATTGTGCTTTTTATTACGGCGATTCTTGTCGCCTGTTCCGTTGTTTTCGTGCAGGCTCATGTGCTGCTCGACGTTGCGGGAGGAATCCTTCTCTCGTTCGGGCTTTACTTTCTTTATCTGCGGCGCAGGGGCCTGAAAAAAAAGAGCCGGAAACTGATTGTGAGAAACGCATACGCCCTTGTCTTTACCCTGCTAATATTTCTTGCGATTCTTTTTACAATCTATATATTTTATCTAATTGATTTAAAGTATAAAATATTTTTTTTAAGATAGCCGCGCCGGAGAATTGCCGGAGTATTTGAGTTGACTGATTCTGTGTTTATGCCTGCCATTGACTGGATTGCATCAAAAACTTATTTACTGCCATTTTTGAAATAATAGCTAATATCTAATATATGGAAATTTTTCTTACTACAGGGAATACCGCCAGGAAAATCGACAGGCCGGAGGATCTGGTCATTTCCTCGGAGCAGCCCTGGTGGCTGCACATCTCGTCAAATGATCAGGCTGAGATTGAAAAAGCTCTGACGCCTTTTGAAATTCATACCCTCACAATCGAGGATATCCTCAATCCAATCACCCGAATCAAATTCGAACGCTTCAATCACTATATTTTCTTTCTCTTTCGAGGTCTGGAGCTGAACGATCTGAGCATTTCCTCGCGCAATTTCTGCTTCATTCTGCTCGGTTACAATCTAATCACGCTGACTTCGGATCCGCGGTATAACATTCAGGATATCATCAACAACTGGGACAGATGGCATTCCTCGCTGGGACGGGGGCCGGCATTTCTTGTTCATCGAATTCTGGACGTGGAGACAGACCACACGCTGGAAATCGTGCACAACGTTGAGAGAATCGTGGACGAATTTGAAGAAAAGGTTTTTCAGAGCGATCTGGAAATCGACATGACAAAAATTTTTGTAATCAAAGGCATGCTGCAGCATATAAAGAGAATCATTCATTCGCATCGCGAACTTTTCGATCATTTAATGCGTCTGGATCAATTTTCAGACGACGCTCTGGCCTTTTTTCGCGATGTAAACGATCACTCGATTCGCATGAGTGATCAGGTAGACGGAATTATTGACTCCATCAGCTCCGTTCACGAAGCTTACGTGACTGTTTCGACAAAACGGACAAACGAAATTATCAAAGCTCTTACAATCCTGACCGCGATCATGCTTCCGATCAGTCTTGTGGCCGGTATATTTGGAATGAACTTTGAAAGAATTCCAGGATTGAAATCGGATTTCGGATTCTATATAGCCATGTTCATTATGTCGGGCATCGGCGGTCTCATGGTCTATTTTTTCAAGAAAAAAGGCTGGTTGTAAATATTCGGACCGGCAGCGATAATCACTTCACACGGTTCTTCAGGGTGAGCGCAACATTGTCCTCATCGCGGACCATCGTCCGAATCATTGGAAGCCAGAGAAGAGCGGCAAGAAACCAGAAAGAAACGGCAATATTGTAAGCGGTGAGCTGGCCGAACACGCGAACGAGCAGACCCACCATAAAAGGACCGAATCCGGCTCCGATCTTATCCGTCAGTCCAAAGATTGAAAACATGGAGCCCCTGTTTTCAGGAACATTCGTATTCATTATTACGGCCCTTACGTTCACTCCGGGCGGCTGAACAAGTATACCGGCGATTGCCGCGGCGATAAGCATGGGAAATATGTCCCTGCCTTCGTAGTTTACAATCACAAGAACGGGAATCGCTCCGAGAACCATAGCGGCGCTGCAAAAAATCGGGAGCATGGCCCTGCTGCGCCGGTATATCGCGCGTCCGGCCATCCCGGCCAGAAATCCCCCGAAAACGCTCGCCAGTCCGAAAGATATCACAAGCAGATTTGCCTGCTCGATATCAAAACCTTTTGTCTTTTCATAAAAATCGACCACATAGACGAAGAGGAATCCCCAGGCAACCATTCCCGGAATTCCTTGAAGAAGAGAAAATATATTTGTTCTGTTTGTAAAAATTGCGCGAAAATCCCGCAGCGTGATTTTGTGGGCCGATTCAATCGCCAGAAGCTCATCGGCTTTGTCTCTGTCCAGAGACAGAACGGCGCTTTCCGATTCGCCTCTGCGCGGCGCATCTCCGATAAAAAAATACAGAACAGCCAGTGGAATCGCCGGACTGGCGACTATTAAAAAAGTTACACGCCAGCCTGAAAGACCCAGCAGACTGGTATGCGCCAGTTCGCCTCCCAGAACCTGCCCGGTCATCATGCCGAGACCCATTGCCAGTTCAACGAATCCTGAAGCTGTCGGCCGGTTCTCCGTGCGAAAATAGTCTCCGAGCATGGAAAATACGATGGGGAAAATGCCTCCCACTCCAATTCCGGTCAGAGTACGGAAAAATAAAAACCATTTGTAGTCCGGCGCGAATGCCGTCAGAATGCAGGGAATCTCTCCCAGGATGACGGTTCCTATGAGAAGTTTTTTTCGGTCAAACTGATCCGCGCTGATGCCGATTCCAAGGGCAATCAGACCGGCCACAGGGAAAAAGAACAGTGATACAAGTGATCCAATATACCAGAGATAGTCTTCCTTTTTAACAAAACCGAACTCTTCGCCGATCCGGGACATGTTGGGAGAAACAAGCTGCTGATCCGCAAAGAGAAAAAAAGTAAAAGCGATCAGAGACCAGAACGAGAAATGGTTTTTCCAGCCTTTACCGGAAAGATCGCCGAGACCGATTGCGCGGAGAATTCTGCTGCCCATATATCAGCTCCGAGCCTGAATCTTTTTGATAATAGTTTTGGCCCGGTTGTTGGAGGAATCCAGCTCTAGAATTTCACCGGCAATTTTCTTTGATCGCGAAAAATCTCCGCTGAGATAGCAGCATTCCGCCAGATTGATCAGATTGTTGATATTCTTTTCATCTCTCAGCCGGACTCTTTCGCCCAGCTCTGCCCCCTTTTCATACTCCCCAATTTTCTTCAATGAATAGGAAAGCGCAAACATAGTGGCCGTGTCGGAAGGGTTTACACGGCTGTATACCTGCCCGTGAGCGACGGCAGCTATGTAATCTTTTTGAAGAAGAAGATTGTTGAACAGCTCACGCGACAGAAGAGGATGCTCCTTTTTTTCCACGCGAGCCTTTTCCAGAATCGTGACGGCCTCATCGAGTTTCTTGTTTTTGCGTGCGGCTCTTGCCTGGCTGAGGTATTCGGCAAGCAGCGGATCCGGCGCGCCCGATTTCTCTGGATTCAAATACTCAATCCGCATCAACGAAAAATCATCCGTCAGCTCTCCCCGGCGAACAATACTGTCAAAGATTCCTTTCAGGCTGCCGCGTCCCTCCTCCACCGCTCGTAGAAAAAGAGTTTCGTCTTCATTAATGATTCGCGAGCCTTTTTCATCCATGCCGATAAGAAGGTCGTCGCGTCCGTCACTGCCGACCAGGATGACATCGCCGGGCATCAGCTGCCGGGTCTGCACCGTGACACGACCGGCCAGAAGAGCGCTGCCCAGTTTGCGGAAAAGTCCGTCTTTTTCAATGAATGATGCCTCCCCGTCACGAAACATCACTGTCCAGGGATGTTCTGCGTTAATAAAATACATAAAACCCGTCTTCTCCTCAATTAAACCGAATACCGCGCTCATCAGCATCGATCCGTCAAACGTCTGGAATATCGCGTGCATTTCGCTGAAGGCATTTTTGAGCCAGCGTTCCGGCGTCTGTTTCTGGTCGAGCGGAGTTTTGTTTCTCTCCAGAATCGACTGGATGGCTGCTCCCAGCACCATCGCGCCGGTGGCCCCCTGGATCGACTTCCCCATCGCATCGCCGTTGATAAATGCTGTAAAACTATCGCCGCCGAGTTTAATATTGTCTGTGATGCAGATGTCTCCGCCCAGGTCGCTTTCCCACCTTCGAAATTTGAACTTCTTTTTCTGGTCGAGCAGAAATTCGATCTTCACTGTTTCGCTTTTAGCCCGGTTCGATCCGAGCGGTTTGAGGATCAAGGATGTGAGAAAATAATCGCCGTCCTGCTGGTTTTTTAAGAGCTGCACCGCTTCCAGAGTCTTAGAGAGTTCCGCAGTTCGGGCCTTGACTTTCTTTTCGAGACCGGCCGCATATCTCTGCAGCTTCAGCTCAGCTGTCTTGATCGCGCGGACCATGCTGTTGAAAGACCTGGTAATAAAACCAATTTCATCCTCCACGAACACACGCAGATTGATATCTATGCTTCCCTGGCCGACCTGACGCAGACCTCCGAGGAGCGCATTCAACGGCTTCATCAGGGCGCCCAGGAAGAAAACAGGAAATCCGATTACAATAAAAAGAAGAACTGTCAGGAACATAATCACGAATTTCAAGGCGGGCGGATGCATGTATTGTCTGTAAACGAGATAATCAAAACCGGTTTCTGAAACCAGTCCCTGCTTTAAATCTACGAACATATACGATATGTAATGCCTGTGACCGGTGCGGTCGGCTCTGAAAAAACGCGATCCCTGGAGTTTCATAGGAGCCAGGTATGTCAGCGCCTCGGCCCGGGCGTCCTGATAATCGGCGGGGAAGTTATTCAAGTCTTCCTGTATTGCAGCGGCGAAAGGACGCAGATTCTCCGGCCAGCTCTCTGTCTCTTTTCGCAGATCTTTCAAAAAATCAGGCGCGGCAATTTTTAATATTCGGATACGCAGAGGCACAAGCGACTTATCCAGATTGTTTAAGAAATCAACAAACAAGGGACCGATATCGCCGGAATTTTCCGGCAGGCTGTCTGTGAAGGCTGTGATCAGCTCTGAATAAGGCCGGAAATATTTTCCTCCGTATTTTTGGGAGCTGCCCTGCACTGCCGATCGACGTTCCGCGCGGCTGCCGATATTTCTTGAAAGAATATCTGTCAGGATGAAGGTATTCAGCATTTCACCGCGCAGAGAGTTGAAATCTATGCCGGATATTTTTTCGCCGTCATAATTCAGCAGAATGTCCTTCTTCGCATTGTAAACCTGAACATACTTCAGATTATCATTTACTGAAACATTGCTGAGGATCAGATTCGCATCTCGAACCATTTCGCGGTCAAAACTCTCATCCCTGTCGGAAAGAGAAATCGCCGAAAGGAACTCCAGAACCAGGAAAAATGTCACAAGCGTGATGCCCAGAATCTTTGCCATGAAAGATGTTCTGTCTCTTGTATTGTTGATATAAATCGTGACGAGAAGAAAAATTCCAAGCACAAGCGTCAGATCCAGAATCGTCATGAAAACGCCGCGGCCGATCACACCCTGGCGGCTTTTCAAATTGGCGATGGCGGGACCCACACTGACAACCAGGAACGCGCCCAGCAGAGCTAGAATTATCCAGCGTTCGCGGCCCGGCGTTGTGACAACCCTCCAAACAGCCACGCCGATAAACACGATTACGGCGAGCAGGATGACCGCTGCAATGCGCCGCTGGGCCGTATCCGCATCCATATCCCAGTAATGTCCGGAAAACTGATACACAGGCAGCGCGTCACGTGTCGCAAAGATAAAGACGATCCATCCAATAAGAATCGCCGCATAGCCGCCGATCAGTATTGACCTGTTCAGCTTTCTGTTTACTTCCTCTGGATAGTTAAGAAAAAAGAGTATAACGTGCAGGATGGTAGGAAGCGAAGTGTACGCGCCCACCCAGCGCACGTAGGCGGAAAGAGGGTGGTAGTAGATGGAAGTGATAAAATAGCAGATGGGGATGGAGCTGTAGAGCAGCATCATCAATCCCAGGTGTGTTGTGGCAGAGGAACGGCCTTTAATTCGAAGAAAAAAGAAGGAATTCACCAGCAGGGCGCCGACGGGGATCAGCGATTCCACGCTGAATATTGTGAAATAGAAATTTTCCATGAGTGACAGTTATACGCCGAATTGGCCCGTCCTGGCAATCCACAGTAATTGCTGAATTTTACAGATTGTCAATAATCTAAAAAATTCTCAAGTCATTTAAATCTGTTTCTTTGCGCTCAATAACTTTTGCGCAGTCTGTGATGCGGACAAAAAAAACGGCGCCACAGGGCGCCGTTTTTCATTATATTGAGCCTTTATCCTATCTTCTTCTTGGAGTTACCGGATTGGCCGGAGTTGAAATGGGAGCCTGCGGCGCGCCCATTGTCACTACCTTAACTTTGTAGTTTCCAAACGAATCGGCCTCATAGGCAGCAGCCTGGATTTTATATTCCCCGGTTTCTTCCGCGGTGAAATCAACTCTTGAATTTTTATTCGATGAGTCGATATCATCATTTTCCATTGCTTTGCCGCCTGGAGAGCGAACAATCAGAAAAGTGTCGAATTCAGTCGAAGTCATTTCTACAATCACATGCTGCCCCGCAGTCACATTTATAGAATAAGGATCGTACTGTTTTCCATTCTCGTTTTTCTGATCCGTAGATTCCAACTTTCCGTTGAATCTCTGTACCTGCCCGGTATTTCCGATCACAACCATCAGTTTGTAATCGCCGATTTCTTCCGGCTTGGCTGAGGTTACATACAATTTATACTCCCCGGTTTCTTCCACAACGGTGTCCATGTAGGAATGATTCGCTGTGATGTAATCATCATTAAACTGACGCGCTCCGGAAGGCGCAACAATAATCATGAAGGTGTCAAATTTCGCATCATTTGAAATAAGATCGAGAAGGACTCTCTGACCGTCCCTGGCCTGAAATTTATATATATCATAAAACTCCCCTTTGATACTCTGTGTGTCTGTTCTTTCCAGTTTGCCGGTATAGGGCGTAAGCGCTCCCACGTCTTCCATGGTTATCTTAATTTCATAGGCGCCGGTTTGAACATTGCCTGTCGAAGTCACCAGGGCTTTCCATTCGCCGGTTTCGCTTGCGATGACGCTCACCATAGAATTTCTGTTGGAGCCGTTGATATCGTCATTGCTGGTTTGATCACCGGATGGTGAAACGATGATGAGGTACGCGTCAAAATCGGTAGAGCTCAAATCCACCTGAATTCTCTGACCTGCGCGAGTCTTAAAGGGAACTGTATCGTACAGTTCACCGCTTTTTGGCAGCCGCTGATCTCCTGTTTCCAGTCTGCCCGATTGGCTGGATGCCTGCGGCATAACTGATGAAACCAGTATCAGACCTGCAATCAAACTGATGGAAAATCGTAAAAAACCATGAATCATTCTTCGATACATATGCCCTCCTTCGAGGCAATAATTAAACTTTGCGTCCACGACAGACTGCTTCAATGAGGCGTTGCCGTCTCAAGGTATAAGACAGAAATTTAGGGAATTTGTTCACCGGAAAAATGCAGTGAAACCCAATAATAGTCTCTGTTTTTTAGAATCGAGCCTGAACAGGGAAAATCTTTTAGAACGGGACAGCCAATCAAGTCTTTTTTTAGCTTTTTTTCAAATACACTGCAAATTCCTGGTTTCCCTTCCTGCCGGAGGGATTTGCTTTTTCGATCTTTACTATTTGAAATTCCCGGTTCAGACAGAAGGCCCGAAAATCCTCGACGATGGACATCCGGACACTGTCATCGCGTATAATTCCTTTTTCCGTAAGACTGGAAGCCTCAAACTGCGGTTTCAGCAGAAAAACACCCTCGATCAAACCGGACTGCGATTCAGAAAACTCGATAAGGGCATTTAGAACCGTTCTCAATGACATAAATGAGATGTCACAGGTATAGAAAAAACCGTCAGGATTTTCCAGATGTTCGCTTTCAAACCAGTCCCGCTGAATGGCGCGGACATTTCGTTTTTCGAGCACAACGACGCGAGGATCGTTTCGCAGAGAATAATCCAGAATGCCGTGTCCCACATCAACAGCGTAGACTTTTCTTGCTCCGTTTTCTAGAAGAACCTGTGTGAAGCCTCCATTCGAACATCCCAGATCGACGCAGATTCTGTCTCTGACATCAATTTGAAAATCCAGAAGAGCATTTTTCAGCTTCAGCGCTGACCGACTCACATATTCACCGCCCCCGGTGATTTCAATTTTCGCGTCCGATGGAACAGAAATTCCGGATCTGGTTTCTTTTTTTCCATTTACGATAACACGGCCGGAGAGTATCAAAGCGGCGGCACGGCGAATTTCGATTCCGCGGCCGGCCAGAAGCTGATCCAGTCGAATTTTTCCGGTCATTTTTGCCGGCGCAGCACGGAGCCCGGAATCGACGCAAGCGTCTTTCTGTAATCCCTGCCCGCTTTTTCGCCCGGAATAAGATTCTCCGCCAGCTGTTCTGTTCTTTCGCAGAGTTCCTCGCACAGACGGCGGCTCTCATCAATCCCGAAAACAGCCGGATAGGTCAACTTGCCGGAATCTCTGTCTTTGCCTGTGGATTTGCCGAGAGAAGACGCATCGCCGGTTTCGTCAAGAATGTCGTCTGATATCTGAAACACCAGGCCGAGAGATTCGCCGTACAGTCTGTATGCGGACACATCTTCAACCCCCGCATGTATCGCTCCGATTTCGCAGGATGCGCGCATCATCGCCGCTGTTTTTTTTGCGTGAATTTCCAGAAGAAGCTTTTCTCTTTCGCGTATATCCACCGGCCGTGTTTCGCCTTTTTTTTCCGCGAAGAGATCAAGCGCCTGTCCGCAGACCATACCGCCGGGTCCGGACGCCTGGGCAAGCGCTGTAATTTTCCGGGCGAGATTCTTCCCGGAAGACATTGCTGAACTGTCCGATTCGGATCTGACCAGAAGCTCAAAGGCAAAAGTATTCAGAGCATCCCCGGCCAGCACCGCCTCCCATTCTGAAAATGCTTTATGACAGGAGAGTTTTCCTCTGCGATAGTCGTCGTTGTCCATACAGGGCAGATCATCGTGGATGAGCGAGTAGGTGTGCATGCACTCCAGAGCGCAGGCCGCATAGAGCGCGCTCTGTGAAAACTTTGAATCTTCAAAATCCACACCGGCGCACATCAGGCAGAGAGACGGCCGAAGCCGTTTGCCTCCCGCCAGAAGAGAATAGAGCACCGGCTCCGCAAGCTGTTCCACCGCCCGCGCCCGGATCAACCCGGCGATAGTTTTCTGCAAAAAATCCTCTGCCCTCTCCGCCAGGGCGGAAAGAACAGCATCAGGATTGTTAAAATTAATCAATTAATTCTTTTTTCTTGAAGAAAAAATGGATTTCAGTTTCGGCATTTTCGGCGGAATCCGATCCGTGGACCGCATTGGCCTCCTTGCTTTCAGCATACAATTTGCGGATAGTTCCCTCAGCCGCCTGTGCAGGATCCGTGGCCCCGATCAGCTCACGCCATTTTGCGACCGCTCCGGGCGCTTTCAGGGCTGCCACAACGACCGGCCCGCTGGACATGTATTTGCAGAGATCTTTGTAAAAGGGTCGTTCTTTATGAACTGCATAAAATTTCTTAGCTTCCGACCGCTTCATCCAAAGATATTTAATACCCAGAATGGTGAAATTCTCCTGTTCGATTCTTGAGACAATATGCCCGATATGCTTGTTTTTCACGGCATCGGGCTTGAGGATGATCAATGTTTTTTCCATACTAACTCGAAAAAAATTGTATTCCTGCAAGTCAATGAGATTCAGCTGTGATTTTTAAGGATTGTATGTCAGAGCGGGCTGGTCTGTCCGGCGCCATGTGTCATTATTATGAAAATATCCGCCGAGGAAATATCTTTTTCCAGTCTGATTGAGATTGAAAGCTTCTGCAACGAGCTGGAACTGTTCGGCATCGTCCAGTTTGTGGAACCGATCAAGGACAATTCGGACAATATACTTATAAAAGAGAAAATCAACGTAAAAGAATCCGCCCTGAAAAAGCTCGAAACGATGGACGGGCATTACAAACCGGAATTCCGGGTCCTTGTCACCAAAGATCTGTTAAATAAAATCAAGCGGCACATCACAATGCTCATTTATACCCGTCTGAAATCGGCGGAAAATATATTCATACGATACCTCTATGACGAGGGCCGCCCTGTTAAGAATTTTATCCTCCATTCGTTCAGCCAGAAACGTCTGACACTGGCCGTTTTCAAAGTCGCCCGCGAGCGGACGAATTTTTTCTATCACTGCGCCGATCTTGGTCTGCTGTCTCTGGGAATCGTGCTTCAAAAATCTCTCAAAATTCGGTTCATCCACCGCAATTCGTTTCTCGCGGGTTTTCTTTGCGACTTTGCCCTGGCCGACGGCGATGAATGGAGACATCCTCCTTTGCAGGAATCAGACCGGAGAGCTCTGGCTCAAAAATGTTCATCATTCATAAGCAGATTTGGCGTTACCCCGGAACTTGCGGCAGCCATCAGAAATCATACAATATCATTTGCGAACCCGGCCGGAGAGACAGTATCCATCGATGAAGCCGTGAACAACGCCGGCGCAAAATCAATATTCGATGATATGTTCGAAGAGAATAAAACAGAAGAGATTGATGACGTCGAAATTTCCGATGAGGCGGCGAAAGAGCAGAAGAATGACGAAATGATGGAGCTCATCGTCACAGAAACACTGCGAATCGCAAAATACGTCGATGAGACGACAAAAAAAATAATCGAACCGGAACACTTTGCCGAACAGCTTGTGTACATGGTGGCGTATAACGCCGCGAGAGGATATTTCCACAATGATCTTGTTGAACCGCTGCTGAAACAGTTCCGCGCCTATGAAGAAATTGCCCGCCGCATGATCAAAATTGCCGGTATAGAAAAAAAATGCGTGCATCCTCCTTCCGCCTGGGCCTATCCGAAACCGCGTGCCACGCAGGTACTCTGCAAGGACCGCATTTTTGACTGTCCCAACCTTGTGTTCGGCTGGGATATAAATATTGTGTCGCCGCAGGAATCTTTTGGCTGGATCGGCACGCCGCTGGACATCGGCAGCTATCCTAAATGCACTCTGGAAAAAGAGCTGGATACTTGAGCTGCTGATCGTTCAGCCCAGAAGGTGCCGTTTGCCGCTCGGCCGATAAAACGAATTTTGTCTCCCAGCTCCAGTCTGCTCAAGAAAACTTTCGCGCCGCCTTTTGTGACCATGGTTCGCTCTGAATAATCGATCCTGACATCCACGAGAACCGGCCGGCCTTTTTCGCTTTCCGCGAAAGCCCCGTCGAGCACGGACTCAATTTCATTATCATTATTCATGGCAAAAAATGCGGCGCCGACAATGGCGGCAACCTGTTTGTCCGGATTGGCGATCTTAACGCCGATTGACGCCGGGATTGCATAGCCCATGCAGATGAAATCTGTCGGAGACATGAGGCGGTTCGGTTCGTAACCGGGAAACTGCTCCGCGCACAGAAATGTATGATTGCCGTCATCCGCGACAAGGAACGAATCCTGTTTCATTCTGCTCCGCAGCGCCTGGAAGAAATGCCCCGGGCTCACCAATTTTTCATTCCTTTTTCCACGCCACGATCCTGGGTAGTCAGCCTTTTCTTTTTTTTATCAGTGAGCGAAGCGAAGCCCGACCGCCAGCAGGCAGTTCAGAAATCTCCGACTGAAAGAGCTGAATCTCCTGGGGAATTTCCACAAACACTGGACCCGGTTCGCCCGAAACGGCGGTTCTGTAAGCTTCATAGATCGCCGGGATGATTTTTTCCCTGGAGTCAATATAGTAATATTTTTTTACTATCCCGCCCGGCATCCGTCCCTGATCGATCTGATGAATCTGATAGAATTTGCCGGTGTCGCGTCGCACTCCGCCGCTGATGATCAGCATGGCTATTCCGTCGAGATAGGCTTCCCCTATTCCGCTCATGGCATTGGTTGTGCCGGCCGCCGGAACAATCATCAGCGTCCCGATGCTGTCGCTGGACCGGCTGACGGCCAGGCGCCTGACTTTTTCATGGTCCCGGTTTAAGAGATGTCTGCAAATTCCGTCGATCGAAAAACCTGGGAATTGCTCTATTCTTTCCAGGCTTTGACGCGGTCGACGGCTTTATTCCAGTATGTGATTTCCCTGTTTCGTCTGCCGTCGTCCATATGCGGGGAAAATATTTTTCTGTCCGCTTGAAGTTTCAGAAGATCGGAAGCGTCTTTCCATACACCGGCTTCCATACCGGCCAGATATGCGACACCGAGCGCGGTTGTGTCTACATTCGACGGACGCTCTACGGAACTACCGAGGATATCCGCCTGATACTGCATCAGATAGTTGTTGGAGGTCGCTCCCCCGTCAACTCGCAGGAGAGGCATTTTTTCGCCTGTGTCCTTTTCCATGGCGCGCACCAGATCCATACTCTGCAGAGCGATGGATTTCAGAGCCGCTCGGGTGATTCTCGCTGGAGTCGTGTCCCGCGAAAGCCCGAATATCGCTCCACGCGCGTTCATATCCCAGTGCGGCGCGCCCAGCCCCGCGAAGGCGGGGACAAACACGACGTCGTCTTCCTCGTCTTTGATATCCGAAATGATTTCTTCCGTCTCTTTCGCATTGGCGAAAAATCTCATAAAATCCCGCAGCCACTGAATCACAGCTCCGCCGATGAATACAGAGCCTTCCAGAGCGTAGCAGACTTTCCCGGAAGCGTCGCAGGCCAGCGTGGTCAGAAGACCCGATTTGCTTATCAAATACTTGTCCCCGGTGTTGAAGAGCAGGAAGCATCCGGTGCCGTATGTGTTTTTTACCTGGCCCGGTTTCACGCAGAGCTGCCCGAACAGCGCAGCCTGCTGGTCTCCCGCCATCGACAGAACCGGTATTCCGTCTGGAATGATGCCGAGGCCCTTTGTTTTTCCAAACAGTCCCCGGCTTGATTTCACTTCCGGCAGTATGTTACCAGGAACATTCAATATTTTTAGTAAATCATCGTCCCATTTCTTTTTTTCAATATTAAAAAGCATAGTCCGGCTGGCGTTTGTGTAATCGGTGGCGTGTTCTCCGGTGAGCTTGAAAAGAAGAAAGCTGTCAATTGTGCCGGCTGCGATTTCGCCTTTCGCGGCCCTGTCGCGCAGGCCGTTCACAGCATCCAGAATCCATTTCATTTTTGTGCCGGAAAAGTACGCGTCAACGACGAGGCCTGTTTTTTTTCGTATCGCATCCGAATGACCGTCTTTTTTCAGCTGTTCGCAGATTTCCGTAGTTCGGCGGCACTGCCAGACGATGGCGTGATGCACGGGCCGTCCTGTTTTTCTTTCCCAGAGAACGGTTGTTTCCCTCTGATTTGTTATGCCGATCCCCAGAGCATTTTTCGCGTCCAGACCGCCTTTCTCCAGCGTCTCTTTCAAAAGCGATTTCACGCCTTCCCAGATTTCCTCTGCGTCGTGCTCAACCCAGGATGGTTTTGGGAAATGCTGGGTGAATTCCCTGTATGTTGTCACCATCACTCGGCCCGATGTATCATAACAGAAAACACGGGACCCTGTCGTGCCCTGATCGATGGATACAATGAATTTCTCAGCCATAATCTTACCGCTCCCAGGGTTTTTTATATATTAATTTCCAATCCTTCGTATGCCATGATGATTTCCAGCTTGCTGGTTTTGTCGAAGTCCATCATTTCCTTGTAGCGGATCGCTCTCATGAATACTTCGTCCAGCTTTTCGTCATCGTAGGACGGATCGTGATGAAACAGAACCAGTTTTTTCACATGCGCTTTCATGGCGATATCAGTCGCTATCGACGCTGAGCTGTGACCCCAGTCAATTTTCTGCAGCTGTTCTTCAAATGTGTACTGTGTGTCAAATATCAGCACATCTGCGTTACGGAAATATTCAACATATGTGTCGATGTTGTCCATATCCTCCAGTTTGAATTCCGCGTCGCTGCCGAAAATCAGGATTTTCCCTTCCTCTTCAAATCTGTAGGAATAGGAATTTCCGGGATGCCGCATTCCCTTATGACTGATATTGATTCCATACACGGACCAGACATCCGACTCTTTATGCTGTATGTAATCCTTGTTTGCGCTGAAACCTTCAAACGGCACGGGAAAGTGCCGCTCACTGTGCTGGTAACGAAGCCGGTCCTCAATATTTTCCGAAATAGCGTGGATATGGAATTTGTTCCCCGGCACATAGAACGGCCCGAAAAACGGCAGACCCTGGATATGATCCCAGTGAGTGTGCGTGAACACCATGTGGCATTCGCCCTTCCCCTGCATAAAATCTTCATGCAGCAGTCTGTTGCCGAGTTCGCGTATGCCGGTGCCGGCATCCACAATGATCAGGTCGTCTTTCTTACTTCTGACTTCGAGACATGTAGTGTTTCCACCGTAGGTATGCAGAAGCGAAAACGGGAGGGACTTGAGAAAACGGTCAATCGTCTCCTCATCCAGAACATCCGCCGGCGAGGCATATGTCAGAATCTTCCGGACTTTTTCCTTGACCCCGTGACCTTTAATGGGAGAGCCGATCGAGCCGCGAACGCCCCAGAATTTAACTTTCATGCAGGATTGTGATAAATTGCGCTTCTCTGCCGTCGAGAAAAAAAAGGAACTTTATGTATCCAGCTTCAATACCGTTTTCAGCTTTCTTTTGGTTTCCGGCTGCATCAATGACATCTTGCCAAAGCCGGGCAGCGCGCCGGCTTTCTCAGCCTCGGACTGCGCCTCCGGATAATTGGACACAAGCATGACAGGGATCCCTTTAGTTTTGGGATTTGCCTGCATCATCCTTACAAGTTCCATGCCTTCCGAATAGTCCTGGTCAATTTTTCGGTTCACCAGAACCAGATCAAAGCGCTCTTTTTCCAGCGCTGCCATCGCCTCCCCTGGCAGGGCCGCTCTTTCCACTTCAGCGCCCAGGGCCGCGAGCAGGGATGCAATGGCCCTGTGATCCGGACCGCACTGGCCGACATCCAGAACTCGTTTTCTCTTTTGCTCCAATTCTTTCATAAATATTCTATTTGTCCTGAGGACTCCACCTAAAAAAATGCTCCAATCAACATGCGCTGCAGGGAAACATACTGTCTTATGCCGCACATTAACAGGAAAATAAATTTCGGCGCTGACCGGCGATTCAAATTTTCAGCCGCAGCCGATTTCGGACGTAAAAAACTATGGCGCTGAACTGCGGAATCGTGGGACTGCCGAATGTCGGCAAATCGACTATCTTCAATGCGATCACAAAAGCCGGCGCACAGTCGGCCAATTATCCATTCTGTACGATTGAGCCGAATGTCGGAAGGGTCGATGTGCCGGATGCAAGGCTGCAGAAAATAGCGGACATTGTAAAGCCCAGGAGGATCATGCCGGCCTCGATGGAGTTTCTCGATATTGCGGGACTCGTGGAGGGGGCAAGCAAGGGAGAAGGTCTCGGCAACCAGTTTCTTTCGCATATCAGAGAAACAAACGCGATCGCTCATGTGGTCCGATGCTTCGAGGATGAAAATATCATTCATGTCCGCGGCAAAGTTTCACCGGCCGATGACATCCGCATCATCAATCTGGAATTGATACTGGCCGATATGGACTCCCTGTCCAAACAGCTGTCCCGTCTGGAAAAAAAAGCTAAATCAAACGACAAAGTATCGAAACAATTGTTCGAAATTGGCGAAAGACTGATGAAACACCTGGAAGAGGAAAAACCTCTGCGGACATTAAAGCTCACTTCTGATGAATTTTCTATTTCGCGCGAATTCCAGATGCTGACCCAGAAACCGGTTCTTTACGTTATGAACGTGGACGAAGCTTCGGCGAAAGCCGGGAATCGCATGACCAAAGAAGTTGAAGAAATCGCAAAAGCCGAGCATGCAAGCACCGTGACCGTATGCGGCCGGATCGAGGAAGAAATCGCGGCGCTGTCTTTGGATGAGCAGAGCGAATACTTAAAAAGCATCGGCCTTGATGAGCCGGGTCTGAACCGGATGATACACGTCGCCTTCTATCTGCTGAACCTGATCACATTTTTCACAGCCGGTGAAGAAGAGGTTCGAGCCTGGACAGTCCACAAGGGCAGCTTCGCGCCCCAGGCCGCCGGCGCAATCCATTCCGACATCGAGCGCGGCTTCATACGCGCGGAAGTGACGGCCTACGAAGACTTCCTTTCTGCTGGATCCATGAACGCAGCCAAAGAAGCGGGAAAAATGAGGCTGGAAGGAAAGGAATACATCATCGCCGACGGCGACATCGTTTATTTTCGTTTCAACGTGTAAGCGGCAGAAGTTATGATTTACAGACTTGGCAATCTCACCCCTCAGATCGCAATGGATGTCTTTATCGCGCCCGACGCGCAGGTCATCGGCAATGTGAGCATCGGGGCGGGCAGCGGCGTCTGGTTCGGCTGCGTCCTTCGCGGCGATGTGCATTCCATTACGATTGGAGAGAACTGCAACATTCAGGACATGAGCCTGCTTCATGTTACCGGCGGGAAGTATCCGCTGACAATGGGAAACAACTGCACCCTCGGGCATCGTGTGACGCTCCACGGCTGCACTCTCAAAGATTTTGCTTTCATCGGCATCGGGTCCACTGTCCTCGATGGATGCGAGATAGGCGAATTTGCTTTTCTGGCCGCCGGCAGTCTGCTCCCTCCCGGCAAATCAATCCCTCCGCGAATGATGGCCATGGGTTCCCCCGTAAAAGTGATCCGGGAAATCACCCCGCAGGAGGAAGAACTTATCCGATCCACAGCGGAGAAATACAGACTGAGGAGAGAAGAATACAGAAATCCAGAAAATTTCGTCCCGATAAAATCGACTTGACCATAAGGAATATTTTCTCTTTACTGCAATCAGAGATGCCAGTCTTTTCACGCACAACCCCGGGAGATTTGAGGGTATTTCAGATCGGGTCCTTTGCAGTTCTTTTGTTGTCTCTGTTAATGCCCCAGAACGGTTTTGGAATTTCCATCTGCTTCTTCCACAATATCACGGGCCTGCCCTGCCCGGGATGCGGCCTCACACGGTCTGTCGCAGCCGTGCTGCATCTGCATTTCTGGGAAGCAATGCGCTTTCATCCTCTGGGAATAGCAGCCTGTGTCGCAGTACTGTTCTTTGCGATCAGCGGTTTGCACCGTCAGACCGCTGATTTCTATATCAGACACAGCAAATCAATAACCGTGCTGCTTGTAAGCGCGGGTGTGATCCTGGTCATTTTCGGCACGATTCGAATTTTCTGGATTGTTCAATTCCCACAGAGTGCGGTAAATTATTTCTATTTTATCCGTGAACCTGGGATCATGCAGAGATATTTATTTTAGAATTCTCTCCAGGTTCTTCGATTGCCAGCGCTTACGTCAACTGCGCTGGGTCAATCGATTCAAAAAAAAAGAATGATGAATGTTCCTCAATTAAGAAGATCATTCAATCATCCTTTTTGCACTGATATTACTTAAAAATCAACGATCTTTAGTTAGTTAGTAATATTTATTGTGTGAAGCTGGCAGAGATTGGCATTGTACAGGTAATGTGCCCCGCCATTTGCGTCAACTGCTTTGAAATCCCACTGACAATCTTCATGGCCGTCAAAATTAATCTCAACTGATGCGCCTGGCTCCAGTACAGTTCCGGCTCCCAGTACATCTTCATCCCATGAAGTTTTGCTTGCCTGGGATACGTAGATGTGCGTGATTACCTTGCTGGTTTTATTAACCGCTGTAAAATCCTGAGCGCCAGCGTAGATTGCTGTTCCTAAAACTATAGAGAAAAGCGCTACTGTCACAAATAAAAGTTTTTTCTTCATAAATCCTCCAGATGTTAAAAGAAACAGCAGTTGCTTCGAATCGGCAATATTTTTTTTAGATTGAGTTGTTGTTTAAAAAAATCGAATTTCCGCCATTTCCGATTTTACTACTCTTCACGAGTCTGGAGAATCGGCAGAGTAACCCTAAACGCGCTTCCCAATCCCGGTCGGGACTCTACTTCAATGATTCCCCTGTGTTTTTCCACAATTCCTTTTACGATGCCCAGACCCAGTCCGCTGCCTTCGCCCTGATCCTTCGTTGTGAAAAACGGATCCCAGATCTTACCGAGAATTTCGGCTGGAATACCGGGTCCATTGTCCCGAATCACCACCGTGACGGTACCACGATTTTCGTCTTTTTGTGTACTGATTTCTATCCTGGCGCCTGGACTGGATTTCAGGGCCTGATACGCGTTCGTAAAAAGGTTTGTCCAGACCTGGTTGAGCTCGTCCGGATTGCATTCCACAGAAGGCAGCTCGCCGAACTTTTTTACGACTTCAACGTGATGTTTCATCAGGCTGCTCAGAATCACCAGAGTATTTTCAATGCCTTCGTGCAGGTCGGCGTGAACCATTTTCCCCTGATCCAGATGCGAATAGTACTTAAGGGCTCGAATGATCCGCACGATCGAACGAATCGAAGTTCGCATGTTCTGGAGATTGCGGTTGCTGTTCGCTACTTCGTTCAGGAATCTCAGTAACGATACGGCGCCGCCTTTCTGAGTTCTGGACAAAATGAGCCGGAGATTGAAAATCAATTCATCGGATAAAAAATCTTCCAGATATGTTTTTTCGTCTCCGCCGGCGGGATCGTACAGACCGTTTTCCACAAGAAAAGTGGCCAGTTCTCTGGCGCTGCTGGTGCCGGCTTTTTCCAGTCCGGTTGTCAGCTCTTTTTTGCGCCTGAATGCGTCTTTGATTTCGCGGATTCTTCCGTTTTCGCGGCTTATGCTTTCCAGAATTCTGTAAAAGATTTCCATATCCGCGGCTTCTGCGAACTGACGCGCGATATCCAGATTGGAAAGTATGAAAGACAGGTTTTTCTCAATATTCTCAACTCCGCCCTGCATCACTCCGGCGGGCGTGTTGATTTCATGAGCGATGCCGGCGACCATGACACCCAGCATCGCCATTTTTTCGGACTGTACAAGCTGGCTCTGAGCGTTTTCCAGTTCTCGTGTTCTCTCCTGGACTTTTTCTTCCAGGGTGGCCAGTATTCCTTCGAGCCGGGCATACAGAATAGAGTTTGAGATTGCCATCACGGCCAGAGATCGGACCTCGTCGAGCGTGTGCAGGATTTCCATCTGACTTCTTGTTTCTTTCATCGCTCCGACAAACAGCACACCAACAAGCGATTGGTTGAGCACGAGCGGCACAATGAGCCGGGCGCCTGTCAGCTCGCAGAAACGATATCCTTCCGTCTGCGACGGTCGGGAGCTTCCGTCCGGATTGATAAACTCGCTGCGGCTGTAAATTCGATCATTGTCCGTTAAAATCAGGAGAAACGGATCAAATATCATGAACTTTTCAGCCGCTTTCAGGTGCGGAGGCCACAGCTTGAAAGCTCCTTCTTTTTCATTCCAGAGATAGATTCCTATCTCTTCCGATTCCAGGAATTCTGCCACAAACGCTATAACAATTTCACAGAGTTCTGCAGTGGGCCGAAGCTGAATCAGGGATTTTTTGAACTGATCCAGTTGACGCAGACCTCCTGAAAAATCGCTCTTTCTGGCCCCTTCTTTTCGTCTTTTCAGAAATGAAAAAAATCCCATACCGCAAATTTATCATAGCCACAGGAAAATCGACATGGTTTTTCGGATTTGAGAAAAAAAAGACGCCGATTGTCAATCTTTATTACGAGAAGATCAAACCACGGGGAAACGGGGAAGGCGAGGAATGGAGTTTGTAACAATGATTCAGAGGCCCAGGACCGGCAGCATGCTTTCTTTTTTTTATTCTTATCCCGCATACCGCTGTGATCACCGTCTTTTTCTGACGACTCTCGTGTTTTTTTTAATCACTGTTAGTTTTTCCTGTGTCACAGAATTGCCGCATCGCACACGGGTGACGGTCACCGCGGGGAGAATCTATCCGCCTGTAAATTTTCTCGGTGAGTACCGCAACGGAGACAGGATCATTCGCTTTCAGAGGCCGCCCGATCCGGCATTCTTGAGCTACACAAAAGACACAGGATTTGAGCCGGACAGGGATCAGTATGATATCATTCGAATGGAGAACAATCCCAACGGATCCATAACTTTTGTGATTCGCCTGTCGTCCGGATACGGTCCCATGCTGGAACGCACATTCATAAAATCGGACAATAACCTGGAAGAAGAAGACCTGCTCTGGAGGAAAACCGCTGACAGTCCGCAGTGACCAGGAAACGGGAATCGTTTGCCGAATATTCGGAGCCTACTACAACATTCTGTCCGTGGAAAGGGACAGAGAGATTCGCGCAAGGCTCCGGGGAAAACTCCGGCTTGAAAAAGCGCGGCCGGAACACCATCGCATGCGCAACCTTATTATGGTCGGAGACCACGTTCATTACCGACTGGAGGATTCAGGAGAGGCTCTGATCGAAGCCGTGGTCCCCAGAAAGAATGATCTTTGCCGGGCTTCACCGTCGGAAATCCAGGCGCTGGGAGCGAATCTGGACAGAGCTCTTCTGGTCGTGAGTCTGACGAATCCGCCGCCGCGGTATCATTTTGTGGATCGTTTTCTGGCCAGCTGTCATGCGGGAGCGGTTGAGGCGCAGATCCTTTTCACCAAGCCGGATATGCTGGAAAATTCTCAGGCGAAAAAAGAGGCAGAAGGGATGATTGATCTCTATAAAAATCTGGGATATTCTGTTTACAGTTTTGACCTGCTCAATCAACAGCCGGTCAGCGAAAAAGAGCGTCTGTGGACAGCGCTTAAAGAAGGCGTTACAATTCTGGCCGGTCAATCCGGCACGGGAAAATCTACTTTATTGAACTTGCTGGCAGGATCGGCTCTGCAGCGGATTGGAGAGCTGTCGGTCCACAAAAAAGGAAGACACACAACGACCAATTCATGCCTGATTGTCTCCGGCAATGCCATGTTCATCGACACACCCGGTGTCAAGGAGTGGGGACTGGCGCATCTGACCCGTAGGGATATTGTGGATTCCTTTCCTGAAATTTCTGCCGTCTCTGATGACTGCCAGTATGCTGACTGTGAACATATGCCGGACAGCCGTGGATGTGCAGTCCATACGCTATTTAATGAGGAAACTGCTGATCCGGGTCGTATTTCCCTCCAGCCGGAACGATTGGACAGCCTGCTGGCCATGATAAATTCACTTGAAAATCCAGACAAAATCCGAATGGGTGACTACATCAAGCCGACCGGCCGCCACCGATTTGGCAGAATTCGGCCTCTTCAATAAACATATGCCTGGACCCGATACTATAGTAGTGTTTCTCAGGGGCCTAAATATTATCCGTAAAGCCGCTGGAACAAAAAATGCGCGATTGATGGGCGCTTTTTTGACAGTGATGGTTTGTGCAGCAGCCACGCCCTTGAAACTGCAGGCACAGTGCCAGAAATCGTACACATCCGGCGCAAATCTCTCGCTGACTGGAAACTGGCTATTCATGAAGGGAAATCCGCCCGGCGCCTCCTCATCGGAACTGGCAGAGACAGGCTGGGCCTCTGTGCCCGTTCCTGGCCAGTGGAATAAGATTGCAGACATGCGAAATTACGCGGACGACGGCTGGTACCGCTGTCACATTGAGCTGAGCGGGCATCCGGACGATGGACTTGCGCTGTTTCTGGGAAGAATCGAAGATGCAGATGCCGCGTACTTCAACGGCACACTGATCGGACAGACCGGTTCCCTGACATCTCCGATCCGCGTGGATACCGAGAAAAGCCGGCTTTATTCCCTGCCCGGCCATCTCTGGCGCGAAGGCGATAACGTGATTGCCGTGCATATACGAGGCTCAACAGGCGGCGCCGGTTTTTACGAACCGCCGGAAATTGTAAATGAGTCGGCAAGAATAAAGCAGCTGATATTGACCGATGTGCCCGCAATTGCTTTCAGCTGTGTCTACATTCTCGTGGCGGGGTTTTTTGGACTATTTTTTGTATTCTTTCTTAACAAAAAAGAAAATCTTTATTTCTCTCTTTTTTCTCTGTTTCTGGGGTTGTATCACCTGATGCGGTCCTGGGTGCGTTACAGTCTTTTTGATTCGTTTGAACTTTCGTATCAGTTTGAGCTGTTCGTTCTCTTTCTTCTGCCGCCGATTTTTCTCCGTTTTCTCATACACCTCATCAAAATTCCGAAGCCAGGGCTCGTAAAAATATTCGAGCTGTACTATGCATTGATATTTTTCACCCTGCTGGTCTCCACAATCGTTTCGAGAAAACCGGCCACCTGGTCGATGCTTGTCCGGGCGAATCTTCTCGGAATGGTTTTCGCCCTGGGGTTGACTGCCTGGATTGTTAAAACGAATTATGCGGAGAAGAAGCAGCAGCTGCAGTATCTGATTCTCGGATTTGTATGTCTTGCGCCTGCCGTCCTGCACGACATGATGCAGACTCTGAGAATTATCAACACGCCGCGCGTCACTGTTTACGCGTTTTTATTTTTCCTGGGTTTTGTATCCCTGCAGCTGTCTGATTCAATTCTCTGGCTCTACCGGCATCTGGAAGACCAGGAAAAAGAGCTTCGTCAGGTCGAAAAGAAAAAGACTCACTCGATTTTTAATATTTCAAACGAATTTCGGGTTATATTTGAAGGCATGAAAGAGGCCATCTCAGACAGCCTGAAAAAGGAAACCGCCAAAAAAAGGAACGCCGACCCTGAAGAACGAGTTCGCACCGCGATAGTGAACCTGGAGAATATGCTGAACGATTCAAATCTGCTGACACTGCTGGAACTGCGCGAATACACTGTACGGCGCGTTCGTTTCAGTCTGCGGAAATTGAGCCAGGATGTGATCGATCAGGCGCTTACCGCAACCCGTCAGAACCGGAAACGGCTCATGCTGGATCTGCCGGAAGAAGGCGTCGAAGTGATCGGAGATCCGGATTTGCTCTCGGCAACTCTCTACCATCTGGTGGAAAATGCGCTTCTTTACACTAAAGGCCAGGTGGAAATATCCGTCGAAAAAGACAGCGAACAGCTTATTTATATGGTGCGCGATGAAGGACCGGGACTGAACGCCGACCAGCAGAAAATGCTTTTTGAGAAATTTGTACGCGGAGTCGACGACTCTTCCGAGATACCGGGCATCGGCATTGGACTGACGATAGTCGATCTGATAGCCAAACGCCTGGACGGTTCCGTAAAAATTGAAAGCGGCGCCGGGTTCTTTTCAACATTTGCTTTCCGGGTGCCGCTTTCCGCGATGGAGGCTGCAGCATGAGAGCCTCGCAGGAACTGACTCCACGTTTATTCGCAGCAACCGTAGTTCTGATATCCATGTGTCTTGCCCCCGCAGCAGTTCATGCCCAGGATTACCGCGAATCAATCGACGGATCCTGGAAACTCAGCGCTTCAGACGATCCTGGTTTTGCCGCTTCCGATTTTGACGATTCATCATGGAGGAGCGTTCAGATTCCTGGAAATATTGCCCGGGAAAAAGTCACGCCTGAAAAAATTGTCTGGCTGCGCAAAACGATGCCGCTGGCTGTATCCGAACAGAATGTGGCCCTTCTTTTGAGCGCCGTGTACGACGCGGATGAAATCTATTTAAACGGCGTTCTGATCGGAAAAACGGGAAATCTGAACAGCGAGGCAAACCAGTACGGCCGTCCCAGAATCTATCCGATTCCCGCCAACCTGATCGTGAATGGAGACAACACGCTGGCGATTCGCGTCAAGGGATCCTTCCGCGGCGAGATCGGCATTCTTGGTTCGTATGCGGAAATCACCACCACGCAGAGAGCGAACTGGCTGATCTGGAAAAAAGAAACGAACAGCCTGATTTTCACATTTATCTATCTTATTTCCGGGATTTTTTTCATTCTGCTGTATTTTCGCGTGAAAGAATACAGGGAATATCTCTGGTACGGCATATTTGCGGCGACATTCGCGCTGCAGCAGTTCTTTCGCAATGATCTTCGGTTCTCGATCGGAAACTCATTCCTGGTTTTTAAGCTGCTGGAACAGCTCGCATACATCGCACTGCCTTCCATTTATTTTTATTTTTTTATTAATTTATTTAAAATAAAAACAAAACTGTTCTATCATGCATACGCGCTCATAAACGGACTGACGGCGGCCGCTGTCATTGTGACAATGCGGCCTGTGATGTGGGATAAGATTATCAGCATCTGGTTTTTCATCAACCTGCCTTTTTTCGCGTTTTATCTTTACTATACGATTCAGAAGGCCGTGAAGCAGAAAGACCGAGATGCCATCATTATTTCAGCGGGCACAGCGGTTATGACAGCCGCCACTGTTCAATTTTTCGGGGTGGAACGCGGATTTATCGGAGGCAGATCTTTTTTCAACACCGGCGTGCTCATATTCAACCTGGCAATTGCGGTGGCCCTGATATACCGGCTGATCCAGCTGCAGAAAGACGTGGAAGGCCGGCAGAACCAGCTCAACACTGTGAATGAACTTCGCGACCGAGTTTTTGGATACCTGAACACGCTTGTGCGAAAACCTGCGGACCTGATTGCAATGCACTGCAAGGCCGTGTTCTCTCCGTCCGCAACCCAGGAATCAAAAGAAAATACGATGAAGGAACTGGAAATCGAGGTCGACCAGCTCCAGAATAACCTGGACGATATTCTGGAACTCAGCCGACTGGAGGTGATCACCCAGCCCGAATACGTTGAAACGGTGAACTTCAATGATTTTATCACGGCCGTGATACCGCAGCAGTCCATCACCTGCTACATAAAAGTAAATCCAGCAATCGAACTGAACACAAGCCTGGAACTGGTAAACTCAATGGTGATCCGGCTGATCGATTTTCCTGGTTTCAAAGAGTTCAAACATATCGATCTCATCATCACCTCTGATTTGAATCAGAATATACACTTTCGATTCCTGCTCTATCATGATGATTTCCGCCAGACAAGAAAACTTTACGAACTCCTGACCAGCCTGCACCCGGACAAGGGAAGCCTCTGGGTAAAATGGGCGATTGTACGTGAAATTATCCGCATCCTGAGCGGGCATATGAATATTAACATTATTAATAAAAAGTTTTTAAGAATCGACATAACTCTGGCGGCCCGTCTGCCCGAGAAACACACTGAAAAAAGACGCGGCGAGCGGATTCAGATCCGCTATGTGCCCCCGGCGGACCTGGAAGGTCAGTCCGGAGAAGGGCTGCCGGTACAGAGTTCTCCCGTGCATTATGAAAAACTGCCCGAATTGTCTTCCCGCATGACCATTGGAGATTTTATCCAGTATCTGCGGATTCGCCTGCGCCGGAAAAAATAACTTGCGACCCAAATCGTCTGAAAATCCTGTGTGCTATGGCATATTCAGGCGCAAAAATTACTTTAGACGGCACATCTGTTGATCTGCCTGTACTGACCGGTTCCGATGGAGCTCAGGCAGTCGATATATCGGACCTCTATGAAAAGACCGGTGTGACTACTTTTGACAGATCTCTGAACAATACCGCCGCCACAAAAAGTTCCATCACCTGGATCGATTCAAAAAAAGGAACGCTGCTCTACAGGGGCATCAATGTGGAAGCGCTGGTTGAGCAGTCCACTTTTGTTGAGACCTCATACCTGCTGAGTTTCGGCGCGTTGCCGACTGAGGAACAGTTGAGAGTATACTCAACATCGCTCAGCAAGCATTCCATGATTCATGAATCCATGCGCAATTTTTTCGATTCTTTTCCTGGAACGGTAAATCCCATCGCGATACTGGCTACCATGGTGACCGCTCTTTCCAGCTATTATCCAGAGGCGTACGAAGTTCACTACGGTCAGGGTGTCGACATCAAGGCAAGACTGCTGGCCAAGGTGCGAACGCTGGCCGCCTGGGCGTACAAAAAATCCATCGGGCATCCATTCATTTATCCGCGCGATGAACTGCCCTACTGCCAGAATTTTCTCAACATGATGTTTGCCGTCCCTTCAGAGCCGTACACTGTGCCGCCGGAAGATGACAGGATATTGAATCAGATACTGATGCTCTACAGCGATCACGAGCAGAACATTGCCACTTCCACCCTGAGGCTTGTCGCGGGAACGAAATCGAACCTCTTCGCCTGCGTCAACGCGGCAATGTGCGCTCTCTGGGGCGCCCGGGAAGCCGGAGCAAATATTCCTCCGATCAAAATGCTGGAAGACATGATCAATCATCAGCAGTCGCCGGACAAATATTTTGAGAAATTTATTCAGGGCCGCGAAGGGCTGCATTCCAACGGACTGGGCCACAGCAGTTATCTGGTTGTGGATCCGAGAGCTGTGATTATCAAGAAACTTTTCCACAGTTACTATAAATCTAAAAAGGCGACCTTGAAAGAACCTCTGATCGAGAAGGCTCTGGAAGTGGAAGAATTCACTCTCGGGCATCCCTATTTCAAGGAGATGCGACTCTATCCAAATCTGGATTTCTATTCAGCTGTAATTTTTCGAATGATCGGAATTCCTGCCAACATGAATAACGTTATCCGTGTGATAGGCAAACTGGCTGGATGGCTGTCTCACTGGGAAGAACAGCGGCTGGAAGTTCCGCACATTTCGCTTCGGCCCAGACAGATTTACACGGGCGTCACTTCAAACCGTTACATACCGATCAGCGAAAGGAAGTAAGACTCAGCCGCTGCCCTGCAGGCTGCGATGGAAAACCGGCAGCCTGCAGATGAATTGAGTCAGACCGGCCCTGCTGTCACGAAAACGACGCCGCCGTCTGCGAAAATTCACATCGATAGATGTCAGCAATCTCTTCGCACGTCAGTTCGCCTCCGGACATCTCTGATATTTTTTTCAGAATCGGCTGCATCCTGGCCGCATCCTGCCGCGATATTTCAATACCCATCTGCCGCAGTATTTCATAGACAGCAGCCTTTCCGGACTGGCTCGTAAAACGAATCTGTTCGCGCTCCGTCCGGCCGATCTTCTGCAGATCGAATGCCCGGTAGGCGCCCTTCTCGAGGTTTTTTGTTTTGGACGCGCCGTCCTGGTGCATTCCGCTTCTGTGCGAAACAATATCCTCGCCGATAAGCGGCGCTTTTTCCGGAATCGCAATGCCGGTCATGCGCGACACAAGGTGCGCTGTCTCAAAAATGGCGTCAAAGTTCAACGGCACCTCGATTCCGCATGCAGAAAGAGCGCAGGCCGTCTCGTACATATTTGTGTTGCCGGATCGCTCTCCCAGACCGTTGAGCGCGGTCTCGAGCTGAGATGCGCCGGCGAAATAACTTTCCACAGTGGTCGCCGTTGCCATTCCGAGATCGTTGTGCGCATGAACCGCAACAGTGACATGCCCAGGCATGGCCGATACGACTTTTTCGACCATCCTGACAAACACAGCCGGGCGGTATCGCTCCACCGTATTGGCGAGATTGACGACGGCAGCCCCGGCATCCGCTACAGCTTTGAGCGCCTCAATCGCAAAATCAAGATTGTCGATGCAGTCGCCAAAATGTTCTGCCGAGAACTGAATGCTGCCGCGCCCTCCCATGATTGATCTGGCAAAACTTACGGTTTTCACTGCTTTTTCCAGAACCTGCGCCGGCTTCAGGCGGAGCATGTGTTCCATCGTGAATGGACTGAGGGCCAGCACGATATGGACGCGGGGAGCGGATGCGCATTGAATCGCTTCCCAGGATTTTTCAATTTCAAACTCGACAGCCCGGGACAGGCTGGATATGATCATACCAGGGGGCGCCTGAGAGGCTATAAGGCGGCATGCTTCAAAGTCCATCTGGCTGGCGGATGCGAATCCCGCCTCGACCCCCTGTACGCCCAGTTTCACGAGCTGATTAAAAACCAGAAGCTTCTCGTTAAGATTCCAGGGGCACCGCAGAGCCTGGTTGCCGTCACGGAGTGTGACATCGTAGAAAATAGGTTTTTTCACCGGCTGTTTCATAGTATTCTCCTGTATCCCGCTCTGGCGGGCCTGCTCAGGAAAACCTGAAACAAAAAAGCCCGCATGGAAGCGGGCTTTTTTGAATTGAATGCGCGCGCTCCCTACGACATATATTGCCGAGATAGCAGACTTAGGACCAAATTTGTCAGCGCATGATTTAACATTGGATACAGTATATGTATCGGCATTCCAACTGGCAAGAAAAAATAGAAAAAAAATCAACCTTGAGCCGTCTGGACTTTTTTTCGATTGACTGAGTTGTATTCGGAAGCATTCTTTTAGTCTGGAGTTCACTTTTGACTGACCGACCGCTTCGTATTCTTATCGTAGACAGCAACATGCGGGACGCTGCACAGTTTCGTGATTTTGCCTATGAGGCTGCCGGCACCATCTCACTGATACGTGTGGCTGATAATCTGGCAGCTGCACAGGCGGAACTCAGTGAAGCCGATTTTGATATGATAATCCTGGAAATAACTCTGCCGGACAGTCACGGCCTCAGATCTGTTAATATTCTTCGAACTCTGGCTCCGGCTGCGCCAATTTTCGTGGTGTCGCATGATTTGAGCCGGGATCTTACAACTCTCATCATGCGCAAAGGCGTCCAGGCCTGCTACAACAAGATGGAGATCAATCAAAAGCTGGTGATTGAGATTATCGGCGCTGCCCGGGCCGGCACACGAGCAAAAGTCCGACCTGTCCACTACGGACCCTCGATTCTGGATCAAAAAAGAGCGCTGGATTTGATGTGTCTGTACCTGGCGCCGGAGGTTCGTGCCCGGGCTCTCAGAGCGGTGCGCAACGGCACAGAGAATATTGAAGCGGAAGAAATGGACCTTACGATTATGTTCGCCGATATAGTCGGTTTCACCGAAATGAGCGAAGAAAGGCCTCTGCGGGATGTCGTCGTACTTCTCAATGAAACCTGGGAGGTTGTGACAACAACCATCACAATGATGGATGGTTACGTGGATAAATACATGGGAGATGCCGTAATGGCGGTCTTTGAGGATGCGCAGAGCGCAGTGCATGCCGGTCTTGAGATTCAAAGTCTGTTTCTGCAGATCAATCAATTTCGCGCCCTTTCAGAGATGGCGCCGATCAATGTGAGAATCGGGATCAATTCCGGCCGGGTGATTCGCGGAGAAATCGGAACCGTGAAAAGACGAGATTGGACTGTCGTCGGCGATGTTGTCAATACAACCTCCCGAATTCAGAGATACGCAAATGCCGGCGAAGTGGTGATCGGCGATTCAACGTACGAGCGTCTCAAAGACAGACTGGATATTCTGCGCGACGAAACACTCAATTTCCGCGGAAAAAAAAGATCCACAACCGTTCACTGCGTGACGGGAATTCGGCTGATCATGGACGGCAAGGAACGTTTTCTTTCAATTTCGCCGATTGTCGAAGACTAGTGTTATACCAGTGTAATCTTTAAGTACCAAAGGGTGCGGATTTTCACGCAGAGAACGCAAAGTCCGCGGAGAAGAGGAATCTTGTCCTTGTGGCAAGCATCCGGGGACGATTAACCATATTTTCTTTTTCCTCTGCGCCCCCCTGCGCCCTCCGCGTGAAAACATAATCTTTATGCTGGCGCGGCACTATATCCCTTTCTTACGACGAAACCTGTCGTGAACCCATTTGTCCACAATAGGAATGTGTATGCCCAGCTTTCTCATTGAAGTAACAAACAGAATAGCCGCAAGCCCTGTCGCCGCCAGAAACTCATCAATCCAGCCGAAAAAAGGAATCACATCCGTTGGCTCCGGCAGCACAATCCAGATTCCACAAACAATGGCCAGGATAGTCCAAATTAATTTCTGAAAAAAAGTCAGGTTAGCGCTTTCTGGAGACGGTATCCGTTCAATGAGGGGGTTTCCCGGCCGCCGCTGGCCTTCTCCTGTCGCTTCCGGAACAGGCGTGACAGCCCGGCCGATCTCTCGTTTTTTCTCCGATGGATTTGTTTGATTGTCTGACATTGTATCATGCTAACATTTGTGATAAAATCAGTCAAGCGTTTCTCGGAACTTTTGTCCGATCCGCTGGCTCGTATTGGGAGCAGAACAAAGCTGGAATGTACTCTCAAAAGATTAATATATATTATTGACTGACTTTATAAACCGGAAATGTTTGATTGAATCCCTTAACTTTTATGTTTTTCAGGGGTACTGTCCTGAATCGTTCACGAACCAAAGCCCATGTCTGGTGCGAAATCAGCAACCCGCCTGGATCCGCTTTCGACTGAAGGCGGCTGGCAAGATTGACCGGTGAACCGATAACAGTATAATCCACACGATCCTTGGATCCAAAGTTCCCAACCGCCACTCTTCCCGTGGCAATCCCGCACCGAATCTGCAGCGGTTCGGGGAAGCCTTCTTCAATCCAGTATGGGGATAGTTCACGCATCCGGATCTGCATGTCGAGCGCCATTTGAACGCAGGCGCAGGCGTCCTCTTTTTCACCCTTTGAATCATAGTCGCCAAAATGCACAAGAATCGCATCGCCAATGAATTTGTCGATTATGCCCCCGTGATTATTTACGATTGCTGTCATCTCTGATAGATAATGGTTTAGAATTCGCGACAAATCTTCCGGATCCAGTTCGGAAGTCAGGCGGGTAAATTCGACAACGTCTGAAAAAAATATGGTAAGTTTTTTACGACGTGATTCGACCATGGCCGTTTGCTCTTTGGAAAGGATGGCATTGACAAGCTGTGGAGGAAGATACTGGCGAAACTGAGACGCTCTTAACAGCTCGGAAATATTGACCTGAAGCTGACCATTCAACTTCTCGTTCATCTCCAGCAGCTGGTCTCGCATAATCATGATTTCTTTTTGCAGCTTACGCAATCGCAGTTGAGTACGGATGCGCGCAAGAAGCTCCCGTGAATTGAAGGGCTTTGCCAGATAATCATCGGCGCCGGATTCCAGCCCTTCGGCTTTCATCAATGCATCGGCTTTAGCGGTCAGAAGAATAATGGGAATATGCTTCAATTCTTCATCCTTTTTCAACGCCGTTAATAGATCGTAACCGCTCATTTCCGGCATCATTACATCGGATAAAATCAGATCGGGTTTACGAGTGATCGTCTTTTCCAATCCCAGTTTTCCGTTTTCCGCGGTCAGAAGCCGAAAATAGGGCTTCAAAAGAAAGTACAGGAATTTCCGCATATCATGGTTATCTTCAACAATTAGCACAGTCTGAACAGAACGGTGGATATCGCCCTTATCTTCGATAATCTCATAATCACCCGTTTCATCGGTCATTACAAAGGATTTCTCCGCTCTGTCCTCCATTTCCATTAAAAGAGCTGATCGCGATGAAGAACGTCGTGTCGTGGATTCGCCGGACTCTCCAGATTCATTCGATTCATTATTACTTTTCTGTGTTTGCAAACCAGCGACAGTCAGCTCTTGCGGAACCCGGGGAAATCGCACATTAAAAATGGTTCCTTCGCCTACTACAGACTCGACTGCTATTGTTCCCTTATGCAAATGTGTGAACTCCTTTGCCAGAGCAAGACCGATGCCTGTTCCTTCATATTTTCGCGAGGCCGATTGGTCAGCCTGCGAAAAACGCTCAAAAACGGATTCCAGCTTATCTTCAGGAATGCCGATTCCGGTATCGCGCACCTGGAGATTTACAATGCCATTACTTTCATTGAGAGAAATATAGATACCGCCATTGGAAGTGAACTTAAAGGCATTGCTGAGGAGATTCATAACAATTTTCTCCATTTTTTCTTCATCGAATAACACCGGCATTTTCCCATCCGGAACATCGACCTTCATTTCCAATCCGGATTTTTTCACAGCGGATTCGAAAGAAGATGTCAGCTCTTTTACAAAAGCCGCAAGATCAATCTCACGGTACTTCATTTTCATCTGCCGGGCTTCCAGTTTTGAAAAGTCGAGCAGATTGTTTATCAGTTTCAATAGGCGTATCCCATTTTTATGCATGGAAGAAATAAGAGTAGCCTGACTTTCCGAAAGACTGCCCGCTTCCTTCTGAATCATCGATTCGAGAGGCGACAGAATAAGAGTCAATGGAGTACGCAATTCATGCGAAACATTGGCGAAAAAGTTAGTTTTGAGCGTGTCGAGCTCTTTGAGTTTATCATAGGCTTTCTGCAGCTCATCAGTGCGCAACCGGACTTTTTCTTCCAGATTGTCAGCATAATCCTGCAATTTTTTATTGGCATCGCTAATAGAAGAAACCATGCTGTTGAATGATCGGGAAAGAAATCCGATTTCATCTTCCACTTTCACGCTTACGTTTACTGAAAGATCGCCTTCATTGACTCGTCGAACGCCTTCCAGGAGCGAATCTAGCGGATTTATTAGAGCGCCGGAAAAGAAAAACCGAAATCCCACAAGGACTATAATTAGAACAACCACCAGCATCAAAATCAAAGTCAGACCGGTTGGATGAATAAACTGTCGGTATGCTCGGTAAGAGTAGCCAATTTCGTAGACAAAACCATTTTTCAAATCAGCCTTCATAAATGCCGTATATGCATTTGCGGCATCACGACGGTAGTGTCTTGTTCCGGAGGGCTGAATCACACTCAATAACTCAAGCGCCTCTGTCTTCAAAGCGGCTCCTTGAGAATTGCTTGTACGTAATTGTTCTTCCAGCGCCCGACGAAATGGTCTGAATGAATCGCCCGAACCGGAAAGAAATTTGGTCAGCTTTTCTCGAAATCCTTCGTCTGGTAGTTTGCTAATTTTATTATATCTGTATATAATTGTGTATTTAAGATCGTTTAAATTTTCTACAATTATTTTTCCGCGATTTGTCTGCCCTGCCGGAATTTTTGCGGAAATTTCTTCTATGGCGCCGGCATATCCTGCAAAGGAAGCGTGGCTTCGAGAGAGTATTTTCTTTAGAGCGTGTTCAAAATTTTCATCCGGCAGATTCTCAATTTCATCTATTACAGCTTTATTTAAGAATTCTGTGCGATAATCAGAAAAATTCAACTCAGTATCTTTATTATCAGAAAATTCAAAACTGTCATCATAAAGCGAATATCTCACCCTGTATTTCAGATCTGGCGGCTGTGAATCATCCAGAAGAATACGAGAAGACATTTCGCTATGAACCGCATCGTAGGAATTTTCTCTTTCTTTAATCAGAAAAACACTCAAGAATTGCATGATCAATAGAACAACTACCAGACTGATTCCGATAATCTTATCCATAAACGAGGAGCGGTCTTTGGTATTGTTAATATAGATAACCAGCAGACTGAAAGTGCCCAGAACAACCAACAGATCCCATAGAGTGATGTAAGTGTCACGCCCAATCGCTCCCTCGCGGCTGAGAGGATTGAGAAGGCCGGGAATGACTGTAATAACCATAAAGGATACCAGCATACCCAGAACAGCCCAGCGGTCTGGCGAAGAAGTTACAACCGTCCTCCAGATTCCAACAAGACCGAAAACCAAGATAAATATGATTACCATATAACCAGTACGCATGTTTGCCGTTGCCCGGTTGAAATCCCAAAAATGCCCTTCGAACTGATAGAACTTGGGCGCAAAAGCTGTTTCAGAAAAAAAATACAAAGAAAATAAGATCCCTACAATATACTGAATGATCAATACTGTTTTTGCCAGACGCGGATGGGTCAAACGCGGGAAATGAAAAAAGAACTGTGTTACATGCAAAGAGGTAGGAAAAACAACACCTATGGTAATCCAGCGGTGGAAGGCGGCCGATTCATCATAAATACTGCCAGCCCAGAAATAGGCGCCGGAAAAAAAAGCCAGAAGTAAAAAGCCTAGTCCGAGGTGGAAAGTGGCCCCGGATTTCTTTTTAATAGTCAATAGAAAAAGACCGCCAAAAGCCAGCATCAGAGTGGCAATGAGCGACCCAACAGAAAAGAAGTTAAAATAGACATTTTCAAAAGACATATGTTTTGTGGGATTTTCAAATCAGGGTCTGTAGAAAGGAAGTAAAATAAATTAATTTATACATTTTTTGCTCATCAAGTGAGACGTTATTTAATGCAAATGCGTTTCATTCCTCCTGAACATATTCATCACCGCCCTTATCCTGCAGCCCGACCGACCGCCTGGCCCAGTGTGGAAATTCCTCTTTCAACCGGTTGATGGCCGCGCGAATTTGAGGAAACGAATAACCTCGATTCTGAAGAAATTTTGATAATTTTTCCCGGGCATCCTCAGAGGAAATCAGGGATGGCAGGCGTTTTCCCGCAAGCTGAAACGCTCGTTCCTCATGCTCCTCTTCCGTGACGGCGGCGAGAGCCTGGTTGGTAATTTCGGACGAAATTTTCAGACCGCTCAACTCCCTTCGAATATAATTCGGCCCGTAGAACTTTGAAAATCTGTATTCGCAGCGGTTTCTGGCGAATCTTTCATCATCAATGCTGCCTTCATCTCTGAGAAATTTCAGAACAATCACAGCTTCCTCTGCACTGCAAAGACGACGACGGCGTAGGAAATCGACCAGTTCTCCCGCTGAATGCTCACGGGAAGACAGGAAACGACGTAGAGCCGGCAGAACATTCTGGATTATTGAAGTTTTTTTTTCATCAAAGAGAGTACTGTCCATAACGGGTATTATACACCATCCCTGTGACATGACGGATTTATTTTTTGAAATGAAAATTCCACAGGCTGTCTCCCGATTTCCTTTTTCTGGGTTCGTAGTCCCCTTCTTCTCTGTAAACTGAAAAACCGGCCCCGTCAGCCAGCGAGAGGATTTCCGGCACCGAATAGAACCGCTGGCGATGGATTTCCATGTGTTTGTTCCCTCCTGAATCGGTGAAAAGGAAGTTCGATGTCAGAATTTTCTTGTCATACGAGTTCGACCAGACGACTCCGCAATCATTGTAAGAAAGAGTGATGCTGCGGCCGGCATGATTTTCAAGAATATTCTCCTCCGAGACAAAGTCCACGCTGCAGAGTCCTCCCGGTTTCAATATTCTGTAAACTTCCTGAAAATGCCCTGCCAGACCTGCCGGTTCCAGAATATAGTTGAGGCTGTCGTGCGTGCATACGATCCAGTCGAAGCATTCGTCCAACCAGGGGAGTGGTTTTTGAAAATCGCTGTTGGTCCAGCGGGCATCCGGATCCCTCACTGCGGCCAGTCTCAGCATAGCGCTGGAGTTATCCAGACCGTGTCTCTCGGGGATTTTGCCCTGAAAATAGTAAAGGAGCCTTCCCGTTCCACAGCCAATGTCCAAAACCGATTCGGGAGAGCCTCCCCGGTATTCCTGGAACGTGCCCAGAAGATAATGGGCCCAATCCTCATAGGATACATGGGCCATGACCCGGTCGTATATCCGGGCAAAGCGCCTGTAAGGGGGCGATCGGGAGGGTGGCAAATCCGAGATAGAACGATTCCTCAATTTTTTTTTACTTGACCTATTCGAAGTTTGTCCATATATATGAAAATTTATGAGACATAATCCGGCGCCCGGGACGCCGCAAGGACAGCTATGCTTGAATTTTTAATTGCTGCTGGTTTTTTTGGATCAATCCTATTCTCAGTCTTCCTCAGAAGACTGGATCGAAACGGCGGCCGAATGTCGCAGTTCAAGAAAATGATCGATCTGCACTCACGCCATCTGGAAGAACTTGCTCTGAAATTGACCCAGTCCATTAAAGATGCCTCTCTGGATTATGAGCTCCTGATACGACAGGGCCGACAGGCTCAAGCCGAACTAAAAAATGATGCCCAGGTTTTTCAAGAAAAAATTCAAAGCCTGAAAGAAGACCGCCAGCTGATAGAAAGTATTGGCGGCGAACTCACCCGCATAGCAGGAAATGCCCGCCTGGTCGGCGAGCAGGTCGAGCATCTGGACGAGGGGCTGCACAGACTGGAGATGGCTCAGCAGGATATTGAACAGACTCGCCAGGACACCCATGCGCTGGCTTCCATGATTGAGAACAAAGGCCGCGAAGCGGAATCGCGTCTGGGCACAATCATATCACAGCTTTCCCAGGAAACAGAGGAGCGCACCCGGCTCCTCACGGAACAGATCCGTTCGTCTCTTCTGGCGATGAAGGATGAAGAGAACCGGCTGGCCGGTCGTCTGGAGGACCAGGGCCGTGAATCGGACAGTCTGAATGAAAGAATCGTAATGTTGAACAATCGTCTCGATGAAAAATGGGCGCTGGAAGGCAGCCGCGTGGAAGAACGCCTGGCCGTTCTCGAGCGAAAAATGTCGGACCGGATCGCATCGATGGAAAGCGGTCTTGCCGCAATCCGCGCTGCGGGTATCGAATCGGTGCAGTCGGAAGTGGGACGTATCCGCCACGAACTGGACAGTTTCAACCTGGAGGCAATTTCCAAGCGGGATGAAATCTTAAACGAAACCCGGCGCATGGCTCAGGGCATCGGCGATCAGATCACCCTCTTCCAGGAAAAATATCTTTCTGCGGAAAACAAACTTCTCAAGCATGCTGAGCAGCAGAAGGCCGCCATCCGCGAGAAGATGGATATCTTTGAGAAAGAATGGACGGAAATGGAAGAAAAGCGGGTGGCTCAGCTGGAGGAGAAACTCAGCGGACTGGAAGAAGAAATCAACGTTGTTCGTGACAAACATATCGATGATCTCGGCCTGGAAATGAAACAGATCGCCGCGGATCATTCTGCGAAACTCAGCCGTGAAATCGTGCAGGGCCAGGAAAGCATCCGAGTCATCGTGCGCGAAGAAGAAAGAGCCCTGCAGCAGACCCGCGATGAAGTCAGCCATCTGAGAGAGAATCTGGAAATGCTGGGAATGGAAATGAAGGCCACTCTGCGCTCGGAAACGGAACATTCTCTGACGCTGCTCAAAGACGGAAGGAAAATGGAGGAAGAGCACCTCTCGCGCGGGCAGGAAGATTTGCAGCGCATCCGCGAAGAACTTCAGGAGAGACTGGAATCGATCGATTCGCAGTTCCGCGAAGTTTCAAAAATGCGCCAGAAAATAGAAGAATCAGCCCAGCGCGCCAAACATGATCTGGAAGAATCCCGAGATGCATTGATATCCGATTTCGAGAAAAAGACATCCCGCTTCATTACAGACATGGCGGGCGAAATCAACCGTGAAGTGGAGCGGGCCGGAGCTCTCAAAAACGAAGTGCTCCGGGAAATTCAGGAAGAAACCGGACGGCTGGAAAGTTTCCGCGAAAAAATAAAAATCGTAAGCGGCGCAGAGCAGCTCGTCAACAGACTTGACGAGGCCGTGCAGGTTCTTACGGACCGGCTGAAACTTGCCCGCGAAGAGAATTCAAAAATCGAAGATTATGTTCGAAATTTTGAACAGATCCGTTTCAGCCGCAAAGAAATGGAGAGCGAACTGCGCCTGATCGAATCGCAGCGCGGCCGGCTGTCTGAGGCTGAAGAGCGTTTCCTGCACCTGGAGAAGCAGCTGGAAGGTCTGGACAACCGATTCGCCGTCCTGTCCGAAGGCGAAAAAATCGCCGATCAGGTGGAAGACCGCGTGCGCCAGATTGTGGATGCGCAGGCACTATTTGATAAGTATTTCCATGACATGAATGATCGTAAAAATTTCATCGAGAAAGCGGTGCGTTACATAGAAAAAGCCCGCCAGCAGGCAAAAGTCGCGCATGAGAATGCCGACAAAATGCTCTCCAAAGTCGAAAGAGCCGAGATGCGTCAGGAAGAGATGGAGAAATTTCTCCAGAGCATTGAAAGCCGGACTGTGCTTCTCACGAAAATGGACGGAGAAATTCAGAAAGTGGAATCCCGTTTCGAGCAGATGGACGGACTCATGGCCGATTTTGACGCCAAGCAGAAACAGATCGGCAGCATGGCCCGCAAGGTCGACGAGATTAAGGGCAACGGACAGGTAATGAAGGAAGAGATGGAATCGCTCATTTCTGAAGCGGACGAGAAAATGGAAAGACTGAGCGCCTTCTACCAGACGATTGAAGGACTTCTCGACCGGGCAGGAGAACACGAGCCGCCGGAAACAATCGCGGAAAAGACTCTCGTTCGCGCCGGAAAATCAAAACGAACCGCGTCCGGCATTCCTGACTGGAAAAAGGACGGCATACTGCAGCTATATTTGAATCACAAATGGGACGCTGATCTGATAGCCGAGCGGATGAAGATCGACCCATCCGTAGTGCGGGCCGTGATCGCCAGCCATTCGTAAAACGGCTCTATGGGCGTATCAGAAAGAAAAGAACGCGAGAAGAGCGAACGCCGCCGGGCCATACTCAATACGGCTAAGGAACTGATCCGCGAAAAACCGTTTGAAGACATCACGATGGAGGAAATCGCCCGGAGGCTTGAGCTTTCGCGCGCTACTCTCTATCTGTATTTTAAAAACAAGAGCGAAATTTTCCTGACGCTCCTCACCGGCGGCATGCAGGAACTGGAGACAGGCTACAATGAGGTCCTGGCGGCGGGTATCGAAGATCCCATGCAGAAGCTGTTGCGCGTCGCAATCGTATTCTTTCAATTCTACACGGCCAATCATCACTATTTCGATCTTCTTGTGACAAAAAGGAACGAACTGGTTCGCGAAGTGCGAAAGGAAGTTCTGGATGAGTTCGATGTGGCCGGCGAGTCCGTAATCAAGCCCATTGCCGACGCCTACAGCTCCGGAATCAAATCAGGCGCATTTCGCACAAACGACCCGGAAAAAATGGCGTATTTGCTGCGCGCTGTCGGCATCGGCATCGCCGTCGGCTTTCGCGAGGGCCGATTTAAATTTCCTGATGATATCCCGCTCATGCAGGATCTGATTTTACACGGGATTCTTGCGGAAAAAAAATAACGGGGGCGGCGCGTTGGTTCAATGTGTGCGAAAGTACTCGTCCAATTTCGCCTGGCCTTCTCCGCCGAACAGGATTCGACAGGCTTCCTGCAGACCCGGAGATTTCTCGATCTCCTCCCGTCTTTCCAGAAGAGAAATTTTGGACCGGCGGCGAAGGAAATCCTCAAGTTTCACAACCATCTCCCGCTTCGATGTCAGGAGAATTTCTCCACGGAGATACTCGGTGCCTTTGATGAGAACTTCCGCAACGGAATTGTCCTCTCGGATATCCTCCAGCAGACTGAACGCTCCCATACCGTAACGTCTCCAGAGACGAAAGCTCAGTTTTTCTGAAGATTCAGGCGCAGTCATGGCGTCAAGATTCATGAGACGCGCCTGATGATAGAAGGTTTCGCGGACCGAAGCATCCGGTTCGCCGTACCATTTTGCGTCAGAATAGGGAAGGCTGACGCCGAGATCTGCAACCAGCTCTGCGACTTCATCTCCGACATTCAGGCAGTCCGTCAGCTTTCCGCCGAAAATGCTGATATGCATTCTCTGTGCGCTGCAATCGATGGCATGCCCGCGGGAAAGAGACATCCAGTCGCCTTTGTCTTTTTTACTCGCGCGCGGATTCACTACAAGCGGCCGAACTCCGCATCGCTCTGCGATGATGTCCTTCTCCGTAAGCGGTACAGGGAATCTAATTCTGGCATTGATATTCTCCAGAACAAATTTTCTGTCTTCAGGCGTGACGACGGCCGGCAGGGAATCCACCCTGGTATCCGTCGTTCCAACGCACGAAATCGGACCCATGGGAATCACAAAAAAAAGCCTTCCGTCATTGGCGAAGAACGTCAGCACGCGAAGGTTTGGCGTCACCCGGTTGACCATGATATGGATGCCTTTTGAAAAAAGATGGTGATGCTCCGTCGTAATTCCAGAAAGACCATTCTGCTCATCGACGTACGGTCCACAGGCATTGATAAGCACTCGAGATCGAATTTCCCATTTTGTATCCGAAATCACATCTCTGACGATTGTGATCCATGCGTCTCCCTCGCGCCGGGATCCTAATGACTCAACATAATTGGCCGCAATGCCGCCGTTGTCCATGGCGGCTCGGACAAAATTGAAGACAAAACGCGCGTCGTTATCATGGAGATACGCGTCCGAATACTCAAAACCGCCCATACTTTTATCCGTCTGCACCAGAGGTTCTTCTCTCTCGATGTCTTTACGCGAAAGTATACGCGGACGTTTTGTAAAAAAATTTCCAATGAACCAGTAAAGCAGCGATCCCATATACAAAAAAAGGCGGGGCCAGCGGAATCCTTTTTCCAGATTTACAAAAAAACGGATCTCCTGAATCGTTGAAGGATAGCTTTTGATCAGATGATTTCTGGATACACAGAGATTCCGCACCAGGCCGAATTCCATGGTTTCCATGTACTTGATGCCGCCCCAGACCAGATTGGATGTTTCCTGGCTTGTGAAACTTCCGAAATCCCGCCTCTCAATCAGGGCGACTTTCGCGCCGCGAGCGGCCAGAGATGCGGCGGATACAGCCCCGTTGATGCCCCCGCCCACGATCAAGACATCGAACGATGTCTGTTTCATTTTCTGAATATTTGTGGACCTGAGATTCATGATGTCCCTGCAAGAATTTGAAAGTTATTGAAATCTTTCCGCGCGCGCAATCCATTTATCCAGATCTTTTTCGTTTGGATCCAGGGGTTGCCCGGGATGAATCACGGAAGCGGAACATTTTTCCGCGGCGCGCACAATATCACGGAAAGGACCGCCGCGGGGATTTTTAACAACGGCCTGTTTGTCCTGATTGTAGATAAAAATATTTCGGTTGATCGTAATGCACTCATCGCATGTTGTACATTCTTTTGTGTCGATCCATACCTCAGCGCTTAAGGCCCTGGCAGCCTCCGGAACAGATTTTTCCTGGAGCGCGGCAGAGGATGCGTTCGAAGAAGCAGCCGTCGCTGCGACAGGAGCGCCAGGTGAGGACACAGCAGATACGGACAGTGCGGGGACTGTCTCTGCAACGGCAGACGCTGGAGAAGACAGCGCCGATGTTTGTGATGATCCGGGGCCGACCGGTTCAACGAGCCCGCCCATCAGACCTGAAAGTCTCATGGCGAGATTTCGCATTGCCTGAAAGACAGCGTTTTGTTTTTGGGTTTCAATGGTTGCCGCCATTTCAGACCGGGCTTTTTCCACCGCAGCAGTTTTCTCTGTTTCCGCTTCTGCTCGAATTTTTTTTTCAGCCTGAGCAACCACAGGATGCGATACTCCACACCAGATTTGCAGTGTTCGCCACTGATCCTCCCTGTCAGAAGCATGCGAAATGAGAGCCCTGGAGACGACCTGCCGCACGGTATTTCCTAGAGCATCCTTCGATTCAAGAACCGGTTTTTTTCCCCGTCGCGCCTCAGCGGATGCGGTTAAATATTTCTCAACGGGCATGGTCTCACCTGCATCCGGAGTCGAAAGTATTTCAAAATGTTCCTGGTAACCTGGATCAAGGGCGGCAAAGTCGATGAACGATGAGATGCGTCCGTCATCGTGCTTTACTGCGGGCGCCGACACCTGAGGATTCATGGAAATATCAAGTCTGCTGCAGAAATCCACAGCCCTGTCCGGATCGTATTCAAAATGCGGCCAGGTACGCGACTCCAGCGCCATGAGCGAACGAAGAGGAGAGCCCTCTCTTTCATCGTAATAAATGGAGAACAATGCCGGTCTTGTTGAGGTCAAACCGCGCGTGATGCCGAATTTAAGATGGCCAATATCAGCGGAAGATCCCTGCAACACAAAAATATTTCGAAGAGAAAGCGCAAGAAGACCCGGCTGACCCGGCAGTCCCAGAATCGCATCCCGCCCGGATCCAATACCCGCCGCTTTAAGCGAAGGGAATTGAGCGAGCAGTTTGATCGGTCGGCCGCTTGCCGTAAGTTCCGTGATCAGCGCTGCAAGATGGCCGATCCCGCTCGAAACGGGAAGACTGACCACAAAAGGCATGCACATCTGGATTTCTTCATCCCGGAACGATCGCCAGTCAAAATTTGAAAAAAACGATTCATGCGATGCGGCATCGTACTGACCCCGCAGTTCCAGCTCCGCGAGGCGAAGCGATTTGAATATACCCGCATACAAAGAAATATGTTTGTCAAAGAGAGAAATTACCCGTGTTGTCTCCTCAGAAACCGGCGCAGCATCCGACACAGATACCGCCATAAAAGCCGGCGGATTCTTAGAAAAATTCTCATCAAATTCCGACAGGGAATTCTTCAGACTCTTCAGTCTGTCGTCGCGCACCGTAAAGACTGTGCGCTTCCTGTCGTCTTCGGAAAGAAGCGCCGTAACTTTCTTTTCATCAATCGTGCCGGCGCCGAAGCGTCCCAGAGTCTTTGCCAGCGCCGCAGGGTCGCTGTGGCTTGCATGCAGACGGTCCTGACGGCCTATGATCGCCGAGAGTTCCGTCAGCGCTTTGCGCACCCGGGCTGTTAGATCCTGTCTCTGCTTCTCCCAGAAAGATGTGATTTCGTCTGAAATAAAACTATTCATTTTAAGCTCCGCTTCATACTGCAAAGGTGTCAATTTTCGCATTGATGGCGTTGATTCTTTCCGCAGTCGGCTGCACTTTTATCTGCGAACTGCGAATATCATTGTAAGTTGGCACAGCGGGATTGCGGTAGATCAAACCCATCGGTTCGCCGCCTTCGCCCCTCGCGATTCTCTGCGCAGCGTCAATATTTGTGTGATCGTGTTCCACAATGATTCCGCTTTTCTCGACCGCTTTATCAATCGGAACTCCGTCTGTGTTTTTCAGGAAGTGAACAGGCAGATTCGGACGTCCGTCCGGGCCGTAAAAAGCCTGCTGGGAAAAAATAGGACAGCGCTGCAGAACACGCACAAATGCCATCCCTTTATGCTGCCAGGCCAGGTTTATTGTTTTTTCCAGATGCCCCGGAAACCAGGTGGCTGTCTGCGCCAGAAAAGACACATTTGTAATTCCCATAATCACACTCAGAGGGTTCATGGGTTCCAGAAATGCTCCGCGCGGAGTCGTGTTGGTGTGCGTTCCAACCCGAGTTGTTGGCGAAACCTGTTTTTTTGTCAGACCGTATATCTCATTGTCGAACACAAGGGCTGTCATATTGATATTGTACCGAATTGCATGGACCCAGTGACCGGCTCCAATGCTGAAGCAGTCTCCGTCGCCCATGATGGCAAGAACCTTCAAATCCGGACGCGCCAGAGAAACGCCCGTTGCGATCGGCAGCGCACGTCCGTGGATGCCGTGAAATCCGTACGTGTTGATATAGTGCGGGAATCGACTTGAGCAGCCGATGCCCGATACGGTGACCACAGATTCCGGCGCCGTCTGTTCATCCCGCAGAAGTCTCTGCACGGATGAGAGTATGCTCAGATCCCCGCAGCCTTTGCACCATCGTGGAACATCCGAGCTGTAATTTTCCAGCGTGAATCCGGGAACGGAACATTCAGTATCAACGAGTTCTTTTACCTGCAAGCTTTCCATATAAATCGGCTCCTGTTTCCTATCTTTATTTTCCGGTCTTGAGCGCCTCAATGTGAGCGCTCAGCGCTGCCACCAGTTCCATCGGCATCAACGGCCGGCCGGGAACGCGTCCGTAGCAGTCTATGTCGACCAGAGTGTGCGCGCGAAGAATCTGCGCCAGCTGGCTGTAACGCCTGCTTTCACTGTCGATGTATGGATCCGCCGGATCGTCGCAGTAATTCAGTTCCACCGTCATCACCTTCCGGAATTTCGACATGATCTCCTTCAGGCCAGGCGGCAGAGGACTCAAGAACTGGATATGTACGCATGAAATGCGATGTCCCGCTTTTCGCATTCGCTCGACGGCTTCTTCTATGACGCCTCGGGTACTCCCCCAGCCGACGCAGAGCAGATCGCCTTCCGGCGCCCCGAAAACAGCCGGAGCCGTCAGAGTGCTTTTCAGAACAGCCAGTTTCCGGCTGCGCATTTTGTGCGAACGCTGATTTGTGTCGGGATCGTAGTAGATGCGTCCATTGGAAGCATGATTGAGAGATGTCGTGACATTCGTCCCTCCGGGCTGGCCCGGAATGATCCGCCGTGAAAGTCCTGTTTTTTCATCCCAGTCGTACGGAAGAACGCCCGCCGGCGCCGGACTCAGATCGAGAGGAAGAGGCAATGTATCCTCTGTGACTACAGGTTTCTCAAACATCTGAACGCCCGTGGCGAGATTGGCATCTGTCAGAACCACAACCAGCATGCGGAATTCCTCCGCGATACGGCGGGCCATGGGCATTACGTGAAAACATTCTTCTATAGAACTGGGTGCGATGATCACCTTTGGCGCGTCGCCCGGAGCACCAAAAAGAGCCGCAAGAAGATCGGCCTGCTCCACCTTGGTGGGCAGCCCCGTCGAAGGACCGCCGCGCTGAACATCAACGAGCACAAGAGGAGTTTCCGTCATCACGGTGAGGCCCATAAATTCAGTTTTGAGCGCCATACCGGGACCGGATGTAATCGTCAGAGCTGTTTTGCCCGCGTAGGAATATCCGAGCGCCACTCCGATGGCGCTGATCTCATCCTCCGCCTGATGGACGAATCCGCCGAATTCCTCAATAATCTCGGAAAGATAGTGCGAGGCGGAAGTGGCGGGAGTGATCGGATACATCGAACAGATTTCAAAGCCGGCGGCAATAGCACCCAGCGCAATCGCCTGGTTGCCGTTGATGGAGATCATCGGTTTAGAGAAGGGCGCGGCCTCAATATAAAACTGCTCCTGAAAAATCGTGCTTCCGTATTCATATCCTTTTTCAAAGAGCGCGATGTTGGTCGCCTGAACTTCTTTTGATTTTTTGCCGAATGTACTGGCGATCATCGCCTTCATGAGCTCCACATCACGGTCGTAGAGATACGAAAGGACTCCCACGGCGAACATGTTCTTTCCTTTTATAGGATCGGAAATGATTTTCAATGTCTCCGTTTCCATCGGAACTTCGTAAATCCGCGCGCCGTCTTTTGCCAGAGAGTCCAGGATTTCGCGGTACTGTTTGCAGATAACCGGGTCGCTGTGCGTCGCCCAGACACTGTCAATAATTACAATGACATCTTTTGCCAGACTGCCGGCATTCATCCGGGACAGCAGCGCCATCTCATTGAATGCAAGCACGACATTGGCAAGATCACCGCCGTTTGTCATTGGTTTCGATCCCAGCCGCACACGGTTGCCGCTGGCGCTGCCCACGGTGTGCGGAGGCGGCTGTATTTCCGACGGAATGATTTCAATCGTGTAGAGATAGTTGCCCATCTTTGCAGAAACCTGCGCGAAAGAGACCGCGGCTTTTTGCGCACCCTCCCCCGAATCGCTGACGATTTCAATGACATGCTCGTCGACTGCGGACAGTCTGGCCTTCCCGGACTTCGCGCTGCGTTCTGTTACTGAAGAGATTGAATCTGACATGCTATACCTTCCCCGATGCCAGCCGCATCAGCGACTGCGTGAATTGTTCTATCATCTGTTCTCGCAGACGTTCTTCCGATGCCAGGGCATCCCCGGCGGGCTGCCCTGATGCCTGCTGTTCCGTGACTGTCAGAGATTTCAGTATTCGCCAGAAATCTCTGCGATCTTCGCATGAGGCCACAATCGACTCGGACACAATCAGCCGGCCCAGTCGGCCTTCTTTATCCGCAACCCATACGAATGGATAACGGCCTTCGCGATCGGCGGTGCTCAACTTCAGAAAGTCAGCAATGGGCAGCTGTCTGTCATTCCAGGTTTCCGGCGGAGCTTTTTTGAAATGTTTCAGGAAACGCGCTTCCGTCACTGCGAAATCGGCGAACGTTACGGCGATCGGCATGACAGCCGGTTTTCCGTTAGCGTCCATATATTTCAGATCGTACACCGGCCAGTCCAGATCGATATCCGGATTGCCGTCTATGTCGATGCATTCGGACGGCGTAACTCCCTTATCCGGATTGTACCGGAAGATTGGATACGCGCGCGATTCCAGAGCGAGTTTGGCCTGACGAACACCGCTGTCGTCGGCGCTGCCGTGTTCCGGAGGACAGTTGCAGTAAATGTTGAAAAGCGCCGGTCGTTTCGACTGAAGCCCCTCAATGAAGCCTTCGATAAGATGCGAAGGCACGGCCTGATTCGACTGCAGATAGTACGTCGTTCTGTGACCCATGGTTATGAGTCCGATTTCTTTGCGGATTTCGCTCTTGCCTTTCTGAGCCTTGCCGTACTGAGCCATATCGGATATCTGACCGACAAATCCCGAAGTGCAGGCCTGGCCCCCCGTGTTGGAATACACCTGCGTGTCCAGAGCCAGCACCTTGATAGGCTTGCCGGACATCATCATGCGCGAAAGATTCTGAAAACCAATATCGTAGAGAGCGCCGTCGCCGCCCACCGCCACGACAGGAGGACAGAGATGGAATTCCTCGTCCGTAAACTGTTCCCAGTTGAAATAGGTCAGATCTTCCGGTTTGCTGAGTCCCATAGCGGCTTCCGCACGGCGAACAATCTTGATATCCTCCGTCATTTTCGCCATGTGTCCTTCAAAAAGACCCATCGCCATAGATGTGCTGTCCTGAAAAAGATGGTTCGTCCAGGGAAATGGATACGGATTGATGGGATACGTGCTGCCCCAGACAGAAGTGCAGCCGGTGCTGTTTACGATTCCCATGGAGGATCGGCCGTTACCGGTCGCGCCTTTTGTGTAACGGTGATGCAGATCTTTCAGTCCGGCGATGATAGTGTTTTTCTCTTCCGCCGTGATCGACCCAGTCGTGCGTCCCGATTCAAGCGTCTCTAAAAGAGTTTCAATTTTCAGAACTCGTTTGGTCACACGGGGCTGCATCAGCGCAGTGACAGTGCCTGTAAAAAGATGCAGGACAGTTTTTTCCGAGCATCCCAGGCAGGCGCCGTCCCCGCCGGACATGGACATATACGCGTCTTTGTCCAGAAGCAGCGTCTCCAGAGCTCCGATGCCTTCATCGAGATTCTCTATGCGCACATATTTTGCGGGTGTGTTGGGCAGATCCTGCCAGAATTCCCAGTTATCTTTTAATTTTGCCACACTGGCTTCCGTCTGCGGAGCGCCTGCCAGAGCATTATCATTGCAGACATCCACGCATTCCATACAGCCCTTGCAGGTGTACGGATTGACCGTGACTGCGAGCAGCCCGCCTCCGCCTTTGGATTTCTTCTCCGGATTTGTGTAAAAAGGCCGCGTCACTGAAAACTGGAAATCGGAAATAATTTTCTCGAAAGCCAGAAATTCTCTTTCTGCCTCACCGCGTCCGTTGGTCTGAATCTGCGGAGAGGCGACGATTTCGGATACGGCGGTGTGCAGGTGTCGGTGCAGATCGTCTTTTTCCGATCCGGCGTTGATAAGCGCACGAAGACGCTCCTCAATTGCGCCCATATGAGTTTTCAGATATTTTACGGACTGTGACGATCTTTCCATCTTCCGTACGGCCGTACGGAATACCTCTCCCACATCCTGAACAAGTCCCGGAATCGCCGTATCCGGACAGACTGTCCAGCAGGATCCGCAGCCGGTGCAGTTTTCCGGAATCCAAACCGGATGTTCAAAACGTATATCCGTCATATCCTTGAATACTCCGGTGGAAGCGGGAATCACGCCGAGTCCCATGAATGGATCGGCAATGTTGTCATTTCCCTGACCGGTTTTGTAAAAGCTGGCGATATTGTCCCAGAAACGATGCACATCTGTCAGAGCTGTGGAGCTGACAGGAACGCTTTCCAGCATCAGGGCTTTGGGCTGACCCTGAGCGACGGGCAGACTCTGTGTCATTTCCATTGCGGGCACGGCGAACATTTCCGAGAAACCGCGTTTGACGACGCGCATGTTGTCCTCAACGATCCGCAGGCTCTTTTTTCCAAACTTGGCTGTCAGCTGATTTTCAATGACAGCGAAAAGATCTTCGCGGGACATTTTTTTACGTTCATGGACCGATGCCGCGGCAAAAAAACATCCCTGGAATGCCATGCCCTGCATGCGGAACTGAAGCTCCACATCGCTGGCCTCTTCTTTGGCTATCTTGAAGGCATCGATTGCAAAAATGCGGTACTCGTTTGCGATGATCATTTTCTGATAGTGCGACGGGATCGATTTCCAGACGGCTTCCGGAGATCCAAGATCGCTCTGGATAATGAAAGCTCCGCCTTTTTTCAATCCCGACAGCGGATTCGAATGTTTGAAAACATTTGGATCCGGAGAAAGAACCGCGTCCACAAAATGAAATTCACAGTTTACTTTGATCGGCTCCGGCGCGACAGCCAGATAGTAAGTGGTGGGCTGTCCTTTCTTTTCCGAACCGTATTTTGGATTGGCTTTTACATAATAGCCCAGGATATCGGCAAGAGTCAGCGTCAGATTTTTTCCGGTGGCGATGGCGCCCCAGCCGCCGACGGAGTGAATCCGAACCGTGATGCTGTTGTCCGGCATCAGATTGGGATTCTCGCTGCCGCGAATCGCCAGGCCGGCAAGATCCGGATAGTCGTTCAGAAGCAGCTTCTGGTACTGGGCCCTTTTCGCATTGGTCGTATTTTTTTGGATGAAGTCGATGGACAGATAGTACAGGCGCCTCTGCGAACCGTCCGGAAGCATGTTTTCAACGGCGCCGATGAGAGCCTCGGGCTGAAGATCGCGGCTGCCCATTCCAAAAGAGGCCGCATAGAACGGCGGAATGTCAGAAAGCTGCGTGTATGATGCGTAACCGGGATACACCGGTGTTTTCCCGGAATTGTTATCCAGGCATTTATGCATGGCCGCACGGATTTCGCGCAGAAGCGGAGGATCTTCCGCCAGCGGCTGATCGAGACGCTCGAGCACCGTGACGCCTTTGCGGCCTTTCAGCACATGGCTGACAAGATCTCCCGGGAACGGACGAAACATCGTCATGTTCACAACGCCGATTTTAATATTTCTTGTTTTACGAAGATAGTCCACCACAGCTTCCGCATTGGCGACAACGCTGCCCTGCCCCACGAGAATATACTCTGCGTCTTCGCAGCGATAGGCGCCGACCCGGTTATAACGCCGGCCCGTCAGATCATAAAATTCCTGCATCGCTCTCTGGGTGAGCTCGTGAATATGCGCGAAAAAGAACGGCCGCTGCGCCGCCACATTCTGCATGTACGAATCCTGATTCTGCACGGTTCCTATCTGCAGAGGATTATCCACCGTCCAGAGTTCCGGAATACGGCGTCGTCTGTCCCCGAACAGAACCCGTTGTGCCGGCGTTGGCGTGTCTATGATATCCGACGGAAGGCCCAGATATTCCGCTATCAGTTCACGCTCCGGTACGCGAAGCGACTCAATGACATGCGTTGTCAGAAAGCCGTCCTGGCCGACAATCCCTGGAGTCAGAGCCAGCTCCGCTATGCGATGGGCGATGATGTTGAGGTCGGCAGCTTCCTGCACGTCTTTTGCCATTAATTGGAAGAAACCCGTATCGTCGATGGAATGATAGTCGTCATGACCGGCATGAACGTTCAGAGTCGCCTTTGTTATAGCGCGGCAGCCCATGTTCAGAACGTATGTCAGACGTTTTCCCACGGCCGCATAAAGCGATTCGTGCATGTACGCGATTCCCTGACCGGAGGAGAAATTTGTGGCCCGAAGACCTGTCATTGAGAGTCCGGCAGTGACGGCAGCGGCGGCGTGTTCGCCTTCCGGTTCGATAAAAATCAGCGGCTTTCCGGAGACATTCAGATGCCCCGAGGCGGCTTCCTGGGCCCAGTATTCCCCCATCTGAGTGGAGGGAGTGATGGGATAGGCGCCCGCTCCGTCCGAGGATTCTCTTTCACACATGATGACGGCTGTATTTCCGTCCATCGCATCCGGAATGCCCGGATACTTGAATTGTGTCTGTTTATCCATGTTCTGTTCTCCTGCTTAAGAGCTATGAATAGCTAAAAGCCGTTAAAAACGCTGATTCTGGCCAGATTCTGAGGATGTTATTGTACCGGCAATACCGATAAGTCCCCAAACAGGGGCAGTTCAGCCTGATTTTCCTCAGTATTCTTCTGGGCTCCCATGGCTCTCCCTGGAATGAGACATAATTCTTCCATTCTATCACCCCCAAAAGGCCGTTAACAACTAAATGAATTATTTTTCTGTTGACCTCACTTAATTCCGAGTTTTGAACGCAGGAATCACTTTTCTATGAAGCTACTGATCGCCTGCCTCATCCTCTTATTCTACATATTTGCAATCAATTTCTGGCTGGGAGACGATGCCTACATAACATTTCGAGTCTCAGAAAATTTTGTGAACGGCTATGGTCTGCGATGGAATCCCGAGGAGCGGGTGCAATCCTACACAAATCCACTGTGGATGTTCCTCACTGCCGCGGCCTACGCCGTCACCGGCCAGATGTACTGGAATGTGTTCGCACTTTCTGCAGTTTTGACAGCGGCTGCGGTATTTTTCCTGTTTTTTTCCCTGCGTCGATCGAAAACGGCGGGACTGGCAATGCTGACTCTGTTTCTTACGCTGCTGAGCTCGAAAGCATTTGTGGATTATTCGGGATCGGGTCTTGAGTTTTCTCTGGCGTACCTTCTGACGGCCCTCTTTCTTTTCCTTCTGCAATTCAAAGAATCGGGCAATCGACTCCTTGCATTGAGCGCTGTCGCATCGCTTTCGGCGGTCAACCGGCTGGACTCCGCGCTTCTATTCTATCCAATACTCGGATACCTTCTGTGGCAGGCCGCGCGAAAAAAAAATTTCAGATCGATTGCCGCAATCTCGACCGGCGCGCTGCCGATTGTATTCTGGCTTGTATTTTCTCTGGTATACTATGGTTTTCTTTTCCCAAACACCTACTATGCAAAACTCAATTCCAGCCTGAGCCAGCGCGAATTGCTGAGGGCCGGACTGGCTTATTTCACCTGCACTCTTCGCCATGACCCTGTCAGTTTGATTCTGATTCTGTCCGGATTGATTGCAGGATTCGCATCCGGGAAAACAATCCAGCGCATCATTGCTCTGAGTATCGTGCTGCATCTTCTTTACCTTTTTAAGATTGGAGGCGATTTCATGTCGGGACGATTTTTCAGTCTGCCTGTCATTCTCTCAATTTATTTGATTGGAGAATTTCTCGAGCGATGGAAACGTCCGAAATGGGCGGATCCCGTCTTTCTCGCCGCCGCATGCCTGTCCTTCATCGCCGGGCCGGTGCAGAAACTTCCGGGAGTATCGCCTCAACACTGGGATTTCTGGGAAGAATCCGGCGTCTCCGACGAGCGCGGGTACTATCACGCTCAGACGAATCCCTTCGTAACGAATTATTCTCCCTATCCGCTGGATCCCAATGCCGCAGCAGGAATTGTATTTTCAATTTTTCCAGGATCGGCCGCCGTCCACAACATCGGTTTTTTTGGCTACTACGCAGGTCCGGAAAAGACAATCGTTGATCTGTACGGACTTTCCGATCCCCTGCTCGCTCGACTGCCGGCATACGGACGCGCCGGCCATCTTCCCAGACTGCTTCCCGCCGGTTACATTGATCCATCGCTTTCGAATCTGCCTCCGGAGAATATCCTGGATCCCGAACTGCGTCAGTTCAACAGGGATCTGCGCACAATTACATCGGGCCCGGTATTCTCGCTCAGGCGGTGGAAACTCATCTTTCAATACAATACGCGACCCTATTATTCAAAGCAATATCTGGTAGCTGAAGAATGTTTTATTCCTTTATATAAAAGATTTCCTCTGCTCAGCCAGTTCACCGAACAGCAGAGGCAGGATGCCATTTTTCGGGCTTCTAAGAAATATTCAATATCCTGTGGTGTGCAGGGACCGGCCTGGCTGCGCAATCTCGTTCCATGAAGACGTTTGTATCACTGCGGCTACCGGTCATTGCCCGTGGCTTTCCTCCACATCAGCAGACCTTCGCGTGTAAACTGGCGTCGAAAGCGTACGTCTGAAGCACGATTGTAAATGTATACCGGAGAGGATCCACACATTAGTATGAGTGACGGCTCGCCGAACCGGAACCGCACCGCCGCCTCATTGAGACGCTCCGTAACAAGAAAATCGTACTGCGGCGTATCCCCTTTCCCCAGATACCAGTTGAAATTGTTGATCCAGTAATTGATATAGAGATTGTAATGCAACTGATTCACGCGCAATCCTGTTTTTGAAAATATTGTCATCGGCTTGGCGTTCCAGTAATCGGACAATCCGTATCTGAGATTCAAACGACCGGCGTTCTCATCGAGGCAATGCGCCAGCGAATGCTCCCAGGAGAAACTGTGCGCCGGATTGATTTCGTCAACGGTGAACCGGGCGGCCGGTATTATGCTCAACAGCGATACGGCTGCAAGAATCGGAGCGGCGAAATGGATGAATCGTCCAGAAAAAGGGGCGTTCTGTTTGTCCTGTCCTCGAAAAGACAGCAGGAAGGCAAAACCTGCCGGCATCGTAAGAAAGGGCGCGGAAATGAGCAGCGTCAGATATCGAGTCTGAGCCGCTTCATTGTATAAAACTATTCCTGCAATATTCGCACTGACAAGCAGCATAGGAATGAGAGCGCACAGCCAGACGGAAATAAATAGAAAATAAGGCTGCTCTTCACCGCGGCGAACACTCCGGCTCAGATACACTGTCAGGCATATCAGAAGAATGCACCAGACTGCAAGCAATGAAACAAAGAATCCGCCCAGGTTAGACCAGAGACCCGCTCCGCTCGAAATCAAAAATTCCAGCGGCGAGGAAAGACTCTCCATTGCTCTGTCCTTGAGATTTGCTGTCGTGTCAAATAGACGAACATAACCGGATCGACGGAGGATTTTCAGAATCTGAAAACCAGATACGACTGCGAAAAAAAGCGCAGCGGCAGCGGCCCCTGCCGTCCTCATCCTGCGTCTGATAAATGCAACATAGAGAAATGCTGCGGCCATCGGCAATGCAGCCAGAACAAAGAACAGTTTGTGCGAAGCGAAAGCAAGAGCACTGTGGACAATAAGGACAGTCAGCAGAAGATGCCCTCCTTTTCGCACATACATTACGGCAAGCAGTACGGCAGCCAGCGCCGTCAGCGCCCCTCCTGTATGGTGGCAGACAAGAAAAACGGAGAACGCGCCTGTCTGTGCACCAGAGAATGCAATCCAAAAAAGGTAAAGTCCTGCTCCCAATGGTGTCCAGGCCGCAATTTCAGTCTTTCGTTGGGGAAAAGCAATCATCAGTATTGCAGTCCATAAACCCGCAAGGCTGAGAAACTGTAGGTATGCCATTATCTGCAATGCAGGAACCGCATTTCCAGCAAGGAACCGGATCGGAAAATACATTAAAAAATCAGGATAAGCGTATATTTCCGTGCTGAAGCGCCAGCCGCTCACCTCGTAGTTATCAATGAAGAGATCGCGATAATAGCCTTCTGCAAGCAGCGCGTCAGCATTGAATATCTGATCGAGCATTCCGCTTCGTTTCATCTGTGCCTGAAAAACGAACAGCGCCAGTATCAGCAGAATCCAGGAAAACACCGCAGAAATAATTCGTTCCTTACGGCATAAATTTTGAATTTTGATCATTGGAATTCATGGCTACAATCTCCTGTTTATTGAGTAGAAGCGACTCTTTTTTATAGCAGCTGTTACTCTGTCCTGGTAGTTAATTTACCTGCAATTTGTTTTCTTGTTGACACAGTGTCAGTTAGTTACACAATGTCCATATTCAGGCTTTTTAAGAGGGCACACAATGAAAACAGCACTGGCAAATCATTACGGATCGATTCCAGCCCACAGGAATCTCCACCAATTCAAGAACAACCAATTCGACCTCATCGTGATCGGGGGCGGTATTACGGGCGCCACAATTCTCTGGGATGCAGCTCTGCGAGGGATGAAAGCTATACTTCTGGATAAAAACGATTACGCTTCGGGAACAACCCAGGCCACTTCCAAGCTGATCCACGGCGGACTGCGCTATCTGAAAAACGGCGAACTGGGTCTGGTGCGCGAATCGCTCCGCGAAAGAAGGACGCTGGCCCAGATCGCTCCGCATGCCGTGAGACCGGAGGGATTTCTGATGCCGATTTACAGCGGTAACAAAAACGGACGCTTTCTTCTGGGAACGGCGCTGACAATCTACGACATGCTGTCTTTCGACCGTAATAAAAATATCTCTGATGACAATCATCTGCCCTCCTCACGATATCTTGACCGGACAACTACTATGGCCGAGGAGCCGGGTCTGCGGCATGAAGGCCTTAAAGGCGCGTATGTGTACTACGACTATGCGAACGTGAATCCTGAAAGACTCTGCTGCGAATTTATTTTCTCCGCGAAAGAATTCGGCGCAGAGGCCAGAAACTACACAGAAGTTTCCACGATCTCAACGGCAGCGGGAAGCGGCCACCGGGTTTTCATAACAGACAGAATCACCGGTGAAAAGGCGTCGCTTCAGGCATCGGCCGTTGTGAATGCCGGCGGTCCCTGGGCCGACTATCTGGAATCCAGAGCCTTCGGGACTGACGCTCCTCCGCTGCTCCGGTCTAAAGGGATTCATATAATAACGCGCAAAATCAACGGATCTAAAACGGTCGCTCTTTTTAAAAAAGACGGAATGCATTTCTTTATCATTCCATGGCGAGGAAAGAGCATCATCGGCACGACGGACACAATTTACGAAGATCATCCGGACCGATTTCGCGTAAAGCGCGAAGATATCGAAAGTCTTCTGGAAACGGCCAACGAAACATTTCACGCGAATCTGGAAATGAACGACGTCGATTATTATTACGGCGGACTCAGGCCGCTTGTCGATGACGGATCGAAAAACACGTACAATGCCTCCCGCAAAATTGAAATCCACCACCATGAAGACTCGGGAAGAGCCGGTTTCTTTTCCGTGTTGGGAGGAAAATATACGACCAGCCGATATCTGGCAGAAACCGTGGTCGATAAGATCGCAGATTATCTTCCCGGTTCCTGGAAATCGTGCAAGACACATTCCACTCCCCTGGCCGGCGGACGTTTCTCTACACTTGAATCGCTGGAAGAAGATCTCAATAGAGAATTTCCTTCGGCATCCTCTCTGAAAATCCATCAGCTCGCATCGCGATACGGATCCATTGCGCGCGATATTCTAAGAAGGAAGGGCGACGGAAAATCCTGGAAACTGTCCAACGGAGAACTCTACTTTGGCGAAGAGATGCAGTACCTGCTGGAAAAAGAAGAGATTGAATTCGCGTCGGATCTTTACTTCCGCCGTTCTGGAATTGGAACTGTGGGTCCCGCAGCGGAGACCACCGACCGGCAGGTCATAGACATCATGGGCAAAAGCGCAGGATGGAACGGCAGTTTCCGAAAATCGGCGCTGGAAGAGATAAAGTCACGGTACAGAGCGAGGTGAAGTCTGAACTGTAACGAGATTCGTTTCAGAATTTGACCTCCAATCTCAAACGATTTACATCAAACAGGGGATTTCCCGCCCCGGGGCTCTTTCATTTTGCGGAGAGAATTTTTCTATTGACAGTCATCGTGCCGCTAAGTAAAAATTGGGTATATTCTTGGACTGTTTGAGATGCCCTTTCCCTGTATGCGACGCACGATATATATATTTTATTTATTTATTTATTTTACTTTCCCTGCTTCTTGCAGGCAAACCGGTCCTGTGTGAAACAGTGACGGCTGATCGAAACAATTCCGGCAGTTTTCTGGGACGCCGGCTTCAGGTTCTAGAAGACACAGCGGGCCGCTTCAATTTCGAGGAAGTCCGTGCCGGTAAATACAACGCTGATTTCAAGACAGTCGACGACGATACGCTGAATTTCGGATTGACAGGGTCTCACTTCTGGCTGCGGATTGAATTTGAAAATCCATCAATGGATCGGCGATCCTTTCTGCTGGAAGCTGAATTCCCGCGTATTGATTCCGTCGATGCCTGGATTCCTGGAGAGAACGGTGAATATCAACTTTCGCACGCCGGTCAGGAGTCTTCAATTTTTCGCAGGCAGTTTCCGTATCCCAATCCGGTTTTTAGTCTCAATCTGAAAGGACTGGAAAAAAAAACTTTGTATCTCCGATACCACGACATGGGCACTGTTCCTTTTCCCCTGAGGTTCTGGACTGCCCAGGATTTCATGCAGAATGCTATGATTAAGTATATTGCCCTGGCAATCATGTATGGAATTCTGCTGGTGATGATTTTCTACAATCTTTTCATTTTCACAGGAGTGCGCGATCCTGCCTATCTTCTTTACTCTTTTCACATCGCATGTTTTTTGTTTTTTCAGATCAACTGGAACGGCCTGACCCAGTATCTGTGGCCGAACATGCCGCTAAAATGGATCAACTGGGAGGAAATCGCCTCGCCAGGATTGATGTTCATCTCCGCCCAGCTTTTTTCCATTTCATTTCTGCAGGCGAAAATACTTTCGCCGTTTATCCGCAAACTGTCGATCGGTCATGCCGGCGCATCAGTGCTGTTTACCGTATGCGCGGCGTTTCTGGATATAGCGTTTCTTACAAAAATATTTTTTCTGCCTCTAACGGTTTTCGGAATTGTTGTATTGCTGTCAATGGGCATCCGATCAGCAATGAAAGGATACCGGCCGGCACGATATTTCTTGTTCGCCTGGGGGATGCTGCTGGTCGGCGGATTGCTCTACACTTTAAGAGCCGCCGGATTTCTATCCAGCACAATCTTTACCGAATACAGTTTTCAAATAGGATCGTCACTGGAAGTCACTCTTCTGTCTCTGGCACTTGCCTATCGTATTAATATTTTAGTAGAGGAAAAATCACAGCTGCAGAGCGAGACGCTGAAGCAGCAGTTAATCGCAAATGAGAATCTATTAAAATCAAACCGGCTGAAGGATGAGTTTCTGGCCAATACTTCGCATGAGCTCAAAACACCGCTGACCGGCATTATCGGACTGGCCGAGCACCTGATGCATGAAACATCCGGAAAGATCGGCGAACAGGAATTTCAGAATCTGCGAATGATTATTTCCAGCAGCAGACGACTGGCGGCTCTGGTGAATGACATTCTGGATTTTTCCAAACTAAAGAACTCCGAAATCTCTCTCCGATTGCAGTCCGTTGATCCGAAAAAAGCCGCCGAGTACGCTGCTTTTATGATGAAACCACTGGCCTCAAAAAAGAATCTCTCGCTGATTCTCGACTTTCCTGACGACCTTCCCTGCGTAACTGCGGACGAGGAGCGTCTTGAGCAGATTCTGTTAAATCTTCTCAGCAACGCGATAAAATTCACGCATACCGGCAGCGTCACTCTCCGCGGCCGCCTCGAGGACGGGATGGTTGCTGTGGCCGTTCAGGATACCGGCATTGGAATTTCTCTTGAGAATCAACAGCATATTTTTGAAAGTTTTGAGCAGGGCGACGGCACGATTGCCAGAGAATTCGGCGGCACAGGTCTGGGATTATCAATTGTAAAAAAACTGGCCGAGCTTCACGGTTCCGAAATTAAAGTAAACAGCCAGCCGGGAATCGGCTCCACCTTTTACTTCCGACTGCCTTCAGTCGAAACAGCCGCAAGCGTCCCCGACGCGGCGAGAGTATCTTGGAAAGACCGGGAAAAAGAATCCAGGCTCGAAGAAATCGCTGCAGAGATTTCAGCAGATGAGAAAAAGACCGCGGATGCTCTGAGCCGGGACGCCGGCTCAGAGAAGAACGACCTGCGGTATCGAATTCTGATTGTGGATGACGAACCAATCAATCTCATTCTGCTGGAGAACCTCCTTCGCGCGGCGGGATACTTTGTGCTTACCGCGGAGGACGCGTTTGAAGCCCTCGCGAAACTCGACGACGCTAAAGCCGATCTGGTGCTTCTTGATTTGATGATGCCGCGCATGGACGGGTATGAAGCGGCTCTCCAGATTCGAGCAAAGTTCGATCGTCTGAGTCTCCCAATAATTATGCTGACTGCAAAAAATCAGCTGGAGGCGATGATACACGGATTTGAATCCGGAGTGAATGACTACGTGACAAAGCCCTTCAATCGCGACGAACTTCTTTCACGAATTGAAATGCATCTGGATTTGAAGCACATCAATGCTGCATCGCGGCTTTTTGTTCCCGGCGAATTCCTGAAAATGCTCAACAGGAAAAGCATCATTGATGTGCATCTGGGCGACCAGACACGCGGCTCCATGACGGTTCTGTTTGCGGACATTCGGGCCTATTCCGCTTTATCGGAAGAAATGACTCCGGCGGAAAACTTTAATTTCTTGAATGGTTTCTTGAGCCGGATCGGACCGGCAATTGGCGGCAGAAATGGATTCATCAGCCAGTATTTCGGTGACGGCCTTATGGCTGTGTTCTCACGAGCGCCCGACGATGCTATAGAAGCGGCCATTGACATCCAGAAGACATTACGCAACTACAACAATGAACGGATAAGCAAGAATCGAACACCTGTGAGCGTGGGAATCGGCCTGCAGTACGGCGATATCATGCTGGGTATTATCGGCGACGAACACAGATACAACGGCGCTGTGGTGGCAGATACAGTCAATCTCGCTTCCAGGCTGGAAGGTCTGACAAAAATTTACGGGGCGGGCATCATCATCAGCAATGACGTTCTGGTGAGACTGCAGAATCCGAACCTTTTTCACTATCGTTTCCTGGATAAAGTGCGCGTGGTTGGCAGAAGTCAACCGGCCGCAATTTTCGAAATCTTTGACGGCGATCCGCCGGATATTCTGCTTCGGAAAAAAACACTGCGCGGTAAGTTTGAGCAGGCGCTTGCCGTATGCCTTGAGAGAGATTTTTCAAAGGCGGCCGAAATCCTGGCCGAATGCCGGGCGCTCGCTCCGAATGACGAGGCCGTGGTGGTTCACCTGAAGCGAATTGAATACTATCAGAAAAACGGCGTGCCTGAGGACTGGCAGGGCGTATGGGAAATGACGATCAAATAGAAGATATTCAGACTCCGACGTCAGAACCGGCAGCGCGAAATATCGACATTACGCCAGGCCCAGAATGAAAGACCTTCCGTGACAGTATCCTCCACTTCAACAAGCGCCAGGGTCCGCGCAGACGCAGACAATTTTTCAAAGGTCCACTGAAAGCTTAGATTCGGCTGCGAGGATCTTTCTCCGCTTTCGCAGTCCGGCAGTCCGCGGTGTGATACCATCTGGTATCTCTTGCCCGTCTGATCTCTCAGTATCGTCGACGGTGGATGCGTGCAGGCCTGCGCCATATTTTTTGTTTTCATATGGAAAACTACAGTGTTGTTCTCAGAGCATATCTGTTCCAGTATCACAGATCCGCCAGCCGCATTGTAGGCGATGCCCACAGGACAGCAGGGTCTTGGTTTTCTTTCCTCTGGCGAGACAGCCGCATCCGTGGCGTAGAGAGACGACGATAAAAAATTATGAACTGTGATCAGGCTCAAACACAGCAACATTACCCGGCCCTTCATGAATTCGCACCTCCCTGATCAATCCGTCGGCGGATTCGATCTTTTGTTTCATCCCTGAATAAAACCATCTCGCAACATTCTCGGCAGTCGGATTGACATCCTTGAATTCCGGCAGATCGTTGATGCAGATATGATCGATTCGATCGATCAGCTGCTGCAGGCGTTTTCTGGCTTCCAGAAAGTCAAAGCTGATGCCGTCCTTTCCAATACCGCCTTTTTTTTCTGAAATTGACAGCACCACATTCCAGGTATGCCCGTGCATCGGCTCGTTGGAGCCGTCCGGAAAATAGCGGTAGAGATAATGAGCAGAGTCAAATCTTCCTTCTATAGTAATATACCATCGGCCTGTGAGAACTTCAAATCCCTGAAGCGCCGGCAGAAGGTCCGAGGATTCGTCCCGATCCAGATTCATGCCGCAGTTTTCAGACGGACCGGGACGAATCAAGGTTCTTTTTTTTATTGACGGGACGCCTGTTGAAGCCTATATTACCGTATCTGGAGATAATTATGTCAGAAGTAACCACAGAAAACAAACCATCATTCCGACCCGATATGAGCGTCGGCGAAGCCATGAAAGTACATCCAGAAGTAGGTCTTGTTTTTTCAAGCTATCATCTCGGCGGATGCTCCCATTGCTCGATCAATGAAATGGAAACCATCGAACAGGTCTGCATGGGCTACGGTGTGCCAGTAGATCAGCTGCTGGAAAGCCTGAACAATCTGATCGAAGGGTAACTCCCGTTCGGATTCGTCAGAGATTACAGATCCTCAATAAACTGATTTAAGAAACGCAGTCCCCAGGCAGTCGCGCCTCTGGGCTGGCTGGCGCTGTCTTTAGAACGCCAGGCCATACCCGCAATGTCCACATGTGCCCATCTTATGCCAGGTTTTACAAATTTGGTCAGAAACCGGTACGCAGTCACGGTGCCGGCGTCGCGACCGGCGATGTTTCGCAGATCAGAAATATCCGACTTCAACCCGGACGAATACACCTGCCAGTGAGGCAGCCGCCAGGACCGGTCGAGAGATTTCCGGCTGGCCAGATCGATTTGACTCGCAAGTTCTTCCGATGACGTCATCACGCCCGCGGCTTCATGGCCCAGAGCAATCACACAGGCTCCGGTGAGCGTGGCGAAATCAAGCATCACAGACGGCGAATAATTCTTGCAGGCATAGGCCAGAACATCACCGAGAACCAGCCTGCCCTCCGCATCCGTGTTCTGGATTTCAACGGTAAGGCCGTTGTAAGCGGTGTACACATCTCCTGGTTTGATCGCCTTTCCATCCGGCATATTTTCCGCAATTCCCACCAGTCCGACAATCGGATGAGGATACTTTCGCACGGAAGCCAGGGCCATTGCATGAATCACAAGCGTCGCTCCGCACATGTCATATTTCATCTCATGCATTTCACCGGACGGCTTCAAAGAAATTCCGCCGGTGTCGAAGGTAATCCCTTTTCCCACAAGCACCACAGGGCCGGATTTAGTATTTAAGTTTTTCTGTGCTTTCTGTTTATTTGCCGCGGGAATGACAGACGGCGTATATTCCAGGACGATCATTCGCGGCGGTATGTCGGAACCCTTGCCTACGGAAATGATGCCTCCACAGCCAATCTTTTTGAGTTCATCCGCCTGGAAAACGCGGATCTTCAGATGAAATTCCTTCGCAAGATCCCGGGTATATTTTTCAAATTCCAGCGGCGATATGTAGTTGCCCGGAAGCGACGCAATATAACGCGCCCTGTTGGCCATGCTTCCCAGATTTTCGCCGCGTTCCACGGCTCTTTTCACCTGCTCTTTTTTCAATCCGTCTGCGCTGACAGTCACATCGCGCGCCGGTTTATCTTTTTTCTTTTTCTTGGTTTTCAGAATATCCATGGAATCAGCGCCGATTATTAGACAGCTGACGCACTGGCTGATCATTTCTTCCTTTGTGAACGGCAGAAAATAGTCGAGTCCTTCCTCTTCCTCGCTCTCGTCTGCAGAGCCGTTCTTGTCGCCCTTTTTGCCGGCTTTTTTTTCCTTTTTTTCAGCGGATCGGGGCGGGCCGCTGTGATCGGCGCTGCCTGCATTGAAAGCCGCTCCGAAAGTTTCCGCGGCCTTCAGCACGTCGTCGGAGAAAGAAATATGAGCCGGGTTCTCTATTTTTGCAATTAAATTTCCCAGAGAACGGAAAAGAGCCGTCATCCGGTCCGGATGGAATGCTTTTTTTTTACCCAGGCCGGCCAGCACCAGGCCTTCATGCGCAAGATTCAGGATTTCTCCCGGTTTAGCTTTGAAGAATCCCGCTTTTAACTGTTTCTCCAGAATTTTTTTCAGATTGCGGTTGTCGGATCCGTTAACTCCGGAAGGAATATCGTCAGAAAAAACAGGGAGTATTAGAAGCGCATCTTTTCCTTTTTCGCCGGTGTGAACTTTTAATTTTTGTTCCGGTTTCATAAATCCTTGATATCCTTGATAACAGTTTTCACATGATCCTTCACTTTTACTTTCTCATAAAACCTGATGACTTTCAAAGAACTATCGAGCACGATCGTCGTGCGGGCAACACCCATGTAGCTGCGGCCGTAGAGCTTTTTCTCAATCCAGAGTCCCAGGGATTCGCACAGTTTCTTGTTCTCGTCGGAGATAAGAGAAAAATTCAGCGACTGTTTCTTTGTGAAAGACAGATGGGACTTCTCAGAATCGGGCGAAACGCCGACGACATTCCAGCCCGCTTTTTTCAGCGCTGAGAAATTGTCGCGAAAATCGCAGGCTTCCTGCGTGCAGCCGGACGTGTTGTCTTTTGGATAGAAATACAGGATGAGACCTTTTTTACCGGACAGTTCGCTGATTTTTTTTTCAGAGCCGTCGCCCAGTTTTACTTTAGTGTCTTTTATTTTTTTTCCCTCGGAGGGTATAATGCCTTCTGCCATTCTATTATTCCTCAATCCTTTTTCTGGTTGCAAACCCGCCATCATACGAATGCTCAAACAGAATATCATTCTCGCCGTGCCGCCAGCAGTAATAGCCCGAACCATTGTCAAAATCTACAAGCCACAAACCTTTCACTTCAACTCCGGGACGAATCACTGCCATCGCCCAGTCGCTCAGTATCTGCTGCAGCTCGTCCTCTTTTTCTTCCTGCTGTTTTTCCTGGAGAATTGTGCTTTCCAGAATTTTATTTATTTCCGTGGATCTATTGTACGACTGATCTGTCACACGGCGAATTTCGGGCAAAATTTCTCTCGCCTCTTCCAGCGACCATATTTTTGGTGTCACATATCCATTATAGGAAAAGGCAGTATGCACGAAAATAATAAAATTCATAAAGTCGTAATCATTGGAAGCGGACCGGCCGGACACACCGCCGCCGTATACGCCGCCAGGGCAGATCTTATGCCTGTAATGTTTGAAGGATTCATGGCTGGCGGAGTTGCGGCAGGCGGTCAGCTGACCACAACTACGGAAGTGGAAAACTATCCCGGATTTCCTGAGGGCATATCCGGTCCGGAACTGACAGACCATTTCCGCGCCCAGTCGCTGCGGTTCGGAACAGTGATCCACACAGAAACCATTTCCCAGGTCGACCTATCCAAACGCCCTTTCCAACTTTGGCGGGAGGGGATGGAAAATGAGCCGCCTGTACTGGCTTCTTCTATTATAATAGCCACCGGCGCCACGGCAAAACGGCTCAATCTTCCCGGGGAAGAAACATACTGGCAGAACGGCATTTCGGCCTGCGCGGTCTGCGACGGCGCCCTGCCCATTTACCGCAATGCTCCGCTGGCAGTAATCGGCGGGGGAGATTCAGCGGCGGAAGAAGCAACCTTCCTCACAAAGTTCGGCTCCAGGATTTTCCTGATCCACAGACGCGACACTCTGCGCGCTTCCCGCATCATGGCGGAGCGCGTCCTGAAAAATCCTAAAATCGAGCCGGTCTGGAACAGTGTGCCTCTGGAAACAAAAGGGGACACAAAAAAACTGACATCGCTTGTTGTTAAGAATGTGCAAACGGGAGATATCCGGGAACTGACTGTGGGGGGACTTTTTTACGCCATCGGGCATAAACCAAATTCTGATCCTTTTAAAGGACAGCTGGAAATGGATGCGGATGGTTATATTGTCACAAAGCCCGGTTCGTCCTTTACAAGCGTGGAAGGTGTTTTTGCCGCCGGGGATGTGCAGGACAAACGCTACAGGCAGGCAATCACGGCTGCGGGCAGCGGCTGCATGGCGGCCCTGGATGCCGAGAGATGGCTGGAAGGTCATTAGGCCGGGCACCGTTTTTTCTCCTGTTCAGGTGAAAAAAGATTCAGCAATACTTGTTGCTTTATAGAGGCGGTCAGAGTCGAATACTATGGTGAAATTGCGTATACTCAATGCAATGCTTTTGTTAGCCTCAATGGGTTGCTCGAAAGATTTTCCGAACGATTATCTCACCACAAACCTTGCTCTTTTGATGTCAAAATGCCAGGCCGGATCGGTAACAGGCAGTTACAGAAACGCCATCCTTTCAACACCAGGACTCTGGGCATACTATACGATGGGTTCCAATCCTGCAGAAGATGTCAGCGGCAACGGCAAAACGGGAGCTTACAGCGCTGTTACAGCAGGACTGACAGGAACAATCGCCGGAGCCTCAGATACGGCTGTATTTTTTGACAACGCTTTCAACTCGAATATCAGCACTCTTCCATCCTTCGATCCATCCACAACGGATTTCTCCGTGGAAACTTGGTTCAATCCTACGACTTTGATCGCGGGTGGCGCTCTGGGTTTTGCTGTAATATTCGCACAATCCGGAGGAAATGCCTGGCTGGGTCTGGATCTGTCCAATTCGGATCAGCTCTTCAGCGGACTGGGTGGAACAGGTTTTGTGGCAGGTGTCGCGCCGAAGACGGGCAGCTGGTATCACGCCGTCCTGACGAAATCCGGAACCAGTGTTCGCATTTATGTCAACGGTCAATTGAAAGTAATCAAAACTGTAACAGTATCATCCAGCGCGGGAACTTTCCTTATTGGCGGCGCGGGCGTCGCCAATTCCGGATTCACAGGCTACATGGATGACACGTCTGTATACACCAAGGCTCTGACGCTCAATGAAATCACGAATCACTATCTCCTGGGACGGGGAAAATCGATGGTGGTCTCTCCGGAGAATACAACGATCAGCGCGAATTCTGCGCTGCTCCTTCAGCCGCTGGGAGGGATAGCTCCTTTTGCATACTCAATCTTATCCGGAGCAGGATCCATGGAACAGGTGACGGACGTGGCGATCTTCAATGCGCCCGCGGCGGCGGCTGCCACTAAGGTGCGGATCACAGACGCAGGATGCAATTCCACGGAGAACACAATCACCACTACAATCCAGCCGGATAGCTTTTCCGACCTGACTCTATGGCTGGATGCAGCGAACATTACCGGCTCCATGAACGGCGGAATCGTTTCCGCATGGCCGGATTATTCCGGCTCGGGATACAGCGCGACGGGTGTACCAACCTTCGAACCAACCTGGGTTCCTTTATCGGGAAGTTTCCCCGGTAAACCCATCGTCAGGTTCATAAGCGGCGCATCGACAAGAATGATCATTACTCCCTCTCAGGCCTCTTCATTCAATGGATTGAACAAATCGTTTACTTTCTTTATTGTATTTCTTACGCCCACACCGGCCGCCAGCATGACGCCTCTGGAGATTTTCGACGGTTTGGGTCTTCCGGCATCAGTATTGCGTCCTTTTTCCTGGGCCGCAGTCAGCACATACTCGGCCTATCGTCAGGTGAGCGGAGTCCTGAATATCACTGCCAGCAGCGGACCGCTCGCCGATGCCACTGCTCATATCGCCACCTCCGTATTTGACGGGACCTCAGTTTCGATTTACATTGACGGGAACCGGATTGCGCCGGCTGTGAATGCTCAGGTTTTGAGTTTGATCAATCCTCTGATTTCGATGGACCGCATGACCCTGGGAGCAAATCTATCGCTGGCGAATTTCATGAATGGCGACATTGCAGAAATGATTCTTTACAAACGAACTCTGAGCGCAACAGAGCAGAAGAACGTGGAATGTTACCTGGCTGTAAAATACCAGCTGTTGACAGCGATAACAAATAACAGCTGTCCCTGATTGATTGAAAATCAGCAAAACAGGCTGAATAGCGGTCAAAAATTAATAAAAATAATCATAATTACTGCTCTCAAATTCACAGGTATCCGAGTCTAATAGTATAGTGAAATTGCGTGTATTCTTAACTTTTCTGTTCATTTCGGCCCTTGGCTGCTCCAAAGATTTTCCGAACGACTACCTGACGACAAATCTGGCACTTCTGATGTCAAAATGCCAGGCCGGGTCTGTAACGGGCAATTATTCTACTACTGTTCTAAGCTCACCCAGCTTATACGGTTACTGGAAAATGGATGGCAATAACCCGGGTTTAGACAGCAGCACAAACGGCAGAAACGGCACTCCGGCTTTTGTCACCGGTTCTTCGGGTGTCATTTCAGGCAGTACTGAAGGTGCATCCCTTTTTAACGGGACGACGTCGGCAGTAACCGGCATCACTGGATTTGATCCTTCAACAACAACAGAATTTTCTTTGGAAGCCTGGATTAAACCAACCGATCTATCTCCAGCTGGAACTGTTTTTGCGCCTGTCTTTTCACAGGATGTTCTGGCTGGGGGAACCATCTGGCTTGCCATAGATGTGAGCTCGAGCGACACCATATTCACACTCATGGGTGGATCGGGCACGGGAAGCAGCGTCATTGCAAAGCTCAATACCTGGTATCATGTTGTGATGACAAAATCCGGCAGTACAGTAAGGCTCTACGTAAATGGTCAATTAAAGGGAAGCCGAACTGTAACGCCTGGTTCTTCTGGTGGAACTTTTTCCATTGGAAATTACAGTGCACTCTATTTTCCCGGCTATATTGATGACGTTGCGATGTACACGCGCACGCTTTCGCTGCCGGAAGTAGTCAACCATTATCTACTGGGTCGCGGTAGAAATATGATTGTCAGTCCGGAGATCAGCACTATGGCGACGAACACTTCGGTGCTACTGACACCGCTTGGCGGCATCGCTCCTTATACTTACTCTTACACAACGGGCACACTGGATACCACACTTGATCTGGCTCTGTACACGGCGCCATCCACACCCGGAACACAGACGATCACAGTGAAAGATTCAGGTTGCAATACTGCTGAAGTGGGATTCACCATCACACAGCAGCCAAGTAGTTTTCCCGATCTTGCGCTCTGGCTGGATGCCGGTAATATCACAGATGGTAGTAGTCCAACACAATTAACATGGCCCGATTATTCCGGTGGCGGGAACAACGCATCTCTGGCAGGAGTTGCGAAGCCAACATGGATTGCGACTGACATTAATTTTAATAGTCTACCATCGGTAAATTTTAACGGCGCCAACAATTATCTGGACACCAACGGTGGGTTGGCTACGCAATTCGGAGGAAATGACACACCCCTTTCTTACTTTGTCGTCTTTCGGAACACCGCTGCGGGGCTTTCGCGAACATTAATGAGTATATACCAGTTGGCTTCCGTTCAACATAGACCATTGTATATCGTGTATCCAGGTGCATCTTATAATGTTGGGCGCGACGATGGAGCCTTACCGCCGGTAGCAAGTCCTTCTGGACCCGGTGCCGACGGAAACACTCATATTGCAGCGTCAATTTTTTCCGGTACCCAGGTGATTTTGTCAATTGACGGATTACCTGTAGCTGGAATCAATCCCGGGGCTTTGGACGAACTTACATTCCCAGCATTCATGAGCGGGGTTAGAATCGGTGCAGAAAATCCTCTCGCCAATTATTTCCAGGGTCAGATGGCGGAAGTTCTGGTCTACAAACGCAGCGTTTCGTCAACGGAACAAAAGGTCATCGAATGCTATCTGGCCAGAAAATACAATATTCTGCCTGCGATTGCGACGAACAGCTGCCAGTAAGAAGTTTACTGTGCGACTGCCAATCCAAAATTTCATACCGACGGATCGTCGTTAAATGATAGCATTTGCGGATGTAGCCGTCGAATTTACAATACCACCAGGACCCGCCGAATGAAAAATACCAACCTTGCCTGCTGAATAAGGAGCGCCTGATATAATATCCAAATATCCATCTCCATTTATATCCCCAATTCCAATACTATATCCTAAATAGACAAAGGAGACATCTGAACTTATTATACCTGAAGCTGAAGATGCGGATGTGACTGATATACCAGCAATTCCCGATGATTGAAATATATATATTCGTCCATACCCGGAGCCCTGTTGGTCTGGAAAGAAGGAATAATTGATCGAATTCTAAGAGGAACTCCAGCCACCGGTGTGGCAGGAGGAAAGTTTGCTGCGCCGATTGATGGAATTGTGTTTATCGACACCAATCCCTGCGCGGCTGGAACGGCCAGAGTCACATTGCGCCCCAGTCGAATATATCCGCCGTTTTCAGCTGAAATCAGGGCTGAAGCAGATCGACCTGGTTCTGTTATCAGCTCGTCGGTCGGAACAGGAGAACCACCGGGATAAATACCGCGAGCGCCCAGGACTCCAAATAAGGAAGCAAGATTATCATTTGCGCGTCCGTTCGCGCCGCATTGAATGAAGCGAATTACTGCAACAGCCAGAATCAGTGAACGAAGAAATATTCTCCTGTAAGCCGCCTGTGAATGCTAATATTTTTCCATAAATTTTTTATATATAATAGCGTCAAGGAATAATTCTATATTTCCCTTCGCCTCACATCCACCTGCACCATCTGCAGCAAGCGGTAAAAATACTCTACGAAAGAGCGAAAACCTCATTTTCTCCGTAAGTTATCCACCACAAATTCTATCGCAGATAGTACAGCCGGCTTGCATTATTCGCCTGCCCGCGCCCTGATGGTGAAAATGCTGTTTCTAATGCGACATAATCCAGATGTCTCAAGAACCGGCGAAGGACACTGTCTTACAGTATATATATTTATTGTTTTTACATTATTATTATATTGATATTTTTTATTTTTATTATTTATGGAATCACAGGCTCACCGCGCAGTATCAGGCTTGGAAACCGATTTCACCCGGGAGGATACCGGCATACAATGGGAAAAGTGCAAAGACAGGCTTGCGCGGATTCTTCCCGCGCCGGTTTTTCAGGCATTCATTCGCCCCATGATTCTGACTTCGGATGACACAGCGGCTGGCTCGCCGATATTTCTGTCTCTCAATGATGAAAATGCTGTGCGGCATGTTGAATTGCGTTACATGCATATCATCCGCGAATCGCTTCTGGAGACAGAGCTCCGGGGTCAGGTGAGCCTTCGTTTCGCCGGAATGACTGTTGCTGCGAAGAATTCTCAAAAACAGCATGCCGGCGACACCGGAGCCGGTCTCCGCGCCCCGGAGCTGCCGATTGATGCTCAAAAAAAGGACAATGAACCGAATTTCTATCCCAATACGGCCAATGAGATTGCCGTGCAGATACTGAGAGAGCTCGAATTTCCGGAACACATCGGCATGATTTACGGCCCGTCGGGTTGCGGAAAAACAGCGCTGGCAAAAGAAATCGTGAGGAGGTATCCGGAAAAAAACATGGCGCGCTATTTGAGTCTGGAGGGCTTCTTCACTGAATTTCTCACGGCCTGCAAACTGGGAAGCGTGCTTGCCTGGAGAAGCGCGATTCGCAGAAATAAACTTCTGGTGATCGATGATTTTCATTTTATGAAAAAAAGCGCGGTTAAAACCCAGGAAGAAATCCGCAATCTTCTGGACGAATTTTCCGCAGCGGGAAAGAAAATACTGTTCTGCACGGAAACGGCGCCGGCAAAGATCGAGATGCAGAAAGATCTGGAATCGCGCCTTCGCACGGCCAGGTTATTTGAACTGTTCTATCCGGAAAAACAGATTCGTCTTAAAATACTGGGCGCAGAATGGAAACGACTGAACCTGCCGGAAAAACCGGAAATTCTCGAGTATCTGGCTGAAAAAAACTGCGGCGATGTCAGACTTCTGAAATCCTGCGCCCTGAGGCTTTCTCATCGCCTCTCAGCCGCCGGTGAATTTTCCTGGGAATTGAATGAAGTCAACGAAATCTGCGGCACCCTTTTCGCCCCGCCGTCGGATGTGGGTCCGGATAAAATTATGGCGGCAGTGACACATTTCTTCCGCATCAGCCGGGAAGCTCTGACGGGACCGGCAAGAGACAAGAAATACTCCCTGGCCCGTCATCTCTTTGCCTATCTTTGCTCGGAATTGCTGAACACCAGACTCGCCGAAATTGCAGCATGGGCCGGCCGCAGGGACCACACTTTCGTTCTGCATGCTAAAAAGAAGATTGAAGAAATGAAGCGTAAAGACCTGTTTTTCAGCCATCAGATAGAGAAAATCAAATCGGAAATTCTCAGAGACAGCCATTGATAAAAAGGCAGTCGGCTCATTCACTGAGCCTCTAAATTTGAGTTGTTAAAATATGGGCTGATTTTTAATCGTATTGGGAATGATCCCGGAACCCATACAGAACCAGCTCGTCGGCATTTTGGCCGAACACCTGACGACGGAAGAAATCGACAAGCTGGGGCGCAGACTGGAAAATCGCTTCAATGCGCATCTTCTTTCGGGAGAGCCCTTTGGGCTGACACTCCGCAAGGAAACGGCGGCCAGAACCGCTGTCAGTCACTTCCATGCAAAAGGAATGCTGGATCGATTGATCGTGCTGCTTCTTCATACGGATACAGATCCCTCCATAGTCGGCCGCAATGTGCCGATTCCCGACCTGGCCCCTCTGCTTCAGCGGCTGGGAAGCATCGGTCTGAAGTACGATCCAAATCAGGGCGCCCTGATCCGCATTGCCCATGATGAGGAAAAGGATCTCTGGGGATATTTGAAAGAAGGAGAACCGTATCATTTTTCATTTCTCTCCATTGATATAGCAGAGAATTCTCGGCTGCAGAACACATATCCCAAGCCGGACATTGAAATCGTTTATACAAACCTCTTCCAGATGATTTCTCAAACCGTAAAATCGTTTAAGGGAAAAGTCTGGACCTGGGCGGGAGACGGCGGTCTGGCCGCCTTTTATCTGGACGACAAAGTGAACGATTCCGTTCGCTGCGCGATTCATATACTTCTGAATTTGATCAATCTCAATCTTTCTTCTCAGAAAAACAAGCTTCAGGAGCCCATTGTTCTGCGGATCGGCGCCCACGACGGCCTGACTCATTACAAGGAGAACAAAGGGACGATTCTGTCAGAAGCGATCAACTACGTGGCCCATCTGGAGAAAAAAGGAACGCAGGGAGGTCACATCGCCATCTCAGAGTCCATTTACAAGGCGCTCCTGGACCGGCAGAGAGGAATTTTCCACTCGGCAGGCGAGTTTGAAGGAATGGAGACTTATACTGTCAATATGACCTTTGACTGGCTGAAAAAGTTTTAGGTTTGATCCAGAAAACCGATCATTGAGTATGCGCCAAAACCGTTTTTTTCGACCAACCCTCGTATTTTTCTTATTTTCGGCATTATTTTTTGTCTGCCCGGTTCTGGCTTCCCAGCAGCCAAACCGGCCGGCCTCCGTCGATCCCGAGGCCGCCTACATCGAACGCCACCGGGTATGGGTGCTGGCCAGGAACAATAGAGAAGTCGTCTGGTATGCCAGCGGCGCCAAAAAGTCAGAAGGCAATCTGGACAGCGCGACGCGCACCGGTATGTGGAATTTCTGGTATGAAAACGGGAAAATAAAAGGCGCCGGCGCTTTTTCGGCAAATCTCCGCACCGGACCCTGGAAATTGTACTATGAATCCGGCGCCCTGAATTCGGAAGGCGAATACCGCAACAATGCGCGCGAAGGACGCTGGACGTTCTACTATGCCACGGGCGTGAAAGAAAAAGAAGGCGAATTCCATCTCGGCCAGAAATCCGGAGCCTGGACCAGCTTCTACTTAAACGGACAGGTTTTCTACACGGGACGCTATACGGAAGGTGTGGCCGACGGTCAGTGGGAGTATTTTTTTGAGAACGGCCGTCTGCATCAGAGAGGGACGTTTGATCATGATATTAGAGTCGGATCCTGGACCATCTGCGTATTCTCCGACAGCCCCTGCAACACTGAGGTTTTCAACAGGACCAATATTCCGCGCCCCTCCGGCCTGCCCTCGGCCGATGAAGCTCAGAGTGCGCGCCGTCACGATCCGCTGAATCCGGCGGGAACTCTCGATTCTATGGACAATAATGACAGCATTCCGGACGATGTTCCCCCTTCCGCCCGCAGAAATGTCTGGGAATAAGTTATTGCAAAATCAACGCATCGCGTAAATCTGCCGTTAAATGACGGAATTTCCGCACGTCCATATCCTGGATGCCGATCAGTTTTCCCGGCAGGATATTGAAATTGTCCTCGAAAAAACAAAGACCATTGAGGCTCTTTCGAAGGAGGACCGTGTCTGGGGGCTTCTTCGCGGAAAAGTCCTGGCTTCGTTATTTTTTGAATCATCCACCAGAACACGTCTCAGTTTTGAAACGGCGATGAACCGTCTGGGCGGGCGTGTGATCACCACAGTGGGCTTTCAGTTCTCATCCATCAGCAAGGGAGAAACTCTCTACGACACAATGAAAATGATCGAGGCGTATGCGGATATAGCTGTCATACGCCATCCGGAAGAAGGCTCCAGCAGAATCGCAGCTGCCGCGATTTCCATACCCGTCATCAACGCGGGCGACGGCATTGGACAGCACCCCACTCAGGCCCTGCTCGATTTATACACGATTCATAAAGAAAAAGGCGGCCTGGACGGTCTCAAAATCGCCTTTATCGGGGATCTGAAGTTCGGGCGCACGATCCACAGTCTGATCAAGCTTCTGCGCCACTACAATGTGGAGATTGTGCTCATTTCACCTGTGGATTTAGCGCTTCCGGAATCCTACAGAAAAGCTCTTCAGAAAAATAAGACAAAATTTGAAGAAACAGAGGACATCAAGGCGCTCTGGGACTGCGACGTCGCCTACATTACGCGAATTCAAGAAGAGCGCTTTGTCGACCGAAGTGAATATGAAAAACTGAAAAACAGCTACACGATCAACCGGGCATTTGTCCAGGCTTCACGAAAACAGACCATGATCATGCACCCGCTTCCACGCGTGAATGAACTGAGCACGGACGTCGACGATCTTCCCAATGCCGCATATTTTCGCATGGCCAAATACGGAGTGCACGTCCGCATGGCGCTGCTCTGCCTGTGCCTGAAAACAGAAATCGGCTGAAAGATTGGCCACAGAGGCTCGGAGAACGCGGAGATTGAATGAAACAGGAATTTCCGCCTCCGTGCGCTCCTCGGCTCCGTGGCAATTCCGTCAGCGGTTTTTTTCCAGATAACGCATAAGCTGGTCGCGCGGCACCTCTTCTCCTCTTTTCAATCGCTGCATGATCTCTTCGCGCGTGAGTTCTCTCGTAAGGCTTGCCTGACCGCCGGTCGGCAGGACGGCATTGAGCACGGAAACTTCTCCTTTTGATACTTCTCCCTGGCATAAAAATTCGATGCAGTCGAGAATCTTGATATGTCCTGTTACAGGCGAACTGCCGGCAAACGCCGTTGTTTCCAGATCGCCGCGGTGTTTCAGTATGCCGTTGTCCAGACTGGCAATCATCACGGATGCAGCTTCACGGCGCAGAACAACCCCTCCCCTCGCAAGAAAGCCGGGCGCGGCAATCCTGCGAAACGTTTTATAACCCGTCAGTTTCATGCCGTCAGCGGATAAATCCAGGATATCATACGGAATCGCCGATTCAACTTTCCGTTCAAGAATCTCATCGCCGAATTTTTTGATGGGCCAAACTTCAAGGGGCAGCTTTTCCTCATTCGTGCGGGTGCTGGAATAAAAGACGCGCTGTATCAGCAGCACTTCCGAACGGGATGTCCGCACAAAACCATCCCGCCGGATAAGGAACAGACTTTTTCCTCCGACCGGTCTATCCAGAAAATTTATTGTCAGATAAACAAATGAGGGCTGTTCATTTTCTTTTTCAGGAGGAGCGATCTGCAAAATCCGGTACTGATCTGTTCCTTCAACGGCAGAGTCGTCCACCCACAGACCGATGACGGAAAACTGCGCCGGGGCCGGCGGATGCTTGAGCATGGGTGTGCAGGAAAGCGCAAGATAGAGAACCATCGTGATATAGAATAAAGAACCGGGTGAAAATCGCCGCATGGGACAGGAGAAAAAGGATAGACCGGGAACGGAAATAATTTTTATTCGATACCAGAAAAGAATTTTCGACTGCTAACGGTTCCTCCAGCCATGAATTATAAAAAAGAAACATCAATATTTGAAACAATAGACGGATTAAAACTATTCTATCAGGTGAACACGCCGCCCTCCCCCGTTGAGGGAAGAAATATTGTAATCCATCACGGAATCGGGGAGCATTCGGACAGATACGGCAACGTGCTGGAGGCTTTTGAAGGAACCGGCGTCACCTTTTATTCCTACGATGCAAGAGGGCACGGCCGGTCAGAGGGAAAGAAGGGGCACTGTCCCGGCGTATCCCAGTTCAGCATCGATCTGGAAACTTTCCTGGAAATGATCGAGTCAAAGTACGGTGTCACAAAACCGGTGCTGCTGGGACATTCGATGGGGGGACTCGTCGCTCTGGATTTTGCTCTGCGGCATTCCAATCAATTTCATATCAGCGCTCTGGCCGTCAGCGCGCCCGCTCTGCGTGTGAAGCTGAACCTGGGAATGAAAGTAAAAAAAGCAGCCGGGACGATTCTGTCGAAACTGGCTCCGGAGCTGACAATGCCGTCGGGTCTGGATGCGAATTTGATCAGCCATGACGCCGGAGTGGTTGAGGCATACAAAAATGATCCTCTGGTCCACGGTATGGTGAGCACATCGCTCGGAATAGATCTGCTTGTGCGGGGCGGGCATCTGATTGAGAATGCCGACCGGCTGAAAATTCCTCTGTACATGGCGCACGGCGCCCAGGACGGACTGACCGATCCATCAGGCACGCCGGAATTTTTTCACCGCGCCGGTTCACAGGACCGCGAACTGAAAATGTATCCGGGCCTGTATCATGAAATTTTCAACGAACTGCCGGAGAATAAAAAGGAAGTTCTTCGCGATCTGAGAAACTGGATACTGAAGCACATGCCGGAATCGCCCGGGGCAACACCGGTTGCGACACCGCCTTCGCAGCCTACGGCAGGTCCGTGACAAACTGCGTTCGAATCGAGGCGATTCCCATTTTCACATCCAGGTGATCGTAGCTGCCCACGCTGCGGCGTATGGTGACGGGATTGTTCTGCAGTTTTGCGCTGGATTCCGGCACGATGCAGTCGGACGGCGAAAATGTCGAACCGAGAAGTGTGCAGGCAGCGTTCAGCGCAAGTCCCGCCCCCGCTCCCGGCGCCTGGCTGGTGTTGTTGTAATTTCCCTGGTAAGTGTACATGAGATCGTCTCTGTCTGTCTTTGCGTTGACGCCGGTCAGTTTTGGATTGGACGCGCCGGAGAGAGCTCCGTCAAAATTGTCCCAGCGAAGATCCTGTCCACCCGTCGTGAATGTGACAAATCCCGCAAGCGAACCGATTACGGCCCGGTTCTCCTGAAACTGCGGACTGGCCCAGGGAGAACCGTGGTACGGCGTGCCCGTTGTGATGATACGGGTCACGTACGCAGGACTGACCAGTCCCTCATACAGAGCAAACCGGGTTACCAGCCCTCCCATGGAATGAGCGTAGATCACAACCTTTCCGTTGTCCGCCGATGCGGAGAATAAGGCGTCCATTTTCGCGCGAAAACGGGAGCCGTTCACTTCAACACCGTTGGATGTCAGATAATCGAAGGCGTAGATATCGTAGAGTTTTGTGTTCACAATCGTGTTGAACTCCGATGTCGCAAAAAATGCGCTCCAGTTCTGCGCCATCACGCGATCTTTTAGAGCGTAGGAAGACGGATATCCGGCCCAGTCCCGGTCGTCAAAATGCCAGCCGTGAACGAGAACCAGTTTTTTCTTGCCCGGTGTGACTTCCGCTGCGCCGGCCTCCCAGATCAGATTGGAATTTGTAAGATTGGACATAATGGAAGGATTCACATAGTAAAGCTTTGTAAAATAGTCGCCGGAATTCATGAGCAGACCCAGAGCCACAAGCAGCTGCTGTCTGGCATCATCCTCTTCGGGTATCAGGCCCAGTTTCTCTTGAACGTTCGAACAGGAGGCCGAAAACAGCATCCAGCCGGTCAGAAACAGGGTGGAAAAAATCCGGTAGCTTTGTTTGAAAATATTGCGCGCATTCATAGTAATATCCGTCGTACTTATTTAGACGTTTTTCTCCGCTCTCCATTTCTTTGAAAAAAGAGACATAATAGGAAAAAAAGCTCTATTATGTCTCAAAAATTAGTATTTTCTGAAAAATTTTTGTCCAATTTTACCAAATTGTGTTTGACAGCCCAATGGGGCACTGCACAAAATGGCTTGTGCGGTGCACAATAAAGAACTAAAAATAAGGAAGGCTAATATGGACAAAGTATTACACGATGTATTGAACGCGGGGATCGCTCTTTTCCGTTCCGGAGAAGGCACTGTAAACAATGCGATTAAAGAAGTTAAGAGAACTTTTGACGAACTCAAATCAAAAGGCGCGGCTGATACAAGCGAACCGGCTGTAAAGCTTCGCAAACTGCTCGATGATGCAGTTTCGCAAACCAATGATCTGAGCGGCAAAGCAGGAACTGCTTATGCAGACGCGCAAAAAAAACTTGCTGAAGTCTACAATAACATCGGCGCACAAATAGAAAGCCTGGTTCCGAAAGATCAGATTCAGAGCGTAAAAGACAAAGTAGAAGAACTCGCTCGTGTTATCAAAGAAAAAACCGGTCAGGGCGGCCCCTCAGCTGGCGGCGGTACGAAAGCAAAATAAGATCGAAGTTACGCCCGGGCGGTTCTCGTCCGGGTTTTCTTTTGCCATGACAAAATCCGGAGATTACGAAGGCCGGCAGGATCACATCCGTGATCTGCAGATGCCGCCGATAGAAGTGTTCCGCAATATCTATCCGGATAAAAATTATCGAATCGACATGGAGATACCGGAGTTCACGGCAATATGCCCAAAAACCGGCCTGCCCGACTTCGGAATTCTGTACCTCTCCTACTACCCGCACGAATACTGCCTGGAACTCAAAAGTCTCAAAGATTACATCAATCATTTCAGAGAAATCGGCATTTTTCACGAAAATGCGGCCAACCGAATTCTGGACGACATTGTGAAGGCCTGCACACCCCGCCGGGCACGGCTGCACGCCGACTACAATATCCGCGGCGGCATCAAGACACGGGTAACTGTTCGTTATCAGAAACCCGGCAGCTGAAGGAACGGAATTCCTCACGCAGAGAACATAGAGAACATAGAGAACGCAGAGAACGCAGAGAACGCAGAGAATGCAGAGAATGCAGAGAATGCAGAGGTCGCAGAGGTCGCAGAGCATAAAAGGGTATCAGGACGGTGGGAAGCGTTCCGGAACAGCCGTTTCCCAGGAACGTTGTTTCATTTTTCTTTGCCTCTTCCCCAGCGCACTTTGCGACCTCTGCGTGAAATTTCTTAATGATCAATGTCTTTGTGGGGGGCTTTTTTGATCATCAGAAGAACGCAGGAAGCTGGCATATTTTTCATGGGACAGCCCGATGCCAGAAGTTCGCCTTCGCAGCGCCGGACATCGGAATCCTGCTGGTCGTTCGGCACGAATAGAAAGAAAAATGACTGCTGTTTGCACTGATCCAGCTTGAGAAAGTACGCGTTGTTGACGCGTGTTTGAGCTTCCCAGCTGTCCACGATATTGTCCGTCATGCAGCTTATCATGAGCATCGAAAAGTTCACTGTCAATATGAGAAGAACTCGGCCGGGCATAACAATGGCCGTTTTTTCAAATCCGATTTAATTCTTATATGAAAAAAAATGCGGTCCTGACTTTTTGCCTCTGCCGGCATGAAAAAGATTCAGGGAGGAAAAGTCCGCTGTCGTGTCCCCGGACTGATTGGCATTGCCCGCCGGGCGTCCTTTTTTGTCCTGTTTTTATTGTCGGTCAGCCCCCTGCTGGCTGAAACCCGCGTGAGCGGAAGAGTCATAGACCAGAGGACAGGAGCGCCCTCACCGGATCTGAGAATCGCCGTCCTGGAATCCAGACAGACGGCAACCACGAACACGGACGGTGTATTCGAGATCGCCCTGCCCGCTCCGGGAACATACACCTTTCGCATCATCATGGAAACCGGAGTCGTCCAGCTTCGCCGCGAAGTGCGATTCAGCGGAGAGAAACTGGAATTTTATCTGACCGCTGATGGATCCGTGCAGACCACACAGACTACATCGGAAGGAATTTCTGTCGTGGGCTTTGCGGACAGAACACGGCTTTCGCGCCACCGGCTCACGAACGACGAGATCCGGCGGCTGCCGGGCGTGTACGGCGATTCGCTCAAGGCTATCACAACTCTTCCAGGAGTGAGTCCCGCACCCACGCCGGGCGTCCTGCCCAGCGTCAATATACTTTCCACCGCGTTTCTGTCGAGCTTCGGCGTCGGGCCGCCGTATAAAAATTCAACTGCGGGAATTCTTGTTCTTCGCGGCGCGGGTCCGCGTTCCAGCCAGTTTTTTCTCGACGGATTCCGCATCCAGTATCCGTTTCATCTGGGCGATCAGTCGAGCGTGCTCAACAACGATTTCATCCGCAACATCGACGTGTACACCGGCACCTATCCCGTGAGATTCGGAAATTCTACGGGAGGCGTGATTTCAATCGAGGGGCCGACCGAGGTAAAACGAAGAGCCGCGCACATCAATGTTGCTCTGTTTCTCTCAGACGCGTACGTGGAGACACCGTTCATAAACGAAAACGGATACTTTGTCGCCACGGCCCGGCAGTCGTATCCCAACTACACGCTTCTCCATCTCTATCCGGACGCGGTTCCTCCCAACGCGAAATATGCCGTCTATGCCGACGGGCAGTTTAAACTTGGGTACCGTTTCAATCAGAACCATGAAGTAACGATGATATATTTCGGCGCGCACGATACCATTCAGTACACAAAGTCCGTCGCGGAGTCGGCGAATAAAACATACTCCGGCGGTTCGGCCATACCCGGAATTGACATTTCAACGAACCTGAACGACACAAATTCAGATTCGCGGCCGCCCGTCGGAACGAACAAAGGATTTCATACACAGGGCGTCAAGTATCTCTACAAAAGAGGCGGCGTTCTTCAGAATACCGTGTACGCGCAACTCAGCGAGTACCGCGAGGATTTCGAGCTCGATTTTCGATCGCCGCTGACCGGAGAGACGATTTTTGGATATCAGATTCTCAACGCCCGGCACGAAATCCAGTATAGAGATGAATTTCTATTAGAGCTGGTAAAAAACCATGTGATACTCGGCGCGGGGCTTGAATCGAACCACAACCGCTGGGAACTTTCGATGAAGAACTTTTCGCCGTCGAAATCGATCAATCCCAACACGCCCAGCTTCATCGACACAGTGAATCAGCTGGTCGATTCGAACCGGACCTTTCGCGCTCTGTATGATGGAGACCGGACAAAGTATATTCTGAACGCGGCCTACGCCGACCTTGACATCGACATCTGGCGCTTTCGTTTCACGCCGGGCATCCGGGGCGAATCGTACTCGCTTTCCAATTCGACGGGAATCGGACCGAGGATGGGCGTTGAATTCAATATTCCAGAGACGAGAACGAGTTTTCTGGCGGGCGCAGGCCGGCATTTTGCCGTGCCTCCGGCGCAGGAGCAGATTTCGCTCGAAGCGGCGAATCCCAATCTTAAAATGGAGCAGTCGGATCATGTGGCGGGCGGCATCCATCAGGAGATCGGGCGCAACTGGCAGATAAAAGCGGAGGGTTACAGAAATATATTTACGAATCTTGTCGTTGAGGACCGGTTTGAATACGCAACATTCTCGCTTCGCACAAACCGCCGGGATCTTGTGGAGAAGATAAACGACATTCGCGTCAATCCCTACGAAAGCAGAAACATCAATTATTCCAGCGACGGCACGGGCTGGAGCCGCGGCGTCGAGTTTTTTATAAAGAAAACAAGAGCGCCGGGAGCGCGCGGGTTTTTCGGCTGGCTGAGCTACACATATTCGGAAACGAAACGAAACAACCATCAGACGCGTCTTACCCAGAAAGAGAACGACGCTCTCAATGCACGAAATCTCAACAGAAAAGTTCTGGCTCAGGGAAATATCGGCAGGACAAAACTTCTGTATTTCAACACGGGCGAACTCGAGGCCTACTTCGACAACGACCGCGAAGAACTGTACGATCTGGACCGCACTCACATCGCAAGCCTGGTTTTGAACTATAAGTTCAATTCCAGCTGGCAGATCGGGTCCAGATGGCGATACGCGACGGCGCCGCCCTACACGCCGATTTCGAGCGCGAACAACACGGGAGCGTTCACGGGTATTCTGACCTTCATTCCGAAATATTCGGAGTTCTACAACTCGGCGCGCTACCTGCCTTTTCATCAGCTGGACATCCGCATCGACTATTTCATGAACTATGAATGGGGGCACGCCAATATGTATATAGAATTTATTAATTTTTATGCGCGTCGGAACGCGGAATCGGAGAATTTTAATTTCCTGTCGCCCTACAACCGGGCCAACAATCCTACAATCAACTATCAGTCGACCTACATCGCCACGCCCGCCGGGGGCGGACGACAGCTTTTGCTGCCGCTGGTGAATATTGGGATGGAGCTGAAATTCTAAAAAAAAAACGCAACGATCGAAAGATTTCCTACCCTATCCGGGTATGCCCATCATCAAAGTCCTGCCCGATACACAGCGCGCAGAATTGCAGCTGAGTTTTCCATTCCATCAGAAAACAGTCGCCAAAATTCGGTCGCTGCCAGTGCGATACTGGTCGCCTGAGGAAAAATGCTGGCGCGTGCCGGACAATCCGGCGACCCGAAAACTGCTCGAAAATCTTTTTGGAAGCGATATACGATTCGGATCCACAGCCGATTCCGATCCGGCTCTACAGGCGGCCGTCGACGAGATGCTGGCTCGTAATTACAGCGTCCGCACCAGAAAAACCTACATCGGTTATATCCGCCGATTCCTGAAAGAAACGGGAACTGCCCCGGCAAACCTGCAGACCGAGCACATACGCACATTTCTGGCGAATCTTTCACTGCGCGAACTCAGCTCGGCCACACTTCGACAGGCCACAGCCGCGTTGGTCTTTTTTCTGCGTTACGGATGCCGCACACAGCACAGAATACGGCTACCCTATCCCAAACGCGACCAGAAACTGCCGTCCGTGCTCTCAACCGATGAAGTTCTTTCTATAATAAACGCCGCGCGAAATCAGAAGCATCGACTTCTTCTGGCCGTCACATATTCCGCCGGCCTCCGCGTGAGCGAGGCAGTCCAGCTCCGCCCCGCCGATCTTGACTTTGCCAGAGGAACCCTTGTTGTGCGTCAGGGTAAAGGAAAGAAAGACCGGCATTCGCTGCTCTCGCCTTCCATCGCCGAGCTATTGAAATTCTACGTGCGCAATCCTGCTTCCCCCTGGCTTTTTCCAGGACAGAACCCGAAAAAACATCTCAGCATTCGCAGCGCAGAAAAAATATTTGAAAATTCAAAAAGAGCCGCTCTGATTCAGAAAGATGTCTCAATTCATGCTCTGCGGCATGCATTCGCCACGCATCTGCTGGAGAATGGAACCGATTTGAGATACATTCAGACACTTCTGGGCCACAAGAGCAGCCGCACCACGGAAATTTACGCGCGCGCGTAAGCAACACTCATCTGCGAAAAATTCAGAGTCCCCTGGATCGTATTTTTCCGGAAGGGATGTGACGAGTGGCCTGGAGTGGCGGACGGCGCGACCGGCGATGGGTGTAGGCGGCGGTTTATCGCAATACGGCAAATCATCGGGTCCGCGCGGTTTATCGAAATCTTCAGCTATTCAGTAATATCGAACAATGCCAGTGCTGCCAGTTATGGTTCACTGGCCGATTATTCGCAGCTCTGATTTCTCACCAGGTTGCGGGTTTATCGAAATACGTTAAGTAGCCAAAATTATGTGTATTTTACGAATTATTTGCAACCCGTCTGTAAATTACGGTTGACCGGTTTAACGCATTTCGCCTAATAGGAGTTGAGCGAACATTCCGGCTGAATCGATTCGCCTTCGCCGGCCTCCCTGGCCGGCGTTTTTGATGGTTTGCTTTTTTATATATTTTGATTTATACTGTAATTTTTTTATTTCTGTATTATATTTTTTTTCATTTATGCTATTTTACCAGATTCTCTGTTCTTTCGGTTGTTCAGTTCTGTATTAATATTCAGGTCCCCCGGATATATTGAAAGTTGTGTTTCTGCAAGGCTTGATACGGCTTCATTGTTTTTCCTTCAGAGGCTCCCGGTTCGGGAGCGGCCGGATTCAGCCGGAACGCCGCTCAACTAAAGGATAACCGCTCCGCTCCTCCGGCGAAGACGCCTCCGGTGCTCGGTCCTGGCGCTCTCGCTCCGCTCGTGCGGACGCGCTCAGTTTTTGGAGGATTTTGATTGAGCGCGCCGCAACGCGCTGCGGACACATTGCTTCGGGCTTGACAGCCCTCGCAACGTCGGTTATCCCGCCCGTTGAGCGAACATTCCGGCT
>VFLI01000010.1 GCA_009885105.1 Spirochaetia bacterium | reverse complement strand
GCGTGTATCCGGCCCATCGTCCCTCCCTCACCTCAGAGCCGGACAGAACAAAAAATCGACCCCGGGAACTGCCGGAAGATTATTACGAAACGGGTGTGGAGGAAGAAGAACCGGATGCGATTCCGGAGCCGTCTTCCAGACAAAAAGTCTTGCGCGAATCACCCTCGCCGGACGATCTGGAGATACCAGCTTTTCTGAGGAATCGCAGGAAGTAATATGCCGGAACAATTTACAAATGCCCTGCCCTGGATATGGATAGCAGCCGGCGCTGTCATGATTGTGGCGGAATTTGCTGTTCCTGGACTCATTCTAATTTTTTTCGGCATTGCAGCCGTTCTGACGGGAATACTGGCATCTTTTGGAATACTAACGGATGTCGTCTCCCAGGCTTTTTTCTGGGCGATATCGTCCTTTGTTCTTCTGCTCCTGCTCCGTTCCCAGGTGAAACGTTTTTTTCCCGCTTTTGAACGCTACGAACCCGCCGATGAAATTGAGGGCATGAAAGGACGAATTGTGGATGTAATGGAAGAAATCACGCCAGAAAATCCCGGCCGCGTCAGTTTTCAGGGAAGCAGCTGGATAGCCTGCTCCTCCGCGCCGATTGCCGCCGGCGGAAAAGCAAAAATCACTGGACGGGATAATTTGGTTTTATACGTTGAGCCTGTGGATTGAACCGGCCCTGCCGGGGGAGGATCTATGGATTCATCTTTGTTTTTGAGCGCGGTTTTGCTCATTGTAATCATACTGGTTGCCGTAAAAACCTTCATCGTGGTGCCTGAAAAAAGCGCCTTCATCAAGGAGAGGCTCGGGACCTATGTCGGAACGATGGATGCGGGACTTCATTTTCTTGTGCCCATCATCGACCGTGTCGCCTACCGGCACACACTGAAAGAAGAAGTGATCGACGTTCCGCCGCAGATCTGTATCACAAAAGACAATGTTCAGGTTGAAGTGGATGGGATTCTGTATATCCGGGTTCTGGAAGCCAAAAAGGCCAGTTATGGAATCAACGACTACCGATTTGCTTCGATCCAGCTGGCGCAGACGAACATGCGCTCTGAAGTCGGCAAGCTCGATCTGGACAAGACTTTTGTTGAAAGGGAATTGATCAACGCCGCTGTGATCAAGTCTCTTGACGCTGCCAGCCTGCCCTGGGGCATCAAGGTAACTCGTTATGAAATAAAGAATATCATCCCTCCGCACTCTGTCATTCAGGCCATGGAACAGCAGATGAAAGCGGAACGGGAAAAACGCGCGGATATCGCTCATTCAGAGGGAGAAAGGTCCGCCGTCATCAATCGATCCATGGGGGATCGCACGGAATCCATCAATATATCTGAAGGCGAGAAGCAGAAGCGGATCAACGAGGCGGAAGGAAGGGCAAAGCAGATAGAGCTGACCGCCGAGGCGACGGCAGAAGCTCTGCGCGCCGTGGCAACGTCCATCAACCAGCCCGGCGGCCGTGATGCTGTGTCGCTGAGAATTGCGGAAGATTTCATCAAGCAGTTCGGCGATGTTCTGGATACCGCAAAAGTTTCCGTGTTTCCGGTCGGTCTGGCTCAGATCCAGGGCGTCGTGGAATCATTTTCAAAAGCTGTGGTCAATTTGAAAAAGCCCGCGTCTTAATTCGAAAAAAGGAGGAATCGTATATGTTTTATATAGGTTTAATATTTTACACAATTTTATTTATTTATTTGTTTTTCAAATTTGCCGCGGCGGTCCGCATCGTGCCGGCGCAGCAGGTATTTATCGTGGAGAGGTGGGGTAAATACTCCAGCAGTCTCTATGCGGGATTTCACCTGCTCATACCCTTCATGCATCGTGTGGCGTACAAACTCACGCTGAAAGAAGAGGCGATCGACGTTCCTTCCCAGGTGTGCATTACGCGTGACAACGTGCAGATCGGCGTGGACGGAGTCGTGTACATTCAGGTAATCGATCCGGTAAAATCGGCTTACAATGTGACGGATTACCGGTACGCTCTCATCCAGCTGGCACAGACCACCATGCGCGCTGTTTTTGGCCATATGGATCTGGACAAAACTTTTGAGGAACGCGATTCCATCAACGCGACCATCGTGAAGGTTGTCGATGAAGCGGCGGATCACTGGGGCATCAATATCCTGCGTTATGAGATACAGAATATCGCTCCTCCGAAAACGGTTCTGGTGTCGATGGAAAAGCAGATGACCGCTGAAAGAGACAAACGCGCCACCATCGCCACATCGGAAGGCGATATGACCTCGCAGATCAATAAGTCCGAGGGCGCCAAGCAGGAAATGATCAACAGATCGGAAGGCGAAAAACAGAAGCAAATTAATGAAGCGGAAGGTAAGGCCGCGGAAATCCGCGCCATCGCCACTGCGACGGCACTGGGTATTGCGAAAATCGCCGGTTCCCTGCAGCAGCCGGGCGGTATGGACGCGATGAGACTCAGTCTTTCTCAGAATTATCTGCGTCAGATTCAGGGCATGGCTAAAAAAGAAACGTCCGTCATTCTGCCGATGAATCTGGGCAGCCTGGACGATATTCTTGAAGGTCTCAACTCGATTCAGTCAAAAAAAAACTGAATTCGGTTTCAACTGAGACTGGGCGGCTTCCTTCCGGCAGATCGCCGGAATCGGAGCTGGCCGCTCTGAAGGAAGAGCTGAAGAACAAAAGATATTCGGAGGTCCTGCGGCGTGGAAAACAGCTGCTGGATTCGTATCCAGAGGATGTGGCGCTTTTGAGCATTGTCGGCGCTGCGGCCTATTCGTCCGGAGATTTTGTGTATGCGAAGGCATGTCTGAGTCGCGCACTTCAAATCCAGCCGCGCTCAAAGGTCCTGATTGAAAGTCTGGAAAAAATTCAAAAAAAACTGGGTGAGTTATGAGTCTTCACACATCGGAAGTAAGTCAGAAGCCGGAATCGGTGTTGACGGAAAAAGTTGTGATTACATGCGCGCTGACCGGCGTTGCGGCGAATAAAGAACAATGTCCTGCCATACCGTACACTCCTGTCGAAATAGCGCTGGAGGCGAAACGCGCCTACGATGCGGGAGCGTCGATCGTGCACATCCATGCCCGGGAGGATGACGGAAAACCCAGCCACCGCGTTGAGGTGTATGCGGCGATTCAGAAAGAAGTAAAAAAACTGTGTCCGGTTCTCATCAATTTCTCAACGGGCGCGATCGACGTTCCGCGCGAGGAAAGGATCCGCCATATCACGGAGCTAAAACCGGAAATAGGCGCTCTGAATATGGGTTCCATGAATTATGCAAAATACAATCCGGCAAAAAAGAAATTCGTTTTCAACTGGGTTTTTGAAAATTCATTTGATACGATACGTTTTTTTCTGGATGCCATGAATGCTGCCGGAGTGCATCCGGAGATGGAATGCTTCGACACAGGCCACATCGGGAATATTGCTCCGTTTCTCGACCTGGGTATTCTGAAAAAACCGTTGCAGTTTTCTTTCATTATGGGTGTTCTGGGAGGCATCCCCGCCACAGCGCGCAATCTCGCCAACCAGGTCGAGCAGATTCCTCCGGGCAGCATCTGGGAGGTGATCGGGATCAGTCATATTCAGTGGACCATGATCAGCGCTGCGCTTTCTCTGGGCGGAAACATTCGTGTCGGGCTGGAGGACAATTTTTATCTGAGCGCCGGTGTGATTGCAAAATCAAACGCTGAACTTGTCGAGAAAGCCGCCCGAATGGCTCGTGACGCGGGCAGGGAAGTTGCGTCGCTGGAAGATACACGCAAATTTCTCGGACTGAGATAGCATACCCGTCTTATGTTACCGGAGGTGAAATCGGCGGATTTGCCCTTCCTGCGGGTTGTTGGGACCGGCATTCTTTCCTCCGGGCTCCTGGTTTTTCTTTTTTTTATCCCTTTTCATCTTCTCGCGGATACAATCTATCTCAAGAACGGAACCAGGATAGTGGGCGCAATTACGTCGCAGACCATGCACTCGGTGACGATACGCACCAGAACAGGCGAACAGTTTATTTTGAAAGATACGATCGGCCGGATCACATTCCAGCGAACTGAGCCGCCTCCGGACAGGCTTCGTGAAGCCCGCAGAAAAGAAGAAGAAAGACTGAGAGAGCGCCGTCGAATTGAAGAAAGGCGACGTTTTGAAATAAAAAAACGAGAAGCAGCAAAACTCGCCGAGGAAGCGAAACTGGCCGAGGAAGCAAAACTGGCCGAGGAAGCGAAACTGGCCGAGGAAACAAAACTCGCCGAGGAAAAAAAACTGGCCGAGGAAAAAAGAGTCGAAAGTGAACGTATTGAGACGGAATCACAGCCCGGTTTCTATGCGACATTTTCCTGGATGACAGGCAAATATCATCCAGAAGCCGAATCGCGGGGAAGAGAAAGCAAAGAAGCAGCGGCACTTTTTCTGGGCGGTTACGGCTCCAGTGGCTCCTGGCGCGATCTCTCATACCGCGGATTAAATTTTAGTTTTGGTTATATGAGTATTCGATGGTTCGCGGCTGCGGAGTACTACTCGGCCGGGTACAGTCCGTCCTTTGATGGATATTTAGCGGTCAATGATATTTCCTTCGCAAGTTTGATTCTGGATTCCAGGCAGTATGAGCGCGTGCAGTATCGTGACAACAAAAGGCAGAGCCTGAATTTGGTATTCGCCTGGCTTTTAAGTCCGATGGATTGGCGGTTGAAATTGTATGCTGCAGGCGGTATTCGAAAAATGGATTTTTTCATCGACGGCCGTCATCAGGAATATTTAGCCAGCCTTTTTAAACCATCAGGAATCATTGCGGGTGAATACAAAGCGGAAAGAGGAAAAGCATCCGGTCCGGCTCAGGGACTTACACTCGGATTTGAATTGCGCTATTCATTCAAGTCGAAACTGGAATTGAGAAGTTCCCTGTATTATGGCAGGTTGCATGGAACAACGCATGCGGAAACTGCCGGCTCAGGCGTTTCGGCCATCCCGTCTACTGGCGGAGGCGGCGCCGATCTCCGCAAAAGTATAATTGACAGCGAGTATTATTTTACAATCAAAACAGTTCTGCTGGGAATTCACTTCCCTGTTCGCAGAAAGATTAATCTATTCTTTCGGCTGAGATGGGAGCGGGCAGAGGTCACCACTTTGCATACAATCAATAATATGATTTCCACAAATGCATTCGAGATGTCCCCGGGTGTAACCGCTGCCAGATATGCGCTGAGTTATCCGGGTTCAACCAACCGGGACGATCTCAAAGGATTTGAGGCAGGCCTTGAAATTAATTTCTGAAATCCTGACCGGTCTGAATACCTGAGTGAAAAAAAGTTATCGCGAGAATATCAGTTCCCTTACGGGGGCATTCGCGTATTTCTCGGACAGGCTTTCAAAGATGCGAACGGCATCCTGGTAGCGCGCGTTGAACAAATAAGTCATGCCCAGTTCCATCAGCTCCTCACGGCTTGGATTTTTCTGTTTTTCCATTGCCGGGAGTTTTCGAATCAGGGGAGCATACCTGGCCCGAACTTTTTCGTAATTCATTTCGTATTCGGTGCCGGATATTTTCTTGTGCAGAGAAACAAGAAATCTTTCAGCGTCGCGGTAACGGCCCAGATGGATCATACAGAGCGCGGCAGTCTGAAGGCTCATGTTGCCGTTGATGTGTTCGCGGCAGGTTTCAAAAATATTCAGACTTTCGCGGTAATGTCCGGTCTGAAAAGCGCTCATGAACAGGGGCTGGGCGATGGTTGCCAGATAGCGGTTTGCTGATAAAAACCGGCTCAAAATTTTGTACATCATTTCGTAACCGGCCGCTTTTTTAGCGCTGTCAATGAAGTCGGCGACAAGCGATTCGCAGCAGTAGTCCTTCCGGGCAAGCCAGTCTGCAAAGTGCTCTGCGGCGGCTGAATGCATTCCGGAAGCTCGAGCTCTCATCCCCGCAACCAGAGGTGAAAAAATGCCGCTGCTGGAATGAATGCGTGTCGATTTTCCGGCAGATTTCAACTCCGCAAGAATGAGAAGATCGTGAACATTGGGGTCCGTGGTGTGGGCATAATCTTCCAGAATACGCTGGAAATTCCCTTCGTCATATAGTTCCCAGGCCTCAACGGCCAGATCAGTTTTTGCAGTCATTACCAAATCCTCTCTCTAGAATTCGGAAACAAATGAATATTGATTAAGCCATATTCCGGGACGATTTGCGTTTATTTTTAAATTCTCCGGGATCGATGCCCAGCTCTTCCAGTTTGCGGGACAGGGTGTTCCTGTGTATTTTTAGCATCTCAGCAGCCCTGTAAATATTGCCCGAGGAGGACTTCAGAGCCAGTTTGATATAGTGTTCCTCAATGCGTCTCATGGATGGAAATTCAGTATCATTCAAAATTGGAAGCGAATCTTCATCGATTTCATGAGGTTTTGCCGCAGTTACGGCAGGTCGGGCCGGTTTTTCCTCTTCCGGCCGGTATTTTGTCTCGTTCAGGATCCGGGGAGGCAGGTCCGTGGCTCTCAATTTTCCGCCCCGGGCCAGCACGGCCATTCTCTCCATGCAGTTCTGCAATTCGCGTATGTTGCCGGGCCATGAATAGCGTTTCAGGACATCGATCAGCGCTCCTTCTTCCAGCTCCAGGGGTTGAGCGCTGGAATTTCGGTACTGAGACAGGAAATACCGGGTCAGCGGAATGATGTCTTCTTTTCTGTCCCGGAGCGGCAGCATTGTCAAGGGCACAACATTCAGACGAAAATAGAGGTCTTCACGGAATCTGCCCTTTGCAACATCCTCTTCCAGGTTGCGGTTTGTTGCGGCAATCAGCCTCACATCGACGAGGATTTCTTCTGAAGAACCCAGCGGTTCTATCTTTTTTTCCTGGATGACGCGCAACAGTTTCACCTGAAGTCCAGGAGAGAGCTCGCCGATTTCATCCAGAAAAATGGTGCCTGTGTGCGCTTTCTGAAATCGTCCCTCCCTGGATTTTACAGCGCCCGTATAGGCGCCCTTTTCCACTCCGAATAGTTCCGATTCCAGAAGAGTTTCCGGAATACTTCCACAGCTTACCGTAACGAACGGCCCGTTTCTGCGCGGACTGTTCATATGAATCATCCGGGAGATTCTCGTTTTTCCGACTCCGGATTCTCCAAGTATCAGTATTGTTGTGTCTGTGACAGCGACCTTTCGGGCGGTTTCCAGTAGATCGATCATCACCGGATTTTCTGATTCCGGGGGAACTTCCTCCTCAGATTCAGGACCCGAATGCAGCAGAGGCTTTGCTTCTTTCCAGTCCGGCAGCTCCAGATACTGCCCGCCCAGTAGAGATTCTTCGAGTTCCTGCCTGTTGGAAATATTTTTGGAAAGCAGTTCACGAAGCTGCCGCCGGGAAATGAATCCGTTTTTCAGAAGAATTTTAAGCTCTGTTTCCAAATTATCCCTGTGCCAGTCCGTACTGTTTCATTCTGTATTGCAGCGATCCTCTGGAAATATCAAGGATTTCCGCTGCCCGCCGCTGATTGCCCCCGCTTTTTTCCAGAGCTTCGAGAAGAAGTTCTTTTTCCAGACGGGCCTGTTCATTCATGATGCGTTCCAGCTGGAGTTTCTTTCTCTTGAAGTCCATTTCATCGCGGAACATGACAGGCAGGCTGTCAACATCAAGATCATCCGTCTCGCTTAAAACTACGGTGCGCAGTATCAGATTTTCCAGTTCCCTGACATTTCCAGGCCAGGAGTGTTTTACAAGCATTTCTCTTGCCTGCGTGGTCATTCGCAGCCCGGGCCGGGTGAACGTCTGTCCGGCAAGCCACAAAAAATGATCTATCAGCAAGGGGATATCGTCTTTTCTTTCCCGCAGAGGGGGCAGTCGGATTTCAAAAGTGCTGATCCGGTAAAAAAGATCGGAACGAAATCGTCCGCTTTGAACTTCGTCTTCCAGATTTCTGTTGGTGGCAAATACAAAACGAGTGTCCGTATGAAGTGTTTCTCCGGATCCTATTTTTTCATAGTCGCCCTCCTGGACCAGACGCAGCAGTTTCACCTGACCCTGAATCGGCATCTCGCCGATCTCGTCAAGAAAGAGCGTTCCGCCCCGGGCTCTTGCGACAAAACCCTCCGATGAGTCAACAGCGCCCGTATACGCTCCTTTTTCATGACCAAAAAGCTCGTTCTCTATCAGGTCATGCGGGATGGCGGAACAGTTCACAGTCACCAGCTGGCCTTTTCGGCCCGACTGGCCGTGCAGAATTCGGGCCACCTGTTCTTTTCCCGTGCCGGTTTCTCCGCTGATCAGCACCGGACTGTCGCGCGCGGCAAATCGCTCCGCCTGTTCGATAATTCTCGACATGGAGCCGCCCCTGTTGAATACGAATGCCGATGCAGAACGGCCCTGCATCACGCCTGGAAGATTGCCGGAAAGGCGTCTTGTGATTTTTCTATTTTCCTCTTCCAGTTTTTTCTGCAGCCGTGTGGTTGAGAGCAGCAGTTCCTGATTTTTCATGGCAAGCAGTGCCGGAGCGCGCAGACCTTTTAAAAGACGCAGGTCGGTGTGATCCAGCGGTTTGCCGTTCTTCCCCAGTCCGAGTAGAAGGACCGCCTGAAGCTCACTCGAGCTGTCTGATTCCTCTTTTTTCTCTGGTCCCGGCTCGGTCTCAAAAAAGGGAAGAATGATTTCGGCGCCGAACGCTGCGAACCGCGAAAGTGTCTGACCCGACTGCGAGATCTCCATTTTTTCTGCGGCGGCCAGAAGATCCACGATCAGACCTCCGTCCGATTGCAGACCCGAATCCTCCGGATGCAGCATCAGGGCAATCTCATCGGGAAAATGCGCGGGAGGAATGCTTTCAATGTCCGCAATGCGCGTCAGATTGCGGTCCTGAAAGATTATTTTCTGAGATTCATCGTTGGGGTCCGACTCCAGAGTGTAGAAAACCAGAAATCGGGGATCGTAGAGTTCATCCAGGAATTCAACCAGCTGCCGCCGCACATCCGTTTTTTTTCCGGATGCCAGATTCAGGATTGAAGTGCTGAACAAAGCGATCGCATCGTCGATTCTTGATTGTTTTTTAAACAGCATGTGTCCGAGCATCGGCGAAAGTCTTTTCTCCAGAATATGAAACAGGATAAAAAAACCGCACAGCAGCGCGGAAAGAAGCCAGAGCGACGAGGCGTAAACAAGAGCCAGCAGGTAATTGATCAGCACAAACGTCGGCAAAAGAAGAACCAGAGTTGTGAACATCATTACAGTATTTCTGTAGATGCCGCCGCGAAGAGCGATTGTCCGATTGGAGAGAATATTATGGAAAAAATAGATAAAGACGGAGCACAGAAACGCAAACCCTGAGTATATGAAAGTCGGCGAACGATACATGAGAGCGGCCGTCGAAACAATGGCCGCGGCGGTAATCGTCATTACCACCGCATAGATAAAATACCGTGAATGTATGCGTCGGGGGTCCCTGTCGTTGTATATGAGAAACTTTCTCTGTTCCCGCAGCGCGGCTGCCAGGCAGAAAAGAAAAAATATCCGGATCAGATAGTAAACCGGCCCGTTCTTACCCTCAAATGTGCCGTCTACGGGATTGTACTGCCTGTCCCTGACATACAGGTCCGTAAAGGAGAGCGCCATAAGAAGGAAAGCCGTGCCTGACAGCGACAGTATGAGGGGCAGAATCCGGCTGCGTCTTTCCGAGGATGAATTTCTTGATTCGGTGCGGCGTGATCTTCTCGGAAAGATATGGCCGAAAAACACAAAAACTATTCCGGAAATAGTCAAGAACCAGTCAGAGATTCGAAACAGAACGGCCGTTATGTAAAGTTCAGAGAAAACAAGAATTCGATCCATGGCGTCAAGAAACAGCCACAGGAAAAGACAGAACGTCAGCCCGAAAAACGTCTGGTGGATGAGATTGGTCTGATTCCTGCGCAGCGTGAAAAAGGCTGTGATCGGCAAGAGCAGACTGCAAAAAAGTTCTATAAATAAGATGGCAGAATCAACACTCATAACTTGTGTCTTCGCCGTCCAGTTTCACTCTACAGTGAAGGTCTCCCCCGGATGGGTGTCGACTTCTTGACGGCTTACATTGTCCACCTTGCTGAGGGCGGGCCCTTTCTGTAAACATCGATACAGTTCTTCCAGATTCTCCGGGCTGCCTCCCGCCAGGCATTCCACCGTTCCATCGGGCCGATTTTTCACCCAGCCCCGCAGGCCCAGGGACCGGGCCGCCGAATGCGCAAAATAACGAAAACCCACACCCTGTACCCGGCCGTGCACAATGAAGCGTTCGATTCTCACAGATCAACAGATAGGACGGCCTGCTAAAAATCCAGAAAAAATTTGCCCGTCGCGACTGGGTCTGGCGCCTCACAAAAGGCTCCGAATCCCCGTCAAGTTTCCGGGTCTGCTGATATTTTTGACGCTTTACTCCGTCGATAATTTAAGAAAGATCAATCCATGCGCACTCTCTCAGTCAATCTGGATCACGTGGCCACAATCCGGCAGACACGCAATACCCGGTATCCGGCGCTGGCAACGACGTTCGGCGTCTGCGAAATGGCCGGAGCGGATGGTATTACGCTGCACCTCAGGCAGGACAGGAGGCACATTCAGGATCGAGACGTCGAAATGGCCGTCGAATGCTCACTGCTTCCCGTAACTCTCGAGATGGCTGCCCAGCCGGCGATGGCCGATTTCGCATGCAGGATTCGGCCAAGAAAAATCACACTGGTGCCGGAGCGGTCGGAAGAACTCACAACGGAGGGCGGGATGGATCTTGTACGCGCATCCAGTACGATTTCTTCTATAATAAAACAGATCACGGACGCGGGAATCGAATTATGTCTCTTTCTTGAACCGGATCCGGAGCAGATTCGGATTGCAAAAGTTCTGGGAGCCCAGGCAGTGGAGCTGCATACAGGCCGCTATGCGGATCTTGGCGAAAAAGGGCTGGCTGTGGAAATGCAAAAAGAACTGGAAAGACTGCGAGCTGCTTCTTACACTGGAACGGAGCTGGGTCTTGTTGTGAATGCAGGGCATGGACTTCATTATCAGAATGTCACCGCGCTGGCCGAAATGCCGGACATTCATGAATTTTCAATCGGCCATGCGATCATAAGCCGGGCAGTGTTTACAGGACTGGAATTGGCGGTGCGAGAGATGGTGGAATTGGTAAAGGTATTTTGAATAACGGCGAAGGAAAAGAAATTTCACGCGGAGGGCGCAGAGATATCCCTGCTGGCAGACGCAGAGATTGAAGAAAAGAAAATAAAAAACAGTATCGCGCTGGCCATGTGCCGGAACGCTTGCCAGCTTCCCGAGCAATCTGCTCTGCGATCCCTGTGTGCTCTGCGTGAAAATCATAAAAAAAGATACTATAATATGGAATTCTTCAGCATTATTATCGACCGCGTCGCTTCGACGAATGTGTTCAATATTATTCAGGGACGTCTTCCTTCACGCGACACGCATCTGCAGTCCATCGTGGATGACGATCTGATCAGTGAATTTCTTTCTGAGATTGACCGGCTGAGCCGGATATCCAACAGCCTATCGGATAATGAAAATGCCGTGGTGCCGTTTGATATTTCCGGCGAACTCAGGCGGATTGGAGAAACTTTTTTTCTGCAGTTTTTCCCGCAGCAGATTCAGGACAGACTGCGGGAAGCTGACAGCGGATTTCTCTTTCTCCATGTCGACCACAAGCTTCGCAATGTCCCCTGGGAGCTGCTCCACGACGGCTCCTGTTTTCTGGCGGACAAGTTCTTTATGGGAAAAAATATTTCCGGATTCTGGCGCGACAATCCGCGTCCTGAGAGAGATCGTCTGCGGTTTCTCATCATCGCGGATCCCACGGAAGATCTCGAATGGGCCAGGCTGGAGGGAGAAGGCCTTTTCGAATCGCTCAATGCGGAAGTCAGCGCGGACCGGCTGGATGTGCAGTTCATGGCCGGCCGGCGTATCAGCAAGCTGAACATACTGAACGCAATCAAAGACCGCGATATCATTCATTTTGCCGGCCACCTGTTTCACAGCCGGGATCAGCAGGAAAGCGGCTGGCTTCTGTCAGGCGATAAAGTTCTGCGCGCAAGAGAAATTGAAAAAGCCGGTTTTGCCCCGGACCTGGTTTTTTCCAACAGCTGTCTGAGCTCCCCGGTCCTGAGCCCCGGGCCGAGGCAGACGGGACTTGATGTTGACACCGTCAGCGAAGGCGAGGGAGCCAGGTTTAACGATCTTGCCGGGGCATTCTTGAAGGCGGGCATCTGCAGTTACATCGGGACCAACTGGGAAATCAAAGACAACAAGAAAACGTATGATTTTGCTCTCAACTTCTATCGTGCAATTTTTGAGGAGAAATCTGTGGGTGAGGCTCTGCATGAGGCCAGAATCCATGCGCGCAGGTCCTACCCGGCAACGGATCTGACCTGGGCAAACTACGTTCTTCACGGCAATCCAATGGCCAGAATATTCCGTTCTGCAAACAGGCGGACCTTTGACGCATCGCGCAATATTCTGAATGCCAGGCGCATTGAGGAGAGTTATCCAATGCCGATAGCGCTGGAATATGCGCGGTTTCAGGAAATGCTTTCAAAGAATGCGCCCGGCGGCGAAATCCTTGCCGTTATGATCGGCGCATTTGAAAAGACCATGCAGGTGGTAGGCGCTGTTGTGTTTGGGAATTACAACTACCTGAATATGAAAGGCGCAGCTCCCGATACGCAGGGAGGCGCCCTGAAATCATGGATGGATCTCATTTATGAATGCATCGCCAATATCAATGCTCTGAGCCTGGAGCTCGCGGCATCCGGTTTGATGGAGGCCTTGCAAATGCACCGAGATGCCATTTATAAGCTGATCACCTGGCGCAATAATTTTCTTGCAGGAGGTCTTTCGCAGGAGAACCAGGATTCTTACCTGGTGACCTTTCAGTATCTTTTTGACAATCTCCTGACTGACCTGGCCTCTCTGCGCCGGTATCGCATTATCTACCTCTTTGAGGACGGCAAAAAAGCAATGGTTCTGCACGGCCGTCAGCCGGAGACGATCAATATGCTCCCGGAAGAGTTCCGCGAGCCTGTTCTGCAGGAAATGCTGCAGAGAAACCACAGTTCTGTCTGTTTCTACAACAGTTCCAGGAAGATCATTCTCTCGCTGGATCCTTACATGCGGCTGGACACGAAATCGAATATCATTGTGTTTCCGGAATTCACAAAGCCTTCTGCCGCGGTCGGGACTGCGCAGCAAATCCCGGCGGAATGACAGCCTGCCAGAACCAAAATGCAAGCTGCGGCAGCTGCTGCGGCATACACAATCTCGTTTTCAATTCCCCCGGCGCAAAATTAGAATTGCTGCACGAGCGCAGGCTTGAATTCCAGAGCGTCAATTTCTCTGAAATTTCGACAATCGTGAGTTACAGAACTCTGCGTGAAAAAAAAGAAGAATCCATTTTCCGGTTTGACAGAGAAACCTATGTATGTCCGTTTTTCGGACCGCTGGAAAAATCAGAGGCGCCTGAAAGACAAAAACCGGCATTTGGCTGCATGATTCACCCGTCGATTACAGGATTGGAAAATTCTCAGAATTTTTCTTTCTACGGCGGATCGATATGTCAGTCGTACGACTGTCCCAATAAAGAAAAAGATATAGAATCAATGTATTCGGATTTTCTGGATCAAAATTTTCCCGGTATGGAAGAGTATTCCCGCCTTATGGCAGATACTTTATTTTTCAGCGCTCTCGAGAAAATCCGACGAACGTCTGAAATAAATTTATCCGAATCCGCTGCCGCATCGCTTAAATATTTATGCTGCTGTCGTCTCCTGACCGACGCCTCCAGGCATGTCACTTCGTTTGAAATAGCAAAAGATCGGTTTGAAAATCCAGACCAGGAAATGAAGTTTCTTCTTGCCGACGCCATTGGAAAAAATACTTCGGACGGCCGGTCCGTTTCGGCGGAAGCGATCTTATTTAATATAAAGAACCTGACCGGGAATGACAGCAGCTCCGCATTCGAAGAGCAATAGAATTATCCTACTTAATCCTGCGAAAGGCAATCATCGCAATATCATCCTTCTGTTCTGACGGTCCGGTTCCGAAAACTTTTTTTCCCGTAAAGCTCTCCACTTCCATGCCGATTTTATGCAGAAGAACGACGGGTTTCTTCCTGCCGTGGAGCAGCAGCATCGAGCGCAGCCTTTCCATTCCAAATTCCTCCTCTGAGCTGTTCATCGCCTCAGTGATTCCGTCTGTATACTGGAGAAAAAGATCCCCCTGAGCAAGCGATATAGTCTGCGTTGCGACCACGGAATTGAACATGCCGGAGTCGACGGATGCGATGGGCAGGGTGGTGGAGTCGAACTCCTCCACCTTCATTGTTCTGTATCGATACACCAGCGATTTTACATGGCCGGCGTTAACAGCATTGATTGAGTGAGTTCTGCCGTTGTAAATGCCAAGAAACATGGTAATAAAAACATTCGCGGGAATATCCTCATACATACGGGCGTTCAATTTCCTCATAATGGCCGTTACGTCATTCTTTCTCCGCACAAGTCCGTGCAGATGCGAGCGGAGCATTGTCATAATGATCGCCGGACCTGCTCCGTGATTGGAAACATCGGCGATGCAGAAAGCTATGGAGTCCTTATCGCTTTCCAGAACGTCAAAATAATCTCCGCCGACGCCCATCATGGCCTTATAAAAGGTTGCGAAAGTCAGAGTATCGCTCAGATTGTCCGGCAGTTTTTCAGGGAGCAGTCGTTTCTGAATTTCTTCCGCCGCGGACATTTCTCCTCTGAGCTCCTCTCTTTCCCGGAGCCCTTCGACCATTCGATTGAGGGAACGCGCGAGCACTCCGACTTCATCGGATCCGGAGATCGCGAATGTGACATTCAGATTTCCGCCGCTGATCTGACTGGCAGCGTGAATGATTGTGCGAATTCTTCTCACAAGAAAACCTGACAGAAGCGCCGCCAGAAAGAACATGCGAATCCCGAAAGCAAATGAGATGTCAAAAATCCGGTCTCTTTCGTGGATTCGGTTCGCTTCGAAAGGAGCCGAGTCAACAAGGACACGAAAATATCCTGCGGATTCGGCCATGAGCGATTTTTCGGCAAGATCATTGAGAGGCAGAGAGTTGATTTCATCCATTCTTCTGAATGCATCACGTCTGTTCAGCAGAAGAAATTCTGCATTGGCCGCAAGCGGATACGGATAGGCTGTCTCAACTGAACCGGAAAAGATCCATTTTCGAAGATATTCGTAACGATTCTCAAAATCTTTTCTCCAGTCCATTCGTCCGGAGTAGCCTCTCGCATAGGCTGAATAATTGTAACGAAGCAGCATATCGGAATCGAGCGCTGCCCACCGCAAATTCTCGACGGCGTCTTCTATCTCTTCGTGAGTGTATCCGGAGATCTGCGTAGCTCGATCCAGCGCCTTTCGTGAGGCTTCTTTGCGGTCTTTAAGCATTTTCGCATAGGCGGCAGCCAGAGAAATCCATTCCGAATCGTAAGCAGGAAGCAGCGGAGTATTTCTCAGAAGGAGTTCGTCTTCACGCTTCGAAAGTTTTTCAAAAAGATCATGAAGCATTTTTGAATATTTTTTATCAATATTCAGAACACCTCCAAGCTGCCCTCTGTGAAAAGATATCAGAACAGCTTTTGCCCGGTAACCCAGTTCTTCATTTCTGGGCACAGATGCGGTCAGACTTACAAATTGATGTCCGGCCTGATTTATGACGCCGGCGCCGGTTGTGTAGATAGCTTCCGGAGGAACAGGCAGAGCAACCTCGAATTGATTGATCGGAGCATTGTTGTACGTGTCGCTGATTGCCCAGGTGTCAGCCCTTTCGCGCAATGCGCGAATGATGCCTTCGCGATCCAGCGCCTGAATTCGAAAAACCCTTCTGTCAAGTCCCGTGAGAGATTTTAAATACAGATCAAAAAAATCGGCGTTGATCAGTATCCGATTCTGCAGAGCGGCCGCGTTGACCTTGAAGTATACGTTGTTCGTGTTTACAGCAGCATAATGAGCGATTGTAACCAGGTCTTCAAAGTTTTTCTGATCTGATTCTGATGATACCGCTTCCTGGTTTTTCAGGCCGGCCGTATAGATCTCATCCCCAAAAGAAAAACGCTCAGAAAAAATTGGATTTGCTTCATAGCGGACTCTGTTGATTCCATTGCGAATTTTATACTGCTCCAGGCGGATGAGATTTTTCTCAAGGTGAGCGCTCTCCACAACCTGTTTGCGCGCGGGTAAAAAATAGGGCGATGTTTCTCGTTCCACCCTGTCCGCAAAAACACGCTCCTGCTGTTTGTGAGCGGCGGCCACTATCACAGATACAAGCAGCGCCAGAAAAATACCGGTGAAAATTGTCAGTCTGGTTCGCAGTCCCATCAGTTCCCCGCTTCTTTAAGAAGGATCAGACAGTTCCCGCCTCCGGGCCGCGCTTCGTATCTGGTTTTCATGATGGTAGTATAAAGGTGTATTCCAAGGCCGTGGCTTGCGCCGCCTGCGCCGTGTTCGATCAGATCAACCTGTCCTTTTGTTGTTGGATCGAATTCTTCTGCTCTGTCCAGTATCGAAAATTCCAGACCTCCTTTGATTCTTCGCATAGAGAGATCAATTTCGCCGTCCGGCTTCCCCCTGTAACCGTGCTCCACAACATTTACAAACGCTTCATCCAGCGCCAGTATCACTCGGTTTTTTTCCAGTTCGTCCAGTTCATCCCCGATAAAATCGTCCGCGCTCTGGCGAAACGCATTCAATTCACCGAGATCAGATTTGAATTTCATGGAAGCGAATTGAATCACTAGAAATCCTTCTGCGCTTCGGCCACTCCCGGGAACATTTGGAAAAGAAGCGTAAACTTCAAAAGATCAAAGACATCTTTCACGGACGGCTTGACACCGGCCAGGCGGATCGCGCCCCCCTTCTTTCTTGCCTCGGCCTGATTTGAGTTCAGAATGCCGAGACCAGCGGAAGAGATGTATGTTAAATCTTTCATATCCAGAATTATTTTTGATTTTCCGGCGAAGATCAGAGTTTTCAATTCATCATTGGCTGCCGGAGCCGTCTGCGCATCGAGCTTGCCGACAAGAGCGATAATCGTAACATTCCCGTTCGTCGATTTTGTGATCTGTAAATCCATATTATCCGTCCTTTTTTAATTCGTTCCAGAGTCCTTTTTCGGATATGATATCGTACAGTCTGCTCTCCAGCCTGTCAACTTCCATGTGATATTTGACCTGCGGATTGCCCTGAAAAATATGCGCGTATTTTCGGATCGATCGGATTGCGCTCTTAATATCGCCCTGGGTTATGCCGGAAACAATCTGATAGTGCAGGCCGATCGCAATGGAATCCATGAGTTCATCCTTGAAGCCGGAGTGACTTTTTTCAAAGGCGGCAACAAGTTCTCTCACCTTTGGCATGCTGTTCACTTCCTGATCCGCGTTTCGCACCATATAATGCGCGATCAGTTTACGGCATTTCGGCATATCCTCGTTTCGATGAGCGACCTGTATCTTATTGAAAAGAATCGCCGCCTCCTGTTCCATTTCAACTTTCAAATTGGTGCGGCCAAGATCGACGGGTTCGAACGCTTTTTTAAAATCCCCGGGCGCCATGGCCTGAAGCGCCTGGCCAAAAAGCTCCGCGCTCTGTTCTCTGTAATGGTCTTGAAAGCTGCCCAGCGGTTTATCCAGGATAAGCACGAAATCGATCGCCTCTTTCGCCAGGGCCACCTGATGAATCTGCATCATTTTCTCGAGAAAAAAAATCGACGCATCACCGGCGGCCGAAAGACTTTCATTAAGAGCCTGAGAGATAAGACGTTTGCAGAGCGGACCGACGGTATGGACGGCAGCCGGATCCTTCTGGGCGGTCAAAATACGATCCATCATTTTTCTGGCGGATTCATTGGCAGGATTTCTTTTCCAGGCGGCCTCAACCAGCGGCTGGAACAGATGCTGGACAAACATTTTTTTTCCGAATTGAGCCAGAAGACGGATTGACTTTATAAAATCATCCGCAACAGGAACGGGCACTTTTCGCAGGTTGCGATCCATGTGCAGCTACTCGCTTTCTTTTTTCTGGGTTTTCCCGAGAATCAGATTGTACAGGGAGCCAAAACTTATGGAGAAAATAAGAGCGTCCATCGCGGCATAAAAAAAATCAAAAGCTGTTCCCATTATCTGTTCAATCATTGTCAGATCAGTATTGTTGGCCCCGTAAGGATTGGGATGTACAGACTGGAAAGCATTCATGAATTCTCCTCCAAAACTGGAACTTATACGCGTCCAGGCCGACAGCCCCAGGAGTATCAGAGCGCAGACAGCAGTAAAACTCACTGCAAATGAAGGCAGATGTATTCTCATAAGATTATTTGGAAATTTTCTAGATTATTATACAAGGTAGGATACAGGGCATCAACTCAGTCAACCGAAAAAAGCCGCCATTTACGCCGATTTGAATATTTAACTTCCCGCGCCCGCCGGAACAGCATCGTTCCGGCGGGGCCTTGAGCCGTCGGGCAGTGATGCCCATCCGTGTCGATTTCTGATGAGCATGTATTTTTCGAGAATCGACTTGAAGAAACTGGCTGCGATGTTCAGGATCATGAGCGCAAAGCTTCGCAGTTTGAAGAGATGGTTGGTAAAAATCCAGACCTCTTTGAGCAGTTGCTTTGTTTTTAAAGCAGCCGTCAGTCCCGCGAAATTTCACCCCAATAAAAGAACCTTTTTCATATAATAGCGCGCATGTATGCGCTTATGAGTTTAATATGATAAAAAAACGATCATGCGTGTATGTGATAAAAAAACATGAAACCGGGAAAGGCGAGCTGCGTCAAGGGATGTCCGGCAGTCGCAGAAAATACGTTTCCTGGCAGGCGAATGAGTCCAGGCAGCGGCAAAAACCGGCCTTTTCCGGAGCTGCCGGCCAGGATAATATCTGGAACAGGACAATAAAGGTCGATGATAATTGTAGAAATAATGCATCCGTTAAGAACGATACCAGGAATTCTGCTGGCGCTGGCTCTTTCAGAGTGTCTGTCGCCGGTCACGCTCAACAGGGCTGTCGTAACATATGATGAATCTATCGCGAATTCCCTGAGCCAGCAATTGTTGATCAACATAGCGCGCGCGCAGTATCATCAACCGGTGCATTTTACAGGCGTCTCAAATATTGCGGCGACATTTGATTTCCGTCTTTCTGCGGGAGTCACGCCGCCTTTCACCGGTGATTCCGGCCGGACCTTGCTGCCGATATTTGGAGGCAGCGTTGGAGAGAGCCCGACTATCAGCATTGTGCCGATTGAGGGAGAAGAATTTACCAAACGAATGTTGACGCCCCTCCAGGAGAATACGCTCACTCTTCTGCTCAGACAGAGAGCCGACATTGATCTCTTGTTACGTTTGATGGCTCAGGAATTGCGGATTCATGAGAACGGCCGTGAAGTCGCCTATCGCAACAGTCCGGAGGATAAGGCCGGATACGAAATGTTTCGACGCGCGGTTCTTCATCTCTCGTCCATTCAGGACCAGAATGCGCTCTATGCGGAACCCTTGATCTTTACTCGTACCTGGACAATTCCGGCATCGGCCATCACCTCGGAGGGTTTTCAGGCGCTGGAAAAAGAATACGGTATATCACAGAATGAGAACGGGGAATCCTATACTTTGAAGCGGAGGATCACCGGACGGATTCTAATTACGAATTACGATCCGGACACTCTTTCACCTGCAGAACGAGCTCAACTCAATGAAGAAGCCGAGGACTGGCCCGGAAACGACATCAGCGTAGATATCCGCGAGGGATTCATAGGCGGGGAATATCCTCTCAGGGGCGATTTTCGCCTGAGAAGTTTTCGTTCCATTCTTGATTTCCTGGGCGACTCTCTGGGAGAAAAACCGGAGTATCACGTCGATAAGGATCCGAGATCGCCTCCCATACTCGAAGACATAAATCCTGTCAATACCCTGGAACTTGTGGTGTCAGATTCGGCTCCCGAGGACGCCGATCGGACAGTATATGCCCAGGGGAAATATTATTCCGTGCAAAACGCAGGTACCCATGCCAGATGGAATCGTCAGGCTTTTCAGCTGCTCTATTTGTTGTTTCAAATGACAATCACCGAGATTCCACGAACAGGCCTGCCCGGCATATCCATCGCCAAATAGTTGTTTTCGCCTGTCCCGGTCCATCGGCGTGAATCACTTATTAAAATATTAGTTGACAGCCCATCTCCGTGAGGGATTTTCCGTTATGATCTGGAAACTGCATCCAGTCACACCGCAGAAAAACATCATCGATAAAACTGTTCAGGGGCTCCGGGACGGAAAGATCTTTATTGTGCCCACAGACACAGTGTACGCTTTTGTCTGTCTTCTGGATTCACCCCGTTCTATCAATGAGCTGTATGCGCTGAAAAAACTGCCCCCCACGCGCCATTTGAGTCTGCTCTGCCGGGATGTGGCCATGGCGGCCCGATATGCTCAGAATATTTCGAGCCCTGTATTCAGGTTCATGAAGGCTCACACGCCGGGTCCGTACACCTTCATTTTGAATGCGGGCAAGGATGTGGATAGACGCAGCACAGGCAAAAAGAAAACCGTCGGTGTGCGCATTGTCGACCATCCATTCCATGCGGCTCTGATGGAACAGCTTGACACGGGAATCGTCTCCACTTCTGTAATACAGGAAGACGAATTCGACACCGATCCGGAACAGCTGCATGCTCTTTTCGGCAAACGTGTGGAAGCGGTTCTGGATGAGGGGATTCGAAAAAATGAATTTTCAACAGTTCTGGACTGCACAGAGGGTTATCTGCAAATAGTAAGAAAAGGCATCGGGGATGCGAGCGCGCTGGAAACGGAGGATTAAATGTCCGGTCATTCAAAATGGGCTAATATTAAACACAGAAAAGAGGTCGTCGATAAAAAACGCGGATCGATGTTTACCAAAATGTCCCGCGAGCTGATGGTCTCGGCGCGGATGGGAGGATCGGATTCGGCTATGAATGCCCGGCTGCGCATCGCCGTTTCGAATGCCCGCGCCGCCAACATGCCTAAAGACACAATCGAACGTGCGATCAAAAAAGGCGCGGGAGAACTGGAAGGCCAGGTTTTCGAAGAAATATTGTATGAGATTTACGCCGTCGGCGGAGTCGCACTGATCGTAGAGGCGCTTACGGATAAAAAGAGCCGGACCACACCGGAAATTAAAAGCATTCTGAACCGAATGAACTCGAATCTGGCGGAGGCCAATGCTGTGAAACGATTGTTCAACCGCTGCGGATTCATCGCAATTCAAAATGATAAAATCGAAGAAGAAAAACTGATGGAAATTGTCATCGACGCGGGCGCGGACGATATAAAGAACGAAAACGGATATTATGAAATCATCACGGCCATTGATAAATATGCGGCGGTGTCGGAAGCTTTATCGGCGAAAAATATTGAGACAGATCAGTCGGCGCTGAGATATCTGCCAGTAGAAGGAACGGAAGTTCAGGTGGAGGATGTTGAGCAGGCGCGCAAGAATTTAAAACTCATTGAAGCGATGGAAGATCACGACGATGTCCAGGCGGTCTATCACAACATGACCCTGTCCGATGAAGTCGTGGATAAACTGGAACTCGGCTGAAAGGTCATGATAGCGCTGGGTCTGGATCCTGGATACGCGATTACGGGTTGGGGCGTCGTGTCGAGCGGCGTGGACGGATTTCTGAGGCCTCTGTCTTACGGAGTGATTCGCACAGAGACCTCGGACAGCTCGGCAGAAAAACTTTCATTTATATATAAAAATATAAAAATATTACTGGAGGAGTATCATCCCGACTGCGCCGTTGTTGAATCGCTCTTTTTCAGTTCGAATAAAAAGACCGCGGCGGGCGTGTATCAGGCCCGCGGCGCCATACTTGCGGCGCTCGGCGAGCGTCCGATCGTTGTTCTGGAACTCGGTCCTGGAACTATCAAGAACGCGGTTACGGGAAGCGGACGCGCCGTTAAAAGGGACATAATACGAATGACGTCAAAACTTCTGGGAATCAAAGAGAAAATCTCGCCCGACGATGCGGCGGACGCGCTTGCGGGTGCGATTGCCGGATGCGTGTATCAAAAATCAAAAACCGTCATTGAAGCGCGGGCAGGGATGCTGTCGCGATGATTGCGGGACTTCACGGAAAAATTGTCAGGTTCGGCGCTTCGCGGATACAGCTGGATGCGGGCGGCGTCGAGTATGAAGTGCAGCTTCCTCTGGATGTTTTTGAATCGCTGCAGAAAAACGCCCAGGATTCGGTCCATCTTTTTATATACCATCAATTTCTTACGGACGGCGAGCAGAAGCTGTTTGGATTCCTGGATCCCGGTTCGCGCGAGTTTTTTATCGCGCTGCAGACTATTAAGGGAATCGGAACATCTCTGGCGCTTTCAATTCTCAGTCATCTTCGCGCCGGCGATTTACTGGCCATCTGTGAACGAAACGATATTGAATCTCTTTGCCGGATTCCGCGCATAGGAAAGACTACAGCAGAGACTATTATTTTCGAAATCAAGAGACGCCGCGATAAATGGAGCAAACTGTTTCTGGGAGACGAACCGGGGCGGCAGCCGGAAGCTATGCCGGAAGAGCTCGCCCTGCAGGCTCTCACGGCCCAGCTGGGTTATAAAGAAAATCAAGTTAAGGCAGCATTTGAAAAACTCAAAGTGATGGCCGGCCCGCGCCCGGGCAATGCCGCCGACTGGATCAAAGAGGTTCTGAAACATCTATGACCGATAAAATCCAGGAATGCATTTCGTTTCTGGAAGAGCTGGCGGCAAATCCGGAAATGCTGTCCGGTCTGACGCTGGAGCAGAGAATCTCGCTACTGCGCGCGGCGGGACAGCTGGCCCGTCCGGACAGGTATGATTTAAAAAAACGCAACAAAGCCATCCGACGCGAAAACCGCCGCGAGGTCTCGCATGCCGAACGTATGGCCCGCTCTGACACAGGAATCCGGGAGGCGAGAAAAACAGCCGTGTTTACGGCGCCGGCTCGCCGGGAACTGCCGGAGCAGAGTCTTCGTCCGGGTTTTCTGCTGAAATCGCCGCGAAGCTGTTATGTCTGCAACCAGCCGTTCCAGGAACTTCATTTTTTTTACGATTCCATGTGTCCGCAGTGCGCCCAATTCAACTATGAGAAACGGTTTCAGACTGCGTCCCTCGCCGGGCGAACGGCGCTGATCACAGGATCGCGGCTGAAAATCGGCTATCAGGCGTCTTTAATGATGCTCCGGGCAGGCGCGAAGGTTGTGGCCACGACACGTTTTCCTGTGGACGCTGCGATGCGATTTGCCCGCGAAGCAGATTTTTCTGACTGGAGGGACCGGCTGCAGATATTCGGGCTGGATCTTCGCCATACGCCCAGCGTTGAAATATTCTGCGCCTACCTGGATAAGACGCTGACCGGGCTGGATATCTTGATCAACAATGCCGCGCAGACAGTGCGGCGTCCCGCCGGTTTTTACGCGCATCTGATGGCGGTTGAAAATACTCCGCTTCTGAATCTGCCGGCCGACGCTCAGACGCTTCTACATGATATGGAACTGTGCCGGCGGGAACTTTCCGCCGCCGGAGATTCACGCGGCGGTTCAGAAACGGCGCTGACCTGGAGGAGCCGCTCGCCCGGAATAGGACTGATGTACCCGGCGCAGCTTTCACAGATACCGTACACGTATGACGATTCGCTTCCGGTTCAGAATATTTTTCCGGACGGACAGCTGGACGCTGACCTTCAGCAGGTCGATCTGCGGCGCACGAACAGCTGGCGTCTGCGTCTGGGCGAAGTGGATACTCTCGAAATGCTGGAGATTCAGCTCGTCAACGCTGTGGCTCCGTTTGTTCTCTGCAACAGACTCCTGCCGCTCATGCAGCGCGAGAAAACGGGGCAAAAGCACATAGTGAATGTATCGGCGATGGAAGGAAAGTTTCATCGTTTTCGAAAAGCCGATCGTCATCCACATACGAACATGGCGAAGGCCGCTCTCAATATGCTGACGCACACAGCGGCCTCATCGCTCGTTAAAAATGGAATTTTTATGAACGCCGTCGATACCGGATGGGTTACGGATGAAGATCCATTTGAGCTGGCAAAAAAGAAACAGGAAGTGCATGATTTTCAGCCGCCGCTGGATATTGTGGACGGAGCCGCGCGCGTCTGCGATCCTTTTTTTGACGGTATCAACACAGGACATCACTGGTCCGGAAAATTTCTGAAAGACTACAGACCCATCGACTGGTGAGGGAAGAATTTCACCGCAGAGTAAGATAAGAGCGCAGAGTAAGAGGAGGAAGATAAGAAAAACATGCCAGGTGAATAAGCTTTCCGGGATGATTTTCAGCGTCCTGAAAGTTTCACCCTCTGCGTCCTCAGCGCCTCAGCGGTAATATCTTATTTTCTAATTACAGATATCGCTTGAAAAAGCCAACAACGCGCTTTTCCGACTCGTCTTTGTGGAAATTCCATAATTGTTCGTGTTTGTTGCAATCGGGAATCCAGAGTTCTTTTGGATTCTGGGCCGCATCATAGAGTCGACGCGCATGGCTGGAATCCACATAGTCATCCTGGCCGCAGTGCATGATAAAGACCGGTCGCGGTGAAATCTGAGCGATCCTTTCTTCCGGACGAATCTGATCCAGTGTCAGGTTTCCTCTCCAGTCGGCGATAGCGATGGCCAGCATCACGAGTGGAAAGCGCGGGATATGAAAGTCCCGCTTTGCAGATTCGGAGAGTTCATCAACAACGTTGGAATAACCGCTGCTGAACAGCCCGGCATTCACCCGGGGATCTTCCTGCATCTCCATGACGCTTGTTGCCGCGCCCATAGAAAAACCGAACAGCCCGACTCGCTGCATTTTCAACTGAACCAGAGCAAGATCCACGGCCGCATTCACATCCTTTCTTTCATGAAATCCCATAGTCGCCGGCGATCCGCTGTTTGAATTCCTTCGCAGATTGATGGCCAGCAGGTTGAATCCGGCTCTATGAAGCGAGGGTGAGAACCGAAGACCTTCATTGCGTGTGCCGCCATGGCCGTGAACAAATATCACAATTTTTTTGGATGCGTCTGAAGGCATGAACCAGGCATTCAGTTCTATGTTGTCCGAAGTCTTGAAGTTCAGTTCCTGAAAAGGCAGACCGAGTTCAGCCGGAGTGTTGCAGTAGACATGATGATCTTTCCGGCAATGTGCGTCTGGATACAAAACCAGCGAAGAGAAATACCAGCTGGCTCCCAGCAGGATAACGGCCAGAATGGCAAGCGTGGCGGCGGCTCTTTTTGTTATTTTTCGGGAAATGATAGACGGCATTCCCCGGCAGGGGCATGATTTGTAAAGTATTTCTTGTTGACTCAAAGAGACTTTGCTGTTTAGTTGATAGTATGCTAAGAGAAATCGTTGCCGCCAGAGAAAACAACACTGCCAGTCACATGGTTTCCCACAGCCAGCTTACAGTGCCGCATATGCCGCAGAAACTGCAATTGATGTCTGAACTCGATGCAGAAAAACAGCCGGATACGGATAGAAGAACTTCGGGCGCCCAAACCGGGCAAAAAGTTCTGGGCAATTTTGCGGATTTCTCAGCATAAAATTAATCAGTTTCATATTATTGATCTGTTTTTGAGTGATGTGACATAATACGGAATATGATCAAAGTCATACCTCCATCCGCCCCGCCGCATTTGAATCGTCATTGATTTGCTGTATCGTTATTTGATAATTGGAAGTAAGGAATTTTTTTGGGCTGCCCTGTGTCTGCGAATGTATGAACTCAATCCTGATCTGTGACGACCACGCGGTATTTCGACTGGGTATACGCGTCCTGCTTGAAAATGATCCGGCCGGATATAAAATAATCGAAACGGAGAACGGCCCTGATGCCGTAACACTGGCTCTGGAGAAGCGACCTCAGCTGATCATCATTGACTATCTGATTCCAGGCTTCAACGGACTGGAGGCGATCGAGCAAATCCGGCGGGAGTATTTCGAAATCAAAACGATACTTCTGACCAACGTCGAGGAGAGAGTTGTGCTGGAAAAATGCAGCTCGATTGGCGTAAACGGCTGTCTTTTTAAGTCGGAACCGCTGGAGACGATTCGCACCGCGGTTCATGATGTGCTTTCCGGAAAAACATTTTATTCCGATTTCAATCCCAGAACCGAGGAACATAAAGCGGGCGCGGAGAGTCCGTTTAAGTCGCTCACGGCGCGCGAAATTGAAATTGTGCAGCGCATTGCGCGCGGAATGATCCAGAGCCAGATTGCGCGAGAGCTGGGAATATCAGTAAGAACGATCGAGAAGCATCGCAGCAATATAACGGAAAAAATCGGAAAAATGACTTCGGCCGAACTGACCCGGCAGGCGTATATCTGGGGTTTGATTTCAGATACGGGTTTGTTTTCCTCCTACAACTAAAATTCGTGCTTCCGACAAATTTCTGTGCCTGCTGTAAGAAAGCCGGCAGACTTCAGTCTGTGATTCATTTTCTCCGGACCCTGGCAGTCCTGTCCCTGCTCCTTTTTAGAAACTGTTTCAGTTCGTTTTCTTGATCCACTGCAGTTTGAAATACCTGGTCTTTATAACTTCAATCGAATCACACATTCTCGTCGCTGCGGGAAATAAAACCGATCGTAATCAATGTCTGTCCGGTTATGAATGAAGGCCAGGTTATAAAATGATTCGGCGGAATCGGCGAGATAAAAAGATGCCAGGAGAATACAGAATCGTCCAGAACAAAGCAAAGCAGACCCAGAATGATCAACCAGGACCGGCGGGATAGAATTCCGGAAAGTACAGAAACAGAAAGCGCTGTCATATACAGAATTACAGGCACAAACATTCGCGATGGCACATGCCCGGCGATGAACGAACCGTAGGCAATGACATACGCCAGGAAAACACCGGCGATTGACAGCTTTTTAACATCCCTTGAGAAGTTTATGCCGGGATAAAAAGCACCTGCGTTCATGATATGAGCGCCGGCGGTAAATATCAGGGAATAGAGAACGTTTCCTGTCCTGTTGAAATCCAGAACAACGGCTCCGGCGCTCTGAAGCAGCAGAGCGCAAAATATAAAATAGGCCCGGGATCTGTCGCGGTGCGCAAACACAAGGAAAGCCAGAAGAGCGCTGGGTATCCATTTCAGGATAAAGCTTCCCGTGGACGGCTTCAGAAGGGCAAAACCTATGTTCAACCAGAACAGGGCCGCAAAAAGGGCGACACCGGCCAGGATGGTTTTATACTGCGCCTTCTGGATCAAATCGGACATTCACTCAAAAAAGAGCGTGATGATCGCGCAAGCAAGCTTTTTTTCTTGCACGGATCGTCCGAGGGCGCAAACAATGGATACGTAATATGACCGCAAAAAGAGCCATTTATCTTGCCACGGCGGCAGTCTTTTTCTCAATCATCGTTCTCTTCTATATAATGGCTCCTGCGGATACCAATGCCTCGCTGTTTTCGGACACTTCTCGTCGATTGACCCTGCTGGATTCTGAATTCTGGAATGCCGGATCCCAGAGTGAGCCCGATTTTGACGGATTGCACGGAGAGATCAATCCGCTGACTCAAACAGCGTATACTTCCGACCAGGTGGAGAGGATCCGGAAACTCTGGCGTCTTTTTCCCGAAAACTCCCTTCTTCCCCGGCCGCAGCACGATCGATTTCGCAGAGAAAAGGAAGAGGAGCGCATCAGCGATGCTGCGGCAGATATGACAGCGGGACTTGCGGCTGAATCGGAAATTGAATTTTTTTACAGCAGGCGCATGAGAGAAATTCAGGATAGAATGCAGCTTGTGGAATTTGTTCTTACAGAACAATGGCCGCCGGAAACAATGGAAAGGTATCGTGCCATGCTGGGCCAGGATAAAATTCTAATCGAGCGGACCCGGGCCGAGCGTCAGGTTTCTTTGGAGATCGCCCGCGCGAAATCTGCCAGTCCCGAGCCGAAATGATACAGTTACTTTTGTTTTTATATAGATCAGATTTACATAAACGGGGGATGCTATGCGAAATTCAATTCTAACCAGATTTTTTACTGTATTGATATTTGTGTCAGTGTCCAGCGCTGCGTATGCGCTGCCTGTTGCTTATGCGATGGACCCGCTGCCTTTTCCCCTGGGTTCTGCCAGCGGGTTCGGAGATTACCATGTCCATCAATTCGCTAATCTGGGATACGACGGCCGGCTGCTCTGGGGCGGCAATGACGGAGCGGAAGCATCCGCTCTGCATTCATGCAGCGGCACGAATCATGCCGTCAGCTGGATACCCGGTTTTATTACGGGCGCATTTGTTTCGACCGAGCTCGGCATGCACAATTTCGGAATCCACGGAAATGCGGGCGATGCTTCAAAAAATTACCGGGACTGGCCCGTTTGGAGCACGATCACCCACCAGCAGGTCTGGGAAGGTCATTTAAAGAAGGCGCATCAGGAGGGACTCAACCTTATGGTGATGTCCGCCGTGAATTTCCGGTACATCTGCGGCATCATGCCCCGGTCGAACGGGTACTACGACACATCCGGCGGCACCAGACCCTGCGATGACATGAAAAATGTGCGGCGACAGATTGAGGCGGCTCATGCTTTCGCCGCCCGGAATTCTTCGTGGTATCAGATTGTCAGAACGCCCGGTGAGGCCAGACGCGCGATACAGGAAGGAAAGCTGGCTGTTATCCTTGCCATCGAAGCGAGCGAAATTTTCAATACTGTTCAGAACGAATCGGATGTGGAGAGGGAGCTGACCACGTACTACGATATGGGCGTGCGTTCGATACAGCCTGTGCACGAACTCAACAATAAATTTGCGGGCACGGCGTACTTTCAGAAAATGTTCGATCTGGTTCAGGCGTTTGTCAATGTCAAAGCGCTCATGATTGGAGGTCTTGACAGCGGCGTTGACGATCTTTCCGGCGCCATTAAAGGAATTCAGACGGATTCTTCCAAAAACAATGTTCAGGGCCTGACTCCCCTGGGGCAGGCGCTTGTACGCCGGATCATCGCAAAAAAAATGATTCTGGATATCGCGCATCTTTCCACACGCTCAATCAATGACACATATGCGATAGCCGCGGCAAATTCGTACTACCCGCTCTTCATGTCTCACACACATTTTCGTGAAATGTTCAGGGGAAAGCTTGTTGATGAAAAAAAGATGAATGCGGCCACAGTTCGGCTTATCAAACGAACCGGCGGCGTGGTGGGAATTCGCACGGGGAATGAAAAACAGAACACATATTCCCGATCGGGCGTGGCAAACAACTGCCACGGATCCAGCCGCTCGTTCGCGCAGAGTTATGCGCTGGGCGCGCTGGGCTACAGAGTTCCGATGGGCTTTGCCAGCGATTTCAACGGTTTCATCGATCAGATGCGGCCGCGGTATTATAATTCAGCCGGTGTGTGGGGATCGTCGGCGGAAAAGTGGGCCTGCGGAGAGGATACAAACGGTGAGGAGCGGGAAGTTTCCCGTTCGATTCAGGGAAACAGAACGACGGCTGGCACCAATACAGAATTCGATTTTGTCGGATTCGGCCATATCGGTCATGCGAAGGCAGTGGCGGCCGATTTGAATAAACTCGGCGTCGATACGGCCGTTCTCAACGGCTCCGCGGAAGCATTCCTGAAAATGTGGGACCGCATCTATGCGGCAAATCGGACGGCCCTTTCAGACAGCATAGATACGAGCGGCGTCATTGTGGCATCAGCGGATGATGAAAAATGCCCTGGACTGCGCGCCAAACTCGGCACGTGGAACAATAAGGTTGTCTGTAAAGCCCTGCCGCATTTCAGCATCGCGGCCCGGAACTGCGACGGTTCGAGCTGGAACGGATTCTGCGTATGGGACGAGGGCAGCTGGTACAGAGCTCGGCAGATCCGGTAACCGGCGGAACGATCTTTCAGAGGCGCAGCTCAGAGATTTTCGACGCTATGTCTGCAGCCCGGGCAGGGCGAAGCTTGCCAGGGTGCCTTCATCAGGGGAGCTTTGAATTTTCAGGGAGCTGCCGGCCATCTGCAGCAGTTCAACGCACATGCGAATTCCCAGCCCTGTGCTGCGTGTTCCAGAATCATCGGCCGTCGGCTGAATGTTCTCACCTTGCATGAGACGATCAATCGCATCCGCGCTCATTGCCGTGCCCTGGTTGTGGACTGAAAAAACAATGCGGCCGGAATCGATAACAGCTGAAATGTTTATGGTTCCTTTCACCGTTGAAAACCGCACAGCATTTGTAATCAGGTTTCGAAGAACAAAGGACACAATGTTCGGATCGGATTCAAAGTATTGATTCGGCGGCAGATTCATTTCCAATTGTATCTTTTTCTCATAAATCAAAAATTGGTTCAGCTCCAGGCATCCTGCAACCGCCTGCTGAACCGGTATGCGCTGTTTCTGCAGCGATCTTCTGCCGTAACCCTGTATCTGCGACCACAGCAGCAGATTGCGCAGAAGATCATAAATATTATTGGCAGATTTATGAATCATGGCCATGGCGCCCGCGGAATTTTCAGGAAATGTATATCCGCGTTCCTTGATCGCATCGAAAATATTCACCATCGCCTTCAACGGTCCGTTGATATCATGGGCGAGCATGCCGTAAAAACGCTCCCGGGTTTGAATCATCTGGTTCAACTCATCAACGTTCTCTGACAATCTTGCCTGCAGTCTTTCCGAAATGAGTACGGCAAAGTTGATCACGGCCCAGGTCACAACTGCGCTTGTGATGATCCAGTAAAACAGGGTGGATGTGGAAAGACTTTCGTTCACATCTCCCGTCGCGAGTTTCGGAATAACGGAAACAATCCGGCCTATTGAATTTACAGATTGGAGAACATAGCAGAGCGAAGCAAAGACAACGACCATTTTATTTTTTAAAAACGGATTGTAAATAATCAACCGGCAGATATCCAGCAGCGTGATCAGGGACACTGACGTTGCCGTAAAAATCCGCACTGCGTCATTCTTTATAACGTGCTGAAAGAACATGGTGACGCACATGCTGAAAATGATCAGCGGCGTATAAACTCGAAACGGGAATCTTTTTTCAGAGAAAAGATAATAACCGCGGCAAACAAGTATCTGACCGGAAAACAGCAGGAAGTTTTCAAGATCTACCGAAAGCCAGGCATCCAGTTTTCCCTGCATGGTGAACAGATAGAGACCCGGCAGGAGCATCGTCATGCCGATCAGCCAATCACCGGTCCCTCTCATCGATTTGCGAGCGATCGTGTGCAAAATCCAGAGCAGTGGAAGGTAGAGAAGCGCAAGCGCTGCCGGCATGAAGCTGACTGTTCTGTAATCAAGAGATGGCATTCGCTCTCAGACTCCTTTCAATAAATCGTAAAGATTTTAATGTATTTCTGCCCAGCAATTCCCTGGCCTTTTCCTCTGTGATTTTTGTGCGGTTGCGCTTGATGTATATTTCCGTCTGCCGCCGGAGCGATCTGAGGAACTCATACTTTTCGAAAAACTGCTCAATTTCACCGATCCCAGCGCTGTCTTTTATCAGCCGCTGAAGATCATTCCTGAGATTGCGCGTCACCTCGTGCTCACGGTATTCGGGTGATGAAGCCTCTGCAAAAATATTTGCGATATCATCGCGCACAGGCAGGGAATTCAGAAGCTCCCTCTCGGAAGGCCTCTCGGCGCATCCGTGAATATTGGCGCCAGCATTGGACAGATTCACTACGGTAATATCGGAACGATTGATGGAATCTTCAAACCAGTGCCTGTAAAGGTCCAGCACATAATCGGTTAAGACTTCGCCGCCGGAAAGTGCCGGAACAAAAAAAGTTTCTCTTTTCCGGACAACAGCCTCGTTTATCAGTTCAAGGCTTTTTGTGCGCGAAATCGAACAGAGCCAGCGTTCATTGTGGTGCGTGCCCGTCGAATGGATTTCACGGCCCGTGTAGGCCAGATCCTGACCGATCAAAAAAAGCCTGGATACTCCCAGATTTCGCAGCAAATCAAATCCGGAAGTCGCCACGGACCCGCCGGACTGCACATCGCCGATCGGACCGGCGAGAGCCTCCGCATAAACACTGCCGGGCGTGGCCTCACGTTCCACGGAGCCGTCGGGCATCTGTGTGATTTTCGCCGTGGTGGAGAAAATTATTCCGCGCGATTCAAGACGACGTAGAATCGCCGGATTTGAAACAATATCCGCGAAGAGCAGGCAGGATTTCAGGCGTGACTCGCCGAGAAAATGGAGCAGAGTGTGTTTCTGAGCGTCGAGCATGATAACGGCATGCGGCATGACTCCGCCCTTCAACAGAGCTTTATAAGCGGTATCGCAGGCGAGAATGAAGCATCGATTCTGCAGTTCGCGAAGCAGAGGAAGACTTGACCGGAGAGAAGGCCCGGCTGCGGCCAGTACGGCCGGAACTCCGGAGAGGGCGCCGCGCCAGCGCGAAAAAAGCGCGGGCGATGCCGGATCGTTCTCCGCACGCGCCGGCAGCCGGCCTGTATTCACAATGATGTTGGCGATCCATTTTTTCTCGAATTCAAAACGCGTCAGCATGTCCGACATTTTGGACCGGATCGTGTTTTTAATTTTGAGTTCCACCATCGAGTAGAATTCCGGATCCAGATGAATGCTGGGATTGTGACGCAGAACGCGTATGCCGCCCAGACGGTCGGGCGGAATCGATTCCAGATACGTCCAGAGCGAGCCAATGAGAGAGGGTCCGCAGAAAAGATGGCAGCCGGGCCGCTCCAGGAAAGAAAGAAATTCCGGCACCTGACTGCAGAGCAGATGAGCCGGCGTAAAATGCGCGTCGATCAGAATGCAGATCTGGTTCTCAGAAAGCCGGTCGAGAGTGAGCAGCGGTGTCTGAGGATTGCCCGCTCCCAGAATCAGCACGATTTCCGTGCCCTTCCATTTTCTTTCCGGTAGAGTGCGCTCGGCCTCCACGGTGGGATTGAAGCGGGAGGCCAGGTGCCTCGTTTCCATCTTTCCGAGATTGTTTGGCATTTCACAGGAAAGAATTGCCGCTCCGTTTTTTGCCCGGGACACAGAAAAAATCGGCTCACCCGGCACAGTCGAGAAATACAGACGCAGATACGGTTTGCGTTGCAGTATTTTTCCTATTAAATCAGACATCTTTCTTCCATAAAAAAAAGGCTGACCCGCCGGCGCCTGCAATAATTTCTGGATGACACCCGAAAGGATACGACATAATGTGCACGGGCCAGTACAGGACCCTCACCGAATCTATATTGGCGGTTGAATATGAATTTAAGCAGAATCCGAATCCTTGGATTTAAATCCTTTGCAGATGAAACTATTATTGAAACCGGCGCCGGTATCACTGCCATTGTCGGCCCGAACGGCTGCGGAAAATCCAATATTCTGGATGCGGTGCGCTGGGTTCTGGGGGAAAAATCGGCCCGGGGCCTGCGCGGAAAGAGCATGGAAGACGTCATTTTCATGGGCTCGGAAAACAGAAAACCGGCCGGCATGGCGGAAGTGGAGCTTTATTTTGACAACCGCGACCGTTCTCTTCCTCTCGATCAGGATGAAGTTCTCGTGGGCCGGCGCATTTATATCAATTCCGCCAGCGAATATCTGCTGAACAGCAAACGAACGACTCGTAAAGAAATAGAACAGATATTCATGAATACAGGCATCGGCAAGGCCGCCTACTCTATTATGGAGCAGGGGCGGATGTCGGAAATTCTCAAGGCGTCGCCGGATGACCGCCGATCTCTCTTTGATGAGGCTGCCGGAGTGTCCCGATTCAAGGCTGAAAAGGCGGAAACGCTGGTTCGTCTGTCCGACACGGAACAGAATCTTCTGCGCCTGGGGGATATTCTCAAAGGGAAGCGGGAGGAAATGGAAAATCTGGAGCGTCAGGCGAGAAAAACGCGTCAGTATCTGAAACTGAAAGAGCGGCTGGATTCCCACGATAAGAATCTTCGGTATCTTCAACTCGTGGAACTGGACGGCAGAAAAAAACGCGTGGAAACAAAACTCGCCGAACTTCTTCGTAGAAAGGATGAAATCTTCGCCCGAACCGCTGAAAATGAAACGAAGGTGGAAGAACTCGAAAATAAAAATCAGGAACAGATCGAGCAGATGCACCGCCTGGACCGTGAATACCATCAGGCTGTTTCTCTGATTGAATCAATCGACCGCAACATCGACCGCCTGAAAGAGGAAAAAGAAGACCGGCTCGCGAAAATCCGCTCTCTGGATATCCGCAAGAAAGAAGAAGAAAAAATCCGCACCGATATCCAGTCAAAAATCCAGGCATCGATGCAGCTGGAGCTGGACCTGGACGCAGAAATAAAAATGCTGAAATACTCCAGCGAAAAACTGGCGGAATCCATCGCGCTTCTCCAGCAGAGTCTCAGCCAATCTGCAGAAAAAGAAGACGCCAACAATGAAGAAATCAAAGAGATTGAAAAATCTCAGGCGTCCCTTCTTGAGGAGCTCAAGAGCGTGGCGCATGACCTTATTCTGGAACTTGAAGCGCAGAAACGCGCGCTCCAGGATAAGGAAGGGCTGCGCACCCAGCTGAAAACCACGATTCTCTCGGGTCTTTCGCAGGCGCAGGACGCTGTGGCAAAGACGCTGGCGGGACTGAACGATAAAAATACAGAAGAGGCCGTGCAGGCGATCCGGACAATCGACATCAAAACCGTCAGCGACAGCTTCAATCAATATGCGGCAATCGAGGACGAATTTCGCTCGCTGCTGTTCGGGAAAAAAGGTCTTCTTTCGCGCAAGGAGGATCTGGACGAAAAAATGGGCGCCCTTTCCATGCGAAAAGAGTTTCTGCAGAAGGACAACGCGCATCTTCTTGAGAAAAGGAAACTGGATGCGGCGTCTCTGGAAAGAGAAAAAAACCGCAAAGTGGAGACAGACCTGCAGATCCGGGATTTTCAGGTGAGAAAAGAATCCTCCGCGGAGGCGCGCGCGAGCATCAACGACCAGCAGAAGGAAAGCGAAGGTCGTCTGAAATATTTTGATGATGAAATCAAATCGATCCGGCTGAATCATGAGAAACTGGTGTCGGAAGAGAACGGATTTCGAGAAGAAAAATCTCAGATACAGAAACGAACAGCCGCGCAGACCGGCAGCATCGATTCGATCAAAAAGAAGATCGAACAGGCCCGCAGTGAAATCAACAAACTCCGGGAAAGGGCCCGCAAAGACCGTGAGGCTGTGGAAAAACTGCTTCCGGAAATCAGCGGAGAGGAAAGATCGGCGGAGAATATTTCCGTCGCCGTCAGCACGCTGGAGGAGGAACTCTACAGCGATTTTCAGTGCAGCCGGTCGGAGCTTCTGGAGTTCGGAGAGGGCAGGAGGCTGGACCGCTCATCCGAGGAATCGGAATTCAGACGCATTAAGGGTGAAATTGCTTCGCTGGGACAGTTCAACGCGCTGGCCATAGAGGAGCTGGAAAGAAGCGAGGAAGCGTACGAGCAGCTGATCAAGCAGCAGAAAGACATTGATAATGCTAAGAAAAATATACTAAAAATAATTAATGAAATTGATGAGAAATCACAGGCAATGTTCGTGGACACATTTGAGAGAATCCAGGTGAATTTCTCGGAAATATTTCAGACACTTTTCGGCGGCGGCAAAGCGACCCTCAGTCTGACAGAAGAGACGGATCCGCTCAACAGCGGCATCGACATCATGGTGCAGCCCGCCGGCAAGAAAAACACATCGATCACACTGCTTTCCGGCGGAGAGCAGAATCTCACAGCGATCGCGCTGATGTTCGCCACGTATCTGGTGCGTCCTTCGCCTTTCTGTTTCCTGGACGAAATCGACGCTCCCCTCGACGACAACAATGTGGTGCGGTTCCTTCGCATGCTTGCTGGTTTCGCCACGCGGTCTCAGTTTCTGGTCATCACTCACAACAAACTGACGATGTCGCGCGCATCCGGGATTTTCGGCGTCACGCAGGAAGAGCCGGGCATCAGCAAGATGGTGTCGGTGCGTCTGAAAGAAGGCCCGGTGGCGGCGGTATAGGCTCGCGAGAAAGAAATACTCATTTCAGAATCTCTGCTGAACAGAGTCGGAAATCGAGTTGTAACTGAATACAAATCCCGCCTGGACATGATAGGTGTTCATCGTCCGCTGTGAGAACAGGTCCGATTTTAAGAACTCCCTGAAATAAGCGCTTTCAATTTTCAAACCCGCATACGATGAAAAATGAATATTCAGACCGATGGCCGCGCCGGCCGCAGTGCCGATACCGTTTCGCACTTCATTGGTCTGTTTGAAAGGATCGGCATAAATCCCGGCATGCGCTTCCCCGACAAAGCCCAGAAAACCTGCACGTACGCCGACGTAAGGATCAAGAATTCTTTCCGGCATCGGATGAAAGGCCAGCAGTCCCATCAACAGGCTGCCCCGGAATAGACTTCTCTGGACGGGAAGAGGATCGACCACTTCTTTTCTATACGAAATTCCCGGAATAGTTTCCTGACGCAGCACGTCGATGCCAAACTGCATGGCCGTGAAACCGACTCCCAGACGGTTCGTGATTCCAAATTCCATATCCAGCTGGCTTGTATCGCGCGGAATGTACTGAGCATCGAAGTAGACCTGATCGAATCCAGGAAGCCACTGCTGCTGTACGGCCCCCGATCGAATGCGGTCCTTCAGCTGCTCGTCGTAGAGTTTTTCATGATCAATGTAACTTCCCGATGTGGCCATGGTGACTCCTTTCATCATACTTATCAAAAGAATGCCGTCGTAAAAGCCGCGCCGGCGTCTCTCGAGTCCACTGTTCCCCGCCGCGCTCTGGGGCTGTGCAGCCGCCTGCGCCCAGATCGCGGATGTGACCGAACAGAACAAAAATGTCATCACAAAATATACTTTAAAATGTTGTCTAAAAATATTCATAAAAATAATCCCCCAATGCATGGATCTTAGCTGATAAATTTTAATCTGCAACATTTCCGGGGTAAACAGCCAGGATTCGGGGCGAATCAGGGAAAATTCAACTTCTGCCGTCTACAGTGAAATCTTTATTCCATAAGCAATAAAGTTGGAGCCGCATGTGGGCGGACAGTATGTGCCAAAAACACCGGAGCGATGATGGATGCGCATAAACACACGTGGATTGAACTCTGAGGGCAGGGAAAAGAAAGAAGGAAGAGACGCGTCGATCTCTACCATTAAATAATTCAAAAGCGGATTTGTGTCCTGTTTCAGTTTCAATCCGATGATTTTATCCCATTCCATTTCAAGTTCCGGCTTCTGCGTTGCGTAAGAAAGACCTTCGCCGAGAGCCAGGCTGACCGGCAAATGAAAAATATCCGGCAGGCGGGCGATCATCAGTCCATTGAATTCCATATGGCGCATCAGTCCCGAATGGGCGGCGATCTGACCTTCTGTTTCAAAATGCAGCGATCCCAGTCTGCCGTCAAGAGGAAGGTTCAGCGCACCGACAGAAATATAAGATTCTTTATAATCAGTCTGTCTGTCCAGCAGAATGGAGAGAAATCCGGTCGCCGTATATTTTCCGGAATATAGAACCAGCCGGGGCGCTTCTTTTTCTGCCGGGGACAGTGTGCTGCTGGAATAAAAAAGAAAAATGATTGAAAATAAAATTTTTGATTTGTTCATAATGATTTTCCTGCTGTTTTAGTTAGCTGTATGCTCCGCCAGATTTCTGTAGAATTCCTCCCGTATATGCGAAAATCCATCGGCCAGCAGAATTCTCAATGCGCTGCATCCGGGACCGCTGAGTTCGCTGAACCTGCCGCGGGCTCCTGTATTCTCTGAGATTTCTTTGTCGCACGATTCCTGGATATCAGTATCAGACTGGTATACAGATGTTCCGACCGCCGTGCCAATCAAGCCGGCCCAGAAAGGCAGCAATGCGTAGTAGCCTGTTCTTGCATCCGTATGAAGAGCGAAGCGGGCGATCGCGGTATTCTCCTGCGATAAGTCGAACCGAATGGCTAAATGCCGGTTTTTTGTGACCAGCGCCAGCGTTCCAAATGAGGCCAGAGAATAGAGTATGTTTCGCTGCATATCGCCGGATGAGCGCGTTATGAGGGCTTCAATTTTGAGTATGTGGAAGAATGGACCGCGGCAGACTGTGCCTGCGCAAATAACGCCGGTTCTTTTTGCGCAGCGAATATCCATATCGGTATGATCAGCCATCTCACGGCAGAAGAAATCTAAAAGCGCTGGATTGTCCGATACTAATAGAACAGGACGAGAAGACGCTGCCGGCGTTTTTGAATATTCAGGCGCCGGCAGAAGACAGGCATTGGCCGTCAAAACCAGGAGAGTAAAAATTGAATTTCGTATCATATGGGGAACTTTACGGCATATTTTTTTCACAGTCAAACCTTGAGGGGTGAACAGCGTGAAAAGCGCGGCAAAATGCCGGTGCATTGATACTGCAGCTCAAAAAATGGCTGGAAATTTTGCCGCCGCATCGGACAATATTGATTGAGATGATGTGCCTGGTGTTGTGATATCCGTTTACCCGATTTGAATGCTGTTTGCCCCATTTTACTTGACCGGAGGAGGGGCAGGGTATTAATTTCCGAAGGCATGGCAGTCGACAGCCGCCTGCAGGTCGTCAAGTAAATTGTTTATAAAATATATTAAATATAATAATGTAAAAACAAATATATTATTATTGTCAACTCTTTTGTTCTCGACCGGTTCTTTGCTGGCAGAGCAGGGAGCCTACATTACCGGCGAACATCCGCGGGGCGGAAGTCTGAGCGCGCATCTTGGCATTTATGCGGACACAGATGGCGCGCTTACAATCGCAAAAGCGGCGTCCGCTGAATACGCCTACCGCTTTGAAAAAAATACCATGGCGGTTCCAAGCTTTGGATTTTCACAGAATGTTTACTGGGCAAAATTTACAGTAACAAATCCCGGTCCCGCCCGCATGCTCTATCTGAGAGTCGCTTACCCGCACCTTGATTCTATCATCCTCTATGAACCTGCAGTCCGCGGAGGATGGGCTGTTCGGGAGGCGGGCGATCTCTTTTTGTTTGAAAGCCGTGAAATCAAGCACCATGATTTTATTTTTCGCCTCAATGTACAGGCAAAATCTTCGCGAACATATTTTTTAAGATTCAAAAGTCAGGGCGTCCTGGAATTTCCTCTGTATCTGACCGATTCCGAAACGCTTCGTGATGAAGACCACGAAACGCAGATAGTGCTTGGAGTGTACTACGGTATTCTTCTTGTTCTGGCCGTATACAACCTGATACTGTTTTTTATTATCGGGGACCGCGCTTATCTGTACTATCTTCTCTACATCACGGGTTACGGCACGATGCAGTTGATTCTGAACGGACTGGCCTTCGAATATCTCTGGCCTGAATCCCCGCGGTGGGAAAATCTGAGTCTGCCTGTCACTGTGTACTGGACTTTTTTCTGGGGAGTCTTTTTTGTAAGGAAACTTTTGAATACCCGGGCAATGACGCCGCTCAGTGATACGGTGCTTGCCGTGCTGCAGACGATCTTATTGATGCTGATTCCAGTGTCCTTTGTGATGTCCTACCGGTTTGCCATAAGCTCGGCTGCCGCCCTGGCGATATTATTTTCCGTCATAGTTCTGGTCGCAGGGTTCTTCTCCCTTTTGCAGGGTTACGAACCCGCCCGATATTTCATGGCCGCCTGGATTTTTGTTCTTGCCGGCGTAATTCTGTACGGGCTCAAAGCCTTCGGCGTCATACCGTCGCATTTTGTCACCGAGTATGGAAATCAAATAGGATCGGCCATCGAGATGTGCCTGCTTTCCATTGGACTGGCAAATCGGATGAGTGTAATGAACCGCGACAAAGAAAGCGCTCTGAAACAATCGTATCGTATGTCCCGATTGCAGCAGGAATCCGAGATTCATTCTGTGAGGCTGGAGCTTGAACTGCTGAAAAAAAATATTCAGCCTCATTTTATCATGAATACAATCAATGCCTCAATTGTCTGGCTGGAAGAAAATCCTGCTCTTGCCGTGCGGCTCCTGCGCGCTCTGGCGGATGAACTCCGCCTGGTTCTGGAAGTCAGCAATCATCCGTTTATTTCTTTGAAGGAGGAAATTCGACTGTGTCGAATTCATCTTGAAATAATGAGTCTGCGACACGACAAAATTTTTCGCCTCCGGACGCAGAGACTGGACATGAGCCGGGAAATACCGCCGCTTATAATCCATACACTGATTGAGAATGGAATAACGCACGGTCTCAAAGAGCGTCGTCGTGGAATATTTCTTCTGACTGAGGAAAGAGAAAATGAATCTGTCGTATATTCTTTGCGAAACAACGGCACTTCCACGGGAGATAAAATGAAGTCGGGAACAGGATTTCGGTACATACAGTCTCGTCTGGAGGAAGCCTATCCAGGTCGCTGGGACATAGAATCGGGTCCTGCCGAGAAAGGCTGGACTGTCAAATTGAAGATTTCTTTCGAGCAAAAATCGGGGGAGAAATTGTGCGAATATTGATTGTCGAAGATGAGTCAGTTGCCGCTCGCGGACTGGAGCGGGCAATCCGTGAGCTGGCGGGAAGCAGAATTGTTTCGCTCAAAGTTCTGGGATCTTTCACAGCTGCCGAATATTTCATTCAGGACAATCCCATCGATCTGTTGTTTCTGGATCTGCAGCTGCACGAACGAGACGGATTTGAGCTGCTTACCCAGCTGGCGGCAGATTCATTTCAAACTATTGTGGTATCCGCCAACACCGATCGGGCCATTGAAGCCTTTGAATACGGCGTGCTGGATTTTCTTCCCAAGCCGTTGGACAGACAGAGGTTGAAGCAGGCAATGGATCGGTTCGATTCCGTGACGATTTCCTCGGGCAGGAATATGAAGTACCTTTCCATCAGAAAAGACGACCGCGCCGAGCTGATTGATCTTTCGCGTGTCGAATATCTCCGCGGAGGGGACAATTACGCTATGATCCATATTTCCGGCGGCGCCTTGGAACGGCACAGAAAAACCCTGGACTCTTTTTCAAAAATACTTCCCGGAAATTTTCTGCGTATCCACAAATCCTGTATCGTCAATCTGGATTATGCCGTATCGATTCGTACGTCGGCCGGCAGCAGGTATGAACTGGAATTAAAAACAGGCGAGAATATTCCCGTCGGTCGAACCTTTTACGGGGAGTTGAAGCAGAGGACTCAAAAATAAGTTATGAAATAGATTCGAAATAGAAATCAATGGAGCCCGGCTCTCACCGTTCAGGGAATGCATGCGCTTTATTAAAGCTTGTATAATTGACCCCTTCTGAAAATCATGGTCAAAGCTTCAGAATTTTTCGCTCTTCGCGTTTTACGGTCTGATAACAAACAATATGCATCAAAAAAAATCTCCTCCGAACCCTCACGATTCGCAAGGAACAACATCTCCTGAAAAAGTTACATTTGAGTCGCTGGGACTTTCGCGGACACTGCCGGCAATCATAAGCAAAGGCTTTGAAGAGCCGACTCCTGTTCAGGCCCGCACCATTCCGCTGCTCCTGTCAGGAAAACAGGATATCGTAGCCCAGGCGCAGACGGGCACTGGAAAAACAGCCGCATTTGCTCTGCCTCTGATTGAGACACTTGAGGCTGGACACGGGCATGTGCAGGCTATAGTGCTCGCGCCGACCCGTGAGCTGGCTGTCCAGATCTGTGATGAGTTTTTGTCTCTTCGCGGCGACAGCGGTCTGTCTGTTCTGCCCGTGTACGGCGGCCAGTCTATGGAAGAACAGATTCACCGGCTCAAGAGAGGGATCGACATTGTTGTCGGAACTCCCGGACGAGTCATGGATCACCTTCGCCGAAAAACGCTGAACCTGAGTTCCGTGCGATACATGATTCTTGATGAAGCTGATGAAATGCTCGACCGGGGTTTTGTTGAAGACATCGAAACTATTCTGCGAAGTGTGAATCCTGAAAGACGAATGCTTCTTTTCTCCGCAACGATGAGCGCGAGGATTATGCAGATCGCGCAGAAGTACATGAAGGACACTAAAATTATTAAAATGGCGCCGGGAGTAATTACCGCGGCCCTCACGGAACAGGTGTACATTGAGGTAGAAGACCGCGACCGGTTTGAGGCGCTGTGCCGTGTTATTGATATGGCGGATGATTTTTACGGCCTCATATTCTGCCGCACAAAAATTGAAGTTGATTCTCTGTCCTCAAAATTGAACGGCCGCGGATACGACGCCGAAGCGCTTCATGGAGATATCACCCAGTTTCAGAGAGAAAAAATTCTGGCCAAGATGAAACAGCGGCGGACCAAAATACTCGTCGCCACAGACGTCGCGGCCCGGGGAATAGACATACAGGGTCTCAGCCATGTGATAAATTTTTCGCTGCCGCAGAATCCGGAAAATTATATTCACAGAATCGGGCGCACGGGCAGGGCCGGTCTGGAAGGAATCGCGGTCACTTTTGTTTCGCACGATGAATACAGAAAATTGAATTTCATCAAGAGGGTTTCCGGTTCGGACATTCGCCGGGAAGACCTGCCCGAAATTCACCAGATCATCGGAGCCAAAAAAGACCGGTTGAACAAACAGCTTGCGCTTGCCGTTGAGACGGGAATCGCGGGCGCTTTTGTCGAAGGTGCTCAGCGAATTCTGGAAAGTTTCGAACCGGCCGACGCCATTGCGGCTCTTCTTTCCCTCGCCTACGGGGAAGCTTTCGACGAGACAAAATATCGTCAGATCCATAAGAAATCGCCGGGCGGGCAGCAGGAAAGGACAGGCCATTCAGGAACGGGCCAAGCGCGATCGAGATATCCACGATCCGACCAGGCACGGTCGGATCATACACGGTCAGGACATTCAAGACCAGGCCGTTTTGACGGAGCGGAGCAGATACTGGGATCCGGCGCTTCGGACAATCGTAATTTCAAGAAACAAAACAGAACGGCAGCGCCGTCGCGGGATGAAAAGAAACCTTCCCCTGGAGCTGATAGAGTCATAAAAAAATCTAAAAAACCGAAACGACGGGATCATAAAGAAAAGGGGCGCGCTCCGGCCTCCGGAAGCGCTCCGGCTAAGAAAAAATTCACTTTTAAGTTCAAGAAGAAGCAAAAAAACAGGTAATATGTCTATCCGAAAGACGCTGCTGACATGTGTCTTTTTACTTTCGTCCGCGCTGTATACTCAGCCGGCCGCGGTCGCTCAGGAAGCTCCGGTATATCTTTTCGAGCATGAACGGCGCCTGGTGATTTTGCCGTTCTGGAATGAAACCGGAAAAAAAGAGCTCGATTATCTGAGCACATCGATCGGAAAAATTCTCAGTGATACCATCGGCTCACTGCAGTATATCAACGTGGCGGACCCCGCGGTTACTTTCTACGTAAATCCCCGGCAGCAATCGGCAAACCGTCCGGGCCAGGAGAACAGATCTGTTACGCCGGCAAGAGTTGCTTTCTCGGTGCTTGTGCCGGAGTTCACCAAAGAAACTCATACAATCATGCTGGTCCCTGAAAAGAATCTGCAGGCTCAGAAAATGAAAGCACATTATCTTGTCACAGGCCGAATTTACGAACCGGACGAGAAAGAAATAAAAGAGCATGAACTTTTCCTGGAAATTGAACTCTTTGACGCCATGCAGGGCGCATCCTTCAAATTTCTTTATCGTCTGGATGACCGCACAATACTGCGAAATCTTGCCAGACCGGGAAGCGATGTTAAAAATCATCTCATGGGGCCTTCGCAGGCAAAGATTTTGGTAAAAACGGAAGAGCCGGGCGCCCGGGTCTATCTGGACGATGTTTATCTGGGCCGGACGCCGGTGGACGGCAGTTTTCAGCCCGGCGCCTATCTGCTTCGCGTCGAGCAGGAGGGGAAAAATTCGGCAACGCGCCGAGTAGAACTTCTGGATGCCGCAGACAATGAATTTGAAATTGCGCTTTCGCTTCAAAACAATTCAGCGGGTCTTCGTGTTGTCAGCTTGCCGGAAGAGGCGATGGTATATCTCGATTCGACATACCTGGGCAAAACACCGCTGGAAAGAAACGATCTGCCTCCCGGCACCCACCGCCTGCGTCTGTCCATGGAAAAACACATAGACAGATTTATCGGAGTGAAGCTGGAGAACGGCAAGACAGCGGAAATAGACGCGGAGCTTGCGGAAGGCGATACACTGGCCCTTTATCGTAATCCTGGTTATGCGATATTCGACTGGACGTACAGCGATCTTTCTTTCTACTGCCTGATCACAACCCTGGGCTGGTACGGCGGCTGGATGTACATGACTGTCCGCGCTGACGCCGTCGAGGCTTCTATCCGTCCGATGGTGCCGGTTATGGCCGGATTCTATGAACTGTCTCTGGCGTCCACGGCTCTGGCATCATCTGCGGGCAATCCGGCGCTGGCCTATTACTACAACAACCTTCTTGAGAAAAATCGTCTGGAGGCGTTGCGGCTGCACCGCTATGCAAAAATGAGCGCGGGCAGCGGAATATTTTCTCTTTTGCTCTCCGGTTTATTTATTTATCGATATCTGGCCCTGGATGGAAAAGAAACGGGCGAAGTGGGACTTGAGATTTCGCCCGGCACAAGGTTTCGGTTCGAGCCTGTGGTTCAGCCCGCATCGATGTACGGCATACAGGCCGTTTCGGGATATTCCGCCGGGAAAAGCGGATTGTTTCCGGGTAATGCATTCATAGTGGCTTTTGACATACAATTATAATGATTGGATAATAAAAGTGATTGCCTGTTCAGTCCCGCATCCGGTCATAAACAATTAAATGCCAGAAACTCAAAAATCCCTGTGCATTGTGGCCATTGATGATGACTTCAATACACTTTTAATCATTGAACAATTCTTAAAGCCGGCCGGTTTTTCAGTCATTGGTTTTTCGGACCCGGACGAAGCTCTGCGGCGGCTGCCGGAGATTAAACCGGACTGCATACTTCTGGATAAAGAGCTCAGCGGGCAGAATGGAATCATTGTCTGCCAGAAGATACTGATGATTCCCGATATGCGCGAAGTGCCGATAATTTTTTTGTCGGCCAGCCGTGATGGAGACATGATTGTGAAAGCGCTTGTCGCCGGCGCCAGAGATTATATCGCAAAGCCGTTCCATACGCGGGAACTGATCACAAGGATTGAAACTCACATTGAGATCGCATTCCAGAGGAAGAAAATCATCGAACAGAATCAGCTGCTGCAGAAACGGAATCTTGACAACGTCGTTCTGAACACCCGCGCGGTTATGATGCAGGAAATAATAAAGCAGTACACTCCGCAGAACACCTGGGAGAAGGCCGACTTCTCAGCGCTGGAGGGAATGATATCGATTCCGGATGAGGAGATCGAGATGGTGTTTATGTTTATGGACATCAAATCGTTCACAAGATTCAGCGAACACCGCACAGCGAAAGAAGTGATTCAAGCTCTGAACAGCATATTCTCGCCCGTCACTGATATTATTTATGCGAATCACGGCGATGTGGACAAATATATCGGCGACTCTATTTTTGCCGTGTTTGCAAAACCTTACGATGCCGTCAGGTCCGCTCATCTTTCCAGATTGGCAATTGACCGGGTCAATGCGCAGCGAAAAGAAGAGAATCTTCCTGAGATGCTGGTTCGCACCGGCATTCATATCGGTAAGGTAGTCCGGGGAAACGTCGGAGGGACCTACCGCAAAGAAAACGCTCTCGTGGGAGATGCTGTGAACGTTGCCAGTCGTCTGGAGCATGCTTCCATGCCGGGTAAAATTTTGATATCGGATGAGCTTTATCGCCGTGTTCAAGAGTCCGTTACGGTCAGCAAACTTCATTCACTCAAGGCTCGCGGAAAAACTGAAATGATCCCGGTTCGATTTCTAGAATCGGTGGTGGAATCGGAAACGCTGTAATTCGCTGCGGCAAACGGAAATTTATTCGACTTATTTCCGACTCTCTTTTTTTCTGGAATAATGAAATGTATACGATATGCCTTATCTGTAAGTTTTATCAGTTCCATTGTATGTCTGTCCGCTTTTTGCGGACCTGACCTCAGCCGCTACGATGCGCTGCGCACTCCGGCCATCTCTCAGAAAGAAGCCCGCACCATGATGGTGATTGAGATGAAGGGAGATCCCGCCCAGACCTCAGGCGCGGCAATCAGCCGTCTGTTCAAACTGTACTACCAGGTGAAAGGCAGTTACAAAAATTTTCCGGAAGGCGCGCCGATCGGACGCTGGACAAACACGCTGACAGACCCCAGGGATCAGTGGGTGGGAATTTTCGGTCTGCCGGCCGCACCGGAAATGAAAACTCTGCCGGATGAATATTTAACAACAGAACCAAAGGTGCGGCTGGAGACCTGGCAGTACGGCGATGTCGCGGAAATTCTGCACGTCGGTCCGTACAGCGCTGAAACTCCAACCATTGAAAAGTTAAAGGAATTTATTAAAAAAAGCGGGTATGAAATTTCCGGCGCTCATGAAGAAGAATATCTGCAAGGTCCCGGCTGGATATTTAAAGGCGATGAAAACGAGTACAGAACGATCATCCGGTATCCGGTGAAGAAAGCTGCCAGATAGAGCAGCCTGAGAGTTCGTATAGAAAAATTAATTTATTTCTTATTATGTGTGGTGTTTCTCGCAGGCCGCCGCCGTTATGCCGAGACTAATTTCAATGAGATTCAAAGTAATAATTCTTTACATATTCTTTTTTTTCTGTATTTCCAACAGATTGCCAGCACAGGAATCAGAGAATGAACAAGCGCATGGCCGGTCGGTAATCAACGTTACATCTGAGATTGAAGAGCTCAACATAGGCAGCCGGGTATACTACCTGGTGGATCCTACGAAAAGTCTGACTGTAGATGATGTTTCAGAAGAATTGGACAGCGCGTTTCAGGAATCGAAACAGGAAACTCCGAATTTTGGATTCTCAACCGAAGCTCACTGGTTTCGTATCCGTATCAGGAATCTCACCAGGAGCAATCTCTTATTGCTGGAAATCCGCAATCCGTATCTAGCGCATTTAAGGTTGTACATTCCGGATGGGAATGGTTTGTACATAGAGAAATCAACAGGCGAACAGGAACTTGTCGAGAGTCGCGAGATATCCTACCGGCATTTTATTTTTAAGGTACCGATAGAACAAAATCAGGAAATAACGATTTATTTACGTGCCGTAACGAATGCGATGATGGAAGTTCCGTTATTTATTTGGTTGCCGGATCATTTTCATGATGTAACCAGAACAGAATCATATATACTGGGAATCTATTACGGATTCCTGATCGTAATGATTATATACAACCTATTTTTGTTTGTTTCCACATATGACAGAACATATATATACTATATAGGGTATGTTTTATTTTTCTTACTCATTCAAATGTCTTTAAACGGTTTTGCGCAAATAAACGTTTGGCCCAACTATCTGGGGTGGGAAAAGCTTTCAATGCCTATCTTGCTGAGTTTTGCTCTGCTGTTTTTTATTTTGTTTTCGATTAATTTTTTGAATTCTCCATTGAATACACCAAAGATATTCAATTTGATGCGTCTCTCGATTGTTTGCTCTTTTTTAATGATACCTGCGGCGATATTGATCGATGTAAAAGTAAGTCTGCCTATATTGGGAATATTGAATGGGTTTGGTCTCTCTTCCGCACTTATCAGCGCATTTATTTGTGTTGCAAATAAAATTAGAGCAGCGCGCTTCTATTTGCTTTCCTTTTCCGCATTTATTACTGGGGCCGCAATCTTCATCTTATGGGTTTTTGGGATTTTGCCGAGAAATTTTTTTACCGTATGGAGCATGCAGATCGGATCGGCTTTGGAAGTTGTATTGCTGTCATTCGGTCTGGCAGATAAAATCAACACGATGAAACGCGAGCAAGTTGATCTTCAGGAAAAAACAATCAAAGACCACGAGCGTCTTGTTGAAGCATTTGGCAGATTTGTTCCTCTAGAATTTTTAAGCTTTTTGGACCGAATGGATATTGCTCAGGTCGAACTGGGTGATCATGTGGAAAAAGAAATGACAATCCTGTTTTCAGATATCCGTTCCTTTACAGAGATGTCAGAAGGAATGTCGCCTGAGGCAACATTTAAGTTTTTAAATTCCTACTTTAAAAGAATGAATCCAATTATACGCAGCAATAAAGGCTTCATCGACAAGTTAATTGGTGATGCAATCATGGCACTTTTCCCCTTCAGCGCTGACAATGCTCTTGAGGCTGCAATCGAAATGCAGCGGGAATTGCGTCTGTACAATCAGCATCGACTTCGTTCCAGTTATGATTCTGTCAACATTGGCATTGGTTTGCATACTGGCCGCTTGATTCTTGGAACCATCGGTTCGCCGGAGAGAATGGACAGTACTGTAATTTCCGATTCGGTCAATCTGGCATCGCGTATTGAAAGTCTGACAAAGAAGTACGGATGTACAATTTTGATCAGTGAAAAGACACTGCAGAATCTATCGGATCCTTCTAGATACAATTTTCGCGTTATTGATCGAGTGCGCGTTAAAGGGAAAAAAGAAACAGTGGCTGTTTTTCACGTTTTTGACGGAATATCTGGTTACATGTTCGATTTTTTTAATAAAACCAAAGGAGATTTCGAACGGGGGATCAACTGTTATATCAACCGTGATTATGCGGGCGGATTGCAGTACTTCCAGAAAGTCTTGGATGTCAATCCAATGGATACAGCGGCGGAGCTGTACTTCCAGCGCGGATTGATGCGCTCGATGTAAGTGACCTTCAATCTCTCTGCGCCCCTGCGATCTCTGCGTGAAATTCTGAATCTCTATTACTTACAGTACACGCGCGCGATTTCGCACTTTTTCGCGGCGTTCTGCATGCAGACTGAGCGCATACACCTGTTTTTCCAGAAGAGATGTGAGTTCCTTTACGGCTTTTTTCTCTTCTGTCTTTGGGAAATCGGATGGCATAAAAGGCTGCCCGATATTGTATTTGATTGTGGTGCGGAACAGTCGACCGGTCAGCAGGCTGGCCGGGCTCAACAATTGAAAGGCTCCGCTGATACCGGAGGGAATGATCGGCACCTGTGCCCGAATCGCAAGTTTGGCGGCAAGGCCCTTGAATGGACCCATGACGCCCGTGTCACTTCGAGTGCCTTCCGGATAGACAGAAAGCAGATGGCCCTGTTTCAATAAATCCACCATGAAATTTTCCAGATCCTGGTAGTATTCCACTGCAGCCCGGGCTCCCTCGCCGTGGTGATTGCGGATAATGGGATGACCGCCCCATTCCAGAAGCTGTGTTTTTTGTGCGTACCCATAGGCTTCCACTGCTTTTTCGATCAAAGGTTTCAGGAGGGAAACGCCGGGCAGATTGAGCGGCGAGCCTTCTTTGAAAAGCCATTGCTTGAATTCCCTGTCTGCCTCAAAAAGTTCGGCTTTTCCCAGATAGATCAGCTTACGGGGGCAGTAGACACCCTGGACCGGAACATCCATCAAATCCGTATGATTGCAAATTAAAATCCCCCCGCCTCCAATCGGAATGTTTTCAGTTCCGGTTACCTCTATATGGAGGAAATACTCCATCAAAAGCTTTAAAAGCTGCCGGGCCGATTCCCGCGGAATTGTAAATAATCTTGCCAGCGATTGCAAATCTGGAATTTCAGTATTTTGCTCTTTCACATGAACCTCAAACACAATTGTCAAACGATCCTGTACCCCGGCTTTCAGTCGGCAACCAAAATTATTGGCAGACTTCTGCCCCCCGAGCCCTGCATTTCTCTGGTTGTACTGGTCTTTTTACTGATTTTTTCATCGTGCGGTGGATACGACAGCCGGTCGCCCCTTCTGCAGTGCCTTTTTTACGGCCCCGATCCCGCCCATCCTTGCAGCAATCCGCCTCTCATGCCGGAATCCTGGCTGAGTGGAAAGCGCCTGGGTTACAGATCTATTCTGGACCGGAGCGGCAATCTGGTGGAATCGGCCGTGGTGCACAGGATTTGCCTGCCGCCTGCCAGCAGATCCTCCATAAACGACCGGTGGAAATGTTCTGACGAAATTGATTATTCCTTCCATCCCGGTCACGAAACAATTCAAACAGAATGGATGCTCCAGTACGGAGATCAAAACGAACTCTCCGTCTCCCTGGAAAGCGAAAATGAAAAAATCAAGGGGAAGGCATTCTTTTCTCTGATGATTCTGAAAGGCCGAAAAAGAATACCCGGACAGTCGCATAAAAGCGCCTCAGTGGAAATCCGGATCATGTCGCTTTCGGGCGCATCCCGTCCTGTGCTTGATGTGGAAGAATTCACCATGCTTGGATTGTCCATCGGCTCCGTAAAAACCTTCTGGCTGGAAGAGGCGCGTTGAGGAATGCCTCCGTTTGAAGAAACCGGAAAGCAGCTGGCGCTGGCTACCCAGGCCGCTGCGCTGTCGGTTCTTCCATTCTCGGGCCGCGGTGAAAAAAACGCCGCCGATCATGCCGCTGTCGAACAGATGCGGAAATCTCTCGATTCTCTGGACTTGAATATCCGCATCCTCCTCGGCGAAGGCGAAAAAGACCAGGCCCCCATGCTGTTTTCCGGCGAGCGATTGGGCCGGCTCAAAACAGGATCCGCGCCGATGCTCGATCTTGTCGTAGATCCTCTTGAATGCACGACGAATTTTGCCAGAGGTCTTCCGGATTCTCTCTCGGTAATTCTTGCTGCATCGGCCGGAGAAATTCAAGAAGTGCCCGGCACATATATGGAGCAGATGCTTCTGCCGCCAGGCAGCTCGGCGGGGCTTGATGCACCTTTAGATCTGGATACACCGGTGGAAGAAATTCTGGAGGCGGTTTCGCGCGCGTTGAACTGCGCGGTGTCCGACATCTGTGCCGTCGTTCAGGACCGCGACAGGCACCGAGAATTGATATACAGGATCCGCAAAGCCGGCGCCGGCGTGGGGATGATAGATTCCGGCAGCATCTCAGCCGCCTGCCAGATAATTTCCGGCGAATATTCGCGCTGGAATCTTCTTCTGGGCACTTTCGGCGCTCCGGAGGGATTGATGCTTGCATTCATGGCGAAAGAGGCCGGATACGAATTCGCCGGCAGGATCGCTCCTCATGACGAGGATTCGCGCAGAAAAACAACGGCGTTGTCGCTCTTGAACAGAACTCTGAGGGAAAATGAATGGATTAAGAATTCCGGAGCGCTTGTGATGTCCGGGATTCATGAGTCCGTCTGGCTTCCCGGAGTTCAAAGAATTCCCGGCCCTTCCCTGAAAGTTTTTTCGCTTCTCTGGGTCCATGGTAAAAGAATAAGACTGACGCATGTAGACGGCTCTCTCTCGGAGAGTCTGGATGTTTGAGGCCGGATTTGTCTGAAACAAAAAAATCAACGGAAACTGAATCCGGAGTTTTTGCGAAAATCAAGGATTCTTACGCGCCCGCTCTGTTCTCCACGGGTCTTCGCAAGGCGGCCGTGCTCTTCACTGCCCGGTCTCTCAATTCGCTGGTTTCTCTGTTGTTTTCACTGATTGCCGGACGCATCCTTACTGTGGAGGATCACGGGATATTCAGCCAGGCCATGGCTCGCATTGTTATCATTCAGGCTCTGACAGAAGTGGGTCTGCAGTATTCGCTGGTTCGATTTTTGACGCCGGCTCTTTCCCGCAGCGATTCGCAGGATGCGGCGGGTATCGTGCGCGCCTCGCTGCAGCTGAAAATGTACGCTTTCCTGATTACCGGCGCCGCCTGTCTGATCGTGATGGTCTTCACGATGATTTCGCCCTCCCTGGGAAAGATGGGAGTGCCTTCCTTCCTTCTCCCGGAATACAGGCCGGATGCCGTGATTGTATACTGGTTTATTTTCCTGGGAGGGTTCGGGCTCTCTATTCTTTCGTATCTGGACGCCGTTATGGTGTCGCATGATTCGTTTTTTCGACTGTCGGCCTGGCTGCCTTCAATCAGCGCTGTTCGCATTTTTCTGCTTATTTTTCTTGCGCTCATGGAAGGGGGCGAAATCAGCGCGGAACATGTGATTTTCGCCTTTGCATTTGGTCCGTATATTTCTGTGATTCTTTATTTTTTCCTGTTTCCCGCCTCGTTCTTTTTTCGGAAGGCCCCTCATGATTCCTGGAAACTCTGGATGAAGAATTTATTTCAGTACAATCTATGGATCGTGGCGGCGTCATTTTTCTCGATACTGTCTGACTGGATGGAAGTTCTGCTGATCGGGAAACCGGCAGACACTGGTCTTTACAATGCGGCGCGGATGCCGATGCAGGGCTTTTTGATTCTGCTGGCGACAATGCAGTCAATTCTTCTCCCCAGGTTCTCTAAATTGGAAGGCGCAGCTCAGTTCGAGGCTTTTTTTAGGAAAATTTATAAATATTTGATACCGGGTTCTTTTATTTTTCTCCCCGGTTTTGCAATATTTACCTGGTTCATACCCGCCTGGTACGGTCCGGAATATGTAACTTCGGTGAAAATCTTCTATATACTCTATCCCAATTTTCTTCTGCGTCTGTTCTTTGCCCCGCTGGGCACGGCGCTCTTTGCTCTGGACAAACCTCGGCTTATCGCCATTGAAGCGGGCCTGCGCATGGTGACGGGACTATCCCTGAATCTGATACTTATTCCCAATTATGGTATTTTTGGAGCCGCCTGGGCCAGTCTCTTTTCTCAATTTTCCGGATGGATATTCCTGATTTTTGTTTACTACGGATTTTTCAAAAGAGGTCTTTTCCCCGGTGAGAAGGATAAGGCCGCGCAATGATCGCTCAGATCTGCCTTTTCAATACCATGAAAGTCACATCATCGTTGCATTCATAATTGGCCAGTGAATCGCGTATCGCTTCTTTGATTTTCTGTGTGGATTTCATTCCGTTCTCTTCCATGATTTTTTTCAATCTTTCAACGCCGTACATATACATGGTAAAGTTTTTTGTTTTGCTCGTGATTCCGTTCTCAAGAGCGTCTGTGATTCCATCTGTATGAAGAAGTATGGTGTCATTCTTTTCCAGATGAATTGTATCATCTCCCATGTCTGACATCAACTGGCTGATATCGCCCAGCCAGAATCCACGCGTCGGCACCGATTCCACTCTGTTCAGGCCGGCCCGGTAAATTAAAATATCCTGATGCAGGCCGGAATATGTTATACCGCCGTTTTTATCAACGGCCAGCGCGGTGATGGTCATGTACCCTTCCTCATCGATCAGTTTCATGTTCCTGGAGATCGTGATATTGACGGCTTTCAGCAGATCGGAGGGTTTCATGGAGGGATTCTGATCCAGAACGACATGAATCGACGTCTGCACCATCATCATCACAAGACCGGCCGGCACACCGTGGCCGGTAACGTCGCCGATCACGATCCAGCTGTATCCACCGACATTGATGACATCGTGATAATCTCCGCCCACAGACAGCGCCGGCCTCATGAACGTGGATACTTCATATCCATCAAGTACGGGTTCACGGGGCACCAGCAAAGTTTGGATTCTCATCGCAATCTCCATTTCGCCCCACAGAGCGTCGCGAGTTTCCGTAAGCTGTTGGTTAATAATCGCAAGATCCTGATTCGCGCTTTTCAGTTCCTCCGTCCTGTTCTCAACCTTTTTCTCCAGGCTGATGTTCAGATCTTCAACCTGCGTGTGCAGGTCGACAAAACGGTTCATCAAAGTATGCGCCATCGCAACAATAATCAGCATGTAGGCATACTCGATCAAATAAATAGACGAATACCATCCGAAAGACACCAGGGAATCGTTGATTGTTGCCGCAAAAAACACAAACTGAGCAGCGATGATGGTCCGCAGACCTTTCTGACGGTTTTTCAAATATGATTTTATTAAAAAAATCATAATATATATGTACCATAAGTAACTGGAGATCGCCTGGATTTCGTACACACATCCGGGCTGGCCCTCGTACATGGTAAATCGTCCGATGAATCCAAGGTCGATATTTTTTATCGCGGCCCGGGCCGTGGTGAATGTGAGCGGATTTTCGCGCAGGGTCAGTCCGAGAACAATAAAAATGGTGAACCAGATCCCGAAAAAGACCAGCGATTTTCTGGACCTGTAACCTGTAATATCGTATACAAACCACGTTAAGAATATTCCCAGGGCGCCGAGTGATGCATACTGCAGGTGCTGCCAGAAAATTCCCTGGCCGACGGATGTGGAATTGTACTGTACAAAACAAAATGTATTGTAAAAGGCGATGTTGAAGCACAAAAACGCGAAGGACCTGTTCTGAACTTCCTTCCTGCGTCGGAGATACATCCAGAGATGATAGAATCCTGCATACCAGCAGATTCCGGATATTACAATGACTGGGACCGATAGGGTATTCATGGAAATTGGATACAATTGCCGGAGGCCTGCGCAGGATGCATCAACTGTATGCACAGTCAAGATGAAAAAGTTTTCGGGATTGGGCGGCCTGACATGGAGGAATTGCGGGCTTTTTTTCGACTTGACCGATACTGTCGATCTGCCGGTGAAGTAGCAGGGTCCAGAAAAGCAAATGACCCTTCCATCTTCTGAAAACTACCGCGATTCAATCTTCACTCCTCCGGGGGGCAGCGGACTTCTGTCGCGCGTGGTGTTCCATTCGTATCACCGTTTTCTGAATCATCTATTCACGAATGATGACACGACGGCCCTGAAACATTCTCTCTTTCTATTCGGCACGGCCATTTTTGTCACTGCCTGGCTTGTTTCGGCGACACCGGCGGATCTGATCATGGTTTTCGGCGATTCGGGTTATGAGCAGCCCTCTGAAATATTCGGGGTCGACAATGAGGGGAAGCCCGTAAAGATCGCGGAATTCTACCAGTCAAGCAGGCGCGTGATTCATCTGAATGACAGCGGCCCGGAGGGTCTTGATTCAAAAGTTGTCCGGAGCTTTGTCGCAACGGAAGACAACAATTTCTATTTCCATCCCGGAATCGATGTGATCGGCATTCTGCGCGCCATGGCAGTGAATATCAGATCCGGCGAGATACGGGAAGGCGCCTCAACAATTACCCAGCAGGTGGCCCGTCTGCGTTTTCTTTCCAATGAAAGAAGCCTTGTGCGGAAGGCCCGGGAAGCATTCCTGTCATTCCTGATCGAGCTTCGTTTTTCAAAGCGCAGGATTATGGAGCTCTATCTGAATGAAGTTCCGCTGGGCCACAATACAAACGGCATTGAGGCGGCATCCCGCTTTTATTTCAACAAAGGGGTCTTTGAGCTCAGCTGGGGGGAGGCGGCCGTGCTGGCCTCGCTGACCACAAGGCCCAGGGATTTCAGTCCTCTGCGCTTTCCTGATACATCGCGCCAGAAGGTCAGCATTGTGCTGAAAAAACTGGTGGAAAACGGCGAGCTGACTGTGCAGGAGGCCGCGGAGGAGTTCAAAAGGCTGGACGAGACATTCTATGCGACGCTCTTCGAAAGATCTCCCAATGAAAATGCTTTCAACAGCCGTCTCAATCTTCATCCTTACGTGACAGAATTTGTAAAATACAGTCTGCCCTCCCGTTTTACGGGCAGGCGTCTTTTGACCGGAGGATTGCGGATATACACAACCATCAATGTGGATCATCAGACTGCCGCAGAGGAAACCTTCCCGCCCTGGCTTGTCAAACTCTCTGAACAGAGAAAGAGGGCCCCCTTCAGAAATTACTATGAATTCGATAACGAATTCGGGCCGGCCTGGCCCCTGATCCGCAGGCTATTTGATCTGCCCCTGTTCCAGTCGAACATCACCCGGGAGGAGCGGGATTTTCAGAAAGAGTTCCGCTCAGAATTCCGGGACGAGTTTGCCTTACTGAATCTAATCTCCGGCGATGATAACGTCGGCGCCGCAATGGAGCAATCCTATCGGCATAACGATCCTCTGATGGAAGACCAGTCGCCGGTGGAGGGATCTCTGATCAGCATGCGTCCGAATACCGGAGAAATCACGGCCGTAATCGGCGGTTCCCGGTTTATCTCCAGAAATCAGAACCTTCGTTTTGTGCAGGCCCGGCGTCCGCCGGGAAGTTCCATAAAACCACTTCTCTACGCTTCCGGGATCGAGTATTCCATGAGCCATGCGGATGAAAGAAAGCGACTATCCGCGGCCACTGTTCTTGACGATTCGCCGCCTGTGTTTATCAGCCAGGATCTGACGGAATACACTCCGGAAAATTTCGGCTCCAGCTATGACGGCGAGATTCGTCTTCGTCGGGCTCTGATGCTTTCCAAAAATGCCGTGGCCATCCGCGTCTACGAACGAATGGGGCCGCGCGCTCTGAATCCCGGCATTGAGAGGCTTCTCCAGATGGATGAAGGCAGTCCACCGCGCCGACTTCCCAAGGAGGCTACCGTCGCTCTGGGAACCTACGAAGTCACTCCGTTGGAAATGGCCAGGGCCTATGGAACTTTCGCATCTAATGGAAGAGAAATCCATCCTTATGTGATTTCCCACATCACAGACCCGGACGGAAACGTAGTCTGGGACAACAGACCGGTTCAGGCCAAACGGGAAAGGCGGCAGGTCGTTTCTCCGGGCACGGCAGAGATCATCACTTCCATGATGAGGGACGTAGTTTCATCAGGCACGGGAGTCGGCGCCGGACTTTCGGGCTGGGATGCCGTTGGCAAAACCGGCACAACGAACCGCGGAGCCGATGCCTGGTTTGTGGGTTACACTCCTGTTCTCATCACTGCGGTGCAGATCGGCTATGACACACCGAGAACCTTGGGCTATGCCGGCACCGGCGGCGCCATTGCCGCTCCCATCTGGGGCCGGTACATGAATAAAGCGCTTCGTCACGAGCATCCTCAGAGTTTTTCCTTCCCTGGATCGAACCTGATCCGGGTAGAAATATGCGAATTGTCAGGCAAACTCCCGTCCGACCGCTGCAAAGACAGAATGGTCGAGCTTTTCCATCCAGGAACCCAGCCGCACGAACAGTGCAAGGATCACGGAGACAGTACAGAGGACAAACCGGACAAACCATCCGAAATTTTTAGAGAAGAAGATTATTGAAAGATTTAACTCAAGAATTCTTGAACCACAGAGCACACGGGGGGCACAGAGGGGTGGATGCCTTGCTTAAAGCATTATCCGATCGGCACTTTCTTCATAAAGACTGTTTTCGTAATTACCATCCAAAATTATTAAAAGATTTTACAGATTCACGATTATTAATAATTTTCTTCATCTCAGAGCCCTCTGTGACCTCTGTGGTAAAATAATTCCAGACAGGCTCAATTTCAGCCTTCCAGCTGCCGATTGGAAATTGCGGCCCAAAGACTCTGAAAATTTTTTTCCGTGTCTTTTCGAAGCACAGTTCCGTGTCGTCCGCGGATGATCTATGGATTATGTTCCATATAAATAGAAAACAGGCCGATTGAGTGATTTTTCGAGCTGTTTTCTGTAAAAGATACTCCGTAATTATATTTTTTTCTTGAAATATAAGGGGCCTGCGGTCATTGACAGTAAAACACAAAAAATTTACAGGCATGATCCTGTAGTTTCCGGAGGAAAATTTATGGCAGTGGGTCAATTCCCAAAAAGCCCGATGAAAATCGATCCCGTTCTGCCGAGCGCCGTCGCTTCCAGAACATCTCTCGTCTGGGAGGGTCGTGATAAGCCGGCAGAGGCAAAAAAAATCATCGATGCTACATCACAGTATATAACTAATTATACCCAGACAAAGTTACCGCCTGAAGTCCTCAAAGATGTGGACATCATGGCCGGCATTGAAGACAAGATTTATAACTATGTAAATCAAGCCTATGTCAACATGTTCAACCGTTACACAATAACAGTTGAAGATGAAATGATCAAAAAGGTCCGCGACTTCGTCGACAAAGAGGAAATCAAGTCTCTTGCGCGTTACACGCCAAAAGAGATTGTGGAGCTTCTCGACAAGGTCGGAGGGTCAGACAAATTCAATACCGGTGAACTGGAAAAATCTGTGGTGAACATGTACGGTCACCTTCAGGGTCACATCCAGCGTGGTATGAACGATCTGGAAAACGAAACCAACTCCATCCTTCGTCAAAAGACGGATGTGGGAGCTTTCGTTCGCGGTGAGAACGCCTATTCAATTGTGAAGTGCGCGTTCAAAGACAGCGCATGGAAGCCAAAGACTGTTTCTGACATCAAGCTTTCCATCAATATCCTGGATTCTGAATTGATCAGCCCGATCTTCCACTATCAGGTGACTGTGGAACATCTTCTGAAAGATACGCTGTCCAAGCACATCACAGAACTCATCGACCGAGAAATCGACAAGCTGCGCGAAGAGCTGATTGATACCGGCCGCGCGGAGTTGACAGACGGCGAAGTAATGTTCGAAAGAATCAAGATGGTGGACAAGTTCACCGACGACATGAATTCAGATCCGAATTCAAGACGTTACACGATTCTGGGCAAGAAGTTCATCGACAAGATTGAAGGTCTTCGCGCCGAGATCGATCAGGACGACTATGATCCATTGAACATGCGCGAGCAGATCAAGAAGATCATTGACTCTGAGAACATTCGCAACCGCGGCTTTAACACTGCGATCAACACCGTGACTTCCATTCTGGATACATCCAAACTGGGATATCAGGTGGCGGACAATAAGAAGAATGCCCGCGAATGTCTGATCAGAGAGTACGAAGATCAGGATGACAGTCGTCTTCCGGATGAGCGTTACCAGATTCGTCTGGCTTACTACGACCAGAACCAAATCCGAGAAATGAAACGGGTGTATGACAACCGGGTGGCTGCCTTCCTCCGCGAAACAGATGCATGCTGGGATGTTGTTCATGAAGTGTATGAGCGTCACAAAAGCAAATTCATGGGCTTGAAGAGAGCCATTGTGGATTTTGAAGATCTGGCCAGATCCATCATGCCAAAAGCCTGGGTCAAATCCAGAAAAACGCTGAATTCTGATCCGGATGAGCTCAAATGGAATGAACTTCAGTTCCGCGATCCTGTGAATACCTTCGTGGAAAAGAACAATCGGACGTATTCTGTTGAGATCAAGAACACGGGCACCAAAATCACATACCTGAGAGCAAAACTTCAGGAAATGTACGGTTACCAGAATCCGATTGAAAGAGTTGTTATTGATGAAAGACTGAACGTTCTTGAAAAAGAATTCAATAAGTTCGTCTATGAAATCAATCCGCACCACCTTCAGCCGGGGCTCTTGCTCGACGTGGATATTACCACCGTCAAGCGCAAGCAGTTCATGATGAAGATGATGGCCAACGTTCTGAACGAATTCCTGTCCGGCATATCGCAAGGTTTTGCGGATGCGGCCTTTGCTTCGTTCAAAAGACGTCGTTCCACAGTGCGAGCGGATATTGATCAGTCTTTCAAGACTCAGGAAGAAGAACATGAAACTGCTTCTGCCGCCGCCTACCAGTCGGCATCGAGCAGCGGATCGGTGTCTTCCGTTAGTTCATCCTCAAGCTCCAGTTCATCTGTATCTTCGAGTTCGTCCTCCACAGCATCGGCTGGAGGGGTCAAGGGCTCGGCGGATGTTACTCCCAAGTCTTATGAGGATAAACTCAAGGAAATGGGACTCAAGGAACTATAAGAAAAGCCTGTTCGGCCGTATGGTCGAAAAACCCGCAGTTTACACTGCGGGTTTTTTTTTGCCAAAAAACGGCTTGCGCTGACGGGCAATTTTCCCTATCCTGTATTTTACCCGTATTGATGCCTGCATAGGCCCGAATAAAATTCAGGAGATAGTAAATGAACGTAGCGGACAAAGATTTGAGCAGCCTTGGAACCCGGCCGGTATTTAATAAAACGCTGCGGCATATTGTAAATGTGACCAATCTGATCGACTCCGTGGATAAAGGAGCCAATCTTGCTGATTTATTAAACAAGTTGATTCAGGACGGGATCATGCGAAGAGAGCAAATTTCGCCTATACTATCTGTTGTTCTTGTGGGAAAATTTGAGTATCCCTACATCTCACGCAATGTCAAAGAAAGCAGAACGGATTTTGATAAAATCATAGAATCGTTTTCCAAATGGAATAATGTGGATATGGTAATCGCCTACCACCACCCGAATCTTGGCGTGCTCGCAGTAAATCCGCGCAATCCCAACCACTGGGCTGAGATTCATGAACTTAAAGTGGAAGAGCTGCTTGTTGTCTACGCAAAGACAAAAAATCGCAGGCCCGAGACTGGAAGAAAAGCGGTGGAAGCATTTCTGGCGCTGCTGGATGGAAAAGAACCTGTTGTCGATCCGGATTTTATAGATGTGCAGGTAAAAGAAGAGCCCAAGGTTATCCCGAAAGTGGAAGTCCCGCAAACGAGTAAAAATCTGACGCCAAAATACTCGGTGCAGGTAACAAATGAACTGTTTCATAATGGAAATGTGGAAGCCTGGAAAAATGTTGTTGAATCCTACGAAATTGCTCATCCTGGCTGCCGGGTCATTGTATTTCATGAAGGCGAGTTGATTCAGGATCTGAACTCACTTTTCAAATGGGGGAAAGTGAAACACGGCGGTGTGATTTTCTTTCAGGTTGCCGGAAATAATATTAAAAATGTGAGCAGACTTCAAAAGTATCTTCATGAAGGGGCTTCCAAGAGGTATGAAACATTCATAAAGCAGGATGTGTATAAAACCTTGAATCTGTTTTGATTGCTGAATTCTTTGACTTCTGCGGGGATATGTGACCTTCGTTGCGGGATGTCTGAGTCGGCGGAACAAATACTGGTAATAAGAATTCCATGGAAAAGACCTGCATTATCGGGTCTCTGAACCCGATATAATATCTATGTTTACCGAATATTTCGCCAAACAGTCGCATACCCTGTCCGAAGGTTTGAAGGCTAACCTGGACAAGAGGGGAATCCAGCTGCCGGGTAAAGATAAAGACATCAACATATACCGGGATCTGTTTACTTTTTTTAAGGAGCATCTTCCTTCCGAATTCTCTCTGGCGACAGGTAAAGTTAGAGGAAAAAAACATCTTCTCAACAAAAACTGCGATCTTCTAATCTATAAAAAATGGTGCCAGAACTTTTTGGCGATGGCAGGCGGATATGTTGTGAGTGATTTTCTGTATGCTTTCATGAGTTTGGAAACAGATCTTACCACTGCCTCCGTGATAACACATGCCACAATGACCAATGCGGTCAAATCGCTCTACAAAGGCGAAAGAGAGTTCGCAGAAAACCAGGTGATACCGGTTTTTTCAACAATCTTTGCTTACAGGTCATCTGTCCCCATTATGTCGCACAGAGTGGCGATTCAGGGGGCATCACGGGAACGTGGAATTTCTGTGAATCATGAGATGGATATGATTTGCATTTTAAATCAAGGGTTAATAATCAAGGACTGGGAAAGCGGCGGCGGTTACAAAATAGTGGAAACAGGTGACGATACCCTGCTCTGGTTTTACATATTGCTGCTGGAATACCTGGACCGGGATGGAGCGGTAGGAATCAATGCAAGAGATTACATTAAAAACGCAAAAGTTTACAAAGAACTTTGACCGAACCTGGCATATACGGGCATTCAGCTTCGTTGCCGCCATAGTTCTTCTGGTCTCCTGTTCTTCTAAAAGGCACTTTGTCCTGGCGGTGGATACCTCGGGCTCAATGTCGATTGAAAACGATACAATCGGCAAGGTAAAGAAAAGCATACCGAGGCTTATGGAAACGGTTCGCACCGGGGATACGGTTACGGTTCTTTCCTTTGATGAAAAAACTGTGATAAGCAGAACTTTTGAGATTAAAAATGACGCGGACAAATCCCTGCCTGTAAACGAAATCTCCAGTCTGGCAGCCAAAGGCAATTGGACGGATATGGCCGCAATGGTTGAAGCTTTGAAATCCAAGTCGCAGGAACTTGAGAATCAGGGCGGTCAGGTGATTATTGTCGTTTTAACTGATGGCAAAGACGATCCTCCGCCGCAGAAGAAAAGAGGTCGCCTGGATTTGAGCTCTCTGCGCGATACGGAGAATGAGGAAGTTAAGGATTATTTCATTTATTATGTGAGTCTGGGATCATTGAAAGACCCGGCGCTGGAAGGACGCCTCAAGCAGCTTTCCAGTGATGTGAGAACGGTGGAGCGAACCGGCAAAGAAATGGCTTCAGGTGCGGGACCGGCAGCCGTGGATGAAACCGGAGTGGCTGCAGTCAGTCAGGATATTGAACAGCGGGATATCTGGAAAAAAATTAAGGATTACGCAATACAGTACGGACCAATTGTCGGAGCTGTTATTGGAATTCTTCTGGTATGCCTCCTGTTGATATGGCTGATTGGTAAGTTCATAAACAGGAACAAGCTCGAGGGAGACATTCTTTATTATGAAAGCGGGATCAATTCGCCGAACAAAATACCTTACAATCTCGGTAAACTGAAAGCGTCGAAGATGACAATCGGATCCAGGCACGGGGTCAATTTACGTATCAAGCAGCTGGGCGTTCCTCAAGATTTTAGTTTTCGTGCCAAGAGAGTTCAAGGCGAAAGCGTTTTGAAGCCTACAGGTCACGTAAACCTTATCCAGTTTGCAAAACAGAAACGACCGGGAGTTATCAGCTCCGGCGATTCATTTAAGCTAGGAAACTTTAAATTCGAGTATACCAATGGCGAGACAAAGTGATATTAAACAACCGGATGAGTTGAAAGGCCCCGAAAGGGTTTTCCAGATTGATCGGGATACGGTACTGATTTATACGGGACTGCATGCCAATGATCTTCGCCCATTTGTGCGAATGGGGGCGGGAGTTTCTGCGCCCGGGATTCTTCTAAGACATATTGAAAATGTCATTCTGCCGGAGAATGATCCCCTGAACGCAGGTCTGGAAATGGCCTGGATTCAGGCGACAGTTGAAAACGGCGGCGAGAACATCGGTTATGTGGGAAGCAAGGACCGGGTATCGCAGATTTATTCGTATACGGGCATGCAGGACTTCAATGCCAGATCGGATGAGTCTGAGAAAAAGCCGGTCGCCATGCATCCCTATCTTCCCCTGCGGCTCCTTGCCGGCGGAAAAGACAGATGCACCACCACATTTTTCGAGACCGGCGATGTGCAGGTTTCTGTCGGCGGAAGCAAGGTGCTTTCTTCTGAGAAATTGAAAAAAGCCTCGCTCCATATCGATAAAGAATACGACCTTCTGAGTTCAGCGCTTTCGAAACGCTCTCGCAAGTGTGAATCGGGATATTCGTTCATGTATCTGGGACAGGGAAGAGGTCTCTCTCTGCCGATGTACTGGAATTTCAACGGCGAAGGAATGCTGGTCAATCCTATGCCGGACTACCATTACCGATTGTTTGAATCGGTTATCGATCCGGCCCGAGTGTCGCTCTGCGCTGCCTCTTCTGTTTACAGTCCCGGACTCATGGAGTCGCTCCGGCGCAAGAATACGGAAAAGAAACCCCTGGGAATCTACAGCCACAATCTGGACAGGCTGGGTGTTATTAAGAAAATATACAATAATGCTTTTGTAAAAGTATTTGACGACGGGCGTGTTCTTCCTTCCGCGAAAGAAACCACATATTACGTGTCCCGCGGGGGATCGCATGCCGCGATAACCTGCAAGATGGTTCCCGGCGCAGAAAGACAGGCTCAGATCCTTTTCCCCATCGGCGGCGGCAAGTTCAGCAAGTCATTTGAATACATACGCGGACAACACGATCTGGAGATCGCCGTATTACGCAGTAAAGACGATCTGGGTGTGAAGGATGCGAAGCTGGTTCTGCATCTGCCGGGAGAGGTGCGTGATTCGTGGTATCAATCCCAGAAACTTTCCGAGGGCTGCTATCCGCTGCTGGAAGGCAAAGAGTATACATATACGTTCGCAGAATCTGCCGCCGGCCTGATTGAAGAAATGATCAAAGGTCTCCATGGCACCAATTTTGAGGAACCGATTAAAGAATTCATCTACGCTTTGATCGGTCAATCCAGTGAAACAGAAATACTGGAGAAATGGATTGCAAAGCTCAAAACGCTTCCGGTGCCGGAAGGCCCGGCCCTGTACAGCAATCTCTTTGAAATATTCAGATTCATTGAGGACTCGCCGTCCTTCCAGGAAAATACGGATGCGCGCATTAAAAAACGATACGAAAAAGTAAGAAAAAAATACTCCATTGATCGTCTGCGCAATCGTCACTGGCTTTCTCTGGCCGAAATGCCGGTTTGTTTTTCAATTCTATTTATGGGCGGTAAAAAGTCGTATATAATTGCGCTGCCGGCTGAAAGCGAAGTTGTAAAATTTTCCATGCCGCCTTCATCGGACCGGCTGGAAGAGTCGGCGAAACCGTATCGAACACTGCTCAAACAGCAATCGCGCGCCCTTGACAAAGCCAGTGATCCTCCGGGATACAGGCCGTGTCTTGATCTGATGGAACGGTTATTGGAAGAGCGTCTCAGAATAGTGGAAGAGAGAAAAAGATTCCACGTCCTTCTGACACAGCTGTCCATCGGCACAGCGCCGCAGCGCAAACAGCGCAGTTTCTCAGCCAATCCTGTAATTGAATGGTTTCAAAGAGGGACTTCATTCCTTGCGGAGCGAATTCAACCTGTGCTGGTTAGAATACGCGAAATGCGAGCGGCAATCTGGCTCGTGCCTGTTCTGCTGCTGCTCGGCGGGGCTCTTTTCCTGGGAATTAAATCGGCGCAGAGCATCACCGGTGACGGCGGATCATCCGATGAGATCCATGCGGCCACTCTCGTGAATCCTGGCACACTGCAGGATGACGCTGTTGTGCCCGGCGAAGAAATGGTCGACCCGGTTTCACAGGAAGTGTACTACTATGCCAATGCTGTGGCGGTTGCAAACGGCTTCTCTCCCGTCAATGCACAGCACAATCGTGATCTTCGCGATCCAGACCTGGTATTTCCAGGAGACATGCTGAAACTTCCCGACGGCCGCCTCACTCATGTGCATCAGGGTGAATCGCTCTGGCAGATTTCCACGCTTCACTATAAAAAAGATATGGCCAGGCTCAGAATCCTGGAAAGACAATTCGCAGCCAGATCTGCAGACGAAAAAAAAAAGATCGTATAGCGCCTGACTGGGCCGCCAGAGTTGAATTTTTAAAGCGTCTGGCAACGACGCCCCTCATGCAGAAGATCGTGCAATCCGTAGTTCAGTAATTGATAATATAAGCTGCCACGGAGACGCGGAGTTCACGGAGAGGCGAAAGGCATGAAAAATGTATGCCAGATGATCCTCAACTCCGTGGCCTCCGTGCCTTTGTGGCTATTCTTCTGCTTTTGAAGTGCGTCTTATGAGCCGCCCTGGCTTTCCAGAAGGACGATTATCTCGTCGATGAACCGGCGGTGCTCCGTCAGCAGTTCATGAAGCTGCTCATGACGATTTGCCTGAAGAGAATTGCGGACCAGTTCGGCCAGATAATTCCGGACGGCCCCGTCGATTTTCATAATCGGATCAACAGGTTCCTGGCCTTTGGGAGCTCCGGACGCTCCTTTAAGCATCTGTGTGACACGATTGCCCCTGTTGGTCTTAGCGCCCATAGGATTGTCGGAATCGACAGGGATGCTGCGTCCTCGAGGGTTTTCTATGAATTTTTTTAATGATTCTTGGTTAAATTGGTCCACGGTATATAAAATATCGGTACTATTAAAAGAATAAAGCAGAATTTGTTCAAATTCTCAGAAAAATCGGATTTCATGATAGAGAGATGTAAATGAGTGGCTAAAAAAAGGGAATTTAAAAAAAATATCATTTGGGGTGATTCCCTCGAATCCCGGGGCTGACCGATGACTCTTGACGATTACGAACAGCAATTCAGATTGGTGGTTAAAGAAAAAGACAGGCTGTACAAGGTCCTGGAGGTCAATGCCATCATCTCTTCCAGTCTGAACCTGCAGGTGGTTCTGGATACGCTGATGGGAAAAGCCAAGGAAGTCATGGAGTCGGAAGCATCCAGCCTGATGCTGGTCGATGAAGAGGCTCAGGAACTCTATTTTTACACGGTAAAGGGCGAAAAAAGCGACGCAATCAAAACAATTCGGCTGAAAATGGGAGAAGGAATTTCAGGATGGGTGGCCAGCAAAGGGGAGCCCGTGCTGGTGGAAGACGCAGCCCAGGATCCTCGTTTTTCCCGCAAGGCAGATCAGAAGAGCCAGTTTCATACCAAATCCATGATGTGTGTGCCGCTCCGCGCAAAAAAACGCATTCTGGGCACTGTGCAGGTTCTGAATAAATTGGACGGCACATTTTTCAACATGGCAGATTTGAAAATTTTTGAGGTGCTTGCAGATCAGGCGGCGATCGCCATTGAAAATGCCCGCCTTCATGAGATGGCCACGGTCGACCAGGTCACAGGTCTGTATTTAAAGCATTATTTTCTCGCCCGACTTGAGGAAGAATACAAGCGAGCCAGACTGTCGGGCCAGCCGATGGCTGTGATTATGTCAGATATCGATCTATTTAAAAAAGTGAACGACAATTTCGGTCATCAGGGCGGTGACAGAGCGCTGGTCGAGCTGGCCGCCGTTATCAAAGACACAGTGAAAGAAAAAGGCTCCGTCGACGATATTCCGGGACGATACGGCGGAGAGGAATTCTGTGTACTGCTGCCGGATACGGATTCACAGAGAGCCCTCGAAATGGCAGAGCATATCCGGCGAAATATAGAATCACACCCGATTCAGATCGGGGAGAAGACAGCCAAAATAACGATTTCCGTGGGTGTGGCCTGCTATCCTTTTCATGCACAGTATATCAAAGACAAGGAAGACTTCATTAAGCTGGCCGATGAGGCGCTTTATATTTGCAAGCATCGCGGTCGGAACTGCGTTGCCCTGTATGAAGAAATCAAGCCCGATCCAGAGCCTGAAAATAATGCTTTTCAAATCACTCGCCTCTGATGATCGTTGATATTAGAGCGCTCTTCAATCTAAGATTTCAGGGAGATTTCACACATGCCAGATATTTATCCATTCAGTCAAAAAGGTTGTACGGGAGACCGTAAGGTCTGGGAAAGATCCGGGAAAAGAGGGGTTAGGGCGTTTGAATTGGCCGAACTGAACATGCCGATTGTGCCCGGTTTTACCATCGACTCCAGATTGACCTCACGTCTGGAAAGCATGGACTTAAAAAACATGCTCCGGGAAGGTCTGAAAGTTATTGAAGAGGGCATTGGAAGAAAATATGGCGATCCTGACAACCCGCTGATATTAAAAGTTGTCACAAGTTCCAATCTCAGTCTGCCGATTTACCCGACTGTCTTTAATGTGGGCCTGTCACCTCAGACAATGAACGGTTTTGCGAAACTGATCGGCGAAAAGGCCGCCTGGTTCGAATACTGCTATCTTCTACGCACAGCTGGAACCAAACTTTTCGACATTCCTGACTCCGCATTCAATGACATTGAAAAGAAATACCCTTCGGATGTCGCAGGCACAAAACAGAGCGCACAGGAGATGATACAGCTTCTGGGTGACGCGAAAATTCCCGATGATCCAATCGAGCAGCTGGAAAGAATCATAAAAGACGCAGCAAAGAGATATCACGATCCGGATCTCGATGAAGAAGACAGCATGGCCATTATGGTTCAGGGCATGGTGTTTGGAAATCTTGGAGAAAATTCCTGCGTGGGCATGTACTTTACACGAAATACTATTTCTGGAGAAAACAAACTCTCAGGAAGCTATCTGTTGAACAGCTACACGCTGGACCGCCCGGGAGACGATATCGCCAAACTGGACGGCGGTTACCTGGAGGAGTTAAAGAAAATCGGGGCGACTCTGGAAAGAAAATTTCTTGAGATACGCGAAGTTAAATTCATTGTTGAGCATAAAAAACTCTGGCTTGTGAATCAAACACAGGTCGATTCGAAATCGACTCAGGCGCATATCCGGACTCTGCTGGATCTTATGAAAGCGGGAGTGGTGGATGACAAATTTCTCGTGCAGCAGATTCCGCCAGGGCAGATCGCTTCACTTCTGCATCCGGTTATTGATCCAAAATCGCTGGGAAGCATGGTTACTGTGCGCGGGGGCATGACGGGTTCGCCCGGCGCCGCCGTGGGCCGAGTGTTTTTCTCTGCGGATAAGGTCATGAAGGCTTACCGTGACTATCTCCAGAGGGGAGAGGACACGCGCGTCATTCTCGCGGTGGAATCGTCCTTTGCGGAAGATGTCAAGGCAATCGAGGTCGGCCTTGGAGTGATCTCCGTTGAAGGAGGCTATTCATCGCACGCTCCTGTTGTGGCACGGTCGCTAGGTAAAGTCAGTATACTGAATCAAAACATTAAGATGGGAGAGAACAGCTTCGAAATCGACGGTAAGATTGTGCGAGAAGGCGATTACATTACACTCGATGCTCCGGTGTACACAAAACCGATGATCGGTCTGGGAAAAGCCACGCTGATCAATCCGGATATTCAGGCCAACGGACTTGTGGAATTTATTGAAATAATCAAGCGTTTTATCAAGCCAAATTTTCTGGTGCGCGCCAACGCGGACCTGGGAAGAGACGCGAAAGTCGCGAAAGTCATGGGAGCGTACGGAATCGGTCTTTGCCGCACGGAGCACATGTTCTTCGCAGACGACCGGATTCATCGATTCCGTGAAATGATTCTGGCGGACAGCACGGAAGAACGCGTGAAAGCGCTCAATGATCTGGAGCCTCTGCAGAGAGACGACTTCTACGATCTCTTCAAGACAATGGCGCCGTTCCCGGTTACCATACGTCTTCTCGACGCGCCTCTCCATGAATTCCTTCCGCGATCCGGTGATACTCTGGACGCCTATCTGGCCTATCTGAGCAAGAAGGGCATCAAAGTAGACAGGAAGGAAGTGGAAGAAACAATTGAAAGGCTGCATGAGTTCAATCCGATGCTCGGACACCGCGGCTGCCGTGTCGCCATAACCTATCCGGAAATTTATGAAATGCAGGTCCGGGCAATATTTGAAGCAGGCGTGAAACTGAAAAAAGAAGGCATAGATGTTGTGCCGGAAATCATGATTCCTATTGTGATGAATCCCAATGAACTGACCTTCATCAAGAACGGCAAACGAATTGAGGGCAAGTACATTAAAGGTATCCGTGATACAGCCAGGGAAGTATTTACGGAAGCGGGCGTGGAATTGAACTATCATGTCGGAACGATGGTGGAACTCCCGGCAGCCGCGCTGCTGTCTGACGAGCTGGCCCGTTACGCTGAGTTTTTCAGCTTTGGAACCAATGATCTGACGCAGACGACCTTTGGTCTTTCCAGAGATGATATCACTTCATTCTTCCCGGCGTATACGGAGTTTGACCTGCTGCCAAACAATCCATTTCAGGTTCTTGGAAACCCTGTCAAAGAATTGATCAAGATCAGCTCAGACAGGGGCAGACTCACGCGGCCGGATATAAAGCTTGGACTCTGCGGAGAGCACGGTGCGGATCCGGTGAACATTGAGTTCTGCATGGATTCGGGACTGAACTATGTTTCCTGCGGATCTTACAGTGTGCCGATTGCTCTTTTATCGGTTGCTCAGCTGAATCTGAAGGCTGCTGCTGCGGCAGAAGCAGCGAAGAAGTAAGCGAGGAGCTGCGTGGCATATCCAGTGCTCAGACTCTATAAGTCACTGAGAGAGCTGAAACAAAAACAACTTGGAGAAATATTATGAAAAAAATTTATATTTTATCGGTACTGCTTGTGAGCACCTTTATTGTCGCACAGCAAAGAAGCGAGTGTGAAAAAATAGCGGAGAAAAATCATAGAGCCAGAGTGAAACAGTGCCATGCGCTTCCGCAGTCAGAAAGAGGAAAATGTCAGAGCGCATCGGCAATGACTTTTAAGGCAGAAGTAAAGGCTTGCAGATCTGCGCGGTAGCCGGCGCGTTTTCTCTGTCTCTCATGTCTTGCGGGATACATGGATATTCCATCCCGGACCATCTGCAGGGAAAGCGTCTGACAGAAGTTTCATCATTTGAGAATAAATACCGGGAATCTGTGCGGATGGCGGCGGCGGCGATGCCGGACCCAGGTGAATTTTACGTCGAATTAGAAGAAAGAGATTCTGGTACGCTTTATGTTCTGCATCTCTGGCATCAATCGGCCTTTCTGCCCGAGAATATAGGCATGAATGGAAACCCCGGCGGTAAATGTCGCGATGTCTGGTACAGCGTAAAGGAAAGAAAAATCATCAAGACACTATTCTGGCAGTGACTGAAAAACAATCGAGCGAAGGTTGTTGCCGTAGGGGCCGTGTCAAGGCCTTGACAGCATTCGCAGCCTTCACTATCCTGACGCGTTGTGCGAAGCATCTTCCTGAGATCGTCATTAATTCTTGCAACGGTTGTTTCTACCCAATGTGTGACGATACAAACTTTCACCTCTAATCCGCCATGGCAGGGTGAGCGTTTCTATTTATACAGCGGGACGGCATGCCATTTTTCACACTGTGACTTATTCCCTTATGGGGTTTACTGGGCGCCTGCTGTCATTTTGATCATACTGGATTTTCCATTTTCATTCGCCCTTGACACAATACTCCTGCCTGTTACCGCGCCTCATACCGCATGGCTTCTTTATAAACATATCAGTTCTCAGAATGAAATCAAGCGTCATAATAATGAGATCCGGGTGCAGGAGATGCAGGAGCAATCGAATTTTCCGCTGCATACGGCCGCCAAAAACAGGGAAATTGAAAGAGTAATGATGTTGATCGATCAGGGCGCCGATGTCAACGCCCGGGATTCTCAGGGCCGCACTCCGCTGATGATGACCAGGTCCGAGGTGGTTGCGCAGCTACTCACTGAACACGGAGCCGATATGAATGCAAAGGATCCTCGGGGACATACAGCTCTGATGAGGATCATCCTGGACAATTCCGGTCCGACCAGCATATTTCCGTACAGCGATATCTATATTCTGAAATGGTTGGTCGCTCACGGTGCGGACATTAATGTAAAGAATGATCAAGGAACCCCCGCTGTCGGGCTGGTTGCTGCCTTTTCATGTTCGCCGGGCCAGCTCGAAATCTTGCGGTTGCTCATCGAAAAACGAGCGGAAGGATGGGAGGGCGCTTTCCCTTATGCCGGGTGCGATTATCATAAAGACATAGTCTTGCAGATACAGCGCCAACAAAGTAAGCATTGAGGCTGGAAAAATGGGAAGTATTTTTATGGCTTACGTGAAAGCATCCCCTTTCCTTGAGTTAATTGTTCTAATTACTCTGCCTGTGAATTGCAGAAACCACAAATATTCCATACCGGATCATATGCAGGGAAAGCGTCTGAATGCACCGCTGCCATCAGACAGCCTTTCTATCCGTGAATTCTGGCAGTGACTGAAAATTCTAAATCACACCTTTCTTCATCTGTCCGTTCTCGACGGTATAACGGATAGGATCGCCGGTTTTTAATTCCAGAGCCAGAACCTGTTCTTTCGTGAGTTTGTCCAGGTGCATTACGATCGAACGAAGGCTGTTTCCGTGAGCGCTTATCAGAACATTTTTTCCCGCAGCCAGCAGCGGTTCGATTGTATTCTGAAAAAATGGAATGGTCCGTTCCGCGGTGTTTTTCAGAGCCTCTCCGTTGGGCGGCGGCACATCGTAACTCCGGCGCCATATATGAACCTGTTCTTCGCCGAATTTGTCTGCGGTTTCTTTTTTGTTCATGCCCTGAAGTTCACCGTAATACCGTTCATTCAATTGCCAGGCTTTAATTACAGGAATGCTGTTGTCGATGGATGCCTGAGAGTAGATTTTCGCCCAGTCGGCGAGTTTTTGCCGCTCTGGTTCGATCGATTTCTCAGGCTGTAGAATCGGTACTTTTGGCGATTTATTTTTTGCCAGCGCCAGAAGAGCGGTCTGCATTGCCCGGACCTGTGTCGAAACATAGACGACATCGAACTGCAGATCGGCAAGCCGGTCGCCGGCGGCCAGAGCTTCATTGACTCCCTGCAGAGATAGGGGGATGTCCACCCATCCGGTGAAGAGGTTGTGGAGGTTCCAGAGAGATTGACCGTGTCGAATAAGTATAAGTTCGCTCATAAGACTGCATCCGGGCGCTTTGAGGTTTTGTCCAATAATTTTCTGAAAAATTTCATCTTAGAGTCTCAGAGAGGTGCTCACTACGATTGTTGGTAAATTTTCACCGCGGAGTCACTGAGAGCGCAGAGAAAGATAAAGTTGAGAAAAATCACCCATGATGCTGGAAATCGTTCCGGAACGCTTATTCACAGGAGAAAAAAATCCTTCTTTATTCTCTTCCTCTTCCTCTTCCTCTTCCTCTGCAGCTCCGCGCTGAATCGGGCTGTGAATTGCTCAGGATATTTTTTCATCATTGACAGAATGGGGGCAGAGACCGAAACAAGATTCAATGGGCTCATTTTTGTCTGATAAATCAGACTGGGAATTGAAAAACGAAAAGAACAAAATGCATGTTCGCTGGCTGCTCATTGTTCTTGTGGGCGGCTACTTTGCGTATCTGCTCAGTACCAGGTCTGCGTTCACATCGGCGCTTTTCAACTGGTATTATATCGGGGCCGTAACCATGTCGCTGGCCGCCGCTAATTTTGTGTTTGCCTTCATCCTGTCACGAGCACGAAAAAGGGGACGACTGCATCCGGTTCTGAAATACATAACCATGTCTGTGGATTTTGCAGCCATAGCAATGGTGCTGATCCCGACCGGCGGATCGGCAAGCATATTTTTTGTTGTGTATTTTATTGTCATTGTTTCCAATTCAATGCGGTACGGCATGAAGGTGGCTCTGGCGGGAATTTTTTTGTTCAATATTTCGTATCTGTGTGTGCTGCTCAATCAGTACTATCCATCATTCGAAGTACCGGAACTGCAGACGGAAACTCTGAAGGTTGCCGGTTTCTGGCTGGTCGGAATATACACGGGATACCTGGCGCGTCGATTTCAGATTCTCCAGGGCGAAGTGGAAAAATACGAAAAGCTGGTGGAAAAACTCACCTCCCAGAAAAACGCTTAGGCTGCCTGCTTCAATACTGCATGCATCCGATTTTCACTCATATTCCGCTCGGTCTGGCGTTCATTTCTCCTTTTCTTGCTCTGGCGCTGTGGCTTATGATACGACGATCTGCCATACCGGAGGCATCCTGGAACATTCAAATACTGCTTCAAGCTATTGTGCTGATACTGGCATTCGCGGCGATGCAAACGGGAAGCTCGGATGAAAAAGACGCGGAAAAGAACGTTCCCCGTCAGATGATTGAGAAACATGAACTGGCCGGGAAAATATTTTTTTTCAGCTCGATTCCAATTCTGATCGTTTCTTTTTTTGGGCGAAGAGGAAATAATGCCGTCCGGATGAGGCTCTTCAGCATAGTTCTCTGTCTTGTTCTTTCAGTTCTGGCAGTTTACACAGGTTATCTGGGCGGTGAGATTGTGTATTTCACTCCGGATTGAACCGGGGATTCGAAACAGACAGCCGTTCTATCAGCGTTTTTTTTACATGGATCCAGATATCCGTTCCCGGATCGCTGATTTTTTCAGAGCGTATTTTTTGCGCAAGCTCATGATTTCGTTTATTCAATTCTTCCAGTTTCCCGCTGTAAGTCTGCGATGTAATTTTTTTCCCGAGTATCGAATCCAGACGTCCACACTCCGCGTCCGTCAGTTTTTCATCGTGCTTGATTTCCCGGGCCACAACACCGAGCATATTCCAGCTGACCAGAGTTTTGTAGGCCAGAGCCTTATCCTCCTGCACGACAGGCATGACTTCCTTGATCAGGAAATCCTGTATTGCAGAGAGAAGTTCCGCCGATTCAGGTCTGTACTGCATTTTCTATCAACCTCATCATTTCGTATTCCATTTCGCAGGACCGTCGCCCGATGGATGCCAGCTCGATTCCCTTATCCTTTCCGCTCATATGCCTTTCTGTCTGCTGAGCGCTGCCCGCGGCCCAGCGAAGATTTCCCATAATTTCCCAGAATCGGACTTTTTTCGCATCCGTTTTGAATCCGGAAGCAGCGCTGTACGCGTCGTAGAATACTCTGCGGTCCGCAAAGCCCCCCGCCTCTTTGTTCAATTTTCCGAATCTCCAGTCCCGCATGCAGAGCCAGGCGATATCCTCATGACGGTCTCCCCAGTGAGCAAATTCCCAGTCCACGATGCCAGTAAGCCCTTCCGGCTCGACCATGAAATTTCCCGTGCGAAAATCGCCATGCACGAGCACAACGCTGTCCGATACAGGAATATTCTTCTCCAGCCAGTTCAGCGTCAGTTCCATGGCCGGATGCGCGTCCGGAAGCCGCTCGATTTCGTTTCTGAGCTGGGCGACAGCGTCGAAGGTGTCCTTTCCCATTTTTGATTTTCTGCGGAGAATTTCAACCAGGCCGCGGTCTGGACAGTTCTCCGGAGTGATAGAATGAATTGCGGCGAGCGATGCGGCCAGCGACTGCGGCAGAGACTTTCTCGCAATGTCCAGAGATTTGTCTTTGACGATGGCTCGGCCGTCGGCCTTGCCCTTTATCCTTTCCATGAAATAGAAAGTATGTCCGACTACTGAGGTGTCCGTTTCCAGCCACATCGGTTTGGGAGTTTTTACGCCGGCGCTGTGCGCCGCGCTGGACACGGCAAATTCTTCCGCCCGGCTCAGGCTGCCAAAAAGTGAGCCGCCCTTGTCCATGCGAAGCACCAGTTCGTAATGCGAACTGTCCGGGCCCGGACCGATCACGGACAGATCAACGAGATAGTTGTCCTGGCAGGCTCCGCCGCTCAGGGAAAAAAAACTCTCGATTTCCGCATGACCGCCCAGTCGTCTGGAAAGCCAGGCTTCAAGCTTCTCTTTTAATTCATTCATAAAAAATACAAATATACTTAATTAATAAAACTTAAAAATCCTGTTTCCCCGACGTCAGAGTGCGTCCCAGCACCATACGATGCGTCTCAGACGGGCCGTCGGCAAAGCGCGCTGCCCGGGCATCTCTGTAAAAAAGCTCAAGCGGTAGATCGCGGCTGTAGCCTTTCGCGCCGCAGATCTGTATAGCGCGGTCGATCACACGGCAGAGCATCTCGCTGACATACAGTTTTGCCATGGAAAGCGAGGCGCGCGCATCCTGTCCGCTCTCCAGCATCCAGGCGGCCTTCAGTGTCAGCATAAAACCGGCTTCAATCTCCACGGCGCTGTCCGCGAACATCCACTGAATGCCCTCATGCTCGGCCAGTTTTTGTCCGAACGCCATTCTGTCCTTTGCATAATGCCGCGCGATTTCCATTGATCTTCGCGCCAGGCCCACCCATCGCATGCAATGCGTCAGCCTGGCCGGGCCCAGTCTTTCCTGGGTGAGCCGGAAACCTTCTCCGATTTTTCCCAGCATGTTTTCTTCCGGCACCTCCACATTTGTGAATTTCAGTTCGCAGTGGCCGCCGGGACCGTGCGATCCCATGACGTCGACCTCCCGCACCATTTCGTATCCTCTGGCGTCCGTCGGGACCAGGAAGAGCGTCGATTTGCGGAACGATCCGTTGATGCGCGTCCAGACGATCAGAAACGCGGCGCCGTTCGCACCGGTGGCGAACCATTTGTGGCCATTAAGAAGATAATAGCCGTCTTTCTTCTCCGCATTCGTCAGAAGCAGCGACGGGTCCGAACCGGCGCCCGGAGGCGGCTCCGTCATGGCAAAAGCGGACCTGGTCTTTCCTTCAATGAGAGGCTCCAGGAACTTCTTTCTCTGGGCCGGCGTGCAGGCCAGGCTCAGCACGTGCATGTTGCCCTCATCCGGCGCATCGCAGTTGCACAGAAACGGCGCGATGGGTGATCTGCCCAGTTCAGAAAAAGCAATGCAGCGGGACGGCATGTCGAGGCCCAGCCCGCCTTCTTCCACGGGCAGGTGCAGAACCCAGAGTTTTTCTTTCTTTGCCACTTCCCGGAGTTCTTTCACAACTTTTTCCGGCAGTCGTCCGTTTCTGTAATCGTAAGACGCCTCAGCGGGGATGGCCCATTTATCGACAAAATTTCGAATTTTCAGTCTGAGTTCTTCTGTGGCAGGGGAAAGAGTGAAGTCCATGGTCGATTCCGCCGATGCAGGCGAAAATCGGCAAGAAAAATACCTTGATTTTATGCCAGCATGCCAAAAAGAACACAATAATGGAAAACTCAGAAAAACCTGGAGAGGAAGAATCCCGCGACCAGATACAGAGGGCCTTTCGGAAAGGGAATATCAATTTTGATTTTCTGCGCCCGGAAGAGCGGCATGAAGAAGCTTCTGAAGTCAAGCTGTCGGAGCGAAGGCAGGGCAGGCGCGAGGGAAAGCGAGGCATGTTCAACAGAGGTCGTCTGATGCATCCTGTGGGACCGGTCTGGATTCTCGTCTGGGGACTGCTGATGGTCGTATCGACGACCTGTATAGTGTGGATCTTTCTTCTGGGACGATCGGCGGTGTGGCTGTTGACAGTGCCCTTTCTACTGGCAATGATTCTCTGGTCGATGATCATGATAGCTTTGCTGAAAGCCAGGCCGCGGTAGATGGGAAATATAAGATTTACCTCAGAGGCGCGGCGAATGGTGGAAAGTTTCAATTAAGGTTAGCAGTTTTGACGCCGCTGTCGGTTATGTTTTTTCCGGCGGGCCGTCGCTCCCGCAGCTTGGTTACTGGACGGAGCTTTATCTGGATAAAGATCAAAAGGTCATTCAAATCCTGGATTCCTGCATCGGTGTCAGCTGCAATTGAATGTTTCAGCTGAACGATATCGTCTTGAAAAACAAAATATAAAGAACAACAACAAGCTCAATCGGCGAAAGAAGAATGTCGGCTGCAAGGGCGACAGGAAGCAGCGCCGCCCAGAAGCCGGTGCCTGCCATAGTGGCGCATGCCAGTGAGGTTCCCGGATACTCAGTTTTGCCCGATCCCTGAGTGAGGATCAGAAAAGGAATACCAGGCATACCGGGATTGCGATAGGAAAACAGTCTGTCGTGCTGATAAGTAAATATGTATCCTCCCGGATATACAGGCGCGTCTTCAACAACTTCCTGGGAAGCATCGTGCGGCAGGTCTGCCGGCATATCCTCCGGGCGAATGCGATGAAGGTAGAATTCTTCGGCATAGAACATTTCCCGCAGGCCTGTTTTATCTGTCAGATAAAGAGTGAAATTGCAGAATCTGTGAAGGGCAGGACAGTCTCGTGAAACGCCGGCCTGAATCGGATCGGGCATGATGCGCGAAAGATCGGTTTCCATAATCCAGAAACCAGGATCAACCTCCTGATGGCGTAAAGAATTCAGCCGGACGGCCTTCTTTGTTCCGGGCAGGAGGAGCAAATATTTCTCCGCCTCATTCACGGGATTGAATTCCAGCTTTTCGGATTCCGCAGCGCAGACAGATTCAACGGCGGTTTGCCGGACGGCGCCCTGGGTATTGTCACCATTGCTTTCAAGAGGCTTCGCAACTGTCTGATAGCAGCGAAATTTCTCATTTTTATCTCCGTCGATCCGCAGAACAATGCGGCCGTCACGAGTAAATGCAATTCCTGTTGGTTCAATGGTGTCGCGTGAGGTCACTTCTTTTGTGAAGGGCATATTCAATCCCTCCCGGACTCCCTTGAAGGCGACAAGTGTCAAACATTGGAGGGAAAAGGAAAGCAGCCCGAGAATGAAAAGCGACCGGTATATTAATGATATCATATAAAAATAAATAATAAAAATTATTCAAGATCGAAAATTCGTCCTGACCAGCCCGCGTAATTTTTCCGTTTCCATTTCCAGTCTGTCCGAAGCGCGCCGCATAGTTCCCTTCCGGTCGAGAGCAATATCTGCAGCAAGCCCGGCCGGACCCGGCAACCAGGCGGCCGCCGTGCGAAGGAGAAGTTCCCTCCCGTTCTGCGCGTCTGGTTTTATCTCGCCCGACCTGTTTTCATTGGTTCGGATTCGCCGTACTTTCAGGATTTGAATAAGTTTCAGAATTTTATCCTTTGATGCAATTTTCATAAATAATTCTAACAGAGTTCTGACAGCGCAGCCTATTTTGCCATGCGTCGGAGTACTGTGGTTTATTAAAAAAACTTAATATTTAGAACCCATGGATTCCTGTACGCCAGCCACACCACAGTTCCGACAGTCGCCAGAATAATAAAACGATTGATCCAGATTCCACGGCGGAGTTTCTTCAGCGATAGACCCTCCGAGGCAAAAGCTTCGATCCGCTGATTCATCAGAAAAATCGTCTCTTCCAGCCGGACGAAATCCTCGGCGCGGCTGTTCGCGGCTTTCTTCAATTCTTCTACGTCCTCGTGAAGGCCGATCAGTATCTCTCCGTAAACTTCCGTGTATTCGCTGAGGCGGTCCTCTACATTTTTCCCTGTGATACTGCTGGCGATGGCGTTGAGTCCGTCTTTTACGGTGCGAGCCATTTTCTCCGGAAAAAGCTGAATTTTCCTAAATGTGCTGCTGTCGTCAATTTTGGCTGGTTGTTCAGTAGTCATATATTTCTGTCCATGAAAACGCCGTCGTAGCCCTGGATGGAAGAATTTATTTCAGCCATTTCCAGTCTTTTTTCCGCCAGACAGCAGTAGTTCAATTCTCTTTCAATTCCTAAAAATCTGCGTCCCAGTTTCCTGGCCGCGACAGAAGTTGTTCCGGATCCCAGAAATGGATCCAGAATAAAATCGCCGGGCGAAGTGCCGGACAGAATGATACGTGCCAGGAGTTTCTCCGGCTTCTGAGTGGGATGGTCAGTATTTTCCGGCATCGACCAGAAGGGGACGGTTAAGTCCGTCCATAAATTTGAAGGATGCGTGAAACGGAAATTGCCGCTGTTGGTTTTTTCCCAGCCGCGGGGTTTTCCCGAGGGGTCCGTGTATGGCGCTATCACACGGCGCTTAATCATCACATCATCAACGCGAAAATTGTACGAATTGGAAACCGTGCAGAACCAGATATCCTCAGAGCAGTTTTTCCAGTTGGACCGGGCTCCTCTGCCTTTCTCTCTTTCCCAGGTTATGCGGTTGCGGATGTACAGGTGTTTTCCGGCAGACTGCTGGATAATCGACGACATTCGCCAGTCGCCGCAAATATACACCGATGCTGTGGGTTTCAGCGTCCGCAAAAGAGGAACAAACCAGGAGTCGAACCAGGCTGCATAGTCCTGATCTGTCATTTCGCGGAAAGATGTTGTGCTGAAGGTTTTTGTGAGATTGTAGGGCGGGTCAAGAAACAGCAGATCCACAAAATTTGACGGCAGACATTCGAGCGCGTCAAAAACATCCTGATGAATCGTCTGATTCTCCGGCGGGATAGAAGTCGGTCCGTTCAGCCGGATCAATTTCTTGCTGTAACCGGCGATCTCGCGGCTGTTCAGCCGAATCGTTCGATTCTGGCTTTTCCGTGGCATGCCTGCCTTCTCTGCCAATTTTACAGCGCCCAGTTTCATAGTAAGTTCTCTTTCATACTGCAGAGTTCGATGAAAATGTCAATTGATATATTTGACGAGAATATTTTTTTGTTTACCTCCGGTCCCATTGTTCGTTTGTTCACGTCTTATGCAGTTTGTTGAAATTGCCGGCGAAATAAATATCAGCCGTATTGTTTTTGGCGCCTGGGCTGTCGGCGGCTGGCACTGGGGCGGCTCGGACGACGGTGAAAGTATTCGGGCTGTGCATGCCGCTCTGGACAGAGGCATCAACTGCTTCGATACGGCGCCTGTGTACGGTTTCGGGCGAAGCGAATCGGTTCTCGGGGAGGCATTGAGAGGGAAGAGGGATGCCGTCGTGGCGACTAAATGCGGACTTCGCTGGGATAATAAAGATGGAAAAAAATTTTTCGAAACGACTGCAGATCATTCGAAAACGGTCGTTGAAGTATACAGAAATCTTCGCGCATCTTCTATCCGGAAAGAATGCGAGGACAGTTTGCGGCGCCTGCGCCGCGACTGGATCGATATCTACCAGGTGCACTGGCTGGATCCAACGGTCAATCTGGAGGAAACTATTGAGGAGCTCCGAAAATTAAAAAAAGAGGGAAAAATTCGGTTCGTCGGCGTGTCGAACTTCACGGTACAGATGATGGTGGACTGGAGGAAGATTTCCAGTGATCTGCAGCTTTCGACCGACCAGGAAAAATTTAATTTAATGGAGAGAAAAGCACAGACAGGGAATCTTCAGTACACGATTAAAAACAAGATTGCTTTTCTGGCGTATGAAAGTCTGGCGCAGGGGCTGTTGACCGGAGCAGTCGATGAGAATCGTCTTTTTCCGGAAGGGGATTACCGCGCGTCCAAACCGAATTTCCAGACACAGAATCGTGTTCGAATTCAGGAAGCATTGAGTTCCATTGCCGATCTGAGAGAGAAGTACCAATGCACGAATGCGAATATTGCCGCAGGCTGGCTGTTGTGTCAGAAGGGAGTGACCGCCGCCATTTGCGGAATTCGTAATGAAAGCCAGGCCGGTGAAACGATCAGGGGAGGGGAAATTCTCATCGAACAGGCGGACTCGGAACGGTTGTCCCGTCTATTTCAGGGTTTACTAAAGAATGAGGAGCAGCTGTAAATTGGTGTGAAAAAAACTAAAAAAAAATATTAATCCTGTTTGATTTTCAATCTGTTGTATTCTTAATGATAGTATGAACACCGAAATGATCTGGATCCTGGTAGCAAGCAGAACAGGGGCCCGTATCTATTCTTATAAGACGGGAAAAGGCATGAAGCCGTTGAATCATCTGGAATTTCCTGAAGGGCATTTAAGAAATCAAGATGTGGATTCGGAAAAACCCGGCCAGGTGCACGACAGTCATGGATTCGCCAATCGCAATATGGCTCCGGAGGTGGATGCCAAAATGCATCTGGCCGGAAAATGGGCAAAGCAGCTTGCCGAAATACTGCATAGAGGACGGCTGAACAAAGATTATTCAAGAATGATACTGGTGATGGAACCAAAACTTCTCGGGCTTGTCCGCGAAAAACTTGATTCACCGACTACCAGCTTGATTGCGTTAACGGTTGAGAAAGATCTTGCCGGAATTTCTGATCGAGAAGTGGAGAGGCATCTGATGCCTGTTTTCCCTTTGAAAAATAAGTGACGCTGAATTATTGTGTGCATAAAAAAAACCCCGGCACAACCGGGGTTTTTTTGGAGCAATCGGAATTCAGTCTTATCTCAGAAGCTGCAGCACAGTCTGAGTTTTCATATTCGACTGGGCAACCATCGCTGTCGCAGCCTGTACCAAAATCTGATACCTGGTGAAGCTCGACATCTGTTCAGCCATGTCCGTATCGCGGATGCGCGATTCCGCAGCCTGAATATTTTCATATGCATTCAAAAGACCCCGCGCCGCATGTTCCAGTCTGTTCTGGTATGCGCCAAGGTCGGCTCTCTGCTTGGAAACTTTTCTGAGCGCCTCGTCTGTGAGTCCGATCACGCTATTTGCTTTGTCCGGTGTAGACAGAGAAATGAATGTCAAAACAGTCGGATTCCGGAGTCCCAGCGCCGCACTCGTCATGGTATTGATGAATACTCTTTCTCTCTGGTGCATATTCGGACCCATATGGAACCACATGGATGCAGACGGATTCAGTCTTGCGAAAGATCCGGTCAGAAGTTTCATTTTATTGAACTCTGCCTGAGAGGCGATTCGGTCAATCTCATCCACAAGGGCTGATACTTCCACCTGAATCTGCTGTCTGTCTTCTTCGGAATAAATTCCGTTAGCAGACTGGACGGCCAGCACCCGGATCCGCTGAAGTATTGACTGCGATTCCTGCAGATAACCTTCCGTCGTCTGAACGAAAGAAATGCCGTCTTCAGTGTTTCTTTCCGCCTGACGCAGTCCGTGGATCTGGGTCCGCATCTTTTCAGATACTGCCAGTCCCGCCGCATCATCGCCGGCGCGGTTGATCCGCATACCCGAGGATAGTTTTTCAATATCCCTGGACATATCCATGTCGTGGAATTTTAAAGTCCTGTGCGAAAAGATCGCACTAATATTATGGTTGATTATCATGACTGCTCCTCCATGAACCTTCGTTTGCCTCTATGCATAAAATCTTCTTGTGGCTGCGATTTTGCATACCACACTGCAATGATCGACCGGAGGTTGAAAAAAAAATAAGAAATTTTTTTTCGGATGCTCGAATTTTTGAAAAAACAGCGTCGGCAGGCGGGTTTTAGAGAAAAATTATCTTTTCCAGAGTATGCATTCTCCCGGACACTCGTCCATTTCGGATTGAACGAGCTTCACATCCATGTCCGGCACATCGGCATTGTTGATGTTTTCTCCGTTATTGTGTGACTGTGAGATAGCACTGCTGTCCAGCTGGAAGTAGCGGGGAAGATTTTCTGCGCACTGACCGCAGGAGGTGCATTCTTTCTTATCTACATATACTGTGCGAGGCATAAAGGACCAACAAAAAACCAATAATTTGAATGCGCTGGCGATGTATTCTGGAGATCAAGCAAAAGATATTCCCTGTTTGAATTATTTTTCGGTCAGAGTCTCCATTACGGCCGATTTTCCATTATAGATGAAATCCATTCCAGTGAATGCGCGATCCAATTCGCGAAAACAGCCGGCTGAAAAATCTCAAGGGCCGCCCGGTTTAATCATACATAAGAAGGAACTCTGGACTGCCAGGCAGCGGCAGATGCAGCCGATTCATTACACTGTCAGCTACAGAGCCTCATTCAAGCCCGAATTACCGGATTTTTTCATACGCAAGTATCTTGTCGAGCCGGGCAAGAAAGGCTCGATTGTGCTGGATCCTTTCGGGGGAAGGGGCACGACTGTCATTCAGGCGAATCTTCATGGATATTCAGCAATTCATAACGATCTGAATCCCGTGTCCATTTTTCTCGCATCCGCTCGAAAAAGTATTCCCCCGCTGCCGGAATTGATAGGGCGTCTGGAGTCGCTTGATCTGAAAAAACAACGTTTTTCCTTAACCAAATCGGAAACACAGAAGCTCACGCCCTTTTTTCACCCGGATACGCTTCAGGAAATTCTAAATCTGAGAAAGATACTTCTGGAGGAGAAAAATAAAGACGATCCCGAACTGAAATACATCGGGGTGACCGCGCTCTCCCGCCTGCACGGACATTCGGACGGATTTTTTTCTGTCTACAGTTTTCCGCAGATATCCATTCTGCCGTCGGCTCAGCTTAAAAATAACCGTGTCAGGGGAATTCAGCCGGAGTACAGAAATGTAAAGGACCGTATACTTAAAAAGATGAAGAAGGACCTCTCCGTGACTCTGCCGCCAGAATTTTATCGCGCATCGAAGAAGAATCATTACACCATGCACGATGCGCGCCGCCTGGATTCAATCAAGGATGGATCGGTTAATCTTGTTGTGACCTCGCCGCCGTTCTTGAATAAAGTGGACTATCTTACAGACAACTGGATGCGAAGCTGGTTTCTCGGGTTTGAAAACCAAGATCCAAAGTTAACGGTCACCGCAAGCCTGAGTGAATGGTCGGATTTTATGCGCGATTCTATGCGCGAAATTGGCCGGGTGCTTGCTCCCGGGGGCAGGGCCGTAATTGAAGTCGGTGAAGTTGATGTGGGCGGGCGCGATGAGAATCTGGAAGAAAGCCTTCTTAAAGATCTGCCGATGAAAGTTGACGGAGGTTTTCTGAGGGGAGAGGAGCTCTATATCAATTTGCAGAATTTCACCAAGCTGGCCAACTGCTGGGAAGTTAAAAACAATCTGCGCGGCACGAACACAAACCGCTGTCTCGTTCTTCTGAAAAGCCGACGCTGAGACTTTCAGTTCAGAAAATCAAATCGTTTTTCTATTCCGATCGATATACCCTTGATATCGTCTTTTTTATGGAGACGCGGTATGACCGTGACGTTATTCGACAGTACTGTGACCCCCAGCAGGGAGACCGGCGCCTGTGTCTGGTAGGGTGTGCCTGTTGTATTGTTGAAGCTGTCAATGCTCTGGACCTGAGCGTCAAGCAGCTTGAACCGGGCGCTTTCGCCGAACAGAGTCAGAGCCACCGCCCAGCCCCTGCCGAGAGAATATCTGAATTTGACATTGAGCGCGGCGCTTTTATAGGACAACAGACCCTGGATTTTTATGATATCAGCTCGGTAGCCCCCGGTAACCAGAATGAGATCGCGAGCATCCTGCAATTCGTAAGCTCCCTTAAGCGAAGACAGAAGCAGGTTCGTTTTAATTTCCCATCGTTCATTCGGGCGAAAAACGTATTCAAATCCCGGCCGGAGGCCCCGCGCCTGTGATTTCATCTGATCAATCAGGTACTGTACCGATGCTGTTGTCAGGAGCGGCCCGCCGAGGAAAAGGATTCCTCCGAAAGATTCGGTCTGAAAATTTACTTTTTGAAATAGAACGCGGTATCCGGCTATGACTGCCAGATCGGTGCGGTCGGATCTGTAGAATGTGTACCCGGCATAAACCTGAGCGTCGATTCTTTTCATCGGGTCTGCCGTGTATCGATTGTGCGTAAGCGCAAAGGGTCCAGAATCCGTTCCAGCTTCAATGGTCGTATAAACAGGACGGCTGATCAGGCGAAAATGGTCCGCTCCAAAAAACCAGCGGTTTCTGGTGTATCTCAAATTGAAATTGGTAGAATGAAAAGCCATCTGACTGTCGTTAAGCTTTACAACTCCACCGGACAGCGGGTCCATGCCGCCTTTCGTCAGATAGGCGTTGTGTGTGACAGCCAGCTGTTCCGTAACGGCCGTGGAAAACCGGCCCCGGCCATAACCGACGGCGATATCCAGAAATCTGCGTCGCATGCGGTCTTCATAATTGCGTCTCTCATCACCGGTTTTCACGGCATCCGCCTGTTCCTGGGCCTTGCGTTTTTCCTCTTCAAGGCTTCGCACTTCGTCGATCTTTTTCTGTTCTTCCGCTTTGCGCTGATCCTCAATGCGTCGTTTCTCATCCTGAATTCTCTGCTCTTCCAGACGCTTCTGTTCCGCGATCCTGCGCTGTTCTTCCTGCTGCAGCTGTTCCTGTATCCTGCGCTGCTCCTCTGCTTTGCGCTGATCTTCCGCTCCGGGGCCGAATACGATTCTCTGCACCTCTGTCTTTAAAATGACACGCCGGCCCTGTTCGGTCTGAACGGTAACATCCGTCCGGGTCTGGTTTATAATGGTTCCCTCGATCGAAGTGCCGTTGCGCAGAAACACCGTGTCGGCCCTGAGTGCGCAGGGCAGAATCACCGCCAGCGCCAGCAATAATCCGGCCGGGAAGCGGCCTGTTTTCCTGATAAATCGCATATACTTTTTATTAGACGGAGTTTTGTTTCGTTATATGTCAATATAAATCTTTAGAATTTGGCGTTTTGGCCGAATCTGTCTATGAAGGCGTATTAGAATCGAGGTATTTTATGTTACGATCACTCTGGACAGCAGCGAGCGGCATGACCGCTCAGCAGTATCAAATAGATACAATTGCAAACAACTTATCCAATGTAAACACGTTCGGATTTAAGAAGAACCGCGCCGATTTTGAAGATCTGATCTACCAGCAGCAGGTTTTAGCCGGAACACCGGCAACAGAGGTATCCGAAATTCCTACAGGAGTTTATGTTGGTCATGGAACCCGTGTCGCGGCAACTCAGAAAATGTTTGAGATGGGAAGTCTGCAGGCCACCGGCAATAAATTCGACATGGCCGTCGCATCGGAAGTCGGCTTTTTTAAGATTCTTCTGCCGGATGGCAGTTTCGGTTACACCAGAGACGGCAGTTTCAAGATCGACTCCAGGCAGCAGGTCGTAACTTCCAGCGGGTATCTTCTTGAACCGCCGATCACACTTCCGCCAGGAGCGATCAACGGCACATTCACTGTAAGCGAAAACGGCGAAGTGAATGTGAAAATCAACGATGACATCAGACCGACGAGAATCGGGCAGATTGATCTGTTTCGTTTTGTGAATCCTGCGGGTCTTCAGGCAGTCGGAAAAAATCTGTTCAAAGAAACCGTGGCCAGCGGTCCTGAAATTCAGGGCACGCCGGGTCTCGAAGGGATGGGCGCTCTGCAGCAGGGCTTTGTGGAAATGTCGAACGTGAAACTCGTTGATGAAATGGTGAATATGATCGTCGCGCAGAGAGCGTACGAATCCAATTCCAAATCGATTACGACGTCGGATTCCATGCTCGGCACAGCCATCGCGATGAAAAGGTAAAATTCTTTGATCTTTTCTTCAAATCGAAAATCTTCCTTTTTCACGCTGTCGATCTTTTTGGCAGCAATGTCCTTCTGTCCTTCCGAAGTTTTCTCTTTCAGTCTGTATCTTCACCCCCGCGCTCTGGTGACAGGCAGCGCTGTGTATATGAAAGACATCGCACGGGTGGCCGGGGAACTTCATGCTCCTGCGATATCACAGATTCTTGTAATGCGCGATATACGATCTCCTGTATTTATTACCAATGAGCAGCTGCGTGAAAAACTTCAGGGCTCTTCCGAGAGGCTCGACAGGATTTTCGGAACGGGAGTCTGGATAGTTCCGATAAACCGCCAGTTCACTTCTGATGAACTGAGCTCCATTCTGAAAACGCAGATTCGAGCGCTGCAGGGCGGGGACGCTTTCTTGCAGAAATCGGTTCTTCGAATCGAGTCTTCGAATATCCACAGCGTCCTGGAGGGCGCAGATATTCTTTTTCGTCTTCCTTCGCGGGCGTCTGCGCTTTCGCCCGGACGCCGCGTATTCTCATTGGATCTCACAACCAGGGACGCCGCCGGCCGGCCGGTCACTCTCGAGAGGCAGCAGGTAACGGTTCACATTTTTCGCAAAGAAGAAATTCCCGTGGCGGCGCGTGATCTGACACCCGGCGAAATATTGAACGACGGCGACTGGATTATTGAAACAAGAGAGGTTGATTCCCTTGATACCCGGTATCCATCAGGCCAGCTTCGCGGACGCCGGGTGCTGACGGCGATTCATAAAGGCATGGAGCTGCGGGCGGCAGCCGTGCAATTTCTGCCCGCGGTTCGCCGGGGACAGACGATTGAAGTTGTGCATCAGGGAATCGGCATTGTCATAAAATGCCGGTCTGTTGCCGGCCGTGACGGAAATGTCGGCGATTTGATTCCTGTGCGGCTGGTTCTTCCTTCAGGCGGAAGAACTCAGTCCAGACAGGCACGAATTGTTGCGGATGGAAGCGCTGTTCTGGAAACAGACCAATAAAGATATGAAATATAATAAAAAATATATATTGATAATGCTTACTTCCGGATTCCTTCTGGCCGTCGGACTGTACGGCGAGGACCTGTGGCGGGATCACAATCCGTACTCTTCCGTATCCACGCTGGCCGCAGGAAGTATACTGAAGATGGATGTGGACGAACCCGTGCTGATCGAGTACGATTACGACGCAACGTCCGATGAAAAGGCCCAGATAAAACTGGTGCCCGATAAGGGGATAACGGATTTTCTTCCGGCGGCAAACGAAGATCGTTCCTTCAACAACCAGAGCAGGATCCGGATTCGTTCCAAAGGCCGGGTGAAATTCCAGATGGCCGTCACCGTCGCCGGAGTGCAGGGCGAATCCATTGAGCTGCGGGGCGCTCGCCAGCTCGTGTACGAAAACGGCAGAGCACGTCAGGAATTCCAGATAAGCGGGCGCGTGAACAGGCGCGATATCGCTTCCGACAGAACCGTTCATTCCCGCAGCGTCGCCGATCTGCAGATACTGCTGCGCGGAAGTCCCATTCCACAGACAAGAAATATTCCATTGAGACAGATTCCCGGGGCTCCCGGACAGCCGGCGCGAACTTCCGCAGAACTCTCCGACCAGGATAAACAGCAGATTCTTCTTGAATACCTGAACAGAATTCTGGGGGAGACCAGAAGCCAGTGAAACGCACAGATGTTGTATTGTTTTTCGGGATTTTTTCCCTGATCCAGGTAAGCCCCTCGGGCGCACAGACGCCGGGCGCGGGCGCCCAGACCCAGCCAATCACCCAGCCGGCAGCACAGCCATCACAACCCGGCGCGCAGCCGGCTGCTCAACCAGTAGTTCAACCTGGAGGCAGCGCAGTTCCCTCTACTCCGGCTCAGGCCTCCGGCGAATCTCAGAACGACAAAGAAGGCGTCCGGCTCAAGGACATGGCCCGTATCATAGGCATGCGTTCCAATCAGCTGCTTGGATACGGTATAGTTGTGGGACTGCCGGGAACAGGCGATTCGCGCAGCAAACTGGCTTCGGAATCGATACAGAATCTTCTGGGCACTCTGGGTCAGAAGCTGGAAAGCAGCGGAAGCCAGACGCGCAATATCGCCGCAGTGCTCGTGACCGCGGAACTGCCGCCCTTTGCCAGGCGCGGCGATAAAGTGAATGTGACCGTCTCCTCAATCGGCGACGCGCGATCTCTGGAAGGCGGAGTTCTGGTCCAGACGCCTCTGGTCGGCGGAAACAATGAAGTGTATGCTGTAGCTCAGGGAGTCGTCACAACGGGCGGTCAGGCTGCGGCAGGGTCGAACTCAACATCGCAGCGAAGAACGGTCGGCTCAGTGATGAACGGCGCGCATATTGAAAAGGAAGTCGCGGCGAATTTTCTGGACAACCGCAGACTGCGCGTCACACTTTTGAATTTTGATTTTGCCACTCTCAATCAGGCTCTCATCATGATCAAGAAAACATTTCCAACGGCGAATGCCGTTGTAGAAGAGGGTTCGATCACCGTCACCGTTCCGGAAGGAAACGATCCGGTCAGTTTCATCGCTATACTGGAAGAGATTCGTGTCGTTCCGCGTTACAACGCCCGCGTTGTAATCAATGAAAGAACCGGAACCATCGTGATGGGCGGCGATGTTCGGGTCGATCCAGTTTCTGTGTCGCGCGGCGGCATGCAGATCATTGTCACCGGCGCAAACCGGGCGGCCGCCTCCGGAAATACGGGAACATCAACGGCGCAGAGCGGCTCTGCCGCGGCAAAGGCTCAGGCCGGCGAATCCAGAGAATTTTCAGGCACGAGCATTTCTGAAATCATAGAATCCCTGAACCAGATGGGAGCCACCGTTCGGGACATTATCGCAATTCTGGAAGCCTTGAAACAGGCCGGCGCGCTGCATGCAGAACTAATTGTAATATAATATAATAAATAAAAAATAAAAAAGATAAAAAAACACGAAGGATATCCAGATGGAAACACCCACAATCTCAAGCTCACAGACGTCAATCCCGGTCAACATTCAGGAAAGAATCGCCGCAGACCCGGAGCAGAAAAAACTCTACGATGCTGCTGTCGAGTTTCAGTCGCTCTTCATCAATATGATGCTAAAGTCGATGCGGGCGACTCTGAAAGAAAAGGACGATCTTCTCTACGGGGGGCAGACCCAGGAAATATTTTCTGATATGCTTTACGATCAGTATTCCCGGCAGATGTCGAAAGATCCAAAATTTAATCTCGCCGAGCAGATATTCCAGCAGATTTCCCCGCAGAACGCTTCGTCTGAACGTGCGCGCATGGAATACAACCGCAATGTGCCTCCGTCCATTTCGGGCGAAGAGTTACACGATCCTCTTCAGTGGCGTCAGTGATCAGCGGCTGAAGTTTTGCGCTGTTTCTGCGATTTTAGCGGCAAGAATCGCGCGCCCTCTGTCCGTGAAATGAATGCTGTCGTAATACAAACCTTTTTTCGCAAGCTCTGAAACATAGATAATTTCAGCGCCGCTGCCCTCGAGCAGCTGTCGTGTTTGACGCATCAGTTTCTCTTCTTCTCGCGCGGGATCCAGACCGATTCTTGCGTAAAAAACTCTGTTGATTGGCAGAAGAAGGATTTTTACATTGAGACGGTGATTACGGGCTATGAGATGATGACGCAGGAGCAGAGCGCTTTCGCCGTACCAGGTGGTTTCCAGGTGTTCGGGGATTTCTCTCAATCGGCGCAGATTGGATTCCTTTTCAAATTTCCGGGCGAAACTTTCGGCCACTCCCCACTGCGGATCGATGGGTTCCTCTGCGGCCTGTAGCTGTGCATGCGGCGCCTCCATATGCGAAGGCGATAGAAGTTCAGTCAGAGGCCGCCCGAAATGGCGATTGAGTGTGTTGCGGAAGACGGAGATTTCGATTCGAGTATCAACGGGTAAATTCAATTGCGTGGATATGAAGGGAAGTTTCAATGCTGCTTCTGATGCATGGTGCCGGCGGTGCATCAATACAGACTGTCTGTCAGGAAAATAGTTCTGGAGTAAATCGCTCTGGATTGATTTGAAATTCCCGTCGGCGGCATAGTAAGGATTTACGACAATGATCCAGTTGTGCGGAACGGCAGTTTCTGTATGCAGTCTTTCTAAGAGAAAAGCGGCTCGCGCAAGGGCCGATCCGTTGTTGCCCAAAAATATCGGCCGTATACTGCCGGACTTTTTTTCAGGTATGTGCTGCAGAACCGACGATCCAGTCGGCTTTGCTATAAATTCAGAGCTTCCGGTCAGAAAATATACATTCTGTCCCGACAGATAGGCACAGCGACCGGCCAGGAATGGCGTCTCCTCCTGGTAGTTGACAGCGTCAAATTTGTAAAATCCGAGGAGGGCAGTGCGTTGTCGTAGTGCGATCATATAAAGAGCGGACAGCACGGGCGCGGCAATGAAAAATCCTGATAGAATCCCGCTCAGAAAGACCGCGGCCTGGCGGCTCGATATCACTCGGACTGTGTATTTTTTAAAATGCTTCATAGATAAAATGCGCGAAACTCTCATTCAAAGGATTTTGAAAAACCAGTCCGAAAATGTATACGCCCGCGCACAGGCCCGTAAGAAATATCAGTGCGTGAAATATCGTAGAGAATATTCTATTCATTGTCATTCCCATTCGTTCTATTTTAAGAAGAAGATCACCCATGTCAGCGCGATAAATATCTGAGTCAGCAGAATTCGCGAGATTTTTAATACCTTATCGGGAATCTTTCGATTCTTCCTGTTCGATACAGGTTCTCTGCGTTTGGGGAATTGACTTTCCAGTGCCAGGGCAGCTCCGTGTACCGCTCCCCAGATGATGAAATGTGGCGACATTCCGTGCCAGAGTCCCACGGCCAGCATGGAAATCATCAGTGCGAGTTTGTGTCGGCCTGCCCCCTGCCGGCTCCCTCCCAGAGGGAAATAAATGTGCTTTCTGACAAATGCGCCCAGAGTGATATGCCAGCGCCGCCAGAATTCACTGACGCTGCCGGCAAGATAGGGACGTCGGAAATTGTGCGGAATCCTCACGCCCAGAAGTCCGCTGACGCCGACAATGATATCCGTATATCCGGAAAAGTCGAGATACAGACTCGCATAATTGTAGAAGCCGGATGTAAAAATATTTCGCAGACTGTCGACCGTGAACTGCAGCGGAAGCAGCAGACCTGTCTCAAAACGCATCTGAATAAAAGGAACCAGTATAAAGATCTTGACCAGTCCGAGAAGTACGAGCGCCGTGGACCGACGGAAAAATGCAATCTTCAGAGAAAAAGCGCGAGGTCGAATTCGAATATCTCCATGAAGTAGAACAGGGCCGCAAAGCAGTGCGGGAAAGTAAAAAACATATAATAAAAAAGATTTATTAAAAAATCGTTGCAATAATTTCCCGGATTCTCCTTCAACTTTGATACTGTAGACTGCATCGTACAGGCGAAACAGGACATAGGAATAGCCTATCGGGCGAATCGCGCTCTGCAGGGAATTCATTGCGGCTGCCGCATCCCCGGGAAATATGCGGGCCGCAATTTCCGGAATGAATAGAAAAATAAAAAGAATCGGAATGCCGAACATTGGTCTGTGGCTCGTCCAGTAAAAAACAAACGCGGCAGCGGGCAGCAGCGCCAGTTTCCCACCGACAGTAAACAAAGATTTCTGTGAAAATTCTACCGGCGAAAATCCGCTGTAGAAATACAGAAAAAGTCCCGCCGATACAATTGCGAAAATATTAAGTGCGGCCGCTGATTTGCGAAAAAAATATCCGGCCCCGAGAAACAGACCCGCGAAAATAAAAAGCGCGAGCAGAGCGTCGTTCATCTACGGACGAATGGCTATTGCATTGAGCGGATTTGTTCCAAGAGTCTGAATCGTCCAGTCGGTGGATCCTCCCGTTGCCGACACTGCGATTCTTCCGGATGTTCCTGCGACATTCGCTCCGACTGCGATGAATTTATTGCCGTCGAACTCCAGGCCTTTCCAGTTGAGCGAAGTGCATCCGTTCATGAGAAGCGCCGTGGAACTCCAGGCCAGCGTTGTGATATTTGTTGTAAAATCAACGCGGCAGTTGTCGCCGACCGCGACAAGGCGGCTGCCGTTGTAGGCGAGTCCGCGGGGGTATTCCGGTATAGTATTGCCGGCAAATATTGATGTTGCATTGGTAGTCCAGCTTGTCGCATCGTTTGTGCTGAGGCCCGAGATTGTTGGTGGCGATATTTGTGTATCATTTCCGACTGCGACAATTGTTTTTGCGGGTAATAATATGAAGTCGCTAACTATATTGGTTTTTGCTGTATTCGCGCCTATTCTGTAGCCAGTCTGTGTAAAGGAAATTCCGTCAGTGCCTCGTAGACTGATCATTACGCCTACACTCGTAGCAATCGTTGAGGCCAACACAAAATAGCTGCCATTGTATAAGATTTTTTTTATACCGGATGTGCAGATTGCGCAATTTCCTGTTGTCCAGGTTACTCCGCCATCTATCGAAATTCTAACAAGCGGTGTGCCTCCTGCGTCGCCCACCGCAAGGATACGTGTTCCATCTGTCGCAACATCCAGAAAACCTGAGGACGCCGCGCAAACGGCTGTTACCGCGGACTGCGTCCAGTTTATCCCATCTCTTGAATAGAATATCTTGCAAGAACTGCTGCCATTCCCACCGACAGCTACCCAGTTAGTTCCGGTAAAAACCACAGCGTTGAGGTTGATCGTAGTGTCAGTTACTGTGGTGCGAGTCCAGTTCAGTCCGTCGGTCGAATAATATAAAGTTCCATTGTTTCCGACAATCACTGCTTTATTAGTCGTGGCAAGGGCGCCCAGAATTGCCGCAAGATTCGAATTGTTGAGATTGGCGACAAGTTTTATGCAATTCATTGAGATTGCCAGAATAGGAATAATTACAAAAAATCTAAAGATTCTCATTGGGACCTCGATGAAGGAAGGGTTATATACTAAGAATAACAAACATCAGACAAGATATTTTCGTGGGAATCTATTTTTTTTATAAGAAACTGGCCTAAAAATGCTTACTGAATACAGTCTAAGGCCCCACAAACTTAAAGACCCTGTCGTTGGGGCTCATATTGCACCCATGTCCGGCGAATAAATTGCCATCCTCGTCAAAAACGAGCCCTTCTGATACATTAGAGCCAGGTCCGATATTTAATGGTATCTGTGCGAATGTTCCAATAGATATTCCATTTTCTGCATCAAATTCTTCGACTTTATGGCCAAAGTAGTCGCTGACAAAGAGGTGGTCGTTGGGTCCAAAAATCATGTCACGACCATTGCTCTGATTGGGTCCTGTTAATTGCGCTGCGCCGAAGTCCGTAATGTAAGCACCGGTTGTTCCATCGTAACGTACAATGCTGGGTGCGGGTGAATTCATGAAGGCGTACCACTGTCCATCGGGACCCAGCACAAGACCTGCCGGTCCGGAAAACCCCCCTCCACTTGAAAATGTTCCAAGCGATGTTCCAGTGGTTCCATCATAACGCACAATTCCAATAAAGTATTCTCCTCGATAGTAATTCCCATCTGCGCCAAATTGTGAGTAGGCGGCAGAACTTGCAGTGCCGGGGATAAATATCTGGATGAAAGCACCAGAAGTGGCATCAAATTCGAAAACCTTGCCAGCTCCTCCACCATCCGCATACAGATGACCGTTTGGACCGATACGAATACCCCAATATGTAGAACTCCCGTCCGGCGCGCCCGGAGTTATCAAGTCTCCAATCAACTCTCCCGTGGTCCCATCGTACTTTATGATTCTTCTATCACCCTGGCTTACCACCAGCAAGTTTCCATCCGGAGCCCAGGCAAGCCCTGCCGTACAGGACAGCGAACCCGAGCCGCCGACCACAAATTCGCTAATCAAGGTTCCAGGCACCAGCGTTGTCGCGGATACGATAGACTGCCAGGGCCCTACAGCTGTACCGCTCACAGCCCTGACGCAAAAATAGTGAAGGGAATTTGGCTGCAATTTTTTCACCCGCAGCATCTGCGCGTTTCCCGGCGCAGCCGGCGCCATCGTCGTCGCAAATACATTCGCCGCTTCGCAACCGGCATCATCCGTGATGGGCAATGTCGAATGTCGCACATCGTAGGCAAAGCCTCCCACGGAAGTCCAGTTGAGGCGAACTCTCGAGCCGCTCACGCCGACGGCTGTCAGATCCGTGATAGCCGGCGGCCGGCCGCCCAACAGAAGTATCAGCATGGGATTGCCGGCTCCGGATTTCTCAGGAACCTTCATCGGCAGGCAGGCGCTCAGGAAAATCAGTGGAATAATTATATTAAAATATTTCATAAAATATCTCAAAATCTCATCACCACCACGCTTGCGCCAAATCGCCCCGGTCCGACCCAGAACGCAAGTCGATTTTCGCTTCTGTAAGCGTGAAATATATTGAGTCCGTAGAGCGCGCCTGCGAAAAATAAAAGCGAATTGCCTGTCGTCCCCTGGCTTTGAATTTCATTGCGAAGCAGATCGTAATGATTTTTAATCATGAAATACGCTCCCAGCCGCACTGGATCTGAGGCCCCCATGGAACCCACAAGACCGGCGGCAAGAAACGAATTGTCGCCATACTGATGCACAGTGCTCTGCTGCTCGATGCGCGTCAGTATGTATCCGCCGAACAGAACGGCAAATCCAGCGGCGAAGGCCGTGCCCTCGGCAGGTCTGTGCAGTGCGAACTGGCCCCAGCCGGGAAAAATCGCGGATTTCTGCCAGGGCCGCAGCGAAATCGGCCGGACGAATTTCCAGGTGATGTCGCTGTTTTCAATGAGACGGACTTTTTTTCCGTCCAGGGTTATCTGATTGTTGCCGAGCTGAAAGATCGTGATAGACGTACCCTGTTCTTCAGCCAGCACATCGCGATAAATCGTTCCGTTGTGCAGATAGACTGTGTCCGCCGCAAGCAGCGCCGGCAGAAAAAATAATGCAAGACCGATACCGATGCGAGTAAAACGATTCACCTGATTTCCTGCACGCTTATAACGTCGCTCTGACGCATGACGATTCGGCTGCCCTGCCGGGTAATAATTACAAGCTGATCCGAGCTTCTGCTTTCGATCGTTCCTGTATAATGAACTCTCATTTCTTCGCCGTTCAGGAGGCGTTTGGCCTCCACGGAATAATATTTTTGTTCGAGGGCTTGCTTTTCTTCCGCTCTGTCTTGAACCGCCGCAGGAGCGCTGCTTGCGGGCAGGGATGCAGCGGGCGCAGGTCGGTCATCCGGCTTCTGCGCGGCAGGCGAGTTCGTGGAATACTTCGTATACAGCAACAGCAGGCCGATTACAGTCAGGACGGAGATTGAAATGAGAATTTTACCCGCATGTTTCCAGTACCAGCGGCGAAGCCGGTAGCCGTCCGGAAAATTGACAGTCATGCTTTGAAACGATTCCATAACTTTTGCTTTCAATTCCGCGGGCGCGGGATGCCGCACAGCGTTCAGGATTTGCGCGCGTTGGGCAGGCGCCATGTTTGTAAATTTATCCCAGTAGTTCATAAGTTCCATACTCAAGCACCAGAAGAGCCAGATCAGGTTTGATGCCGGATCGCTCAAAGGCTTCCTTCAGAGCTCTGTTCCCCTTATCCAGATATTTATAACCAAGCGAGCGCGTGATTTTGAGAGCCGGCGCGATTTGGGCAATACTCATGTCTTTTCTGTAATGCATATCCAGCAATTCCGACACTCGTTTGTTTCGAATACTCCCCAGTGTATGACGGAATACCTGCCATACATCCGATGCAAAGACGTCCTCTTCGTGGGGACGAGCTTTGCTCTCGGCTTCCGTAAATGCTTCCAGGCGTTTGTTCTTGCGAAAATATCCGTTGATTTCATTCTGCGCCATTCTGTACAGATAACCGGCGGATACGCCGGAAGGAATTCTTCCGCACAGAGAGAGCTCCATGTATCTTGCCAGCACTTCCTGCGCTATGTCTGAAGCGATGTCGCTGTCCCGCGTGGTTCGCAGGGCATATTCGTATATGCCGTCCACATGCTCTTCAACCATCGTTTGTATTTCAGCCGGTTCTTTTTGCACTTTCATAATATCAATGCTCCAACCCGTAAAAATTATCCGATTTTTTTTGGGGGAAATAGAAAAAATCAAGATTTTAGCGCTGCTTCTTGGGGATCAGGCAATTCCTTCTAAAGGAATCAAGTTTTCATTAGCTTAATACATTATAAGTATTCCGACGAAAATCTGTCAAGTCTTTTATCACCCTCCGGGACAGGCGAAGTAAGGATCTGCCCGCTGGCGATTGCCAGAGTTGAGTTTTTCCTGGAATTCAACGGCGTGATTTTTTCCTAAAATTTTGTTCTTTTCCAAGAAAATTCGTGTAATTTTTCCTTCCAGAAACATCAATACTATGAATAATAAAAAGACGAATTCATTGTGATTTGCTGAGGGTGCTCAGGATTGGTCCCAGGGAGGCAATTTTAGAAAAAATTATGAAATATATTAATATATCTATTGTATTATTATTTTTTTCAGGCATTACCTCCGGCTGTCTGCCCATGTCCGTTCCGGAGAAATCCGGTACGGGAAATCCCATGGTGATTCTATTCATGATTGGCCCACAGCTGGCGTACAGACGGTCCAGCTATGTATTTTATTCTGACACGGCAATAAAACCAATTACACCGGCAGTTGCAGGACCTTCCATTTATTGCACATCGAACATACCGCTGCCGGCGGGGCTTACTTTAGATCCATCCAGCTGCGTAATCAGTGGAACTCCGACAACAACAACATCAGTGATAAACTATGCAATTAATGGCAACAATTCATTTGGAACGGTATCGGCAAACATCGCGATTCGTATTGGGAATACAACTGCTGTAGCAGTATATGGACAGGGAGGAAGTTTTATTTCGGGAACAGCCAACTACGGTGGGATTTCAGCCAACAGTCTATCCGTTCCTTTCGGACTGGCTTTTGATTCTGCAGATGGCTTATACATTGCTGATTATCAGAATAACAGAGTGTTGTATTATCCTGCCGACAGCACCATTGCAACACGGGTATACGGACAGGGAGGCAGTTTCAGCACAGGCACCGCAAACAATGGCGGCATCTCTGCCGATAGTCTGAACAGTCCTCATGATGTAGCCGTCGATTCTACAGGCGCAATTTATATTTCAGATTCACAGAACCGTCGTGTGCTGTATTTTCCTTCAGGGAGCACGACGGCTACCAGAGTCTATGGACAGGGAGGTAGTTTCGCGACTGCGAATTTGAATAATGGCGGGATTTCGGAAAATAGTCTTTCCAATGTGCTTGGAATCACCCTGGATTCAAAGAACAGTCTATATGTGGTTGATGCCTATGATAATAATCGTGTGTTATTTTTTCCCCCCGGCAGCACAACTGCCACACGAGTATATGGCCAGTCAGGCAGCTTCTCAACGAGCGATTTTAATAACGGAGGTATCTCAGCAAATAGCCTTTACAATCAGTGGAAGGTTGCTCTGGATTTAACCGGAGGTATTTACCTGACCGACACCAGAAATAACAGGGTTCTGTTTTATCCTATGGGAGGCACGACAGCTACCAGAGTTTACGGGCAGAGCGGCAGCTTCTCTGCAGGGAACATAAACAATGGCGGGGCAGTTTCAGCAAGCAGTCTGTACTATCCACAGGGAATTCAGGTGGATGAGATCGGCGCTCTGTATGTCGCGGACCATAATAATTCTAGAGTACTTTATTTTCCAGCAGGAAGTACTACTGCAACCAGAGTTTACGGGCAGAGCGGAAGTTTTACATCAAACGTATCCAATAACGGCGGTATTTCCGCAAGCAGTCTGAATAGTGGTGTTGATGGAATTGCAATCGATTCAAGCGGTGCTCTGTATGTTGTGGATTTGGGGAATAACAGAGTGCTCAAATATTGAAAAATAATCTGCAGAAGTTCACATGACCCGCTCTTGTGGCCGGGCCTATCGGATCCGTGTCAGAGTACCCGCGCCGCGGTCCGTGGCATAGAGCGCACCGCGCGCAGCAGCGAGTCCGGAGCCCCAGCCTGTGCCGTACGGGCCTGTTGCAAAACTCCAGCCTGTCGAAACAGTATCCACATAGCGTGTTTTCAAATTGATTCTTCGAATCGCGTTGTTATACATATCAACAAAATATACAAAGCTGCCGTCAGTGGCCAGGGCCGTGGATAGATTGATACGTGCGTTGAGTCCGTAGCCGTCCTGAAATCCATTCAGAACCGGGCTGCCGGTCAGAGTAATCACAGAATAATCGGCCAGCGATATTCGTCTCATGGTGTTATTCCCTGTGTCGGAAACGTACAGATATTCTCCGTCCGTTGTGATACCAGTAGGATTGTTGAATCGTGCGGCGCTTCCAATCCCATCGTCTGTTCCAGTCAGCCCAGGCGAACCGGCGATGGTTGTTACCTTGCCGCTTGTGATTTCATGCTTCCGGACCGTTGAATTGCCCTGTTCTGTCCAGTACAGATTGATTCCATCGCCGGTAATCCCCCACGGAGCATATAAGGTCGCCGCAGTACCCGTTCCATCGGCAGAACCCTGTACACTGCTCTGACCGGCGATCGGAGTCACAGCGCTCATATCTTCAGCCAGAGAATTCACCGTTTGTGTTGCAAAGCTGGCCAGATAGACCTGCGTTCCATCCGGTGAAGTTACACCGTCTGTCCTGGCGTTTCCACCGGTGACGTATGCAATGGACGCGCCTTCCAGTGTATATTTTCCAATTCGTGAATTGAGTTCACCCGCATAAATATAATCCAGCACCAGAATTCCCATAACATCGAACAGATTGCCGGGTGATATCAGAACTGTTTTACTTCCCGTAAGCTGCAGTGAGCCCAGAAAATTTCCGCCGATATAATAGTTGTTTCTGGGTAGGTATCGATCCGGGGTTGAGTCGCCTGAAATATCCAGTGCGTCCGCGGCGCCGTCGCCATTCAGATCCCGGAAAAACGAAATTCGACCGTCCGGAGCGATAAGGCGATTGCTGCCGCGTAAAAAAAGAAAGTCTGCCTCACCGTCGTTGTTCAGATCCAGAGAGAGCGTGCCGCATGTGCTCTCGCTCAGGCCGAAATTTCGTATCCCGTCGCCTTCTCTGTCAAATCCATCCAGGAGTCCGTTTCTGTCGGAGTCGATCGCATAGCCGTCGAAACTGCCGTTGCCGTCCAGATCCATTCGCTGCCCGGCGGGTATGTTCGAACAGAACTGCAGCAGAACGAGCAGGGGATTGCCGGTTCCCGACTTGCCCGGAACAGACATGGGTAGGCAGGAGGTGGAAAATAAAAGTATAATAATTAAACAAAACTTTTTCAAAATAAATTAAATATTCGTGTTTTTCTAGAATGCCATCAATACATAAGCACTCGGCTGTTTCCGATATCAGATATATAAACTGCCCCGGTTGAATCTAATGCAATTCTATCCGCAATTGAAAGGCTATCGGCAGTAATACCTCCATTATTGGAAACAGCTGAAGTAAAACTGCCTCCTTGCCCGTAAACCCGCGTTGCCGTTGTGCTCCCAGGGGAAAAATACATCGAACGAAAGTTTCCCCCATCGTTTATATAAATTGCGCCAGCATCATCAACCAGAATTGTGCGCGGAGCCGAAAGGCTGCTCGCGGATACTCCGCCATTATTCGCCGCTCCGGTTGTGAAGCTGCCTCCCTGCCCATAGACTTTCGTTGCTGTAGTACTCCCTGCAGGAAAGAAGAGGACACGATTGTTTCCCATGTCGGCGATATAGAGTGCTCCATTAGAATCGACTGTTATGTCCATCGGACCAGAGAGGCTATCTGCAGAAATGCCGCCATTGTTGGCTATGCCTGATGTGAAACTGCCTCCTTGACCATAGACTCTGGTAGCTGAAGTGTTGCCAGATGGAAAATACAACACTCTGTTGTTGTCGAGATCAGCCACGTAAAGACCGCCACCTTCATCGACCACGATTCCAGTAGGCCAGGACAGGCTATTTTCGCTTATGCCACCATTATTGGTAAGGGCGGAAGAAAAACTGCCAGATTGTCCGTAGACTCTGGATGCAGTTGTGCTGTCAGGGGGAAAATAGAGCACACGGATGTTATATAAATCAGCTATATAAAGCGCGCCTGCGGGATCTACCCAAACGTCCGCAGGATTATAAAGGCTGTCTGCTGAGATACTGCCATTGTTGCCTGTATTTGTTAAAAAACTGCCAGCCTGTCCGTAGACTTTGGTTGCAGTTGTATTGTTGGGAGGAAAGAAAAGCGTTCTGCAGTTACCTATCTCCGCAACATACATTCCATCGTTAGAATCGAAGGCAATACCGATGGGGTTTGCCAGGCTGCTTGCCGATATTCCGCCATTGTTAACCAGGCTTGATGTAAAACTACCTCCCTGTCCGTAGACTGCAATTGCGGTGGTATTGCCGATGCGAATCGTTATAGGAGCTGCGGTCGATCCGAATGAATTGGACCCGCTGATTATGTATGTGATTGTAGACGTTGTAGCAGTGGGTGTTCCGCTGATAACACAGCTGGATGCATCAAGAGAAAGTCCTGCAGGCAAAGGCAAGTTCGCGGTGCAATTGATGGAGGGGCCGGCAATTGTGGGCGTGATTGGACGAATTGCAGTATCTGTATAAAATACGTAATTGGTTCGCTTGTATGACAGAGTGGGGCCAATGGTGAACAGCATCAGCAGTGGATTCCCCATTCCGG